>CALWHF010000001.1 GCA_944380305.1 uncultured Christensenellaceae bacterium
CTTCTTTTGCTTTTGCCCTTTTTTTGCCATAAAATATGCACCTCCAAAAGTGTCTAACTTTTGGGGTGCACATCAAAGCCGCGAGGGTTTTTTTATTTGTGTTTCCTGTCTTTGTTCCAAACGAAAAGGCATCAAAGCAAAACGGACGTCTTTCCGCCGTCCGTCGTCATTCTTTTGCGGTGCTTTCGAAAATCAGCACTCCGTTGTTTGCGAGTTTACTGCCCTGCCCTACAATCTCTCCCGTAAGCAGATCTTTTACGTCCGCCTTTATGTTCAGCGGTTTTGCCGCTCCAGAAGTATTTGCGACCACGGTTATCTTGCGTCCTTTTGCCCTGCGTTCGAGATATACGACACCGCCCGACTCGTAGAGATTCGTGCTGCCCGTAACATGACTTCTGTACTTTTTGCGCAAAGCTCCCAGCTTTCTGTAATGCTCGAGAAGTTCCGTGTCCTGAGAAGCCCAGTTCATGGGTCTTCTGCAAAGAGGATCTTCGTATCCCTGCATTCCGCACTCGTCTCCGTAATATACCGAAGGGATGCCCGGCAGGAAGAATTGCAGGACGGATGCGATTTTCAATCTCGCTTTAGCGATCGCAAGAACGTCTCCTTCGAGCACCACCTGTGCTCTGCCGAACTTGTCCAGCCCGCTTATATTGTAGTCGCTCAGTCTGTTGAGCACTCTGACCGTATCGTGCGAACCGACCAGCGTCATAGTACAATCGAGCGACTTTTTGGGATAATTTTCTATGATCGTCTTTATGGACTCTACGAAAGCACGCGGTCTGCCGCCTCTCGCATAGTTTATTATCGCGTCCTTGAACGGATAATTCATGACGCCGTCCAGCTCTTTGCCGAGAAGATAGTGTCTCCTCTTGGAATAACTTATCTTGTTTGATGCGTCTTCCCAGACCTCGCCTATTATCATTTTCTTTTCGCTGACCGACTTGACCGCAGTGCGGATCTGTTCTACGAACTCTTCGGGCAATTCGTCCACGACGTCGAGTCTCCACGCTCCGACGCCCATTCTCGACCATTTGTCTATGACGCCGTCCTTGCCTAAGATAAGTTTGCGGTATCCTTCCGCTTTCTTGTTGACGGTAGGACATACGGTAACGCCCCACCAGCAGCGGTAATTGTCGGGATAGTCGATAAAATCGTACCACTTATAATACGGCGACTGCTTCGACTGGTACGCGCCGAGGCTGTCGTAACTTCCGAATTTGTTGAAATAAAGGCTGTCCGCTCCTGTATGGTTGAACACGCCGTCGAGCATTATGTATATGCCCTTTCTCTTCGCCTTGTCTACAAGCTCCTTGAATTTTTCCTCGTTGCCGAGAAGGGGGTCCAGTTGCAGATAATCGCCCGTATCGTAGCGGTGATTCGACGAGGATCTGAATATCGGCGACAGATAGATTATCGTGACGCCGAGAGACTTCAGATAGGGCAATTTGTCGATTATGCCCTGAAAATTGCCGCCGTAAAAGTCGTTTGCGCGATAAACGCCGTCCGCGTCTTTGAGCGTCAGAGGCTCGTCCCAGTTTTTATATACGGAGTGAGTCGAAGTGTCGACGCCGCTGTCGATGCCTTTGCAGAATCTGTCTGCGAAAATATGGTAAATGACGCCGCCTTTGAAACGCGCGGGCGTCTCGTAATCTTTTGAATAAACCGTCAGCTGAAAGTCGCTTTTCGTGCGAGGGTTGACGTATTCGGATATTCCCTCTTCGCTGTAAATTTCGAATTTATACCAGTAAAGTCCCGCCCTGGGAGCGGTGATCCTGATCCCGAACTTGCTCGTGGTCGCGTCCGATTTGCCCAGATATTCGAGCGGATAACGGTACAAACGACCCGTAGCGTCGTGGGTCAACGCGAGGACGACGCAGTTTATGAAAACGCCGTCCTGCGCATATGTGTAAAAATCGAGTTTGGAGCCCTCTTTGACTGCGCCGAAAGGGCGTTTGCAGTCCTTCGAGCGGCTGTCAAAATAGAATTGCATTATTTGCCGCTTTTCGCTGTCGTCTTGCTTTCCTTAACGGGTTTGAGGTTCCATATTCTGGTAGCGTACTCCTTGACGCTTCTGTCGGACGAGAAGAATCCCGCGTTTGCGGTGTTCATAAGAGACATTCTTCCCCATCTCTCCCTGTCGCTGTACGCCTTGTCGAGTCTGTCGTGCGCGTCGCAGTAGGACTGGAAGTCGGCAAGCACCTTGTAGTGGTCCGCGTTGCCGCCGCCGCCCACGGTCAGGCTGTCGGCTATCTCGTCGAAGTTGACGCCCGCGATACCGCCGCGGAGACCATCGATGACCGCCTTTATGCGCGCATTGTTGTTGTAGTATCTGGTAGGCTCGTAACCGTTCCTGCACAGCTCTTCGATCTCGCTTGCGAGCAGACCGAATATGAAGATGTTTTCGTCTCCTACTCTCTCGTGTATCTCGATGTTCGCGCCGTCCATCGTACCGATGGTGACCGCGCCGTTTATCATGAACTTCATGTTGCCGGTACCGGACGCCTCTTTACCCGCTATCGAGATCTGTTCCGACACGTCGGATGCAGGCATGATCTTCTCTGCGAGCGTAACGCGGTAGTTCTCGAGGAATATGACCTTTATCTTGTCGTTCACCTGAGGATCGTTGTTGATCAGGTTGCCGAGCGAATATATCAGGCGGATTATCTGTTTCGCCATATAATAGCTGGATGCCGCCTTCGCGCCGAATATGAACGTCCTCGGGTTCATCTGAATGCCGGGGTTGTTCTTGATCGTGTAGTACAGATCGAGGATATGCAGCGCGTTGAGGAGCTGTCTCTTATACTCGTGCAATCTCTTGACCTGGACGTCGAAGATAGAATCGGGATCTATAGAAACGCCCGTCGTCTCTTTGACGAAGTTGGAGAAATCGACCTTGTTCTCGCGCTTGATCTGCAACCACTTGTCGAGCACGTCTCTCTTTCCCTTGAACTGCTCGAGCTTCTTGAGCTGATCCGCATCCTTCAGGAAGGAATCGCCTATAAGCTCGGTGATGTACGCCGAAAGCCTCGGGTTCGCCTGGCACAGCCATCTGCGGTAGGTGATACCGTTGGTGACGTTGGTGAATACGGTCGGGTTCATCTTGTAATAGTCGTTGAACACGTCGTTTTTGAGGATCTCGCTGTGCAGCTCCGAAACGCCGTTGACGGTATGCGACGCAGCTAAGCAGAGGTTTGCCATCTTGATCTGGTTGTGAGAAAGTATAGCGTTGTACGCGACCTTGTTCCAGTCGTTGGGATAGAACTCCCACAGCTTGTTGCAGAATCTCTGATTGATCTCGCCGATGATCTGATAGATACGCGGAAGGAGCTGTCTGAACAGGTTTTCGGGCCACTTCTCGAGAGCTTCCGCCATGACTGTATGGTTGGTGTACGAAATGGTACGCGTGACAATATCCCACGCCTTTTCCCACGAATAGCCGTACTCGTCGAGGAGCAGACGCATAAGTTCGGGAATACACAGAGTCGGGTGCGTATCGTTGATGTGGATCGCGACTTTGTCGGGCAGCGAATCCAGCGTGCCGTAGTCTCTGAGATGAGTCTTGAAAATGGACTGAATAGACGCCGAAACGAAGAAATACTGCTGTTTGAGTCTCAGCATCTTACCTTCGGTGTGGTGGTCTGCGGGATAAAGCACCTTTGTGATGCTCTCAGCGAGAGCCTTGTTCTCGAGCGACTTGACGTATTCGCCCTGAGCGAACAGCTGCATATCGAAATCTACGGGAGCTTTAGCCGTCCACAGGCGCAGTTTGTTGACCGCGTCCACGTTGTAGCCGCTTATATTCATATCGTACGGCACCGCCTGAATGGTGTCGCAGTCATGATAATCGATGTAGAGTCTGCCGTTGTCCCAGCGTTGGCTTACGCTGCCGCCGAATCTGACTTCAAAAGTGTCCTCCACTCTCGGAGAGAGCCATACGTCGCCCTCGTTGAGCCATTCGTCGGGCATTTCGAGCTGCCAGCCGTCGGAGATCTTCTGCTTGAAAATGCCGTAATCATATCTGATCGAGAAACCGCTCGCAACGTAATTGAGGTTGGTCAGCGATTCCATATACGCCGCGGCAAGTCTGCCGAGGCCGCCGTTGCCGAGACCGGCATCCGGCTCGATCGCATACAGATCGTTCATATTGAAACCGTAATGTTCTACCGCTTTGGTGAACACGTCTGTCATGCCCAGATTGAAAAGATGGTTTTTGAGCGATCTTCCGAGCAAAAATTCCATCGACATATAATAGACCTGCTTGGTCTTCTGTTCTTTTCTTCTTCTTTTGAAGTCCAGTCTTTTTTCGGTCAATATATCTCTTACCGTCATACATACTGCGCGGTAAGCCTGCGCGGGACTCGCGTCCGCGAGCGGTTTGCCGAAATAGGTCTGAGACTTCATTTCTAAAATCTCTTCGATTCTCTTGGTATTGAGTTTTTGTTCCATATATTCTCCGTTAAAAAACTTTGTAAAGGCTTGTCATCCAAGACAAGCCTTTATTTATCTCACAAGTGTATTATAAACTAAATTTTGCCTTTTGTATAGCAATTGATACCTTTTGACGGCTTGTTTTACAGATTTTCGTACAGCGCGATATACTGCTTGCAGATGTTGTTCCAGGAGAAATCCTGACTCATCGCGTTCTGTACGAGCTGTTTCCAGTCGTCCTTGTAATCGTAGTACAATCCCACCGCTCTTTCGATCGCGTACAGCATGTCGTGCGCGTTGTACGAATAGAACGTGAAGCCCGTACCCTGCTTGGTCACTCCGTTATACGGCACTACGGTATCCTTGAGACCGCCCGTCTCTCTGACGACGGGGATCGTGCCGTATCTCATCGAGATCATCTGGCTGAGTCCGCACGGCTCGAATTTGCTGGGCATCAGGAAAATATCCGCGCCCGCGTAGATCTTGCTCGCGAGATCGCCCGAGAAACCGAGCACAGCGCGCAGTTTGTCGGGGAAACGCTTTTGCATGTCCTTGAGCAGGGATTCGTACTTCCAGTCGCCGCTGCCGAGCACCACCATCTGAATGCCCTTGGAAAGTATCTCCTCGAATACGTTTGCGATCAGCTCCATACCCTTCTGTTCGGTGAGACGGGTGACCATGCCAATGATCGGCACGTTGGGATTCTGGTCGAGATTGAGCATCTGCTGGAGTCCCTTCTTGTTTGCAGCCTTGTCCGCGACGGTATTCTTGTCGTAGTTCTTGAAAAGTGCCTTGTCGGTCGCGGGATCGTTGGTCTCGACGTCTATGCCGTTTATGATACCGCACAGCTTGTATTTTCTCGCGCCCAGGATGTCCTGCAAGCCGAAACTGTAATAGCTGTTGAGTATCTCGTTGGCATAGGTCGGCGACACGGTCGTGACCTTGTTTGAACATTCGATCGCGCCCTTCATGAAATTGACGCAGTTCTGATACTGGACGAGCGACTTCTTGTCCGCGGGCAGTCCCAGTATGTCGTCGCATATCTCGTTGCCGTACTTGCCCTGGAACTGAATGTTGTGTATCGTGAACACGGTACGCGCGTTCTTGCAGTTGGGCGAATTGCGGTAATACACGTCGAGATATACGGGAGTCAGACCGGTATGCCAGTCGTGGCAATGTATGATGTCGGGCGTAAAGTCCATGATCGGCAACGCCTCGAGCGCGGCTTTGGAGAAGAATGCGAATCTCTCCGCGTCGTCGTAGTGTCCGTAAATGCCGTTCCTCTTGAAATAATATTCGTTGTCGAGGAAATAATAGGTCACGCCGTCGTATTTCTGAGTGAATACGCCGCAATACTGGTATCTCCATGCCAGCGAGACGTAGCAGCAACCGAGATACTGCATCGTCGTCCTGAACTTGTCAGGGATATTAAAGTAAAGAGGCATGACCACTCTGACGTCGTAGTCCTCTTTGAGCAGTGCCTTGGGAAGAGCCGCCGCAACGTCTCCGAGGCCGCCCGTCTTGACGTACGGCAGAGCCTCTGCCGCGACGAACAGAACCTTTTTCCTGTATTTCTTTTCAACGGGCTTCGGATCGATCTTTACGACCTCGGTCTTCTTGTCGATCTTTTCTTCAGCCGCTTTGACGACCTTTTCCGCCTTTTGCGCGATCTCGGTCTTCTCAGCCTTCTCGGCGATCTTTTCGGCCTTCTTTGCCATTTTTTCGACGGCATCTTCGACTTTTGCTGCTGTCTCCTTGACCGCCTCTTTCGCCTTTTCGACCGTCTCGTTCTTTTTGGCGGGCTTCTTTGCCGCTTTCTTTACCGCGGGAGCGATCTTCTCTTCCGCTTTGGCGACGACCTTTTCGATCTCTTTCTGAGCCTTTTCAGCCACGGCGACCGCCTTCGCCTTCTGTTCCGCCGCCTTGACGACGGGTTTCTTCTCGCTCTTTACGGGAGCTGCGGGTTTCTTTTCTTCGATTGCCGCGGGCTTTTGAGTCTGAGCTTTCTTTGCCATTATTCTCTCTCCTGTAATATCATACTACTTTGTTCTTGACGATGACGACAGGGTAATTCTGCGAGCCGCTTATCGTCTTGTCTTCGGTAACGGTCACGTCTTTGTCCGTTATCGTATATTTTAGTTCGGAATACTTCATGATATGACCGTTTTCCATAACTATCGAATTGGAGATCACCGCGCCTTCGTCTACAACGACGCCACGGAACAGGATGCTGTTTTCCACTTTTCCCGCAATGTCGCAACCGTCGGCGATCAGTGAGTTCTTGACTTCCGCGCCTTCTCTGTACAGGGTCGGGACGGAGTCTTTGACCTTTGTGAATATCTTGCCGCAGCGGTAGAACAGATCGTTTCTTATCGCAGGCTCGAGTATCCTCATGCTCTCGGTGTAATACGACTTTACGTCGTCGATTATCGCCGCGTAGCCGTCAACGTGATAGCTGTATATCGACAGCGAATCCACTTTCTGCTGAATAATGTTCTTTTCGAAATCGAGATTGCCTCTCTCGTACGAATCGGTGATCAGCGACATCAGCAGGGTTTTCTTGATGAGGTAGATATTGAGCCCCACTTCTGCCTGCTCGTCCGAATTGTTTGCAGTAAGCCTGACTCCCGTGACCTTGCCCGTGAAGTCCTTGTCCACGAGGACTCTCTTCGAAGAAGTCGGATGCGAAGTGTAGGTCAGCATCGTGATGTCTGCGCCGTTGTTGACGTGTTCGTTGTACACATCCTCGAAATCTATGTTCGCGGCGATGTTGCTGTTTGTGATCACGACGTATTCCTCGCTCGCCCTCTCCATATAGTCTAGTATGCCGTAAAGAGCCTCTATCTTGCCCTTAAACATACTGCGCGACGTATTGGACGCATACGGCGGGAATACCGCGAGACCGCTGTTCTTGCGGTTGAGGTCCCAGTCACGACCCATTCTGAGATGATCCATCAGGGACGAATAGTTGCTTCTCGTAACGATACCTATAGTCGTGATATTGCTGTTGACGAGGTTTGACAGCGTGAAGTCGATAAAACGGTATCTGCCGCAGAACGGGAGCGATGCCGTCGTTCTGTGTATCGTGAGCTCGTTGAGTTTTGTTTCGTTATCGCTTGCGAAAACTATGCTCATTATCAGATTATTCATACTTGTCTTGCCTCCCCTTAATCAAACATTGCTTTTACGGGAACTATCTGACCCGCTTTTACGACCGCGCCAGGTCCGACGACGGTGATCTGCCATTCGCCCTTGACCATGCCCGTCTGCGTATCGCCGACCTTCGCGTTCTCTCCGATGACCGCTCCGTCGCCGACAATCGCGTATCTGACGACCGCGCCCGACTTGATGACCGCGCCCGGCATTATCGTGCTGTCCTCCACTATCGCGCCTTCCTCGATCTTGACGCAGGAGGAGATGACGCTGTTCCTGATCGTACCGTCGATCTCGCAACCTTCGGTGACGAGAGAATTGACGACGACCGCGTGATCGCCCATATAGTGAGGCGGCTCGGCGGCGTTTCTTGCGTATATCTTCCAACTGCTGTCGTCGAGACGCAGACCGCTCTTCTTGTCGAGGAGGTCCATATTCGCCTCCCACAGACTGGAGATCGTGCCGACGTCTTTCCAGTATCCGTCGAATCTGTAAGCGAACAGCTTTTGTCCGTCGTTGAGCATATTGGGGATTATATTCTTGCCGAAGTCGTTGCTGCTCTTCTCGTCAGCCTCGTCCTCGATCAGGTATTTCTTCAACTCTTTCCATGTGAAGATGTATATGCCCATCGACGCGTTGGTGCTCTTGGGTTGCTTGGGTTTTTCTTCGAATTCGTATACCGAACCGTCGGGATTGGTGTTCATGATGCCGAATCTCGACGCCTCTTCTATGCTGACGTTGATGACCGCTATCGTGCACGCCGCGCCCTTCTTCTTGTGGAAATCGAGCATGTCCGAATAGTCCATCTTATATATATGGTCGCCCGAAAGCACGAGGACGTATTCGGGAGAGAACTTGTCGATGAACTCTATATTCTGGAAAATGGCGTTCGCGGTGCCTTTATACCAGTCGGATTTCGCGCTCTTCATATAGGGCGGCAGAACGAATACGCCGCCGTTGAGTCTGTCGAGGTCCCACGGCTGACCGTTGCCGATATACTGGTTGAGAGCGAAAGGTCTGTACTGAGTCAGCACGCCTATCGTGTCAATGTTCGAATTGATGCAGTTTGAAAGCGGAAAATCGATGATCTTGTACTTACCGCCGAATGATACCGCCGGCTTTGCGAGATTCGCGGTCAGGCTGTAAAGTCTCGTACCCTGTCCGCCCGCCAGAAGCATGGCTACACACTCTTTTTTGTTGGAATACATATTCTCCTCCTCATCAATATGTTGCGGGAAACCCGCCGTATATTATTTTCATTTTGCGGTCTTTTCGACCTTTTTCTTTCTTTTTTTAGCCTTGCCCGCCTTGAGATAGACGACGCTGTTCGGCGCGACGTCCACGCTGATGTACTGCTCGAAACCGTGCATCTGACCTTCGAACGGTTCGTATTTAAGCACCGTGGAATTGCCGCCGTATTTGGGAGCGTTGCTGTCGAGCGTTACGTCGTAATACTTGAACTCGGGCACGCCGAGGCAGTAATTCTGCCGTCTGACGGGGCTGAAGTTGACGATCGCGACCGTGTAGTCTCCGTTCTTCGCCTCGCGCTTGAACGCGACGATGTTCTGCGTATTGTCGTCTACGCATATCCACTTGAAACCGTCGTAGCTGCAATCCTCTTCGTACATTTCTTTATGCGACAGATAGTACGCGTTAAGGTCCTTGACGAAGTTGTGCAGATTGCGGTGACTGTCGTAATCGAGCAAAAACCAGTCGAGCTGCTTTTTGTAGTCCCATTCGATGAACTGACCGAACTCGCTGCCCATAAACAGCAGTTTCTTGCCGGGGTGCGCCATCATATAACCGAGGAATGCCTTGTCTCCGTCGAATTTTTCGTTGTACTCGCCGGGCATCTTGTTGAGAAGAGACCTCTTGCCGTGCACGACCTCGTCGTGAGAGATCGGCAGCACATAGTTCTCCGAAAACGCGTAGGTTATCGAGAATGTGATCTTGTCGTGCATGTCCTTGCGGAAGAACGGATTTGCCGACACATAACAAAGTATGTCGTTCATCCAGCCCATATTCCATTTGAAATTGTAGCCGAGACCGCCGTCGTACGCGGGTTTCGTGACCATCGGGAACGCGGTGGATTCTTCGGCTATCATGAGAAGTCCGGGATGCTTTGTGAGAAGCTCTGTGTTGAGCTGTTTGATGAAATCTATCGCCTCGAGATTGTAGTTGCCCCCGAAAGCGTTGGCGCGCCACGCGCCGTCTCTCCTGCCGTAATCGAGATACAGCATGCTTGCGACGGCATCCATTCTTATGCCGTCAACGTGGAACTCGTTGACCCAGTAGCTCGCCGAAGAAATGAGGAAACTCCTGACTTCCGTCCTGCCGTAATCGAACACGCGGGTGCCCCACTCCTTATGCTCTTTCTTCAGCTCGTCCGAATATTCGTAAAGAGGCTCGCCGTCGAATTCGTACAGACCGTGCGCGTCCTTGGGGAAGTGCGCAACTACCCAATCGAGTATGACGCCGATGCCGCTCTTGTGCATCTTGTCGACGAAGTATCTGAAATCGTCGGGCGTGCCGTAACGCGACGTGGGCGCGAACATACCCGTCACCTGATAGCCCCAGCTGCCGTCGAAAGGATATTCGGTCACGGGAAGGATCTCAACGTGAGTATATCCCATCTCTTTCGCGTACGCGCTCAGCTCGTCGGCTATCTTGCGGTAGTTGTAGATATTGCCGTCCTCGTATCTGCGCCAGCTGCCGAGGTGTACCTCGTATATGTTCACCGGCGAATGGTACGGGTCGTATTTCTTCTTGGATTCCTGCCACTTCGCGTCGCCCCAGACATATGTCGACTCGAAAAGTTTGGAGGCATTGGCGGGAGCGGTCTCCGTATGCGTTGCGTACGGGTCGCACTTCATCAGAATATCCCCGCTCTTGGTCTGCAGACTGAATTTATATGTGCTGTAATTATCCAGTCCCTCGATCCTGCACTCCCAGATGTCTCCGTCGCGCGTCATAGGATTCACGTCCCTGTCCCACTTGTTGAAATCTCCGACGACGCTTACGCTCTTGGCATGAGGTGCCCAGACCCTGAAAGTCCAGACCTTGCTTTTGCCCAGTCTTTCGCATGACGGGCAAAACAGCTTGTACGCCTCGTAATTCGTTCCTTCGTGGAACAGATATACGGGCAGGTTGAGTTCTTTCTTCTTGGATTTTTCAGCCATACAGACTTCCCCTCGTATTTTACTTGTAATTATTATAACATATAAAGTCGCGGCTTTTCAATATGCAATCTGCAATTTTTTGTCCGATTTTTCCGATTCCTTACCCTTTTCCCCGAGCATTGCGACTACCGTCGCCGAAAGCCCGTATATGTCAGGTGCTTTCAATGCTTTCGGGATACGCGAGACCGATTTGTTTTCTGCATTCGTCCATCATTTTCATCACCTCCACGGTGTCTTCGGCGGTCATGAATCTGCTCTCCGTTTCTCCCCTCCGCACGCTGTCGGCAAGCGCGTCGAATTCGTAGACGTATCCCCTGTTGCCGTTTATAACACGCTTTTTCCTGCCTTTTTCGTCAAAAACAACCGCCTTCTTCGGGCGAGTGTAGTTAGGCATTACTATCTTTCCCCGCTCTCCTTCTATCACGCCTGTGAAACTCTCGAGCCCTTTCAGAGTACATCTGAGCTCGCATACCGCACCGCCGTCGTAGTGCAACGTCATCTCGTCGCGGTAATCTATCCCGTCGGCAAGCTCGGCGCGACATTCCAGACGATCGGGAACGCCCAGCAACATATGCGCGAAAGACAAAGGATACACTCCGACGTCGAGCAACGCTCCTCCCGCATACTCCGGTTTGAAAAGCCTGTCCGACAAAAACCGCCTTGCCCACGTCGCGGGAGTGGAAAAACCTCCCGTGAACCGTTTTACCGCCCCTATCTCACCGTTCTCTATCGCGTCGACTACTTCGAGCACGACGGGCTGAAAACGCGTCCACATCGCCTCTGTGACGCATACTCCCTTTTCTTTGGCTAACGCGAACACTCTTTCCGCCTGCGCCGCATTGACGGTAAACGCCTTTTCGACAAGCACGGGTTTGCCCGCCTCTATGCACTCGAGCGCGTTGGCGTAATGCGACGAATGCGGAGTCGCGACGTATACTGCGTCCACGTTGCAATCCCCGAGCATTTCTTTCAGCGTCGTATAACACTTCGCCCCGTATTTTCCCGCGAACTTCAGCGCACGGTCGTATGTGCGCGAATATACCGCGACTATCTCGTGCCTTCCGCTCTTTGCCACCTGCGCGCAAGCGGCTTTCGCTATCATTCCCGCGCCAATGACGCCCCACCTGAATCTACCCATATTTTCTCCTTTTTTATAATTTTAACATCTGCGAGCCCCTCTTTCAATACCGACGGCAAAAAAGTTGACTGTTTTGAGCTCTTATTGTAAAATATTCGTGCTATGAGTATACTTTCGATAAAGGGTCTGACCCACGTCTTTGACAACAAAGTCCTTTTCGACAACGCAGATCTCACCGTCAACAACGGTGAACACATCGGCGTAGTCGGGCTCAACGGCGCGGGCAAATCCACATTCATGAATATAATTTCCGGCAGACTGTCTCAGGATGCGGGAGAGATAAAATGGCTCTCCGGCATACGTTTCGGCTACCTCGATCAGCACGCGAACATCGACCGTTCTCAGACGGTGATGCAATACCTCGAAGGTTCATTCCGTCACCTGTTCACTTTGAACGAAGCTCTCGAAAATCTCTATGCCGCAATGGGCGAAGAGACCGATCCCGACAAGCTGGACGCCATGATAACGAAAAGCAGCCGTATGCAGGAACAGCTCGAAGCCGAAAATTTCTACGACCTCGAATCGCAGATAAAAAAGGTCGCGGGAGGCCTAGGCATAAGTGCGTTCGGCTACGACACCGTCATATCGAAACTGAGCGGCGGTCAGAGAGCGAAACTCATGCTCGCAAAACTTCTGCTCGAGAATCTCGACGTAATGCTCCTCGACGAGCCGACCAACTTCCTCGACCTCGAGCATATCGAATGGCTGAGAAAATTCCTCGACTCCTACAAAGGCACCTTCATACTCATATCGCACGATACCGTATTTCTCAACGACGTGTGCAAGATAATCGTCAACATAGAAAACGGTCAGATCAAGAAATACTGGGGCAATTACGACGAATACCTCGTCCAGCACGAACAGAACGCCAAACAGTACGCCGACAACTACGAACGTCAGCAACGCGAGATAAAGCGCATGGAAGACTATATTGCGCGCAATAAGGCACGCGCCGCGACCGCGGGCATGGCGAACAGCCGCAAGAAGATGCTCGACCGCATCGAAGTCATGCAAAAGCCCGTAAACGTCGAAAAACCGTCTTTCAATTTCCCCTACACTCTCGTCGTCACCAAAAAGCTGCTCGAAGTCAGAGATCTCGAAGTGGGTTACGACGGAAAAGCGATACTCCCGCCCGTCTCTTTCACCTTGGGCAGCGATACGAAACTGTGGATACGCGGAACGAACGGTATAGGCAAGACTACCCTGCTAAAGACGATAATGGGCAAACTGAAACCCGTTTCGGGCAATTTCTCGTACAATCCCAACGCCAAGGTGAATTATATCGAGCAGGATCTTATCTTCAGAACGTACGGCTACAACGCGGTATCCTTCATGAACGAGACTTTCCCCAAAATGTCCGCAAAAGATATACGCACAAAGCTCGCGGGCGTCGGCATAAAAGGCGATCTTGCGACAAAGGCGATAGGCAACCTGAGCGGCGGAGAGCAGGTCAAGATCAAGCTTTGCGCTCTCATGCAGAGGGAAAGCAATCTGCTCGTACTCGACGAGCCGACGAACCATCTGGACGTAAACGCGAAAGAAGCACTTTTCGAAGCACTCGCGGCATACGAAGGAGCGGTCATACTGGTCAGCCACGAGCCGCTTTACGCCGAAAAACTTTGCGACAAGGTATTCGACGTGGAAAACGTGAAACTGGGTCTCTGATCCCCGTTTCAGGACGATACTCAAGCCCCCCGACGGGGGCTTTTGTTTTGAAAATGTTGAAACAGAGCGACAGGTATTTTATAATATAGACGAAACGATACCTGAGAGGTGTGATATGCAACTACCCGTTTTTATCCGGGAAACGGCTGAAAAACTCGCGGCGGATTACAGACCGACGGAGCTGAAAAAGATCTCGGCGGCGATCTCCGACGCGTACCTGAACAATAAACGCGACGGCTCGAGACTGATCTCGTCCTACGTTCAGGCTACGGTGTATTCTCTCGTACGAATGCCCGCAACATTCGCGGCGATATTCTCCGCACTCGAATCCGCCACGGGCGGCGAAGGAAATTTCCAAAGCATGCTTGACGCGGGAGCAGGCACGGGCGCGGCATATTTCGCCGCCAGCGAGCTCTTCGGCATAACTTCGGCTACCCTCGTAGAACGCGAAAACAGCATGCTGTCCGTCGCAAAGGAATTCTGCAAAGCGGGCGACCTCTCGCCTGAGTTCGTGAAAAGCGACCTGTCTTCTTTCGTGCCCGACAGAAAATACGATCTCGTCACCGCGTCGTACGCGACGAACGAGATGGATAAAGTCTCCCGCGAACAACTGCTCGACAAGCTGCTATCCGCTACGGGAAAACTTCTGCTCATCGTAGAGCCTGGCACTCCCGACGCTTTCGCTCTTCAGAAAGAAATACGGCAATACATGACAAAAAAAGGCGCAACGCTCGTCGCCCCCTGCCCTTGCGACGCTAAATGCCCTCTGCCCGAAAACGACTGGTGTCACTTCTCATGCCGCGTGGAAAGAAGCCGTCTGCACAAATTCCTGAAAGGCGGCGACGCGCCGTACGAAGACGAGAAATTCACATATTCCGCATTCTGCACCGACGGCTCTCTGTCCCCCTGCAAAGCGCGCGTACTGCGCCATCCCGTCACCGAAAAAGGCAGGATAACGCTGTCTGTCTGCACGGGCGACGGCACGGACGAACTCGTACTGCGCAAAGGCGACGACGGTTACAAACAAGCGCGCAAACTGGGCGCGGGCGACGCCTTTGACCGATCGTTAGACGCCTGAAAAACGCGACCCGCCCGAACCCCTTTCCTCGGATCGCTGCCGACAAAAACGAAAACCCGACTCGTCGTCGGGTTTTATCTTTCGGTCGTATCACTTGACGTATCCGTACATCGGCATGCCGGTGTAACCTTCTTCTTCGAAAGAACATTCTTTTACGAAATCGACGCCCCATATCGTCCCCGCGATACCTCCTGCGCGCTTTTCTGCCATGACCACACACGTCGCCCGACAGCCGATCATACCCCATGTGTTCTGACCCATGTCGTAAGGTATTCCGCAATACCCGACTATACCGCCCGCACATACGGACTCGCTGTCGTTGAAATTCTCATCCGTTCTGCCGACGTTAGACACCGTGCCGTCGAATTCGCATCCTTCGATACATCCCCAGCTCATCGAGCCTATTATTCCGCCCGTACTTCCCGTGGCGGCAACGTCTCCGCTGACTATGCAATCCTTTATGTAACAGGAAAGCGTGCTGGCAGCAATGACTCCCGCCGAAGAATTGCCCTTTCCCGTGAAATCGCCCAGATTTATCTGCGCGTTCTCGACTATGACGCCGTACACGAGCGCGCCGTCCAGATCGCCGAACAGACCTCCGAGACATCCGCCGTAAGGTCCTTGCGGAACGTTTGCCGACGAATTTATCGTCAGATTGGAGATCTTATATCCGTCGGGATTGACGAATATTCCTTTGAAGCTGTTTGTCGCGGGCAGATTTCCTATCGGCTGCCAGTCTTTGACCGAAGACAGATCTATGTCTGCGGTCTGTATATACGCGCCGTTCATATCCTTTATCGACGCAAGCTCCTGTGCGGTCGATACGGGCGTCATATCCTTTCTGTCATAGGAATACAGAGTGCCGAGAGAACACATGTATCTGCACCCCTCGGATTTGACGTAAAGCGACACCGTGATCGGACATCTGCCCGTCCCTTTCGCGGTTATCTTATTGCCGTCGACCGTATAAAAATCGCCTTTGTCTATTTCGTATTTCGTGACGTTCAGCCCGCTGTTTTTGAAAATCTTTTCGAGATCGAACTCGTGAGACTTCCCGCTTTCGAGCACGACGTTTTCCGTCGAGTAATTTTTGACTACGTTTGAAATATTGTTGTAATTCGTACACGAAACGACGGTGAACAATGCCGTACACACGAGCACGAGCAGAACGAGTAAAACGATGATTTTTTTCACAAATCAACCTCCTAAAATTATCGGATCGAAAGGTATAACAAGATATAGGATCTTCTCTTCGGAACAAAGATCGGAGTCGGGCGCAGATAAAATCATATTTACAACCGAGCATCACCGAAAAACGCATTAACGTCGCGCCCCGGAGTATACAGGCATTACTCCCGGTCAGGCATGCGGCGACAGAATCCTATCTGATCATACCGAGTATATAATCGTAGGTCTTTTCCACGTCCTCGGTATTCGCCTTTATCACTATCACGTCTCCGACCTCGAGTCTCATCTCTCCGTCCGCGATCAGACTTTCGTCGTTTCTTATGACTTTGGTCACGAGACAGTTCGCAGGCCAAAGCACGTCGTTTATGCTCTTTCCCGCGAGGAAACTGCCCAGTTCTATCTCGACCTCGAGACGGACATCCTTTGTCGGCTCTTTCTTTCTCCTGTCGAGAGTGCGCTCGAGCATCTCGTCGTACAGCGGTCTGTTGCCGAAGAGTTCCGCAACGAGGAACGCGGTGAAGATCGCTATCGACGCAGGCAGAAATCCCGCGTTGTATCCCGTGATCTCCACGATCAGCACTACCGCGGTCAACGGCGCGCGTACGCTCGCGCCGAAGAAGGTCGTCATCGATACGCATACGATCAGTTTGTAACAGTCGGGATCCATTCCCCACAGCATGAACAGCTTGCCGAATATGCCTCCTGCCAGCGCGCCTATCGCGAGCATAGGAATGAACATGCCGCCCGTCGCGCCGCTGTTGAAGCATATCACTATCATCAGCATCTTGACGACGAGGATCAGCAAAAGCATCTGTATCGTGAAATCCTGCTCGGCTATCTTTTCGATAAGTCCGTGACCGCCCGTATTTGCGTCGGTAAGCAGAAGTCCCACGACGCCGGTCAGCAGGAACGCCACCAGCAATCTCGCCCAGTACGGTGTCTTCTTTTCTATCTTGTCGGTCGCTCTCTGCGAGCGGTTGAGCGCGAAATTGAAGAATATCGCACAAACGCCGCAGCCGAGCCCGAGCAGGAACAGCATCCAGAGCTGGTTTATCGGCAACATCTCGAGCACGCCCAGCTCGAACAGCATATTGTCCGCACCGCCCCACAGCTGAGCCACGAGTCTGTACGTTATCGTCGCGAATATGACCGACGACGATGCCGACAGGAGCAGCATGGGAGTGACTCTCCTGTGCCCTTCTTCGATAGCGAAAAGAATACCCGTAAGCGGCGCGTTGAACGCTACCGCGAGACCCGCGCTTCCGCCGCCCGTGACGACGTATCTCTGCCACGCCGCGCGCGCCTTCATGAGTTTCGCCGCGCCCTGTGCGGTAGTCGCGCCTATCTGCACGCTGGGTCCTTCGCTGCCAAGAGAAAGCCCCGCGAAAAAGCTGATAAAACTGCCTATGCAGGTAGAGATCAGCACCCTCAGCCATCTGAACGTCAGAAGACCTCTCATCACGCCCTCTGTCTGCGGGATTCCGCTTCCTCTGACCTCGGGGGTAAATTTGTGTATAAGCCACATTATTCCCGCCAGCGCGGCAAGTCCGACGAAGAGCAGCGGGATATACGCGGGATTGTGCTTGAACCAGTCGTAGAGCTGATTCGACGTCTCCGTCAGCAGATTTGCCGCACGGTTGAAGAACGCGACGGTAAGTCCCGCAAGTATGCCCGCCAATCCGCAATAGAATATGACGGGTATCACTATATTCTTGATTTTGTACGCATACGCGCTTCTTCTGTCTTTTGCAGTCATTGTAAATCCTTTACTTAACTATTTTACTCACAAATTCCCGCATTGTCAACGCTTATTTTCGCGCGCGCTATGCGCGTACGCGTAAAAGCGCAAAATAATTCCCCTTTTACCGCCTTTTTATCTGTGTTTTATCCGCTTTTAAGGTCTTATGAACCGACCGTCGCTTCTAAAACATCGGTAACGGAAAAAACACGATTTTGCGCTAATTTTTTCGCGTTTTATTCGTACTGTCGGGCGCGAAACGCCTGCTACCCAAAACCGCCTTTCAGTCCGCGGCACGTTTCCTCTCCTCTCAGCGCGTATATCCGCTCTCTTTGAGCGATGCCCCGTATCTCTCAGCAAAGTCGCAGCCTCAAAAAGAAAGTCAACAAACAAAAAGCCGCCCTTGCGGACGGCTTTTGCTTATCATTGGTTTTCTCAGAAAATAATGTTGCCGCAGATCGCGAGTACGAAATAAAGTACCAGCAATATGATGCAGACTATTCTCCAACCCTTGCCCTTAGCGCAAGCGTAGGACCATGCGGGGAACGCGATAGCGATACCAAGCATGAGAGCCGCAATGATCGTAAAGATATTCTTGAGCGAGCCCATATCCGCGCCGACGGCGTTGAGGATGAGCTGAACCACGAACAAAACACTCGCAATCAGAAGTGCCCAGAATGCACACAGTTTTGCAAGGTCTCTCTTTGCCGCACCTTCTGTTCTCTGTTTCTTTGCCATAATCCTTCCTCCGATTATTTTTTTATAAGTTCGCCCCGCGGCAGATACTGCCGAGGGGCGAAAGTTTCGTTAGATTATACGGAATCCCGCCCGCGATTACTTCAGCTCAGCGAAGTACTTGATGGTTCTGACCATCTGGCTGGTGTAGGAGTTCTCGTTGTCATACCAGGAAACGACCTGAACCTGATAGGTGTCGTCGTCGATCTTGGAAACCATGGTCTGAGTAGCGTCGAACAGCGAGCCGTAGGTCATGCCGATAACGTCGGAAGAAACGATCTCGTCGGTGTTGTAACCGAAAGACTCGGTAGCTTCAGCCTTCATAGCGGCATTGATGCCCTCTTTGGTAACGTCCTTGCCCTTGACAACCGCGACGAGGATGGTCGTGGAACCGGTAGCGGTAGGAACGCGCTGTGCGGAACCGATCAGCTTGCCGTTGAGCTCGGGGATAACGAGACCGATAGCCTTAGCTGCGCCGGTGCTGTTGGGAACGATGTTCTGTGCGCCTGCTCTGGATCTTCTGAGGTCGCCCTTTCTCTGCGGACCGTCGAGGATCATCTGGTCGCCGGTGTATGCGTGAACGGTGGTCATGATACCGCTGACGATGGGTGCGTAATCGTTGAGAGCCTTAGCCATGGGAGCGAGGCAGTTGGTCGTGCAGGAAGCCGCGCTGATGATGTTGTCTTCCTTGGTCAGGGTCTTGTGGTTTACGTTGTAAACGATGGTCGGCAGGTCGTTGCCCGCAGGAGCGGAGATAACGACTTTCTTCGCGCCGGCATTGACGTGAGCCATAGCCTTTGCCTTGCTGGTGTAGAAGCCGGTGCACTCGAGCACAACGTCGACCTTCAGATCGCCCCAGGGGAGCTCAGCCGCGTTAGCCTTTGCGTAGATCGTGATTTCCTTACCGTCGACGATGATGGAACCGGGAACCTTAACGGTCTTGCCGTCCTCTTCCATAACGGCGTCCTTATAGGTAACCTCGTGATTTCTCGCGTAGTTGCCCTGCATGGTGTCGTACTTGAGAAGATGAGCCAGCATCTTGGGGCTGGTGAGGTCGTTGATAGCGACTACTTCGTAGCCCTTCGCGCCGAACATTTGTCTGAATGCCAATCTACCGATACGGCCGAAACCGTTGATAGCGACTCTAACATTTGCCATAATATATAAATCCTCCAAAAAATATATTCGAATATGCGTCTTTCGACATCGCTATAATTTTAACAATTATTGCGTATTTTTGCAACTGATTATATGTAAAATTATACTTTCTTTTTGCGTGTTTTTTACTCAAAACCGCGAATTCGGAAAATATTGCCGACCCCGATCAGAAGTCGGCAAGCGTTGCTGCGTCAATCCGGCCAGTCGACGCCGACGTAGAATTTTATATCGTTGTTGCCTTTCTCGTTGAGATCGTCGACGAATTCTTTTATCGTGCCTTCTTTGAAACTGTATACGCGAAGTTCGCCGCTTATGCCGTCAAACGCTTTCTCGTCCAACGTGCAGTCTCCGTTCTCGAAATAAACGGTCTTGACGTTGCCAGAAGCGATAAAGTTCTTCCCTATCTCGCCGACGGTTACGGGTATGCACAGCTTATCCGCCTTGAGTCCCGAGAATGCATATCCGTCTATCTTTTTCAGCGTCTTTGCAATGTCGGCAGAAAGCAGGAAATCGAACGAGTCGGAAGTCTTATTATCCTTGTCGTTTATGCAGTCCGAGCTGTCGAACTTGCCGATATATGCAAGTATCTCGCTCTTGTCGGCGTTCATCAGAAGATAGTGCGATCTTGCCGTCGTAGACGTCTTATCCGAATTAAACTCGTAATAATCGTCGAGTTTTACTATAGCGAAATTCTTATTGCCGTCCTCTATTTTATAAGAGATCGTCGAAGAATCGCCGTAGTTGCCCGCGCCGCCGAACGCGCCCTCTCCTATCGTCTCGATATTCGCGCCTATCGTAAAGTTAACGAGTCTTGTGCAGCCGTTGAATGCGAGCGACGGGATCTCGGTCAGCGTAGCGGGAAGAGTTATCGAAGTAAGGTATGCGCAATCTTTGAAAATACCCTCTCCTATCTTCTTTATCGCGCTGCCCTCTGCAAAAGTGACAGTCTTGAGGTATGTGCAACCGCTGAATGCGTATTCGTCGATCTGCGTCACGCTTGCGGGAACCGTCAGCGAAGTAAATGAGCTGGAAGTATCCTTTGCAAACGCATAAGCATCGATCGTCAGAAGTGTATCGGGAAGCTTGAAACCGTTGAGTCTCGTATTGTAGAAAGCCTTTTCTTGTATTCTCGAAACCGCGCTTTCGTCGCCGAAAGTGATCTTGGAAAGGCTCGTGCAGCCTTCAAACGCGCTCTTGGAAATTATCTGCAGCTTGTCTCCCACGACGAGCGAAGAGATCTTGGTGCACTCCTTGAACGCCTCTTCGCCGAGCGAAGTCAGCTCAGAAGGCAGCGTGACGACCTTGTTCTCGCTGTCGTTGCCTGTATAGGACAGCGAACTGCAGCCCTCGAACGCATTGTTGCCTATCTTCGTAACGCCTGCGGGAAGAACTATATGCCCGAGTGCGGTGCAATCCTCGAAACAGCTCGCAGGGATCTCTTTCAGAGCCGAAGGCAATTCGACGTAAGTTATCGTCGTCTGACCCTTGAAACACTCTTCATCGAGAGTTATCTGCGAAATATCCGCATCGAACACGATGCTGGTGGCTTTGGACGAAGAAAACGCGCCTTTCGCTATCTTCGCGACGCGTCTGCCGCCTATCTTTGCGGGCACGGTGACCGTTGTGTCGCTGCCCGTATAGGCGGTTATAGTCACGGTCTTACCCTCTACTTCGTAGGTGAAACCGCCGCTTGTTCTCGCCCCGCTTGCGGACGAATATACGGCGATAAAATATCCGCCCACCGCGACGAGGATCACCGCGACCGCGACGAGAACGGATATAAGTACGATTTTCTGTTTAGAAGTCATATCTTTTACCTTTGCGATTTTTGTTAGTATTAATAAACGAGAACGTATTATTCGTATGCGCTCGCGCAAAAAAACGTCCTCACCCGCTATTATAACACAGCGACCCATTACAATCAATTAAAAATTTTAATATCGGACATTTTTTGAAAAAACGCGACGTTATGATGCCGAAACGGACGTATTTTTTGCGTTTTATCTGTTTTATACACGCGTTTTAAGCCGTTTAAGACAGTTGAAAGCGCATTTTATGCCGTCTGCCGCCGCCGACGTGATGCCGCCTGCATAACCCGCACCCTCCCCGCACGGCATGATACCGTCCACGGAGCTCTGACCGTCATCGTCTCTGACTATCCTGACGGGAGAACTCGATCTCGTCTCCACGCCCGTCAGCAAAGCGTCGGCGCAAGCAAAACCTCTTATCTTGTTTTCGAACTGAGGCAACGCCTCTCTGAGCCCTCCGCACACGAACGACGGCAGACAGTCGTCCAGCTTTTCAAGCGCGACTCCCCTCGGGTAGGACGGCTTTACTTCTCCGAAACGCGAACTCGCCCTTTTTGCGAGAAAATCCTCGACTCTCTGGCATACCGCTTTCCCCGCGCCCGCGGCATACGCCGCCTGCTCGTATCTTCTCTGGAATCTCACGCCCGCGAGCGGATCTTCCCCGCCGAAATCGGACGGCGAAACGCCCACGAGCAGCGCACTGTTGCAGTTTATTCCGTCTCTCGCGTACGCGCTCATGCCGTTGGTCACTATACCGCCTTTTTCGGATTCGGCGGCGACGACGTATCCTCCCGGGCACATACAGAACGAATAACAACCTCTGCCGTCTTTCGTTTTCGCGACGACCTTGTAATCTGCGGGAGGCAGATCCTTGTATGCAAAGCCGTATCTCGACGCGTTCATCCTGCTCTGGAGATGTTCTATCCTGACGCCTATCGCGAAAGGTTTTTGAGTCATGACGAGATGTCTCGAAAGTTTCCCGAATGTATCCCTCGCGCTGTGTCCTATCGCTATCACGCACGCCTCGCAGGGCAGCTCGTATTCTCCGTCCGAGCATTCGACTCTGACAGAACTCAGTATGCCGTCTTTCACGGCAATATCGCTCAGCTTGTGTCCGAAACGCACCTCTCCGCCCTCGGCGACGATTGCCTTTCTCATAGCCGCGACTACTCCGACGAGCTTATCCGTGCCAATATGCGGTTTTGAATCGTAAAGTACTTCTTCGGGCGCGCCGTACTTGACAAATTCAGCAAGCACGACTGACACCAGCGAATCGTTGACGCCCGTATTCAGCTTTCCGTCCGAGAACGTACCTGCTCCGCCCTCGCCGAACTGCACGTTGCATTCCTCGTCTAGCCCGCCGCCCGCGGCGTACTCCTCCACTTTTTTCGTCCTTTCTTCGACACTGAGTCCGCGTTCGAGGACTATCGGTCTTATGCCCGCATACGCGAGCGTCAGCGCGCAGAAAAGCCCTGCCGGTCCGCTGCCGACCACGACGACCGGTCTGTCGGGTCTTACCGCTTTTATCTCAGTCGCAAGCTCTCTGAGAGGTCTCGCCTCCGATACGGGAGAATATTTCTCTCTGCTCTTTTTCAGAAACGCGTTCTCGTCTTTCAGAGAAACGCCTGCCGAAAGTACGAAAACGGGACGTCTTCCTCTGCAATCGAGAGACTTCCTCAGCAATCTGACTTCTTCTATTTCCGAAACAGGTATTCCCAGAATACGCGCTACCTCTTTCATCACGTCGGTCTCGGAAAACCCCTCGGACATCTTTACGTCGTTAAGCCTGAACATCCGCGCCTCCGATTATCGCCTTTGCGACAGCATACGCGCTTGCCCATGCCCAGTGCAGATTGAATCCGCCCGAATCTCCGTCCACGTCAAGAGCTTCGCCCGTCACATACAGCCCCTCTGTCTTTTCAGACTCCAGCGTGACAGGATCGAATCCGTCGAGCGCGAGCCCGCCCGAAACCACCTGCGCGTTCTTCATGTCGGACACTCCGTCGAACGTCACCTCGTAATTCTTCAACGCTTTGGCGAGTCTGCGCGCGTCATTTGCCGCCTTGCCAGTCGCACCCGCCGTCTTTGCGACAGCCGCGGCAAGCGACTTGTGCAGGTACGCGCACAGCGCGGTCTCGCAATCGCAGCCGCATTGCGAGAGAAAACGCGTTATCTCTTCTTCACTCCTTTCGGGCACGAAATCTATAAAGCCTATGCATTTTTGTTCTTTTCTCAAAGCGCGGACGTAATACGACGACGCCTCGAACGCCAGTATCCCGCTGAGCGCGTTGTCTTTGAAGAGCAATTCTCCCCTCTTATCGAAAACGCAGTCGCGTCCCGCTAACAGTTTCAGTCCCGCCCGTGCCCTTACGCCCGACGCGCCTTTGACGGACTTTGACGGGATATGCGAGATCGCGGGGTATCTCTCCGTCACGGTGTGACCGAAATGCGCGAGCATAGACAGACAGTCTGTACCGCTGGTAGCGTTCTGCCCTGCGGCGAACACGAGTTTTTCGCAATAATAAACCCCTTTATCGGTAGTCACGGCAAAATATTTGCCGTCACGGACGACTTTTTCCGCTTTTTCCCCGCACTTTATCTCCGCACCCGCGTCTGCCGCGCCTCGCACGAGAGCGTTGACAACGTTTGTCGCGCTCAAACTGTACGGATATATCCTGCCATCCTCCTCGGTCAGCTCGAGCCCCAGCGAATTGAAAAAAGGTTCCGTCTTGCCGCTGAAAGCCCGCAAGACCGGTCCGACGAAATCGGGCGCGTTGTAACGTGACGCATCTACGGCGACGTTGGACAGGTTGCACCTGCCGTTGCCCGATGCGAGCACTTTTTTCAGCACTCTGTCCTTTGCCTCTATTACCGCGGTCTTTTTGCCGTCCCGAGCGAGCATGATCGCGCACGCAATTCCCGACGCGCCGCCGCCTATGATTATCACGTCGTATTTCATGTTTCCATTATAACCTATCGCCGCCCGATTATCAAGCGCGCGACCCCTCAAAAACCATACCTTCGCAACTATAAAAGAGTACAAAAAAGCTCTGCGAATTGCAGGCAAAACGCAGAGCCTCCGTTTTTCTTCACGCTCCGCCCGCTACGAAGGGAGTACGGGCGATAAGCGAAATCTTTACAGCCTCAGGCGTAGTACGGAGTTACCGTGATGACTACGCTGCTGCCGTTGGTGCCGACGTATTCGATATACGTCGATACCAGTTTCTTTGTCTCGTTGTTGACTTTGATCGCGATCTTTGCGTTCTTCGCATCCGCAATGTCGAGGACGGCAGCCGTATTCTGAATGTCTGCGGTATAAGTTGCGATCTCGTCTTCGAAACTAGTCTTCTCGTTGGCGAGATAGTCTGCCGACAGACTGAGAGATACGCCGTCCTTCGAGAGGTCGAGCGCGGGAGCTTCTATGCCTTCGCGTTTGAAGTCTACCGTAACGTCTCCGTTTTCGGTCTTGTATTCGTAGAAAGTGATGCCTTCTTTACTGACCTTTATATAGACGTCTCTGCCCGTTTCGCCGCTCGAAGTCTTGAAAGTGGCGAGGTTCCAGATCTCGTCAGTCGTGATCTTGACTTTACAACCCGCGATCGAGAACGCAAGCGCGATTACGGTCAATACAATGATAAAAGCCGTTATAGATTTTTTCATAATTATTTCACCTCTCAGAATACAAACTTTTTCTTTGCGACGATAGCCGCGATGACTACCGCGAGCACGCTCGCAGCCGCAGCCGCAACACCCTTGCCTGCCGCTTTCTTCGCGACGTTCTGAGCCGCGATGACGTCGCCGTTGACCTCTGCGATCAGAGCGTTGTAAGAAGTCGTCAACTTGTCGAGTTTGGTCTTGTCTACGTTCGCCTTATCGCCGTCCGCGAGTCCTTCGTAAGCTTCCATCATCTTATCGTAGTTGTCGAGATCTGCCGCCGTGACAGTATCGCCAAGCGCGTTGAACGCGTCGTTGAAAGCAGCGGGATCGTTGCCTGTCGTCAGCTTGACGGTCACTACGTTGGATTCGCCCTGGGTATCGCTTTCTTTGATTTTGACGGATACGCTGTACTCGGTGCCCGCCTTGAGTCCGCTGAGCGTATTGCCGTCCTGCCACTTCTTGCCGCCGTCGGAGCTGTACGCGAACGAGCCTTCGCCCTTTACGGTCACTACGATCTTGTTATAGTAAACGGTATAGGTAACGTCGGACGGATCGAGAGTCGCAGCGAGTTTCTTACCCGTGGTAATTCCCGTGGAAAGAACGCCGGACTCGACATAGTTCGCGTCGCCCTCGAATTTGACGTATACGGTGTACTCCGTCTCGGGTTTGAGTCCGCTGACGGAATTCGTCGCATTGCTCCAGTCGCTGTCGTCGAGAGTGACGAGGACGCTGAATTTGCCGTTCTTGTCGGTCACGGTAAATCCGTTCCATACAGCAGTAACGGTGATGTCCTGAAGAGTCGGCGTGGGGATCTGAGCCTTGTTGACGACATAAGTCATCCCCTCGACCGTGCCGACATAGTTGGAATTCTCTCCAGCCGTAGCCGTAACGGCATATGTGCCCGCGTTTCTGATCTCGGTGACGACCTCGCCGTTAAGCGTGATCGTGAAGATCACTTCGCCGTACTTAGGATCGACCGCGAGAACGACCGCGTTGCCGTCGTAGACCGAGTTGTCGGCGGTCAATACTCCGTCGAAGACCGCCTTGTCTACCGTATAGGTCAGCGTCGCGCTGCCCGTATAGTTGGTATTTCCTGCCGCGGGCGTGACGGTAAAGGTATACGTTCCCGCATTTCTGATCTCGGTGACGGTCTCTCCGTCGAGAGTGATCGCAACGCTGACTTCAGCCGTCTTGACGCCGTTTACGGTTACCGTCTTGGACGTACCGTCGTAGACAGAAGAGAGCTCGGAAAGCGATGCAACGTCTGCAAGATCTGCCGCGTTTACGGTCAGTTTCGCATTGCCCGCGAACGTGTAATCATAATTGCTTACCGCCGCGCCGTTAAAGCCGAGCGTGAGCGTATTAGCATATTCGCCGAGAGCGAGCGAATCAACGCTGCCGCTACCGATATAGCTGTAATACGGCTGCACGTCCTCTGCGTCGAACAATGCACTGTCAGAAGTGAAGTATGTCCCGTTTGCGGGAACTATGTCGCCCGTACCGTATGCGCTGACGCCGTCAAGCACGGTTATCGTAACGCTTATCTTGCTGATCTTAACGGTGTTGTCTCCCGTCACGGTGCCGACGCTGTAATTCGGCGAAGAGAATCCGACTACCGTAGCAACGTATTCGCCTACGTTGACGGGATCGCCCTCGTCTATACCCGTATAGCTTATGACCGCGGTAACGCCTTCGTCACCCGTGATCAGCCCGTCTATAGAGTAACCGATCGGATGCGCCGCTGCGTCGTATTCTACTTCAACGGGAGTGAACGTCACGTTGACCGCCTTCTTGTTTACGGTGAACTTATTGCCTTCGGTCACGACGAGCGTGTAATTGTCGTTGCCCGCCTCCGCGCCGATAGCGTATTCGCCTGCCGCAAGATTGACGGCATCGTAATGCTCCGCTCCTTCCGCGTCAGTCAGAACGTATTTCACTTCAAGTTCGTCTGTAACGTCGGTCTCGACTATCGTGTAATCCGTATCCTTCATGACGGAAAGAATTTCGTCACCGTAATACTTGCCTCTGTCCGTAAACGTGATATGGATCTCTCTTCTGACTCTCGTCGCCGTACCGTTATTGCATACGAAATCGTAGTTGCCCGCAGCATCCTGATGTTCGGCAACGGCAGCCACCGATACGTTGACGTTAGCGGTAGTTCCGATCTCGCTGCCGAGTTCGCTCTCGAGCGATACGGTGTATGTGAACCAATCGCGTTCTCCTTCGACGAATTCTCCGTCGAAAATCGCGCCGTTGTCGGCGAATTCTTTGCCGTATTCTACTTCGACGTCGTTTGGCGTCACGTTTATCGTGCGCTTGTCGACCGTGAATTTAACGGTAAACAAGCCGTCTGCCTGACCGAGTCCCGACAGATCCTCATGTATATAATAAACCTTGTTTGCTTCGTCACTCAAAGCGAATGTGACTTCTTTGCTGTCGACATTGTTCCTGAAAACAAAGCTGGCACTATCCGCTTTCCACTCTACTGCGGGATTGCCTTCGATATAATTTGTCGCCCTGAGGGTGACGGTGTAGTCGCCGCCGTTGTAAAGCGCGCTCGTCTCGTAGTATTTGCCGTCAGCGATCGGATTAACTTCGATCGCGTTGCCGTCTTTATCCGTAACGACTACCTCGACTTCCAGTTCGAGACCCGTAACGGTGAAGAACGCATGATCTCCCGTTTCATAGCTGAACGTGATGTCGTAATTCTTAGCGTTTTCGTTCAAGAAACTCGGAGCAAACGAGAACGGATAAGTGCCTCTGACGGGATTCTCGTCAAGCCCCGCTCCTTCCCAGATAAACGTCAGCAACGGCAGATTCTCCTCGTCCTCGGGCAGGAATTGCTCCTCGCTGCCATACTCCCACATGCTTTCGTAAGTCTCTTCGCTGAGCATGTCGAGATCGGTGCCGTAAGGTATCGTGACGTCTTTCACTACAACGGTGACAGGCTTCTGCCTGACCTCGAGCGTGCCGCCCTTGATGTCGTAGTTCACGAAGAGGTCGGGGTTGTTTCCGCTCACGATTTCCGGTACTACGAGATAGCTGCCCGCGTCGCGCACGCCGTAGGTGCCGACGGAATAGACTCCTCCCTCAGTATCGTTGAAATACTCTATCGATATAACACCGTCGACGACGTTGAAGCTGTATTTGTTCTTATCGCCGGGAGCCAGCAGATCGTTGAGGCTGACGTTCCCGTCCTCGAATGCCAGCTTGTGATACTGTCCGTTGTAAACGACCGAATACTTTCCGATCGCTTCGTCATACTCGAGACCTTCTGTACCCGTAAAGTGCCAGATCAGTTCCTTCTTGGTGATAGAAAACGCGAGTTCTCTCGAACCAGTATTGCTCATATCGTAATTGTCGAGCACGCGAGAATCGATGTCCTCGTTATACTCGAGTACAGCAAGATAGTTGCCCGCGTCGTGCACTATGGAAACACCTTCCGCACCCTCTTGCTTGACCCACTTGCCCGACGCATCATCATAAACTGCGGGATAAGCAACAACGTGGAAATTGAACGCACTGTTGTCAAGCACGCCTATGTTCGAAACAGACGCGATAAAGCTCATATCTCCGCCGGTATATTCGACAGAATAATTCTCATCGAATTCGCCGTCATAGTTTGGAATGATGCCGAAAGACACGGGAGCCTTGGTTATCTCGATCGAGATCTCCTCGGTCGTAGTCTGATAGTTCGGATCGCTGCTCGAAGTGACCAGACAGTCGTATTTTCCTACATAATTAATGGATTGCAGATTATATTCGCTTTCTCCTTCCTTTCTGAAAGACACCTTTATGTTGAGAGTCTGATCGAGGTCTTCGTTCCTGAACATAATACCTTCATCGGTAAGTTTCTGCACGCTCACACTGTAACTGTCGTAGATCATGCTGTACGAATCTTCGCCGATATACGTCAGCGGAGCGGGAGTTATCTCAAACGTACCCGTCAATGTACCGCCTAGTTCGTAGTTGCCCATCGCCTCGTTTTTAAGCGATATGGTCATCTGATAATTGCCCGCATCGGTATTTGTGCTAGGCACACCGTCTTTAACATACGATACCGAATACACGTTGGAAGGATCTCCCACCACTCTGTCCACGGTAACGGTCGGAGCCTGGGCCTGTTTATTATAAACAAACGAGGTCTGAGAAGTGTCAATGGACGCGGTGATCGCTCTCTTCCTTATCGCAAAGTCACATGCCGCAACATTTTCGGAAAGCTGATAGTTGTCATTGTCGAGATCGGTTATCTTCACGCGATAATTGCCCGCATTGATCGCACCGAGCGCAGCGGGACTTTCTACATCGCCTATCAAGGTAAACACGCTCAGCGTTGCTTTTACCGAATCTCCGGCATATAATTCGTCGTTGAAATTCACGTTGTATTCTTTAGCTTCGCCATCGTATTCGAGATCCGCTTCGGGAGTGACCGAAGGGGTGATCGTCTTTGGCGTCACATTATAAATGTAATACGTTATCCCTACAGGCGAACCTTCGACCGTATCGGAAGTGACCGTATTATCTGCCTTGTACGCAACGAAATTGCCCTTTGACGTAGATGCATAATAGGCGTATTTCGCATTAAATTCCTTAGTTTCGGTAACAAGAGCCACATGCCAGCTGTTGACTGCCTTTGTCTCATCAGATCCGACGTCCATACCGTCCCCGATACCGTCGATAAATGCTTGCCACTGCGAATTGTCGACAGAAGTTTCGAGCGGAGATCCTTCTTTATCCGCTCTCAGATAAAAATTCACCTGTGGTGCTGTCAACGCTGTAGCGTTGTATTCATAATCAGCAGTCTCATATCTTCTTACGACCACTTCTCCTTCCTTTTCGTCGCTGAACGTCTCGCCGGGGTTTGACACGTCGTAGAAGACCGCCTGTCCCGAGACGAACGCGTATTTCTTATTGCTGCTGCCAGTACCGTCGGTAGAATTTTTAACAGATACCGTCTGCGTCTTTACCGCGGTATCGAAAGAAGTGACGTCTACTCCGCCGCTCTGTTCCCAGACCGAATATGTTTCGGGATTTCCGCCCGCGATGATGTCGCTGATGCTGTATTCCCAGACGATCTTTCTCAGACTCGCTTCGGACGATACATCGAACGTAAGCGTCAGATTTGAGCCTGTTTCGTCGAAGTCTATCGTCGTCTTTCTGTTTCCCGCGCTGTTTCCGAGCCAGTCCGTGCCGTCTTCGGAGATAGCGATATAAGCATAGTTGAAGTCGGAATACGAATAACCTCCGCCGCTGACGTCCGCAAAGAAGTTGCTCCTGTAAGACGGAGCGTCACCCGTGCCGTTATACAGGAAGTATATTCCGCTCATATTGCTTGCGCCGGCACCGTTGTTATAGTAAGATCCCGTGATACCGACGATCGCACCCGTGACTTCCTTTCCGTCGTAGTTGTATATATCGCCGTCGCTGTTGCTGATTGCCGCCGCGCCGTAACCGGTTACTTTTCCGGTCCAACTGCTGACCACGTTCTTTATCACCGCGGTACCCGAGCCGTTGACCATATATTCGGGAACGCCGCTGCTGTTCTTGTCGACGACGCAACCTACAAGACCGCCGCCGAGCCCCAGTCTCGCGCTGCCTTGGGTCATATAATATTTTCCGCTGACGTCACATGTAAACGTTCCCCCTCCGGTCAGATATATATCGCTGACCAGACAGTCGTTCTGCAGAATGCCGAACGCGCCGCCTATTATTGCCCTGGGCGTACCTTTGTTGCCGCCAGTACCGCTGCTTGTACCGTGACTGCGCAAAGTTATATTCGTATTATTCGAAATTTCCACTTCACTGTTTGTTAATTTGCTGTCGTAACAGTATCCTGCTATGGTACCGAAAGCTACCAGCCCGTGATACGGACGACTGACTTTGTCTCGCCCTGCACCCGAGACTGTTTTTTTAACTTCGATGGTTGCTTCGCAATATATTCTGCAATTGTCTATAACAGACCCCGTAGTAGTAGGAGAGGATCCGTCTCCTACACTAAGCACTCCGAACAAACCTCCGTAAAGATAGCTGGCATCGTCTGTCTTTTCTTCAGGTCGATTAAGCAAATCTGTTCCCATTCTCACATAATAATAGCTCTCACTAAGCTTATACTCAAAATTACAATTTGATATGTTAACTCCGAGCGCATAGGTCGCCATACCACCGCTGGCTTTTATAAATATGCCTTCGTCGGAATCTTTTCTGGGATACGAGTCGAAAAGCGTTCCCGCTCCGTAGCCGCTACCCCCATCTAAATACTGCCCGTAAGGGAGATTCAATGCCTGCTGACATGCGCCGAGTTCTTTCAAGTCAGGCTGACTCGTGATCTTTACAGTTGCGCCGCAACCGTCGAGAGTGACCTGATCCCAGTATGCCATCGAACTGGTCACCTCGTATGAGTACGCGGGATCGAGCGCGTACTTCTTGCCGGCGATATTCGCTTCGTTTCCGCTCTTGAAAGTATTCTCAAATGCAGTCTGACCGCTGATTCCCGTATAGCCGCCTTCTGCAGAAGTGAGAGCGTTATAGCGAGCCGTTGCTTCGCTCCCCGAGATCGCGGTATAGATACCGTTTATCATACCGTCCGCATTGCTGCCCGTAACGGCTACGGTATCGCCCGCGAAAGGCGCGGTATTTCCTGCGTTGCCGAAGATCAGCGCAAAACATACCACGACCGCCACTATCGCGACGAACACTGCGGAAGATACTATCTTCTTTTTTGCTTTTTCCATATATTTCCCTCCGTAAACTGCCCTATGCAGTCACCTTCCTCCGCGGCGGTGTAATTGCCGCGGAGCATCACATTTTTATATTATGTTATAGCGATTGTTGTTTTTCTTTTTCCTGGACTTCACTACCGCCGCAACGATGACGCCTGCTATTGCCGCTACCACGAGCACAGCACATACCGCTATCACGACATAGACAACTGCATTCGGTGTTTCCTTTGGCTCAGTAGGTTTGCTGCTCATTGACGCACCGCATTTGTCGCACTTGCCGTCATTGTCTGCATCGACGTGATCGCAGCTCTCTTCGCCGCCCTCCTCGCCTATCTGCTCTCCGCATTCGTCACAAACTCCGTCGCCGTTGCTGTCAACATGCTCGTGATCGGGTCTTTCGCCTGAACCCTGCGCAAGGGTCAGCGTGATCTCTCCCACTTCGCTGAGATCGTAGTTGTCGCCTGCGTCATACGTTATAGTATAAGTTCCTGCCGGCAGACATCCGTATGCATCGGGAATCACTATATTGTCATTCTCGTCCCAGAAAGTAAGTTCTGCCCGCTCTGTACCGTTTACCCCGACAAAGGTGATTTCTATCTCTGTCAGGTCGGTATCCGAAGTAAATCCCTGCTCCTGCTGTATTTTGTTCAGCGAAGAGGTATCCACTTCGCTTATCTTCTTGGGCGTGATGGTGAGAGTCGTCTCGTATTCGCCGCTGGCATAATTTGCCATTACTACTAAAATGCTGCCTACATATTCTCCGGCATCTGTCTTCTCTATGTTCGATGCAGTTACGGATATACCCGTGCCGTACTTTTCGGTATTAAGCGTATATTCTATCGAATGCTCTTTACCGTCATATTCGAACGTGCGTATCTGACCGCCCGTAAACGTAATGGCGTCATCGGGATGCGGTGCTGTCGTGATTATGACGTACGCGGTAGTTTCAACGGACTCGAAATTGTCACAGGTTATCCTCATCCATATCTGGTGTCTTCCCACAATCGTAAATTCGGGTGTATTTTCGCTGTATCCGCCGATCTCCATTCTGGAATATTCGATCTTTGCATCTTCTCCGACGATATTGCTGTCTGCGGCAACTGTAGCCTCGAGAGAAAGAGCTTTACCGTCGTAAACTTTCTTTACTCCGAGGATGCCCTCTTCTCCGACGTCACCGCCGAATGTCACACCGGTGATCTTCGCCGCATTGATAGTCAGCGTCAGAAGAAGTTCGCAAGCGTTATAATTTTCGTTGCCGTCATAGACGAGTCTGTAGGAATAAGTGCCCTCGTTCCTGTACTTTCCGTTTGCGGCAGTGCTGTCGTAATCGACGTACTGCTCCTGATCCGCATCCCAGTACTGCAACCTGACATTCCCGGCGACGTCATTGCCCTTGCTGGCAGACTTGACCTCAGCGTCGGAGAAATCGATTATCTGATCCATCTTATTATAAGTGGAGATCTGATTCTCTACGCCCGATATTTTCGTGTCCGCCTTAACGACGTTGAACGAAATGTAATTATCTATGCTCCCGGCTCCGTACGTCGCATCCGCCTTCTCGTAGTTCTTTGCCGCAAATTTTTTCAGATCCGGATCTGTCTGCTTTTCGGGATCGAACGAAACTTTGACGTAGTACTCGCCCACCTCTGTAACGGGATAATTCTCGCCGAGAAGTTTGAGTGAATTGCCCAGTTTCTGATAGTAAATAATCGTATATACGATATTCTTTCCCTTTGCGGGAGAATCCTCGGGAAGATCGGGGATATAAGACACCGTACCGCCGTCGTTATATTGTGCCGTCTTATCGGGTACCAGAACGTCGAGATATGTCGCGATAATGCTGATAGACTGCTGCGACTGACCTTTGATCTTATAGTTGTTATCCTCGATCACGGCTTTTGCGGTATAGCTGCCTATTTCCTTCACTTCATTGTAGGTCTTGACCTGATCTCCTTCGTACCAGACGATCTTCGCGTATTGAACCACGCCGTCCACGTCGGTGTAAGCGGCGGTCATTTTGTGTCCCAGACCGTCATAAGGGATCGAATATGAGAATCTGACCACTTCGTCGAGCGCAAAAGTGACTCTGACTTCTTTCTTCTGCACTTCGATCGGAATGGTTCCCGTGATCGACACAGAATAATTCGCACCTGCGTCGCCTTCATAGGTTTCACCGTTCTTGACGAGTTCGGCAAAATCATCCATTTGATAAACGGGGCTGTCTATCTTGATAGCGTCTACATACGCCGTATAGCTGCCGCCGACGTTCATATGTGCAGATCCCTGCTCGAGCCCCATGCTCTTGAATCTGAAATAGAATTCACCGCCGGACGCATCGTTTGCTATCTTGACCACAAGACCGTCGAACAAGTCACCGTAAGTCCACTTGAACACCGCCGAACCGCTCGACGTATCCACACTGCCCGCGCTCATGGTGATGTCCGTGCCCTCGGTAAATATCTGATTGATGTCAAACGCCATGTTGCTCTTCGTGATCCTTGTGCCTATCGCCATGACCTGCTGAACGTTGTTGTTGCCGTAATCGACCGAAACGTTCATAGATATAGGGCTGACTTCATCGTCGGTCACTATACTCAGATTGAGTTTGACGTTGTCGCTGGCATTCATATCAGAATATTCGGCTACGAGCTTGAGCCAGGTTATTCTGAACGAAGACTGATAGGTCGCCGCATTGAATATACCCGTGTAGTGTACGTTGGATCTGAGTTCCGTCTGCTCGTTTACATCAGACGTGAATCTGAATTCGAGGGTTGGCTTGAGATTGAGCGTTCCGTCGTAAGACTTCGTGAACAGCGAAGCGAGGTTGACCCCCGTATACTGATTGTTTACGAGATTATCTAGTCTGTACGCAGTGTCGCTTGTCGAATCGTATATCTCGAGGTATCTTGCATTTATCGCGATATTCGCTCCGTTCAGATCTATCGTGAATTTGTACATATCTCCGAGTCCGCCGGGATCAGCGTGAATTCGGAATATAACGGGTTCGGCTACTTCGTATCCTTCGACTGCGGACGTGAATTTGACAAACAACGCCGCCTTTTCCATATTTTCGGGAATAAACGTATCGACATCCGATCCCGAATTTACGGCCCTGCCGAAGTCATACAGTTTCCACTCAGCGTCAGCAGGTATCTTGTCGATGCCGTCCCCATCCTCGAGCAGGGTATTGTTATCGATATAATACCACATATACAATCCCGCTCCGCCGAACGTAGCGTTGAATGATATCTGCAGTTTAGTATACGCCTTGTCCTCGGCTAAACTGTAATCCAGATAAACCGTTTTCAGGTCGTTGATTGATATAGACGTTTTATCGACGTTTATCCTGCCTCCGTCGTTTAGACCTATTGTCACGGTATTGAAATTGTTGTCAGTAAGCGTGATCTTGACGTACGGAACGCCCGAGACTCTGACAACGGTTACCGAAGAACCTCCGGAAATGACGTTGTGGTACCTGCTCTGATCCACAACGATACCGGAATCAGTGCTGTTGACAGCCTCGCTGACGGATACGGTATTTATGCCGCTGCGGTCTTCGTCGCTCGATTCAACAAATACGAGTATGTCTTCGTTGTACCATCTGCCGCTTTTCACTTCGTCGGCGGAAAGAGCTGTGAATTTCGACGGATCGGCTTTCCATGCGTCATACATAGCCTCGAGAGTCGCGTCTTCGCCGAGTTGAGCTTTCGAAAGTATTTCGGAAACTGTATAATACGTCTCTCCCGATAATACCGGAGCCGTTGCGTCGATTTTTACCGTAACAGTCTTTTCGGATGCACTCGCACGCGAAGTATCGGCAACCGCAACGTACGATCCGTCATCCTTTTTGACGTACGCCGTTACGTTATATATCGTTCTGCCGTTCTTAGGCGTGGATACGCTTTCTATAAAGCTGAACGAGTTGTTGGCATTGACGTTTTCGAGATCGACTATGCCGCTCATCGTCCCGCCCTGATACGAATATGCAGAGATCATCTTCGACGAAGGAGTCACTCCGTTCGACGTCATCGATACGTTGATCTCAGCCGCTGAGACCCAGGTGTCGGCATAGTCGTAGCGCAACGACAAAGTAGCTTTCGAAACGACTACCATAGAACGCTCAGTCGAATCGCTGACCGCGAGAGTTCTCTGCGTCTCGTCGTAATATGCATAGCCGCTGTTCATCTCTTCGTCAACGATCGCGTACGGCTGCATGTAATATGTGTCGGGATAGATCGACTGTTCTCTGACAATTGACTGACCCGTGCTTGCCGCCACGATGTTCCATTTGTACTTACCGCCCGACTCGAAAACTTCGAACGTCGAGTTGTCCTTGTTCTGCAATATGAGCTTAGGCATCATATCTGCGGTTATAGGCTTGTTGTTGTACTGTTTCGAAGTCGTGCTGTTATTCTGTATGCTGTACGCATAGGTCGCGCCGAACTTGACGACGTAACTGCCCTTCGACATATTGCTCGAATAATAACGCACGAACGATCCCGTCTGATCGGTGGGTTTGATCGCATTTGCCGAAGAGATCTGAGTTTCGGGATCGATATTCTTTCCCAGCGTGTAAATATCCATCGACCATACGAAGTTTCCTCTGTATGTATTATCGTATTTCAGCGAATATCCGTTGGGGTATTGCGCTCTCGTTACGTCTTCGAGACTGCTTTCCTGTGTGTTCATGAATATGTCGGATTTCGCCTGAACGCGCAAGTAGTTGCCTTCGAACGTCAGCGAAACTTCCGATTCGTCATACGAGCCGTGCTTCCAGCTGTAAACGTCTACCCAGTTGCCGTACATCTTTGCCGGAAGCGAGAAGTTCTGAACTTCCGACTCCTCGTTGGGAGCTTTGTCCAGCCCTTCGTGCGACATATCGAGAGTCGAAGAGTTGGTCGTCGCCTTGTAGTTGAACGGGAATATGATCATATCCTGCTTGTCGGTACCCTGGTCTGCGGAATACAACATATCGAACGGCATACCTTTCGCCGTTCTCTTCGACGTACCTATTCCCTCTTTGCCGAGATAACTCGTATTGCCGTAGGAGTCGCGTCTGGTACCCGTCCAGTTGCTTATGATACCCTTGACCTGGTTCGCGCCCATAGGTCTCGCTACGCCGTAATAGTTGTTGTCTTCTACATAGAACACGATCTTGCCCGCCGTAACGCCGCCTGCATAAGCGAGCGACCACGCCTTATTGGCCTCGTATGTAAGAGCGACTTTCGTCCTGCCTCTCATAGCCCATGCGTTGATACCTCCGTCTCCGTCAACGTAGCTGTAGGTAAGCTGTGCGTTGTCGCCCCTGATAAGACCGACAAGACCTCCGGCAAACGCGGACGAAAATCTCGCCGAAGAAGAACCTCCGCTCACAGAGCCGTCTGCCTGCGCCCACAGGTCGTTGCCGAGGAAAACGTAGCAGTTCGTGATATTGCCGTAACCCATATTGACGCCGGCAACGCCGCCTACCGCAGAGAAGTTCCTGTACGGAGTTGCGGGGTTCCACAGACCCGAACCGTCGTTTCTCGCTTTGGTGTTGCCGTTGAATATCGCCTGCTGATTGACGTAGACGTTATTGATTGTACCGATATTGACGCCCGTCACGATACCGTACGCATACGGATTGTCGGGGTCCTGCGCGGAGTCGAGCGATTTGCTGTCAGCCATATCGCCCGAGCCGTCGGTGGTGGCAGGCTGCATCGCGCCGTCCATGGCGGTATAATTGATCGTAAGATTGGTTATCGTGCCCGCATTGACGCCGACGACGAGTCCCATGCCGTGTACGCCCGTGCCGTTATCAGCACCGTTGTTATCCTTGTCTTTCTCGTTAGGAAAGTTGCCCGACGACTCGCCGACGTCGCTCGCCGTTACGGTGTAATAATCGCCGTTGCTGCCCTTCGCCGTTCCGCCGTTTTCGGCAGGCGCGGTGAAGTAGATATTGAGATCGTAACCGTTACCGTCGAGGATACCGACGAACTTCTGCGTGCCGACGTCCTCGTTGATAACGTCCTGCCTCCAGTCGACCTTGTTGCTGAATATGAGGATCTTATTCGCTCCTGCGTTGGCTTTCGCGCCCGAAGCCGTCTCGAGGTTCTCTTTGAGTTTAGCTTCGCTGTCTATCCATACCACCTGATAGTTGCTGCCGACGCCGTGTCTTTCTCTGACTTTGGTCTCGGCGTTGGGATCGTCGGGAGAGATCTGCTCCGAGACCTCTCCGACTCCGTGATTGCCTATCTTCGCGTTTACCACGTTTGCGTTCAGCGTATAAGCGAGAGTATCGTTGGATTCGCGGTTGAACCATATCCCGCAGATCGTCGCGGCAAGCAACGCGATAAGAACCAGAAGCCCGACGGTGATAGTTACTTTCTTATTCATTTTTCTTTCCATATCAGTTGCCCTCCGTGGTCATACCGTATTCGGGAGATACACCCATAACGCATACTTTACCTTGCATTGTATGACCATAGCTCCTGCCGCCGCAATCCGAGAAGGTAATTTCCACCTCGTACGTTGTAGAAGCACTGTTTGCCACACTGTCGGCAGGCTCGTCGAGATAGTAATATTTAACTCTCGGGTCTGTCGCTGTCTGCGGCATTTTATCGAATATCGCGGTGACGCTGATCGAACGCGTCGTGTATACCTTGAGATAGTTCTTGCCGTCTCTGACCACTATCTCGTCCGCGATGTCGTCGGTGACTTCGCCCTCGTAGAGTTCGACGTCCTCTTCGCACCAGTAGGTGATAGTGAGATCGGTTTCGGCTATCCTGTTCAGCTCGACGTCATCCGCAAAGTTAGCGAAATACTTGCCCGAATCGGTATCGTAGAGTACCGCGATGAAGTCGTTGCCGAAATACTGATAATCTATTTCGAGGAATCCGTCCTCTCTCGCTGCGACAGTCTTCATTCTGACGGGAACTCTGATCGGCTGGGTCGTGTAACCGTCGACAGTCTTGACTCTTATATTCGCTATCGCGTAACCGTCGTTACCCGAAGACAGCGTGATGTTCGCAAGATCCCAGCTTTCGACCGTAACACTGTATATCTCGTTCTCAAGCGGCATTATATCGTCAATCGAAGGTGTATCCGTTCTTTCGAACCTGACGTCCAGTTTATCCCCGAATTCTTTGAACTCGTTGACAGTCTGCCCGTTTTTGACTGTGGTAACGTATCCGAACGGATCGAGTACCAACTCGCCGTAAGCATAAACAGGATCTTCTTTAGCAACGACTTTATATCTTACGGTGTAGTTGTTGAGATTGTCGGCTGTCAGCATGACCTGTATCTCTCTGACTTCGCTGCCGTCCATAGTCACGTCGATGTTCTCGTCTCCTACCCAGTCGTAAACGCCGATCTTGGCGGTCGAACCGTCGGTATAGGTGACTTCGATCTCGGACGGGAACGGAGCCTTGTCGAGATAGAGCACGTCTATCGGGTTGACTTCAAAATAGTCGTCGCCTTCGCCTGCCCCCGGGATATTGAGAGACTCGATCGCCATACCGTCGACGAACACGCCGACGTTAGCTCTCTGCATGAATCTGCTCTGCAAATTCTCGGCAGTCAGACCGTTAGCGATAGCGTTCGTTTCGTACTCACCCGTGACGAAACCTATCTCGATCATCCACTGCTCGCTGTAACTGTAGTATTCGGGGACGTAATTCTCGCCGACAAACAATTCGGGTTCGCCGTTGTCGTTCCAGTTATACCAGCGGATCGGCATCTTGATTACCGCGTTGGACGCAAATTTGATATATGCCGTGGTCGGGAAGTATGCGTTCTTCTGCTCTGCCGTAAGAGCATTGAATTCGTACGGATGTACCGTGAACGTCTCCTCGGTCAGATCTTCGTCAAAGTATACCGCTACTATCCTGTTGCTGACAATATTGATGTCGATCTCCTCAGTCCATCCGAAATATCCGACTTCGAGAGAGTCGTATCCCTCTGTTTCAGGATCAACTCCCATTTTGTCTCCGTACTTGGATTTATCAAGACTGACCGTACCTTTATAATTGTTGATCAGGTCGTATCTGAGAAGATCCTCGCTGAAATTGTTGCCCTGACTGTCGGCCGTGAAAGCAATTTCCACGTTGACCTGTTCGTTGTACGACTGACCTGTCGCCTCTTCGTAATAGTAAGCCATCGCAACGTCGGGTATTATCTCGTCTTTGCTGTATCCTATTACTCTGAGGAAATAGGTGTACGGATTGATCTCGAGAGTGTCGAGAGTCGCTCCGATACCGAGCGCGCTGATCGTCTTTGTCTTTACGCTGACCTTAAGATCGACCGTCTGTGCAGCCTCTGTACCCTGAGCTATCAAAGCCTGTACAGGAGCATTGATCGAGGTCATATCGTCAGCTGCCTTGCTTTCGATCGCATTAGCCGTCTCTGTCGGAACAACCCATTGATCGACAAATATCCTGGACGTCGCCCCGTCCGCATATTTGATATACAGATATTCGGGCGTAAAGCGGTCAACTTTTCTGTTGTTTTCGGTAAACGCATACATGTCGATCTCGAACGTATTGGGTTCGTTTCCGCTACCGACTATATCCACTACGGTACTGTCAAGGAAGTGAACCGTCATAGGTACGGTCACGCTGTTCTTGAACGTTACGTTCACCGTTTTATCATGCGCCGTATAAGTGCTTGCCTCATATGCGAACGTAGTCATCTCCTCCGTACGGATGTTGCGGCTTTCTCCCGAGGTCAGATTTATCGTGATCTCGTCGACGAGAGCGTCGTACGCATGCACCTCGATCGGCTCGATAGACCTTATCTCGGTAGCGGGATAGATATTGACTGCGATTCTAAGAGTCTTTACATCTCCGCCGAACTTTGCCTTTGCGTTGACGTAAACCACCGTCGGCTCTTTCGCCGTCGACGGCATATCCTTTGAGATCTGCCCCACGTTCAGCTTATCCATAGTGCCGGAAGTGAGCACCGTGCCGTCATCAAGGGAGAATTCCACGTTCGTCTTCTTGACCGTCGTATTAAACTGATAGCGCGCGGTCTTATTAGCGAAATACTTATTGTAAAGCATGCTGTACGCTTCCGCATTGTCCGCAGGATATTCGTAAGGCTCGAAATTGACCGACAACGTAATGTCTCCCCAGTCTACGACGCCCGCGGAAGACTCGCCGCTGACCGTGTTATCTTCCTGTCCTACGCTAGCCGACTTATTGAACAGATAGATCTCCGTCTTGTGATTCGAATTTCTGCTATTTGCGTAGTAATACGTCGTTCTCGGGCTTTCGTAATATGTCGTCTGAGAAAGTACCGTGCCTTCGTCGTTGACGACCGCCTGGTTGTCGTCGTAACCCTTGATGTACAAATTGGAGAACGTACCGTCGAGAGTCGTCAGACCTACGTTAAGTCTGTTGAATACCGGGAACGGCAACAGTCTCATCAGTATGTCGTGTATCTCCTCGTAAGTATTGTTGAGCAGAGCATCCGTGATCAACGGCGACAGCGCGCTGCTGACGAGATTGCCGACAACCTCTTTGAGGAGCGGGGTCAGCTGTGCCTTTAGCGTCTGCCAGAAGCCCTGGCTGTCGTTGTTGACTCTGTCCCAGTTTACCTTTGCTAGGTAGTTGGTGCTGAAGTAATCGGGCGCGAGTTCTGCAAGATTGAGTATCGTATTCGGTCCGAATACCAGGGACATCACGCCGTCGATCATCTTGTTGATCTCGTACGGATCGAACGCAACGTCTACGTTGAATACGCCAGTGGAAGTCAGTCTGACGTCGATACCGCCGCCGAGCAACTTGAATATGTCGAGATCAGCAAACAGCGCAGTGAACGGACTCTCCTCTTCTGCCGTCGCATCTCCGTCCGCAAGTGCGAGCGGCTCGTTCACGCTCGCCTCTTCGACTACGATTCCCTGAGCCTCGAGCGCGGCTTTGTCGAGATCCGCGAGCAATCCGTTGAACAGCTCTCCGAGAGTTCCCACCAGATCGAGATCGAAACTGATGTCGAGCTTGACGCCGAGATCTATTACCATATCGAGCAAGGAAATATTGCCCTTTACGAGATATACCGACATCTTTCCTATGTTGTAATCGAGTGCGAGATACGCTATCGACTTGGTGTTCGAAGTCACATCGGTGTCGTTGAAGTCGCCTTCCGCGTTGACCTTCGCTATCGTCACGAGGAAGGAGTTTGCCGCTACGGTAGGCGTGTTAGGCACGTCGTTCAGCGTCCTCTGCGATTTGAGTTTTTCGACCGAAAGCCTCAGATATTTGTTGTTGCCGCCCGTGTCTACGTTGTTGCTGAGCACGTCTATCGACAAAGCAATGTCAAGGCTGTCGAGCATGCTCTTAGCCATCGTATAGCCGTCGGAAGTATCTATATCGCTCACCGTGGTATCGATGAATATCTCTTCGTCGAGAGCACCTACCTGGAGTTTCAGAGTCGCGTCGAGCGTTACTACGTCGCTGAGTCCGAGTCCGAGTTCGATCTCGCCGTTGAGCATATCCAGTTTCAGATCGACGTTGACGTCGAAACCGAGACCTATGCCGAGCAACAACTTGAAAATGTAGTCGATCGTTTCGGATGTAATGTCGACGAACAGGTTCACGTTCTCGGCTCTGACGCCGGAAAGGATCTTGACGATAAGGTCCGTCGTGATGTCTTCTTCCTCGCCGTCCGCCATATTCAGTCCCGCAGCAATCTCACCCGCTACTTCGTCGACCTGCAGATCCTCTTCGGGATTCAGCAGACCGTTGATTATGTCTGACAGATTCAGATCGCCTATATCCGCGATCATCTGATCGACGTAACCCATGATCAGGTTGACCAGGCTGCTGTTTGTCAATTTGAACGAGAACAGTCCGAGACCCGAGAGGTCGAGCACTATCTCGCCGCCCGTAATGCCGATGCTGAGAATATCCTTTTGTCCGTACTTGAACTCGATCAGAAGTTTTGAATTGGTTATGATCTCAAGGTCGAGATCCCACTTCAGCGATACCGAAGAGACGCTCGCCCAGTCGTCAAGATACAGATCTATCGGCAGGTCGAGATACTGTCCCTGCGAAATCATTATATTATTGATAATCTTAGTAAAGTCGATATGACTGTCGAAAGTCTCCATGTCGAGCGTAATATCGAGCGACAACACGCCTACGGTGTCGATGATCGCCTTTTTAAGATCGTCGGTGTACTCGTCCACTTCGGCCTCGACCCTCTGCTTCGTCTGATTGAGTTTGTCGCGTACATAGCCGACCGTCAGCGGATATTCGGGAGTACCTATCTCCGCCTCCATCACGAAATTCTGCTCCTGATTCTCGTCTTCGGGCATCAGGAAGTTACCGCTCGCGCTCAGCGTCCATCCTTCCGTACGCGTAATATCCATATTTACCGCGAGGTCGATTGCTCCCAAATCGAAACCGCCGAGATCCACACCGACCTTGGTCAGAAGATCCGCGATAGCCGCCACAGTCAGCGACGCGTATATCTTCTCTGCATTGAGACCGAAGATTATGCCTCCGAAATCGGAAAGTTCGGTGCCTGCCGCGGTGCCGTCGCTTTCAGCAAACAGTGCGCTGGTCGCAGCCTCTCCGGAACCTGAAGATCCGCTGTCGGAATTGAGCAGGGACATAATATCGAATTCCAGATCGAAATCGCTGATCAGCTGATCTCCTATCTTTATGCTGTCGAACAGATCGAGCAACGTCTGAACAAAATCGAATTCCAGACTGATCTTCGGCAGCGTGATATTCATAATCTTTATATTGGTAAGATCGAGCAGTATGTGCGGCGTCCATGTCGCGCTGGAAGCATCCTGGCTGTAGAACCCGTACACGCCCAGCATGACCGTACCCTTATCCATACCGAGAGCACCGCCGACGCTTATGTCGTCTAGAGCGGTTACCTCTATCGCAAACATCGAGTTTGAACGCGTGTTCCTGTCAATAGACATCATGATCGACAGTTCAACGTCCATAAGGAAGTCATCGCTAAATGTCCATTCTAGCGGAACGCCTGCAAGCACGTCGAGTCCGAATCCTTCGAGGAATTTACCTATCGCGTATCTGCCCTTATTGAACGTGATCTTCGCTCTCGCATTGAGATCCACGCCCTTGAGTACGGATTCGAGCAGCGCGCCGACGTTGCTTTCGTATGTAGTCTGCGAAAGTTTTTCCGCGATATAACCGTCGAGCGTCGTCGCTTCGCTATCCATAAATTCGTTCTGCGTGAAACCTAACATGAAGTTGTGCATCTTGAGCCCTACTTCAATGGGATCACTCGTGACGAGGCTGCCGTTTTCGTCCTTTACGACGTTTCCTTCGGCATCCTTATCGGGAACGCCCGCCGTAGCGGTGATCTCGATGCTTTCGATGCCTTCGTCGAAGATATTGAGAGCAAGCTTGCCGTCCAAAGCAACGGGGAGCTCTATCGGGCTGTCCATAAACTGATTGATCGCGTTGAACAGCTTATGATTGACTTCGATGACTATCTGGTCATCGGTAGCGTAGACGGCTTCCTGGAAACCTACAACGCTTGCGACAGCCGTGATCAGCGACTGGATAGTCGGGCTCACATAAACAACTTCTTCTCCGCTGGTCTCGTCGTCGGCTATCGTGATAACGTCTCTGCCCGACTGTGAAAGACTGAGGGCCTGAGCCGACGTGCCGCCGTGTTCTTCCCAACTGGTGCCGAAGTATTCGTCTATAGCAGTCGTAATCATCTCAACGAGATATGACACGACTCCCTTGAGATTGATACCGTCTACCTTGATATTGTTCGCCTTCCAGTAATTGGGCATCATGCTGTTGAGGGAAACGTACAGCGAGCCCTGTCTGTAATATATACCGAGCAGCATCGGAACTTTATCGTTGTTGATTATGTTGCCGTTCTGGTCTATCGCGTATATTTCAAGTGCTATGAGATTGTTGTCCTCGGGACCGTTATCGTAATTCAGATCGAGGTCTATATTCGCCTTGAGTCTGTATCCGAATTCGGACTGAAGAATAAGAGTGTTTTCGGGCAAGCCGAGATCGGGTGCAAACAAATTTACGAGTTTTGCAACGTCGAGGCCGTCTTCGTCCGAATAAAGCTGCAGATCGATGTCAAACTGCAGATTGGACAACGAGAAATCTCTCGTCTCCTCTATCGTCGGGAATACGATGAGTCCATCTTCGTTACCGGGTCTTATATCCGCCTCAACTACTCTCCAGCTGAAAATCTCGTCTCCCGTCCCTTCTTCCGCATTGTCTTCCGCGGTCAGCAACATGCTGTCGACAAGAGTCTCCTTTGCGGTCTCGTCGTACGACAGATCGGCGTAGAAATAAACTTTAAGCTGCGGAATGATTCCGTTAAGCCAGTTAAATATTGTGGTGAGATTCAGATCGATTCCTACGAGTTCTTTCAGATCGACCATACCGATAAGATCGCTGATCTCGCTGACCAGAGTGTTGAGCTTGATTTCAAACTGATAAGTCTCAGTTAAAGTGATCTGCGTTTCGTTCTTGATAGTAGCCGTATAGTAAGGAGAGTTGAACAACAGGTTCACGAGAACGCCTGCGATGTCTATGCCTCCCAGCTTGCCGGAAAGCTCGTCGAGCAGTTCTCCGAGATCCATATCGACAAGGAAACCTCCGAGGAACGATATGAGATAATCGGGTTTGATGTCAGAGAAATGTATGATCGGAAGACCGTCGCCTGCATCCATGTAGATATCGTTGCCGATAAAATAGATTGCAAACGTCGTATTCTTGATTACTTCGCCGTTGTCCGTATCCAGACTCGGCACTGCGACTCTGAACATAAATTCGTTCTGACCGCCGACGTTGAAGTTTCCCTGCATATCGATGTATGCCGTCCCTTCGGGAGTCTCCATTATCGTCTGCAGATCGAGTACCGCAGTATTCTGACGGTCGGGCAGCTTGCCGAATATCTGGCTGAGCGACGCAAATGCGTTTCTGTATTCGCTGATGTAAGTGTATTCGCCCGACTCCTGCGCATCCTCTTCCCATTTCGCATAAAGAGTCGTTTCTTTTGTGATCTTCAGCGGGAACCTTGCCGCCGCACCCGACAAAGAGCTTCTCGTATACCAACCTGCGAATATGTAGCCCTCTCTTGTCGTCACGGGAGACGTTTTGATCTCCGTACCTTTGAAGTCGGCAATCGGAGTGCCTCCGTTCGTCACGAATTTGACCGTGTAAGTAGCCTCTTCTATTGAAGACCACTTGGCGTAGAAAGTCGTGTCCGCCTCCAGCGTGTACGGATAGACAACCGCCGTCTCGAATTCTTCATCGAGATACCAGCCTCCGAACAGATAGCCTTCGCGCGATTCGACCGACGGAGCCAGCTTGAGTCTTGCGACAGTCTGAGTCACGTCGTCTGAGCCTTCGCTGACGAGCGTCAGCGTGAACAATTGCAGATACTTGGCATAGAGCGTCAGATTAGACTTGAGCTCCATCGGGAAAACCGCCTTGTTCTGCAATTCGGCATCGGTGTACCAATCTTCGAATTCGTAGCCGTTTTTCGAAGGTGCTACGGGCGCGACTTCCAGATCCGACAACTGCCAGACTTCAGTCGAATCGCCGAGATTCAACGTAACGGAATAGGTCTTTTCTTCGGGAGTACAACCTATGACCGTGACGAGTACCAATGCCAGGATAACAATTAAAACAGATGTTACCAGCAATGCTTTTTTTCTCATAACACTTTCTCCCTTTTTTATTGTGCACGCATATCCCCACACGCGTACACTTCTTAACTTTTATGATGCTGATACGCGCTTAAAAATTCCTTAACGTGTTTTAGGGTATTTATATAAATCTGCCCTCAAAAAGTCGGTTTATAAACACATTTTAATGTTTTTTTAACGAAAGCCTGAAATTATATTTTACACAAATTTTACATATTGCCGAGGGCGTTTTTTGCCTTCTTCCGCATTTTTTAGACGTATTACGACTATTTTTGCATTTTGCATTTTCGTTTTAAGCCTCGGACTCAATAATGTTTTTTTACTCATCATAATTCTGAAATACGATTAAAAAACATGTTCTCGATACGATGTCGTCCTAAAAAAAGCAACGCCTTTACGGACGTCGCCGATACATTTCGGATCGATAGAAAAAATTACTTCGCGTACTCTTTATCTATTGCTTTTTCGATTTTATCGCGAATTCGGTCTCAACGACGAAACCGTGCGGCGTATTGTTTCTGACATATATCCTTCCGCCAAGAGAATTGACGATTTCTTTGACTATTGCGAGCCCCAGCCCCGAACCGCCGGTTTTTCCGTTTCTCGACTCGTCGCTGCGATAAAAACGGTCGAATATTTTTTTCATCTCGCTCTCCTCCACGCCTTTTCCCGTATCTTTAACCGAAAGCTGCACTTTGTTTTCGGTTTTGATCAGATATACGCCGACCGTTTCTCCCGGAACGGTGTATTTGAGCGCATTGTCCAGCAGAGCGATAAGCAGCTGACGATACTTATCCCTGTCCATATCCATATAAATATCGTCGGTTATGCCGTCCTCGAAATCCTTGCCGTCCATCTCGCACATCATAGCAAAAGGCTCCACGACCTCTCTCGTAAGACTGCTGACATCGATATATTCAACATTGAGTATCGCGCGGTTGGCATCCATGGAAGACAAAATCAACATCTCTTTTATCATTCTTTTCAGCCTCTGCGTTTCGTTCACCGCGTTTACCAGCGAATCCGAAACGTCCTCGACCTTCTTGTCCGGATTTGCCAGGACTTTGGAAATATTTGTATTTATTATCGCAAGCGGCGTATTGAATTCGTGCGAAATATCCGAAATCAGCATCGAATTTCGCTCCAGTGCCTTCATCAGCGGCTTCGTCTGCGTCTTGACTGCAAATATTCCCAGTACACTCTGCGCAATATAGGCGAATGCGATCATCAACGAGCATATCAGAAGTATGCTGTTTTTCATCGTGTCGGACGCCTGCATATTGACGTACACCCTGACGTAGACTGCTTTTTCATTGAAAGGTTCGCTCATAGTATGCGTAGCGGCAAGATAAGACGTCCCTTCGATCTCCATAGTTACGAGTCCGTAATAATCAGACGGCAAAGAGTACGATACGCCCTTGTATTCGTAATTCCCGTATCCTTCCTCCGTGATCAGTCTTTTATCTATATCGTAATAAACCACGATATACTCGGGGTAAACTCTTTCCAACGCTTCTTTAGACTTGACCTCGCTTTGAGACAGACGGAGTGCCGCGGCTTCGACATCGTTTGCGTTGAACGAATAAAAGACGTAATTGACGCCGATTATCAGCGACAATATCACTACTATGACCATGAGAAAAGGCAGAAAAACATCCGTAAGGACCAGCATTCCGACCTGAGTATTCAACAGTTTTTTATCCGATCTCTTTCCGCTCATATAGTTTTCGCCTAATGCGAAATCCCTCCGCTTTTATTTCAAAACGAATATACTCTTTCAAAAGAATGTTCGAGTCTTATTTCCATTGCCCTTTATCGTCATACCTCGGAGAGGAGAAGAAACCCCGTCGAATGCAATGTCGATAAAAGACGGTTTAGCGAATCAACCTGAATTCCGACGGCTATCGGTGCGACTTTATTCCTCAGGATGTTCGCTCCACATATATCCGACGTTCTTGACCGTCTTAAGATGATTGCTTTCCCCGTATTTTGCAAGCAGTTTACGCAAATTGCTTATATAGACTTCAGTCACCGTAATTATGGTATCGCTGTCAAAGCCCCATATCCTGTTGAAAAGCTGCTCTTTTGGAATAATGATGTTGCGGTTCCTGATCAGATACTCGAGAATATCGTACATCTTACCCGACACCTTGACATACTGACCGTTGATTTTGAACATTTTGCCCGCGAAATCCAGCTCGATATTGCCGCAGGTATAATTTGTCTTGAAGTTGTTGTTGTGTCTTCGAAGTATCGCCTCGACACGGGCAAGAAATTCGTCGCGTTCGAACGGTTTTGTCATATAATCGTCGGCACCGAGCTTAAGCCCCTCGATCTTCTTCTGCACGTTGTCGACAGCCGTAAGGATAAGGAGAGGACAATTATTCGTCTTTCTGAGCTGCTTGAGAAGTTCCAGCCCGCTCATCTTAGGCAACATCAGATCGAGCACGATCAGATCGTAGCTTTTCGTACCCGCCATAAAAAATCCTTCTTCACCGTCGTATGCGCTGTCGCTTCTGCCCATAGACGACAATATCTCGACGATCGCTTTATTCAACGACTCATTATCTTCGATAACCAAAAATTTCATAAAATTCCAGTAGACCTCCGCATCTTCCCATTGTTTGCTTTTGCATTAATTATACCACTTGCGCAAGCAAAAAACAACAATAATAACACGCCGCTTTGCCCACCCGTTTCACGACGTTTTCCGCATTTTATAACCGTTGCGACATTGATAATAATTAATAATACTGAAAATTCCCGCGCAAAGCCGTTTCACGGCAAATAATTTCGACGCACATTTCCTCGTCTTTGCGCTTTTTCGCATCCCAGCTCGTTTCAGACGCGTTTTGCAGCGTTTATAACCCTATAAACATAAATAATAATTGATATTACTATAAACGAGTGCGATTTCATCTTGTTATTCATAGCACTCTGAGCTTAAACTTTCAATGACAGCTTTTCTTTCAATTGCAGCATAAGCAAAAACCGAATAGTGCAGCATATTCAGTCGAATCCGCCAACAACAATAATTATCTTAAACACGTCTGTAAACAAACTGCGGCGACTATCTCCCGCATTCCTTATTGTATAAAAACACATCCGTCAATACGACCGTTCGCATCATGACATCTGTTGCGATAACGGCAAATTCCGCACCATAGTCGACAGTTTGTATTTATAATGTAGCTTTGATTTTATATTTCTACGGTCAAACATCCTTCTTTGCCGGACGGGATCTCTTTCTCGATTTTTCCGCCGAAAAACAACGCCGCCCCTCCCTTAGCGATCTCTGCATCGTCATTATCCATGCAAAAAGAATTGACGCATAATATCGGACCGTTCAGCTTGTTCGCCTGTTCTGCATATTTATATTTTTCGATTTTATTCCAACGCTCGGAATTATAGTCGACATAAATCGGTCACAATACCATGTCGTATTCCGGACTTAAAATTTCGTCAATGTTTTTTTCGCACCACAGATCGCCGCATAGACCGACGGTAAACTTTCTTTCGTTCCGATCGCAGGAAGAAAAGCAAGAGCCCTCTTTGTAGTGATGATCGGCGAGCTTGATTTTCCAGCCGACAGATTTTCTCCGATAGCTATGAATTATCGTTCCGCTCTTATCGATTACCAGCTGGCTGCTGTAAATCTTTTTTCCGTCAAGTTCAAAATAACCGAAACTGACCGCAACGTTGTTTTTCGCAGCACATAACGCAATTTCTTCTATAACGTCACCCGTCCGTGCAATCGCAATATCCCTATCGTGTTCGAAATTCCAATCAAGAGAATCGAACCCCTGCAAAAATCCTTCTCCGAATAAAATCAAATCCGTGTGTTTTGCGTATTCGGCAATAGCATTCATTATTTGTTTTTTATTGAATTCAGTGTCGCCGTTCCTGAATCCTATTGCTGCCATCGCAACGAGCATAATCTTATCCTCAGAATTATTCGGTTTCACTTTATTTCATGCAAAATCCGATCAAAACAATTATAACTCTTAAATTATTATTTAACAATAACATTCAAAATCCCGTTTGTTTCGCTTCAAGACATTAACTATATTATCGCCTTTGAAACGATTGTAAAATTGCGTGAAACCTTATAAACACCCAACGAAAAAATTTTATTTCCGATTTTTGATACAACGATCAAATCTTCACGCTTATCCAAACCAACAACCGACGTATCAAGCAAAACGAATTTCCAAACAAAGCGCAGGCACGCCACTATTCGACTATGCGCGACTATAATCACAGCTAATATCGATTTTTAATAATTTAGCAAGACTTCCAACACAAGACGAGTTCCCATCTTCGAGCCGTTCAAACCTTACGCCGAACGATACCGCGGAACGTCAACGTCTCCATGCCTAGGGAAAGTAAACAAGCATACTGCCGTAAAAGAGTATAACGAGATCCAACAAAAGATCGGCTTAACAAAAAGCATGTACAGTCTGAGACACACATTTGCAACACGTTGCGAAGAGGCCGGCATATCAATTAAACAAACTGCCCTATGGCTTGGTCACTCTGATATAGAAACGACGAGCAAACATTAAGTAGGCATATTCAGCGACTTCGAGCAACAGAACGTAATTAAAAAGGATTTGCACCAATCCTGACACAAATTTTGACACAAATTCTTCAAAATTTTTGCAAAAAAAGGCTCCAAAAACGCCTCTAAATCAATAAATAACGACGTTTTCAGAGCATTTTTTAAGTTGGTGGAGCTGAGGAGAGTCGAACTCCTGTCCAAACGAATTCGCGTAACACTTTCTACATACTTATCGGATAATTAAAGTCCCTGATACCCTCTGTCCGCAAAGAATATGTCGGCAAGTCCCTGAATGGCGCGACGCAGAGCGGGACGCTTCTGCGAAGCCCTGTTCCACTTTCCGATGCCGGGTGCGGGGTCGTGGAGCCCCCGTCCGACAGCCGAGTGCGATTACGCAGCTACAGCGATTTGCTTATTGTTAGCGTTTAATTTTAATTTCCGTTTTTACGAAGCCGAGCCTTCGGTATGCTTATGTTACCCTCTGTCCGCCTGTCGAATCCGGGACAGCCCCATGGGTCTATATTGTATTATGTTTGCAAAGTTTTGTCAACACCGACGCAACGAATACGTCTTGCAAATTTTGTAAAATCGTCCGCGCTCTTATTTTTCGTTCAGATTTACGGTTATTTTCAGCACGATCTCGTCCAGATAGTATTCCCCCGCTAAACTTTTCCATTCCTCGCCGTACATGCGGTAAAGTTCTTCGCCCAGATGAAACACGTCTGCATAATAATATTTGCACACTTCGAAACAATCCGCGACCGCCGAGACGATTTTGGCGCGTATCTGTTCCTGCTCGGATTCGCTTATCCCGCCTGCCGAACCGTCTCGCGAAACGAAATATTTTTCTGCAGGACGAACCGAAAAGTCGAGTTTGATCTCAACCTCGCGTTCCGAAAGAGCGCGCTTGTTGCAATCGGTCCTCAGTATCACCGCCTCTTTTATATACCCGTCGTCTCCGGTATACGATATGCTGCCGGCGTTGAGTTTTTGAGTCGTATAGCTGAGCGCGGCACTCTGTCTCCTGCCGAGCCTGACAAGATAACCTTCTCTGTTCGTAACGACGACGTGAGAGACGTCGAGAAGCTTCGTCTTTTCTCCTCCCGCCTTTTCTCCGAGCAATCCGAATTCGCTCTCTCTTAGGAATACGAGAGGAAGACACGCCGTCTCTCCCACCTTGTATATGTCCTCGAAATAGTCCTTAAGCGTAGACGGATTCTGCCCCGCCTCCTTGCGGTTCGACTGCAATATTTCGGTAAGGTGATACGATGCGACCTCGTTAATTGGCATGGATACCGCGAGTATGTCTTTTGCGTCTCCCGCGCCTGCGACGAGCAGCGTATTGTCCGTGACCAGATCACCCGACACCAGGAACTCGATCACGTCGGTACGCCCGCTTTTCAAAAAACTTTCGCCGAGCACTATCACGTTGGTATGAGCGAACGACGCTTTCAGCCCTACCGAATACGAAAGATTCTCGACAGCTTCCTGCACGGTTTCCCCTCGGGCAGAATACACTACGAAGTCGTTGCCCTGAGACGCAGACGAGCTGTTTTTAGGAATTATCGCCTGAGCCGAAAGCGACAGCTCACCGTCAACGTAATCTATCCCCATACCTACGACGATCGCCCTGTCGAGCAGATTTATGTTGGAAGACAGCCCGTCAAGAGCGGCGACGGCGACCACGACGACTACGAGGAGGATCCATTTGGAATTAACGCGACGTTTCATACAGCACCCCCGAAGCTTCGTCCTTTCTTTTGCCGAACGCTTTTACGCACGCTAACGCGACGAACGGAACGGCGTAATCGGCAGCTATCGTCATATATCTGACGTAACCCGTCATCGCGTTGTATACGGTCTGCTGATTGCCCACCGCAAAAAACGTGACGATGCCGAGCACTCCGCATACCAATACGGACAATACGGTTCTGCCGCCTGTAAAGCAATAAATGCTTTCGACCACGGCGGAAGACAGCAAAGCAAGCTTTATCACGGCAAGCAACAGCCATGCGCACACCACGGTGAAATCGACGGTACCGAGCAACGTGGACAGCTTGTTGAATATCGCGAGTTTGTTGAACGCGTTTGCCACAAGCACTCCTCCGCCCCCGTAAACAGCGGTAAAAGCAAGCATCACTCCAACCGTGCATACGAATATTATTATATACGAAATCAACACGGGCATGATATTTTTTTTCTTTTTTCCTGTTACCGAATAAAACAACAACGGGGAAAAATCCCCGAACCATGCCAGATATTTGTCGCACGCAAACACGACCTTCGCGTCATAACTTATCGGGAGCACGTTCTTTATCGAACCCGTATTTTCAGCAAAAACGACGTTGAGGATCACTACCGCAGCGACGAACCATACTACGATCTGTGCCGTACGCGCAAGTACATTGCCGCCCTTCGCCGTCAGATACACGAGAGTCGGCACGAGTCCCGCGAGTATAAGTCTCCACAACCCTTCGTCGAACAGCGTCGTAGAGCAATATGCCGTCGTTTCGCCCGTGAACAATACGAGCTTTGCAAAACAAGTCAGCCCGACTATAACGATCATAAGTCTTTTGAGAGGTACAGGCGCAGGCAAAGCGCGCAGATCGGTGCGTGAAGTAACGGCATATACGCAAAACAACGCCGCCCCGTCGGCAAGAACGAGCGTCATCATGGCGAGCCATGCGTTCCTGCCTGCGATAGCCGTAAGGTACTGCGGCAGCATCACGACCTTGAAACACACCGACGATATGAACGCGAGTATCGCGAACTGTCCCGTATATATCTTGTTCGAAATCTTGTCTCTCACCGTTTGAGCCTCTTTCTGTTGATATTTGGTATACTGTACGGTCTGTCGTACATTTCGTCCACGCTAGCCTTGAATACCGCGTCGTTCCAGTCCTTGCCCAGCGCGGGAGCATAAGGAGCGAGGTACGAAGTGCCGTAGCTCCTCATATTGACGAGATACGCCGTCAGGATCATGCCGCCGAGGATTATCCCGAACAGCCCGAGCACTCCCGCCACAGCCACAAAGATCAGCCTCAGAACGCTGCCCGTATTCGCTTCGTCGGGCACGCAATACAGACCGATCGTGGACACGGATATAATGAGTATCGTCGGCGTGGACAGAAGTCCCGCCTTGACTGCAGTCTCTCCCAGCACGATCGCTCCGACGATGGACAATGCCATGCCGACATACCTCGGCATACGGACGCTCGCCTCGCTCAGTATTTCGAATATCAGAAGTACGAGCAGCATTTCGAACATCGGCGAAAGCGGTATGCCATAGACCGAATTCATTATCGTGACCAGAAATTTGAGCGGAAACATCTGGTACTGAAACTCCTGCAATGCGACGTATGCCGCAGGAAGAAGGACGGCTATGAGCAAAGCCATTATCCTTATCGATCTTATCAGCGTCGCGCGGAAACTCTTGACGTAATAGTCTTCGCTCGCCTGGAGATGCTCGAGAAGTATGAACGGCAGAGTCAGCACGACGGGCGAACCGTCCACGATAACGGCGACCCTGCCCTCGAGCAATTTGGCGCATACTATGTCGGGTTTTTCGGACGTGCCTACGCGGTCGAAAAGCGACTGACTTCCGTCCTCGAGAAATGCGGCGACATAGGAGGATTCGACGACCCCGTCTATATCTATCGCTTTTATCTTGCGGCATATCTCGTCAACGACACATTTATCAGCGACGTTGGAAAGATATGCCACGGAAACCGCCGTATTGGTAAGCCTGCCCACCTTGAAGTTGAGAAATCTGAGCTTTGGCGTACGCAGACGCCTTCGTATCATCACGCAATTTGCTTTGAAATCCTCGATAAAACCCTCGCGCGGCCCCCTGAGCACGTTGGATACGGGAGGCTCCTGTATCCCCCTGATCTGGTATTTGCGTTCCGAGAACACAAACGCCGCCTCTCCGCCGTCGATTATCAGCACTATGTCTCCGTCGGCGACAGTCTGTGCCGCTTCTTCGGGCGAGTGATTGAGTTTGATCGCAGTGGTCGGACGGGTGACGGCATTCAGCCTGCCGACATACGGATACGAGAGCCGCGGAAGAGCCTTCAGAGGCGCGAAGATGTTGAGTTCGCAAAGCTCCTTGTCTATCACGCCATCTATAAAGAACACGCTCGCGCTTTTGCCCGCAACGCGGAAATCCATTCTGACGAGATCTTCGCCCTCTCCGAAAGCATTCTGCACGGCATCCGAAAACAGTCCGTAGTCCACCCTTTTTTCCATATTTCTGTTGTGCGGATAATTTGAAAAAATATACAGTGCGACGAAAGCAAAAAATACGACAAAATGCGACTCTGACGGAAGTTTTGCGACAATGCCCTCCGCCTATACTTGTCTTATGAAAAAACTCAGCAATTACCGCGACGGAGATATATTTCTGTATCTCCTTTCAGTCGTTCCTTTCTTTTTGTGCGCAAACGCGCGGATAGACGAAAACGTGCTCGGGCTGGCTCTAGGGCTGTACGTCGCGCTGATCTATTGCCGTTGCAATTTCTTCCTGATCTCACCGATGTACGTTGCGGGCTGCGCGCTCGCGGACGCGTCTGTCGTGGGACTGATCTACGCATTGTCTCCCGTTTTTTTCCTGGGAACGGCAAAGGTCTTGCACTACGCCTTTGCAAAACCCATGAACATGCTCAGCGCGAACGTGTTTGCCTGCATGAGCCTGTTGCCCGTATTCGTATTCGACCTCGGGGTGCACGAACTGCCGTACGTCATCGCGTCCGTCGCACTGAACCAGGTATTCTGCTACTGCGCGACCGTCGTCTGTTACGCTCTCGTTGTACGCGGGGTGCGCAATAAGCTGTCTGCGGACGAAATACTCGGCGGAGCGATATTTCTCGCTATTGCGTCGCTCGGGCTTTACCGTGCGGACGTATTCGGTTTTATGCCCTATTTCCTTATCGTAGGCTGGGCGGTCATGGCGTGCACGCACAGTTTCTCTCTGAGCGCGGGAACTCTTATATGTTTCGCGATAGGTGCGGGCGGTGCGGCGGCGGAAACAGATCTCGGCGTATGCGCGGCAGTCATCGCGATGTTCGCGGCTGCAAGCGGTTTCAGAAAACTAGGCATATGGTTTTCGTTCGCGGCGGTATTGCTTACCGATCTACTCTGCGGCGTATTCTTCAATGCCTACGAATACGATCTGTTGCATCCGATAGCCGTGGCTGCGGGAGCTTTCGCTTTTGCGGTACTTCCCTCCAAAGTGCGGGCGAAAATGCCGGTCTACATCACTGATAACGGGCTGTCTTCGGCAAAACAGATGGTCAAGCACAACCGAAACGAGGTATTCTCTAGACTTACGGGCGTAGCGAAAGTGTTTTACGAAATGGGCGACTGTTTCGGCTACCGTCCGTCCCGGGCATTTGCGGACAAAAGCCCGGCCCAGGTAGTATCGCGCGAAGTAATGTTGCGTACTTGCGCAAATTGCCCTACAAGAGCGGCGTGCCAGGCAGCACTCGGCAGCGATACGGGGATACTGTTCGAAGGCGTCGCGTCGGTAGCCCTCGGCGGAGGCAGGATAACGGCATCCGATCTGCCGACGTTCGTCAATGCAAGATGCACCAATATACCCGCGGTGCTTGCCAGTTGCGTCGAAAGCGTAAGCGACTACAACGCACGCAAAGAAAACGAAAAACAATACGAGCTGTCTCAACAGATCGTGGCAGAACAGATGTACGGCGTAGGCAAACTCATAAGCAATCTCGCCGACGACGTAAACCGCGGCGTCACCTTCGATTCCACTCTCGAACGCAGACTCGAAGAAGAACTCAGCTACTGCAACATAGTCTGCACCGAGGCGGTCATGTACTCGAAAGAAGGCGACTTCTTTCTTAATCTGACGGTAAGGACAGACGATGTTCAGAAACACGCGCTCGACGAGATCGTCTGCAAAGTCCTGGGGTGCAAGATGCGCAGAAACGGCGTTCCTCAACCCGTCGGAAGCGGCAAAACTTCGCTTTCTTTCTGTGCAGAACCGCGTTACGGAGCGGTATACGGAGAAGCAACCGCCCGCAAAGACGGATCGGACGGCAACGGCGACGTGAAGAGCGTGCAGAAGATAGGCGGCGACAAGATCTTCTTTGCTATCTGCGACGGAATGGGAAGCGGTACAGACGCGAGAGAAAACAGCGACGCTACTCTGAACATGGTGGAAAATTTCTACAAAGCTGGTTTCGAAGGCGAAAACGTGCTGAACATGGTAAACCGTCTTCTTATGCTGAGAAGCAAGGACAGTTTTTCCGCACTCGACCTTTGCGTGATAGACCTGAGACGCGCGATCGCACATTTCGTGAAACTGGGAGGCGTGCAGAGTTTCATCAAACGCGCAGACAACGTGGAGATAGTCAATTCCTCAGCCCTTCCCATAGGAATAGTCGAGGAGGCTATACCTTTTACCGACAACAAACTCCTGTCTTCGGGAGACGTCGTCATGCTGGTATCAGACGGAATCGCAGACTCTCTCGGAGCAGACGGAATATCCCTTATACTCTCTCGTGCCGAGACCGACTGCCCCGAGGAGCTTTGCAACATTGTTCTCGCACAGGCAACCAGGCACGGGGCAAAAGACGACTCCACCGCGATAGCCGTGCGGATAGTCTGACGTATCCAGCTTTACCGTTTGCGTCTTCCGCAGTCGGACAGACGCATTTCTCTCTTGACATTTTGCCCGTAAAATGAGACAATATTTGTTGCGGGATTTGTCTCTTTTACTGCCCGAAACATAGCGTGCGGTGCTTTTCGTGCGCGTCGCGATCTGAAAATTTTTCAGGTCATCGACGGGCTTCCATGAGACGACTCGATATAAATTTTCGTACCCGTGTAGATAAAACAATATAATTCAAAGGACGTATATGCAAAAGAACTACACTTTCGGATCATTCTCGGTATTTTCTCAGCTCGCCGACGACGGCTGCTACACGTCGCAAAGCAGGTATCTTTTCACGCTTAAAGCCGAAAACCTCAAGAGCGTCACAAGCTATACGGCAAACTCCTCCCCTCATACGAAAAACGAACAGACGAGACGGTTTGCCATCGTCATGAAGGATCTGAAGAACGTGACCGTGGACGGAAACGGCTCGCGCATACTCCTCAAAGACAAGGGCTCTTTCGCTTACTTGGAAAATTGCGAAAACGTAACGATAAAGAACTTTACTTTCGACGTCGAGACCCCGTGCTGTCCCGAATTTACGGTAATAAAAACGGGTCTCACCTCTGCCAACGTGAAATTCGCACCCAATACGAGAGCGGAAAAAATAGACGATTCGACTTTCGACATCCTTTGCGGAAACACGAAAATCCCCGTAGACGGCAAAGGCGTGACCTTTATGAGAGAGGTCGACAAGGACCGCAACGCGATATTCACGATCGGTAAAGAACCTGCCGACGTCTTTTCCAGAGTTTCCAAACTCGAGATACTGGACGACGACGGAACGAATCAGTCCGTCAAGCTGTCTTTCAAATCGCTCTGTCCTCTCAAAAACGGCTGCTCGTATTCGTATCGCACCAACGTGCGCGACGAAGCGGGGTTCATACTTGACAAATGCAAGAACGTGACGATAGAAAACGTATCGGTAAAATATATGCATACTCAAGGTGTGGTTGCTCAGTTCTGCGAAAACGTGACCGTCGACAAAATGGACGTGCGCCCGAAGACGGGTCAAAGCGTCGCGTGCACGGGCAACGTATTCGACTTTTACGCCTGCACGGGCAAGGTGACCGTCAGGAACAGCTATTTCTGCGGCTGCCTCGGAGAGATAATAAACATCAGCGCGCAGTACGTCAAGGTCAACGGAAAGCTCGACGACCACACTCTCGCATGCGCTTACGCAAACCCTAAATATTACGGGATCCCGTTCTGCAAAGAAGGAGACGTCGTCGCTCTGACCGAGCCTGCCGATCTCGTATCCGTGGGAAGATTCCTTGCAAAAAAATGCACGGTTGACAAGATAAATCCCGATCTGTTCAACGTCGTCTTCTCCGACGAAGCACCCGCTGACGCGGTAGGCAAAGTGCTCGAAAACACGTCGGTCAATACCGCAGATCTGATATTCGAAAACAACACTCTTTACGACGTCCCGGGAAGAGCCGTGATCGTCAATTCGGCGGGAAAGCACCGCATATACGGCAACAATTTCAAAAAGGTGACAAAAAGCGCGATATTCATTGGCGGCGATGCGTCGGGCGAATACATTTGCGGGCGCGTGGGAGAAGCGAAAATCGAGAACAACCGTTTCTCGGACTGTAATTCTCCGATAATACGCGTTACCCCGTCGGTAGGCGAAAACGTCGGCGATTTCGCTGAGCTTATCGAGATCTCGGACAACGAATTTTCGGAAAGCGAGAAAAACCTCTACGACATAAGACACGTCCGCTCGTTCGTATTCGACGACAAGAACGTCTGCGACGACGAGAAATACGCGGGCACGACTTCATTCTGTCTGTCCGTAGATGCAGACGAATACGAAATAAGATATTAAGGTTTTTTTCGCAATACTTGTTCATCAAAATAAACTTGCACGATAAAAATATCCCGACCACTAAGGGTCGGGATGTTTGTTTTGCGCGCAATGCGCGCTCAACGTTGATTATCCTTTTTCAAGCCTTTATCTCGCTGAGCTTTACGGGTCTGCCCTCTTCGAGCGATTTCTTTGCGGCAACGCCGATCACGACCGCCTGAAGTCCGTCCTCGATGCCGACGGCGACGGGCTTGTCGTTGACAATGCTGTCGATAAAGCAGTTTACCTCGTTGACGTACGCCTGCATATATCTCTCGAGGAAGAACAGGAGCGGTTTCTCCCCGCATACGCCGTTTGCGTCCGAGATGACCGCGTTAGACGCGCAGTCGTTAGAGATGGCGACCTGTCCCAGCTCACCGAAAGCCTCCGCTCTCTGGTCGTAGCCGTAGCTGGCGCGGCGGCAATTGTCGATGACCGCGAGCGCGCCGCTCTTCATACGCATCGTGATGACCGCGGTATCTATGTCGCCCGCTTTGCCAATCTCGGGATCCACCATTACGCCGCCCATAGCGAACACGCTCTCGACTTCGTCTCCCGAAAGGAATCTGACCATATCGAAATCGTGTATAGTCATGTCGAGGAAAATGCCTCCGCTTACCTTGATATAGGATACGGGAGGAGCCGCGGGATCGCGGGAGCAGATCTTGAGCACGTTGAGCGCGCCTATCTTGCCCGCCTTGACCGCCTCTCTGACAGCAGCGAAATTGTGATCGAAACGACGGTTGAAACCTACCTGGTATTTCACTTTGCTGCCCTCTAAAGCTTTCTTGACCTCGAGTATCTTCGCAATGTCGTGATCTACGGGCTTTTCGCAGAAGACGTGCTTGCCTGCCTTGATAGCCTCTATGGATATAGGCGAATGCGTGTCCGTCGAGGAGCAGATCAGCACGGCGTCTATCTCTTTGTCCGCGAGTATCTCCTTGTAATCCTTGGTCGTGTTTTCAACGCCCATATTCTTGAGCCATGCGGCGGTATCGTCGTTCATGAACGGGTCCGCAACGGTCTTGACCGTCGCGCCTTTGACATAGCACATAATGGATTCGCAGTGGACTTTGCCTATTCTGCCTGCACCGATTATACCTATTTTCAACATAATTTTACCTCTTTTCAGTTGGATTTTATCAGATCGTTCCGTCCCATGTAGAAACGCTTGTCTGTTTCATTTCGTGTTCGTCGAACCAGTGAGTCGTCACCGTCTTGCTGTCGGTAAAGAATTTGAAGCTGTCTCTGCCGAGGCAGTGCAGGTCGCCGAAGAAGGACTGCTTGTGACCCGTAAAGGAGAAGAATCCTACCGGCACGGGGATACCCACGTTGACGCCTACCATGCCGCCGTCCGTATAGCGAACGAACTCGCGTGCGTAGTAACCGTTCTGCGTGTAGATGACCGATCCGTTCGCGAACGGGTTAGCGTTCATCACCGCGAGACCTTCTTCGAAAGTCTTAACTCTCTTCACGCAGAGAACGGGGCCGAAGATCTCCCTCTGTCCCACCGTCATCTCGGGGGTCACGTTGTCGAGGATGGTAGGTCCGAGGTAGAAGCCTTTTTCATAGCCCTTCACCTTGACGTCTCTGCCGTCGAGGACGAGTTTCGCGCCCTCGTCGATACCCTTCTGTATCCAGTCGCATACGCTCTTCTTGTGTTCCGCGCTATATACGGGACCGAGTTTGGTCTCCTTGTCGTACGCGGGGCCGACCTTGACTTTCTTCGCAAGTTCGACGAGTTTCGCGACGAGTTTGTCCGCGATGCTCTCCTGCACCACGACTACGGGCAGAGCCATGCATCTTTCGCCCGCGCAGCCGTAAGTCGCGTTGATTATACCCGCAGCCGTTCTGTCGAGAGCCGCGTCCTCGAGCACGAGCGCGTGGTTCTTTGCCTCGCACAGGCACTGCACTCTCTTGCCGTATTTCGCCGCGGTCTCGTATATGTATCTGCCGACCTTGGTCGAACCGACGAAGGATACGCCGACTATCTTGTCGTTGGAGATAAGCTCCTGAGTATCGTTTCTGTCACAGCTGACGATGTTGAGCACGCCGTCGGGGAGACCCGCCTCGCGGTAAAGCTCCGCTATTCTGAGCGAAGTCATCGGAGTCGCGCCCGCCACTTTGAGCACTATCGTGTTGCCGCACGCTATGCAGACAGGGGTCATCCAGCCCATGGGTATCATAGCGGGGAAATTGAACGGAGAAATGCCTGCGAATACGCCGAGAGGCATGCGGTAAAGCACCGTATCGTAGCCGCTTGACGCGTCCATCAGGCTCTCTCCCTGAAGAAGAGACGGCATCGAGCACGCAAGCTCCGTACCCTCTTTCGCCTTGAGGATGTCGCCCTTGCTCTCGTCGAGGTTCTTGCCGTGCTCGGTAGCGCACAGCTCGGTCAGCTCGTCCATGTGCTCTATCAGAAGTTCTCTGACCTTGTAGAGTATCTGGACTCGCTTTATAACGGGTACGCGGGACCATTTCTTGTACGCCTCATGCGCGTTGTCGATGACCTTTGCGACCTCTGCAGTCGTGCAACGGGGCATCTGAGCTATCTGCTCTCCCGTAGACGGATTGTAGACGGGATAGAACTTGTCGGTCGTAGACTGTACGAACTCGTTGTTGGTGAAGTAACCAAGTGTCTTGATTGCCATAATATTCTCCTTGTTATCGTATATTTATATCAGATATTTGCGGTTTTTCTGATGTAGTTTCTTGCTTTTATCGCGTATTCGAGAGGATTTGCCTTTGCGGGATCCTGTTCCGCCTCGACTATCATCCAGCCTTTATATCCCGCCTCGTCGAGCGTTTCGAATATCGGCGCGAAGTCTATGCAGCCGTCTCCCGGCACGGTAAACGCACCCAGCCTTACGCCCTGTAGGAAGGACAGCTTTTCGTCTTTGACCTTCCTGACCACGTCGGGTCTTATATCCTTGAGGTGGACGTGTTTTACTCTGCCGACGTGCTTTTTCAGCACGGCGAGATAATCCTGCCCGCAGTACGCAAGGTGTCCGCTGTCGAACAGCAGCGAGAACTTGTCGGCGTCAGTCATCTCCATCATTCTGTCAACCTCTTCCGCCGTCTGCACCACCGTGCCCATATGATGGTGGAAGACGAGTTTCATGCCGAGCTTGTTTGCTATTTCGCCCAGTCTGTTCATGCCTTTTGCGAAACGATCCCATTCAGCGTCGTTCATGACGTACTTGCAGTCGAACACGGGGGTGTTCATCTGACCCTGTATGCTGTAACTCTGCTCCGACGCGCCTATCGTGTCCGCTCCGACCGCTTTCAGGAAGTTGCACTGAGCGACGAATTGCTCTTCGACTTCCTCCATCGGCCTTGTCAGCACGAAAGAAGAAAACCATTGATTCGCTATCCTCATACCCCTGAGATCGAGAGCGGCTTTGAGTGCCGCGGGATCTTTGGGATACTTGTTGCCCACTTCGCAACCCGTAAAACCTGCGAGAGCCATTTCGCTGACGCATTGTTCGAAAGTGTTTTCAGCTCCGAGATCGGGCATATCGTCGTTTGTCCAGGCGATAGGAGCTATGCCGAGTCTGACGTTTTCTTTGTTCATAAATTTCCTCTTATCAGTATTTTCTCGCTTTTTCAAGCATCTTTTTGCGGTTTTCGCGAGCCTTCTCGCTCTTTTCGCTGTGCGGATTGTCGGTCACTCCGACGTGCCACCAGCTGTCGTAACCGTGCGTCATCGACTTGGGCGCGACCTTTATGTCTATAAGCGTCGGACGCGTCTGTTTCAGGCTGTCGGCGATTGCCGCCCTGAGTTCTTCCTCGTTCTTCGCCGTATACGCGACGAAACCGTACGAGCGCGCGTTCATCGCAAAGTCGATGTTCATGAACTTGCCCTCTCTTATCGGCTTGTTGCCCTTGCGGTAACGCAGTTCCGTGCAAAGGCTGTCGACGCCCTGTTCCATCTGCAGATTGTTGATGCAGCCGAACGACGCGTTATCGAAAACCAGCACGTTCATCTTGAGCCCTTCCTGCACCGCGGTGACCATCTCAGTATGCAGCATCAGATAACTCCCGTCGCCGACCATCGCGTATACTTCGCGCTCGGGATTGGCGATCTTCGCGCCCAGCGTGCCCGCGATCTCGTAACCCATGCAGGAATAACCGTATTCCATATTGTAGCTGTCCACGCAGTCCGTCGTCCACATCCTCTGGAGATCTCCGGGAAGACTTCCCGAAGAGCCTACGACTATCGAGTCTGCGGGGATACATTCCCTTATTATGCCTATCGCCGTAGTCTGCGCCATCGCTCCGCCGTGCGCCTTAATGTACGCATCCACCGCGTCGGGAGTATGAGAATCTATCTCGGGCTTATAGCCGTCGCCTATCTTTATGCCCGTCAGCCTCTTCATCTCCTTTTCCCACGCCGCTTTCGCCGCCGCGATCTCGCCGCCGTAAGAGCTCGCGTATCCTTCGAGCAGCTTTCCGAGAGCGACTATGCCGCTCTTCGCGTCGCCGACCGCCTTTATCGAATCCAGCTTGTTTGCGTGGAAGTCGGACGCATTCAGAGTGATCACCTGCGCTTTCGCGAAAAGCGATTTGGACGCCGTGGTGAAATCAGTGAACCTGGTGCCTACCGCGATTATCACGTCGGCTTTGGATGCTATCGAATTTGCCGCGCTGTTGCCCGTCGCGCCTACGCCGCCGAGGTTGAGCGGATGCGAAGAAGGTATCGCGCTCTTTCCCGCCTGCGTCTCGCCGAACGGGATATTGAATTTTTCGCAGAATGCCGCGACCTCTTTGCCCGCCTCGCTGTACTTGACGCCGCCGCCGACTATGACCATGGGCTTTTTGGAACCTCTTATTGCCGCCGCTACCTCTTCGAGCTGATCCTGAGGGGGAACGGGACGCGCTATCCTGTGCACTCTCTTTCTGAAAAAGTCTGACGGATAGTCGCAACACTCGCCCTGCACGTCCTGCGGCAGAGCTATCGCCACAGCTCCCGTACGTCCCGGATCGAGCAACACTCTCATCGCGTTTACGAGCGCGGTCATTATCATCTCGGGTCTCGTGATCCTGTCGAAATATCTCGTCACCGCTCTGAACGCGTCGTTGGTCGTGATGGTCGGATCGTATTCGTGCTCTATCTGCTGTAATACGGGGTCTGGCTGACGGCACGCAAACGTATCGCCCATAAACAGCAACAACGGGATGTTGTTGGCGGTAGCCGTACCTGCCGCCGTTACCATGTTCGCCGCGCCGGGTCCTATCGAAGATATGCAGGGGATTATCCTGCGGCGGTTGCTCTGCTTCGCGAACGCCGTGGCGACCTGCGCCATGCCCTGCTCGTTCTTGCCCTGGTAGACCTTTATGCCGTGCCTGGTCATCGAAAGAGCTTCGCCCACGCCGAGCACACATCCGTGACCGAATATCGTGAAGAATCCCTCTACGAATTTGGTCTGTTTGCCGTCGAATTCGACGTACTGGTTGTCGAGGAATTTAACTATCGCCTCGCCGACGCTTATTCTCTCTGTCTTGCTCATATTTCCCTCTTTGATTTATTTCTCCCAGTATTCGTATCTGGGGTCGACTATTCTCGTCTTGTCCCACGGATTTCCGTCGAGATGTCTTATCATCCAGCAGCAGTACATCGGGTATCCGGGTGCGGTAACCTGAACGTGCGTCTTTCCGCCGGGGAAACATCCTACGCAGCCGTCCACGACGGTGTGCGGCTCCATCTCGCCGATAAAGCACGCGCCGAAAGCCTCGGGCGTTGTCATTTTGTAATAATACACTTCGGGTTGCGGATGACTGTGCGGCAGATAGCTCCACCATCTGCCCTGTCTCGCGATAACTTCTCCGACAACCAGATTCGAATACGGGGCGTTGGAGTAGTCGAACACGGTATTTACGTCTCTGACCGCCGTATTCTCCCACAGTCCTTCGCAGGAAACGCTCCTGATGACGTCGGACTTATCGTAGAATTTAGACGGGAAAGTCCTGTCGTTCTCGGTCGCGAGATAGATTATCTCGCTGTCCTTTTTCGCCTCGACCTCGAGCGTGTTGCCCTTGGAGACGTGCATCGTGATCGGCATATCGTCGAATACTCCGCTTCTTGCCCCGCTGCCGATAAGATCGCCGCATCTCATCGTGACTTCTCCTTCGGTCAACAGAACGCACATCTCCTTGTCTTTTTCGGAGAAGATCTTTTTGTCCCCAGCCTTGATCCTGACGACGAGTATGTCCATCAGCATTTCTTTGTTTTTGCCGCCTATTCTCGTCAGCGTCTTTACGCCGTCTTTGTTGAATTTCGGATAACCGAACGCCATTTTACACCTCCAGAATTTTCCTGCCCGTGTAGGTAATCATTGTCTTGCGATCATCTCGCCGTATTCTTTCTTTTCGTCTGAAATAAACTTTTCGAGCTCTTCTTTCGTCGGCATGAACTCGCTACATCCGTGCGCGGATACGAGCATCGACGCAGACGCGGAGCCGTGTTCGAGGCAATCCATGATGTCGGCTCCTTCGAACAGATAGCAAAGGAACGCGCTGCCGTAGCCGTCTCCGCCGCCGAACGACTTGAACGCCTTGACGGGGAACGGTTTGATGTCGTACTTCTGCCCGTCGCAGGTATGTGCCGTACTGCCCTTCTTGCCGTGTTTGATAATGACTATCTTCGCGCGTTTGCCGAACCAGTATGCCGCCGTCGTCTCGTCATCCGTATCGGGCGCGAATATCGCCTGGGTCAGATCGTATTCTTCCCTCGAGCCCATGATTATGTCGCTGTGCTCGGCTACCGCCGTATAGTAGACGGCGATCTCGTCTTTGCTCTTCCAGTTATATTCGCGGTAGTCTATATCGAAAATTATCTTCGTGCCGACTTTTTCGGCAAGCTGCATCGCCTTGAGGCACGCCTCTCTCGACGGACTCTGCGCCAGCGCGGTGCCGCTTATCAGAAGAGCTTTCGCGCTCGCGATATACTCTTCGTCAACGTCTGCGGGATCGAGCGAAAGATCCGCCACGCCCTCGCGGTACATCAGAATGCTGCTCTCGGTGGGCGAAAGTATCTCGGTAAACGTGAGCCCCAGCTTTTCGCCGTGCTCCGCTCTCTTTATATGAGACACGTCTATGCCTTCCTGCTTGAAAAAATCTACGACGTAATCGCCGAAACGGTCGTCGGAAACTCTCGCGATAAATCCGACTTTCTTGCCCAGTCTTGCGAGACCCACCGCTACGTTAGCAGGTGAACCGCCTAGGTATTTGCGATACTGCTGACTGCCTGCAAGCGTCTTGAAATAGTCGAGCGGATTGAAGTCGATGGCAATTCTTCCGACCGCGATAAGATCGAGTTTTCTGCTTTCGTCAAAAGTAACGTACTGCATAAGATAATCTCCTGTTGAGCCTGTATTGTAAAGCCGCTTTACGCGTCTTTGTTGCAAAGTGTGATGATTTTTTCCGCCGCTTCTCTGACCTTGTCGATCGCAAAAGGCAGATATACTTTGGGATCGAATGCATCTGGATTCGCGGCGAGCCCTTTCTTAAGCCCCTCGGTGAACGCCTGTCTGAGCTGAGTTGCGAAATTTATCTTTGAAATGCCCGCCTTTATGCAAGCGCGGACCACGTCGTCGGAAAGACCGCTCGCGCCGTGCAGGACGAGAGGCGTGTCTACCCTTGCGGCTATCTCCTCTATCCTGTCTACGGCGATGTGCGGGACACCTTTATATACGCCGTGCGCAGTCCCGACGCCTATCGCGAGACTGTCAACGCCCGTACGCGCGACGAATTCCTCCGCCTCGGCAACCTCGGTGTATCTGATTTTTGCCTCGGTCTCCTCTTTGCCGCCTATCGTGCCCAGTTCTCCCTCGACGCTTACTCCGAGAGGATGTGCAAGCTCTGTAACCTCACGCGTCAGAGATACGTTGTCGTCAAAACCGAGAGCCGAACCGTCGATCATGACCGAAGTATAGCCAGCGTCTATGCATGCCTTGCAGATAGCGACGTCGCCGCCGTGATCTAGATGTATGGAAATGTCTGAAACGCCTTTGTAAAGAGCTCTGACGAGCGCGCTGTATGCGGGGATACCGCCGTATTTCAATGTTCTGGGAATAGTCTGAACGATAACGGGTCTGCCCGTATTCTCCGCCGCGCGGAGCACTCCTAAAACGCTCTCGAGGTTATCCACGTTGAAAGCGGGTACGGCATAGCCGCCCTTTCGAGCCTCTTCGAGCAGGACTTTATTGGTGACTATCATGATTTTCTCTCCCTTAAGACGCGTATGTCCGTATATTATTTTACTATTATAAAGGAACGGTGTCAATAGCTTTACAAAATTTTTCGCTCGTTTTATCCATTGTTTTTAGGCTTTATTATTCTAAAAATCGACAAAATATCGTCGATTGTCAGATATATTTTGCGAAAATACGCGTTTTCAGGCGATTTTACAAAGTAAACGCTTGCACGTTTTGTCCATATTTTTTACATCTTTGTGCTTTGTCTCGTTTTTGTGTCGCCGCGACGGTGATGACTCTTGCCGTGTTTTTTCGGTGCAAAAAGAAACAGCCCTTTCCCTTTCGAGCAAAAAACGCAAGGAAAAGAGCTGTTTTATCTTTTTTTCGGAAACTATTTCACGTTGACGGCTTTTGCCCTGAATACCAGATATTTGCGTCTGCCCGCTTCGCCGAAACAGTTTTCACACACGCCGATAAAATCTTTGCCCAGCATGTCGAACACATTGCAGGAAATCGAAAATTCGGGCAACTTACCTATAAGACTGCCCCTTTCGCACAGATACGCACCCTGTACGGGCAATCCCATCTCTCCGCTCGGGGTCATGTCTCCTCCGCTGGTTGTCGTCACGAACACGACCTTTTCTTCTCCGATGACAGCGGCAAGGTCTTTTTCGGTCGTCGCCACGGTAAGTCCCTCGACGCCGACGGAAGGCACGCTTGCATAGGGCGATGCGGCGGTTCCGATATTCTTCACGCCGAAAGTTTCCGCGCTCTTTTTCGTGGTCAGCAGATTCTCCATAACGCCGTTTCTGACGAGATACGCTTTATACCCTTCGTTCACAACGCCTTCTCCGTCGAAAAACACGGTGCCGGGATTTTCATCGGGATCCTTATCGCATAAAAGACTGAATTTCTCGTTGAACGCCTTTTTACCCAGTTTTCCTTTTAGCACCGACGCGCCGCTGCAATAGAGTTCCGCTACAAAAGCGTTTATCATATTGTACAATATCGAAACGTCGGTGACGAATACGGGCTTGTCATCATCGGGAAGTTGCGCCTTGCACAGAAAAGCGTCGAACAGTCTCTTCGCGTCGGCGGCTATCTTTTCCGGCTCGAATTTGTCGTCGGACACCTCGTAGACTTCGTCCATTATGTTTGCCGAATCCTTGTGTTTCGCCACGCAGTACGCGCTGAAAAAACTCGACGCGCTCTTGTAGTCGACGCCGTCGCTGTCGGCAAAAGAAACTTCTTTGTCTGTCACGTCGAATTTCCCGCTGAGCACGAACTGAGGGTTCTGCTCTGCAAGCACGGAAACGAGAGCCTTGCATTTTTCTACGAGTTCGCTCTTTTTTATTATCTCTTTCCGCGTGTCCTTGCAAAGTTTCGCGGGCTTGCACCTATCGCAGGGGTACGGCACTTTGTTGGCAAGAGCCGCTTCGGCTTTCCTGCCGAGTTCTTCGGGATCGCAGTCCCCGGACGCTCCCGACACACCGATAAATCCGTTGTCGTAAACTCTTACCGTCGTGGAGACGCCGTTCTTTATTCTCAGCGAATCGACTGTTCCCGCCGTAAAATTCAGACAGCATTCGCGCCTTTTTTCAATATATATCTGTTTTTTCATGTTTCACCTCACTGAACGTTCATTTTTCTCACTCTGATGTGAGGTCCGCCCATGCCTACGTTGAGCGGGAACTGTTCCAACTTGCCGCAACCGCCCGTGACGAAAGTCAGCACGGTCTCGTCGTTGGCGACGCCGTCTATATCGCCCAGCGTCTCGAATACGTTGCCCGTCAGCACCGCTATCTTTACGGGATCGCCTATTTTGCCGTCCCTGATCTCGTACGCCGCGTTGGGGGCGATCGTAAACGTGCTCATGCCCGAGCCGTGTTTGCAATTCTTGATATAATATCCGTGCTTTATGCCGCCGATAAGTTCTTCCACCGTACTTTCTCCGCCCTTGATAACTGTGGTCGTCATTCTGACGATAGGTTCGTATCCGCAATTGATCGCTCTCGCGTTGCCCGTCGGCTCTTCGCCGAGATAAGCCGCGGTGACCGAATTGTGGAGCCTGCCCGAAAGCACGCCGTTCTTTATCAGATAGGTATATGTGCTCTTCGTACCTTCGTCGTCATAAGGGACGTATCCCGAACCGTCGTAAGTACCGCTGTCGACGATGCTCAGCAGCTCGCTTGCGACCTTTTTGCCGATGCACCATTCTTTTGCGAGAGTTTCATCGCCGAGCATAAAGTCCGCCTCGCTCTTGTGCCCGAAAGATTCGTGCGCGAAAACGCCGGTGACGATAGGCGCGAGCACCACGGGATATGTGCCGGGATTTTCTAGTTTCTTCGCATTGAGGAGTATGTTTTCGCTTTCGGAGACGAACTTTTCGATCTCCTCGTCGGAAACTTTGACGTCGGCAAAGCGCACTCCCGATTTCTGCACGGAATCCGAAAAGTTCTCTTCCTTATCCGCAAGACTCATCGAGAAGACGGCACCCGCGGTCTGGAAATCGTATTTTATATCCGCGCCCTTGCTTGAATAAAATTCGAATACCGAATATCTGTCCAGATAGTGCGCCACAGTGAGCGAACAGTACTTCGACGCGAATTTTTTAGATGTATTTTCGACAAACGCGCGTTTTTCGGCAAGCGGAACGTCTTTTACGCAGTCGTTTTCGAAACGCATAAGTCTGTTTTTGTTGACCTGAAGTATCTTTATGGCAGGATTTTCTCCGACATTGTCGTCGGCGACGGCATAATCATACAGATCGTCCAGTTCCTGCTGAATACCGCCGACGTTGTCGGTAGACGCGTAATACCACATCTTGCCGTCGAAGACTCTGAGAAAGGCTTTCTTTTCCTGCAGTTCTCTGCATTCTTCGGCAACGCCGTTCTTATACGAGATATTCGTAGTAAACCTGTCCTCGATGCGTACGTCGGCGTAAAACCCTTTTCTGAATATAAACATATCTCCTCCTTTTATAATAAAAAAGCGTCTTTGCGGACGCTGGGATCGGCATCACGCCGACAGATATTTATAGTATAACGCGAGGAATACCAGCGAAATGACGATAAACGCCACTCCGACCACGACCAGAAAGCCGAAATTCCTCTTTTTGTCTTTTTTGGACTCTTTGTAATCGTAATACGTCCTGTATTTTCTGTCCGTTACGTTTTTCTTGAACGACTCGAAAAACGTACGCATACCGTATGCCAGCATATCGAAAACGCCGCCGTTGGACACGAAAACAAGCCCGCCGATACAGGTGATCAGCACGCCCGACACGAAAAACGCGTCGCAAAACGCCTTCATGATGTCGACCGCGGCGGTAAGGTGGAATATGTCTCTCGGCAACAGCGCGAGAAAGGCTATGATAAGCCCCATTGCCACGGTTATCAGATATTTGTATACTGTCTTCATCAACGGTTGAAAACAAGGTCTCCCGCACAGGGCGAAAGACCCTTTATCAGATTATTTTTCGCTTTTTCCCGCGGCTTTTTTCGCACGGAGCTTTTTCTCCGTTGCCTCTTTTTCCGCAGATTGTTCTTCCGCCTTGCTCTTTGCCGCCGCCGTGTCGTCGACCTTGTTCTTTTCGGCATATTCGGCGCGGTATTTCTCGCACTCGCTGTCGCTGCAATATACGAAATGTCCGGGAAGGACCTCGTGCATCGTCGGTTTTTCCGCCGAATAGTCGTGATCGGCTATCGGATTGTAGGTTATCCTCTTTCTGTTCTTCTCGAAATGAGGATCGGGGAGCGGGATCGCCGACAGAAGCGACCTCGTATACGGATGCATCGGGTGATCGAACAGCTCGTCGCTGGCGGCGAGTTCGACTATCTTGCCGAAGTACATGACCGCAATCCTGTCCGAGAAATACTTGACTACCGACAAGTCGTGAGCGATGAACATTATCGTCAGCCCGAGTTTGTCCCTGAGCTCGTTGAGGAGGTTTATTACCTGCGCCTGTATCGAGACGTCGAGAGCGGATATAGGCTCGTCGGCTATTATAAGATCGGGGTTCAGAATGACCGAACGCGCAATGCCTATACGCTGACGCTGACCGCCCGAAAATTCGTGCGGATACCTGCCTGCGTGCTCTGGCACGAGACCTACAAGGTCAAGCACTTTGTAGACCTGTTCGTCTATATAATCCTTGTCCTTTATCCCTCTTATTATCAGACCTTCGGCAATGATCTCCCTGACCGTCATACGCGGATTGAGTGACGCGATCGGGTCCTGGAAAATCATCTGCATTTTGTTCATTATACGGTCTTTTTTTGCGAGCGCGAGTTCTTTTTTATACTCTTTTTCGAGCTTTTCCCTCTCGCTCGGCGAAGCATTTGCGATAAGCGGGGCGAATTTCTCTTCGACCTTCTTCATCTGAGACTTCGCGAACTCTTTGTTGCAGTTCTTGTGATCGTATTTCGCAGACGCTATATTGTGTCTCTGAACGGACAATATGCCGAGATATTTGCGTTTCGCCTCGTCCTTTATCTTTGCGTACTTTTCCTTTACTCTCTCGGCGGAGGAAGGATCGCTTGCGAGTTCTTTCCTGCAGTCTGCATCGGCTTTTCTGCATACCTCTTTGTATTCGGCGCGTGCATCCTTTATCGCCTGCTTATGAGCGCGCGTTCCCGCACAAATGCGCTGTCCTTCGAAATAGACCGAGCCGCCAGTTATGTCGTAAAGACGGATTATAGAGCGTCCCGTCGTCGTTTTTCCGCAGCCCGATTCGCCGACCAGTCCGAAGACTTCTCCTTTGTAAATCTCGAAACTGACGTCGTCAACCGCCTTGAGTTGACCTTTGCCCATCTTGAAATACTGTTCGAGATGATCTACCTTCAGCAATACTTCTCTGTCAGCCATTGTTCTTCACCTCGTTTTTCATTCTGTTTATGCGGTCTGTGACCGTCCTGGGCGGATCCACCTTGGGAGCGGACGGATGCAGAAGCCATGTTGCGGCATAATGCGTATCGCTTATTTTGAACATCGGCGGCTGCTCCTCGAAATCTATCTTCATTGCGTACTTGTTTCTCGCCGCGAACGCGTCTCCCTTAGGCGGGAATATCATGTTGGGCGGAGTGCCGGGGATAGCCTCGAGCTTTTCTTTGGTATCGAGATCGGGCATCGAAGACAGCAACGCCCATGTGTAAGGATGACGCGGATCGTAGAACAGATCCTCGCTGGTACCGTATTCGACTATCTTGCCCGCGTACATAACGGCGATCCTGTCTGCCATATTCGCGACGACGCCGAGGTCGTGCGTGATGAATATGACGGAGAGATGTCTCTCTTCTTTGAGCTTGTTTATAAGCTCGAGTATCTGTGCCTGTATCGTAACGTCGAGCGCGGTAGTCGGCTCGTCGCATATAAGTATGTCGGGGTTTGCCGCAAGCGCGATAGCTATGACGATACGCTGTCTCATACCGCCCGAAAACTCGAAAGGATACTGGTTGTATCTTATTGCGGGATTGGGAATGCCGACCTCTTCCATAAGCTTGAGAGCTTTCGCCTTTGCCATCTTGCGGGTGACCTTATAGACGACCGCGGACGCCTGCTCCTTGAAATAGTCGACCATATCGATCATCTTCTGTTTTTCGTCGAAATCGTCGGCGTTTTCGATTTCTTTTTCGCAGCTTTCGATAAGCCCCGAGATCACGTTGCAGATCGTCTGACGCGCGAGATCGATATTCACGAGCATGGGCGGCACGACCTTCCAGTCGGGGGTCTTGCCCTTTTCTATGAGCTTGTTTCTCTTAGCGACCTGTTTGTCATACTTCGCCTGCGCCTTGGGATTGCTGACGAGCGCGTCAAAATACTTTTCGACGGCGGTCATCGCACTCGTACCGAAAGTATAATCGGTGCTGTTCTTGACGACGGCGAGTCTGTCTATCGAAAGCGCGACGAGAGCGGAAAGCTTCTTTATCTTTTCTTTGCTGACCTTTCTTTCGAGAGTCCCGTTGAGGAAATAATCGAGAGTGCTCTTTGCCAGTTCAACGACTTCGCGCTTTTTCTCTATAGATTTGACGTGGCTGTGAAGCACCGCTTCGGAACCGCATTCGATAAAGTCGAGCATGAAATTCTCGTCGAGATATTTCCTCGTCATCGCGTTGAGTTCTTCGTGCGGGACGTCTTTGAGCTGCGCCTCGGGATTTTTCATTATATAATATCCCAGCGTGAAGTAGTTGGGTTTGACGCCCACGCCGACGCCGATGTTCAGCTCCTCGTGCAGTTTTTTCAACGCATCGGCAAGATCGTCTCCGAGTCTCTCGTCGGACGCGCCGCGTTTAGCCGCCTTTATCCGAGAGACGATGCTTTCGGCAATGTCGTCGGGAAGAACGGCGGGATGCACGCACTCTTTTATCTCGTCGAGGACGTGTGCGATCTGTTTCTTTTCGTCGACTTCCTGATTTTTCTCTTTCAGGAAAAGCAACTCTTCTATGTCTTCTATAAGCGCGTACGCGTGACGCACGCAATGATTGTACTTATCTTCGAGCCTTATTCCCGCAATACAGAAATTGTCGAACGTCTTGCATTTCTTCGCGTTTTCCGCTACGGTCTCTTTGTTGTCCAGCCCGCAGGTCTCGTTCATGTTCTTGTTGAGTTCGGCAAGCAGCGAATTGAAATTGCGCCTTGCGTTCCTCTGTCCCGATTTGCCTTTCAGGATCATCGCCTCGGTCAGCTGCTTTCCTATCCTCATGATAGGATTGAGGCTCGAAAGCGGGTCCTGGAATATCATAGCGATTTTGTCGCCTCTTATCTTGTGGAAATCGTCTTCGGATATTCTGAGCAGATCTTGTCCGTCGTAAATGATCTTGCCGCCTTCGACTATCGAGTTCTTTGCGAGAATACCCATTATCGCACGGCTCGTAACCGATTTTCCGCTGCCCGATTCTCCGACTATCGCGAGCGTCTCGCCCTTGTAAAGATCGAACGATACGTCTCTTACCGCCTGCACTTTGCCTCCCTGAGTACGGAAGGATATGACAAGGTTTTTAACTTCGAGTTTCTTTTCCATGGTCTTACTCCTCCGCTCCTCTGAGTGACGGGTTGAACGCGTCTCTTAGTCCGTTACCGAACAGGTTGAAACTGAGCATGAGCAACGATATGAACAATGCCGGGAACAGTATCATGTGCGGATAGGTAGTCAGATACGGCTGCGCCGACGCAAGCAACGTACCGACACTGGTGATGTCTCCCGTCGACAGGTTGATTATGCCGAGATAACTGAGACTCGATTCGCTGAATATCACGCTCGGAATTGCAAGCACGGAGCCCGTGATCAGCGTACCCAGCGAGTTGGGGAATATGTGCTTGAACATTATCCTTCTGTCAGACGCACCCAGCGTTCTCGCCGCGAGGACGTATTCCTGGTTCTTGAAACGGTAGAACTGCATACGCACGCTGTTCGCCATGCCTATCCAGCCCGTAACGAAGAATGCGATCAGAAGTGCCCATATATTGCTCGCACTGCCCATGTGCAGCTTGAGCAGCGTGATGACTATCATGAACGGTACCGCCGACAAAAGATCTGAAATCCTCTCCATGACGAGGTCTGTCTTGCCGCCGTAATAACCTTCGATCGCGCCGTAGATCGCACCCACAGTGAAGTTGACGAGCGTGACTATTATCGCAAGGAAGAACGAGAATCTCGCGCCGCTCGCAAGACATGTGAATATGTCCTGACCGTAGTTTGTCGTACCGAAAAGGAACATCGGTTCGGTTATGCCGTCATTGAGCACATAACTGTGATAATATATATAATATTCGTAGTAATTTATCCTGAGCTTATAACCGGTCTGATTGGCTTCGGCGTAATCGTACAGAGGTTCTTCCCCCTCTATTCTTATACTGTTATATCCGTCTTTTCCGGTATAAGCCTGATAGACATTGGTGAATTCTCCGTCCTCATTGAGAACTGCCTCGGTCTTGCCGTTGACCGTCTTCGTTTCAAACCAGTAATTTGCGTCGTCTTTATCTTGCGATGCCTCCGGTCTCTTTGTCTTGTCCGTGATAGGATAGATGACCTGTATACCCGTCTCGTTCTGATATTTCTGGATGTTGAGATATTCTTCCTCGGTAAAGTCCTTGAATATCACTCCGTTTGCATGATATGTGTCAAGACGGAACGAGTAATATGTCGTCTTTTTTCTGCCGTTCTCGACCTCATACGTCGAATATTCCTGATTTTTCACGGCATTATGCCCTGTCTCGATACCCATAGCATAGTAATAATAGAACATCTCTTTCGTCAGTTCTTTTTCCTGGCAACCGTCCCAGAAGTCTATGCCCAGAGCTTCGGACAACGCGCTCTTAGGCAAAGTATATCTGAATCTTTCGTCATTGTATTTGACGTCGTACTGAGAAATAAGCGGAGCTATTATCGCATAAAGCACGAGGAAACCTATTATTATTGCAGCCAGAACAGACGCTTTGTTCCTTCTGAATCTGTTGAAAGCGTCCTTGAAGTACCCGACGGGTTTTGTATCCAGTTTCTGATCGTGTCTGAGATCGCCTACGGAAGCGAACTCGAACATTTCCTTGGGGATGTCGTTATAATTCTTATTTTCCATATTATCTCGCCCCCATTCTTATTCTCGGATCTATGATACCGTAGCTGATGTCTATAACTATACCCGCCGCCAAGCCTACGAACGTGTAGAATCCCGAAAGCATCATGAAAAAGTCGTAGTCCTGCGTGTTTATCGAATCGAGATACAGCTTGCCTACGCCGGGTATCGCGAATATCTTTTCTATGACCAGCGAACCGCTGAGAACGCTGATGAACTCGCCGATTATCATCGGGAATATAGGCACCATCGCGTTTCTCAAGGCATGCCGAACCGTAGCCTGACTCCGCGTCAGACCTTTGGTCCTCGCAAGCAACATGAATTCGCTCGTCAACACCTCGGTAAGCTCTGCCCTTGTAAATCTCGCGTAGCCCGCTATACTCCCAAACGAAAGCGCGAAAACCGCCGGGAGCATTGACAAAAACATCGAAGGCGACGCATAATCGTAACCCGAATTCATAGTCAGCGGAAACCAACCCAGTTCAAAACATAGCAGATACTGTATCAGAAAAGCGTAGACGTAACTCGGCACGGAAATGACGATCATGACCGTCGTGCTTATCGTATGATCCTGCCATTTGTTCTTTTTAAGAGCGGCAAGAATGCCCAGCCCGAGTCCTATCGGGACCGCTATCAGAACCGAATATATGTTTATCAGTATCGTCGGGGGAAGTTTCTCGAGAAATACTTCGAGAACGGGCTGGTTGCGGTATTCGGGCATATTGACGCCTATACCGAAGTCCCCCTCGAATATTCTCCTGACGTAGTTTATAAACTGAACGGGGATGGGATCGTAATATCCTCTCGCCTCGATCTGTGCCTTTATGATGTCTGCGTCCTGTCCTATATTCACGTTTATGACTATGGGCAGCAGCTTTATCAATACAAAGCACATTATCATAATGATGAGAAAGGTCATAAGCATCAGTCCGATTCTCTTCATTATGTATTTGAACATATACATAATTCGCGCTTCTCCTTTGGTGTAAATAAGCGTAATGCCATTGGTGTCCGCGTCGCATTTGCCGATGCGGATAACAATAGTATTATCCTATCAATAATGATTAAACGCGTACGCGTTCTATAACGCGCGTGCGCATATTACACGCAAGCAGCGGGAACGGCATTGCTGCCGCCCCACTGCGATGTGTTTGCATTGTTTCAGCTTATTTGTAGTTGAGCTGTCCGCCCTTCGAGCTGACGTAATCAGCCCAGTCGCCGTTGTTGTAATTGTAGGTCATATACCTGATGCCGCCGTAACCCATGAAGGTGTTGTACTCATAGCTGATATAGTCCGTCTTGAAAGACATCAGGGACGCACTGTATTCGTTGAACATCGGCAGAGTGTAATATGCAAGGAGCACCTGCTCTTCGAGAGCCGCGATAAGAGGAAGTCTGGTTTCCTGAGATACCGCGTTTGCAGACCAGTCGTATGCACTACCTGCGATACCGTTAAGGCAGTTGTACCAATCCATAAGGCTCATCGTAAGCTCAGTATCCTTATAGGTGCCGTCTTCCTGTTTAACGGGCATCGTGAAGGTCATCTGCTGAGAGGAGGTATCCCAAGCTGCGGAATACATATAATCGGGAGAGAGGTATGCGAGCAGGAAGTAGCCCGGATCCCATGCAGCGCCCGTCCAGCCTCCGGCACATACGTCGTACGCACCGCTTCTGAAGTCGTCTGCCCACGCGTCGCCGAAAGACGCATCGAAAACGAGTTCGAACTTACCCTCGAGCTTGGTGCCGACCATAAGCTCCGTCCATGAATTCTTGACAAACTCGAAATTACGTCTCTGAGCTTCGTTGTCTACCGCGGTACCCCAGACGAGCTGTACTTTGTCGCCTTCTTTCATCTTGCCGTCAGCAATAGCCTTGTCGTAAGCCTGATCTATAAGCGCTCTTGCCTGAACAAGGTCGTAACCGGTGATAGCGTCGACAGCTTCGTCGAGAGAAGCATACTTGCTTACGTCGATACCGTATACGTTGCAGAGAACCTGCTTAGCAGCGTCGGTTTCACGGTAAGCGCCGCCGTTTTCAACGTCGTAGTAGTGCATGGTGTTGTAAAGACCGAAACCTGCAAGAGAGCTGGTCGTGCAAGCGCTTGCATAAGCGGCACGGTCGATACCGAGAGAAAGTGCCTTTCTGAACTCAGTGTAAGTCAGGATGGTCTTGTTGATACCCGCGCTTTCTCTGTTCTTCAGAGCTTCTTCGCTGGACTGCAGCTGGAAGGAAGAAACAAAGTCGGTCGGGGTGAAGTAAGCCTGTTCGCTGCCCTTGTAGTCGGAAGCGATGGAAACGTCGATGCCGATACCGTCGATCTCGCCCTTCTGGAACTTAAGCCAAGCGGTTTCCCACTCGCCGATAGTTTCGCAGACGATCTTATCGGTCTGATACTGACCGGGATAGAGGTTTGCGGTATAGCCGTACCAGTTTTCGTTTCTTTCGAGAACATACTCTTTACCGGACTGGAAGGAGGTCAGCTTGTACGGACCCCAGCTTGCGGTGGTTGCTACGCTGCTGTTGTAATTGGAAGTCCACAGAGTGGAACCGGTTACGGGAGCCTGCTTGCAGGACTCGTAAAGATCCTTCTTAACGAGAGGCAGCGAAGCAAGCTGATATGCAGCCATATAAGAGAGCGATCCGTCTGCCTTGAGAAGCGGGATAGCCTTGTCGAGGACAAGAACGAGTTCGTACTCGTTGTCGCCTACGAAAATACCTACGTCTTCAAAGTCAACTTCGGGATAAACGTAATCTTTGATAACGGAAAGCATAGCGACTTCTGCATCCGGAGCAGGATTCCAGTCCTTGCATTTACCGTAATCAGCGATCATTGCGTCGGTAACGGGGATCTGTCCGCTTTCAACTGCTTCGAGGTCGTACTTAGCGAAGAAGTTCTGTCCGAGAGACTCGCCGTTTTCATCGTACATCGTGAAGTAACCGTCGAGATAACCGGCAGCCTTTGCCTGAGCGTAGTTGACACCCAACCATTCGCCGAAAGCAGCGTTGACAGCGTTCATGTCAAGATAAAGATCGGTATAACCTGCTTCCTTTGCAGCAGCGATGCCGCTGAACAGGTTGGAAACGGTTTCGTCTACTACAAGACCCTGCTTAGCATAGCCCTGAGCGTTGTGGATAACAGTACCGCTGTTGTAATAGCTGTCTGCACGGTAGTTTCTGAAGAGCGGGTTGAGCTGCTCTTTCATCGTGTAAACGAAGTCTTCAGCCTTGATCGGAGTGCCGTCGTTCCACTTCAGGTCGTTTCTCAGAGTGATCTTCCAAGCATAGCCGGTAGCGCCCTCGGCGTAACCGTATTCTTTTGCGTACTCAGCGGTTACGTCTTCCAGCTTGGTAGCAGCGGAATACTTGACATCGAAATCACCGGTAACTATATTTCCGTCTTCGTCGAACTTGTAGTCAAATTCGAAGAAAGGACTGGAAATGTAGCTCATGATCTGTCTATCGTTCTCATCCTGATAGGTCAGCTCGTTCCAGTTGGAAGGAGAAACCGCCGTATACGTATTGTACGTGTACAAGTCAGCATCCGGATCGTCCTTCTTACAAGCAACAAACGAGAAGACCGTGGTAAACACCACTGCAACGATGATGAGCAAAGTCATCATCTTCTTCAATGATTTGTTCATATAAAATCCTCCGTTTTTATTATGCGCCTTTCGCGCTTTTTCTCTAATTTATTATCGACATACGCCCGTATGCCGCCGCCGACCCGTGCCGACGGAAAAACCCGACTGGTTTTCAAACCGTTTTTAACGATATTTTAATTCTAGTATAGCGTGTGCCGGTTTGTCAACACACATTTGCGCTTTTATTCGTGTATGCGTAATTTAATACACATATGTGTACGTCGCGTGAAAACCTTAGATTTTATCATATCGTCATTTCGACAGAATTATCGTGGTTACGCTTCCGGCGGGAGCGTTATACGTCGTTCCGTAATTCCCGTCGTAGACCTGCTCGAGATCCTTGTCCGCGCTCGTTTCCCACGCCTGAAGCGTCGCGTAACCCGCAGGCAGATTTATGTCGGTCGCAGACTTGCCCGCATTCGTCAGCACGACGACTATCCTGCCGTCCGCCTTCTTGAAAACGGTCGCGAAAACCCCGTCGGACGCATTGTCGACATACCCCTCGACGCGCTTATCGCCCGTATCGACGAATTTAGAGTAATTGCCCATGACCCAGTAGCGTTTGGTCGGTCTGACTTCTCCGTTCTCGCTGCCCCACATCCATGTTACGATCCCGTCGTTGTAGTCGTCGCAGCTCGTTGCCATCCACCAGCACCATGCGCGTGCGCCCAGGTTGACGAAATCCTTGTTCATGACTTCGGAAAGCCACAACGCGCTGTCCATACCATCGTCGAGTCCCGCCTCCATATAGCAGATCTCGCTCATCTCGATATTTATCCTGTCGCCGTAAAGGTTGTTCAGCATATAGACGAAAGACTCTCTTGCCTCGACGGAAACGGGCGAACCGTACGAATGCACGCTTATGGTATCTATCTCTTCGAACCAGTCGTACTTGCTCATCGCGTATATGTATTCCATTACCCTGCCCTTGGATTTGTACACGTCGTAATTGCCGCTCTCGAACACGTCCATCTTGACGTTCGTGCCGTTAGCCTCATTGAATTCTTTGAGATATCCGTAGAATTTGTCATAGAACGCCGCAAGTTCTTTCGGCTCGTAGTGACACCCCTCCTGCGGAGCGTTCTCCCCTCCCCACGAATGCTGAGGTTCGTTTATCGCGCTGACAGCTTCAACCCCGAGCCCCAGACCGTTGACGACGTAATCGAGATATTTTATCAGATATTCGCAGTACGCGTCATAGTTTTCCGCGGGAAGATTGCTCTGGTACGCATAATCGCCGTTTGTCTTGCCCGATACGGTAAGAAGGTAGTGCGGCGAGTTTGCAAACAGAATTATCCTTTCTACAGTCGAGCCTTCCTGCGTAGCGCACAGCTTCATGAATTCGAGAGCGTTTTCGTCCTTTGAAAAATCGTAATTGTCGGGATCCGCAAAGTTTTCAGCCGCGCTCAGCGACTCATCGTAATTGTCTGCGATGAACGCAGACTGCGTATTGCGGTATTCGGGAAACACTACGAAATCTCCAGCCCCGTGTTCGTTATACGCATTATAGTCCCACGACCCGCCGCCTATATTGTAGCGGTATATCGAAAGAGCTATACCCTCTTCGCTGTAAAGGCTTTCCGCAAGATCGGTCGCCGACTGCGAACCGACGGGCACGGTCTGCGCCCACCATGCCGCCGACGCGCCGAAGCCCGTCACGGACTGATACTCTTTGTCCGCATCTATCACGAGGTAATTGTCTAGCCCCTGCGGATTAGCGGGATTTTCGCCGCAAGCAGTCGCGACGCCCAGCGTGAAACACAATGATAACACGATACATATCGCAAAAACCGTTCTCTTTTTCATCATTCCGCCTCCTTAATGTCGTCTGCCTTCTGCGCGTTCTCCCCGCCAGCGTTCTCTTTCTCTTCCGAGTCCTTTCCGACCGCGAATTTCACGCCGCAGAATCCTCTCGCGACCGCAAGCCCGGCAGCGATCAGAGAAAACGTACCCGCTACTATCGCGGGAGCCGCAAGCTCTACGCCTGCTTTTCTGTACATATCGGCGAGCTCTTCGTCATATTTGGCGAGATAGATCTCTTTCATACAGAACATAACTATCCCCGCCGCGAGCATCAGGACCGCCGCCGCGAAATACACCTTTCTCTCCTTGAACGGCAGCACCGTTGCCGCCGCGCACAGCAACGGTATCAGATACGCGAAAAATACACGGGCATTGAAGTGCAGCCCGTCTATCATAACGTCGAACGCTATCTTGAACGCGGGCAGACCGTCGCCGCCTTTGTCCCCTACCGCGTCGGCAAAAAACAGCCCGAACGCGACGAGAGCGAAACAGCTTGTCGCTAGCCCTAGCACAAACTCGGCTTTAGAAGGCTTTTCAAACACGTTTTTCAACATTTTTCTTCTCCCTTACACAATAGATTTGAGATTTATGTAACAATAATATCATAAATCAACGCAAAGGGCAACGAAGTCGACAAAAGCTGCCGCTCTCCCGTCATTATTTTTTGTCGCCGTCATGCGTCCCGCAATCCTGTTTTGTGTTGCTTTATCCCAAAATCGCACATATTTTTCAAGGTTATTTATTGACTAAACACACTCTCGGTGGTATAATTAAATCGCTTTGGAAGGAGTCTTTCGACGCCGTCCGAAATACTGAGGAGTGTCTATGATTTCTGAACCGTACGCTTTGTTTTCATCGAAACGCGGACCTGCGGGCAATTACCGCATTCCGTCCATAATAACGACAGGTCGCGGCACTTTGGTAGCCTGCGCCGACGCGCGCTATTTCACTTGCAGTGACAACCCCAACAGGATCGATAAAGCCGTATGCCGTTCTTTCGACAACGGCAGAACGTGGGAGAACGTCTCGATCGCGGTCGCCGAAGAAGGCGAAAGCATGCAGTTTTCATCGGCGGCGATCGACCCTTGTCTTCTCTACGACGACGAAAGCGACAAGATCTTCATGATATACAGTCATACCCCTGCGGGAGTCGGCATACTCAACAGCAGACGAGGCACGGGGTTCGACGGACAAGGCAGACAAATTATAGTCAGAGGCAACAAAAAGTACTTCCTCTCAAACGACGGCAGACTTCTGGACAAAAACGGTACTACTCCCTATACCGTATCCGAAAACGGCGACGTCTTCGAAAACGGCAATAAAATCGGTAACGTAAAAACGCTGGAAGGCGGATTTACCGAATACCGCACGTCATATTTGTACATCTGCGAAAGCTCTGACGACGGTGCGACCTGGAGCGAACCGGTCTGCATATCCCGTCAGGTAAAAGAGGACTATATGTGCTTTATCGGCTGCGGTCCCGGCGTCGGAATAAAGATTAAACACGGCGCGCACAAAGGCAGGCTCGTCGTGCCGATATACTTCACTCCCCGTTTCTGGCCGCTTATGGAATGTACCGCCTGCATATACAGCGACGACGGCGGCAAGACGTGGAAACGCGGAGGCGCGGCGGGAGAAAACCGCAAACGCCTGGGGCTGTTCAGGGTCGGACACAGATTTATCGCCGACGGCGAACGTACCAGCGAATCGCAGATAATAGAGCTGCCCGACGGTTCTCTCAAGGTCTTCGTGCGTAACCACGCCTCGTGCAGAAAGGTCGCGGTTGCCGAAAGTCGCGACGGCGGAGAAAGCTGGCAGGGCTACCGTCATATCGACGTGCCGCAATGTATCTGCCAGATAAGCGCGATAAACGTCACGGACGGCGAAAAAGAGGCTACTCTGCTGCTCAACGCGTCCGACCCTAAAAAGAGGGAACACGGCGTTATCAGACTGTCTTACGACTACGGGGAGACCTTCCCGTACGCGGCGGTCATAAAGGAAGGCGAATTCGTGTACAGCAGCATGTGTCAGGCAAAAGACGGCACGATATGCGTGCTCTACGAAGGCAGCACAAAGCACGAAACGGTGGACTTTGTCACGCTCACCGTCGAGGATATAAAGAAAAACAATATCAATAAACAAGAAGGCTGAATATGGCACATCTCAACAGAGGACTCATTGTCTCTTGTCAGGCGGTAAAGGGCGAACCCCTGTACGGTCTCGGCATAATGAAGTACATGGCTCGCGCGGCGGTCGCGGGCGGCGCGGTAGGCATACGCGCGAATTACGTCAGCGACATCGTGGACATACGCTCCGAAGTGGACGTCCCGATCATCTGCATCATCAAGGCGGAATACGAGGACAGCGAGGTCTACATAACTCCCACGAAAAAAGAGGTGGACGACCTCATAAATTGCGGAGCGAAGGTCATAGCTCTCGACGCGACGCTGAGAAAACGTCCCGGCGGCGTGACTCTCAAAAAACTCGTCGATTATGTCAGAAAGACCGCTCCCGACGTCGAACTGATGGCGGATTGCAGCGACTACGACGAGGCGAAGAACGCTGCGGAACTCGGTTTCGATTACGTCGGCACGACTCTTCGCGGCTACACCTCGTACACCAAAGGCATCCAACTGCCCGACGTGGACTTCATCGCAAAGCTCGTCAAAGACTTCCCCGATACCAAGATCATCGCGGAAGGCGGCATCTGGGAGCGCGGTCAGCTCGAAAAGGTATGGGCGACGGGCGTTTACGCCGTCGTTATCGGCAGCTCGATCACAAGACCCAAGGACATCACAAAACGCTTTGCAGAGGTAATAAACAAGTGAAGATCGCCTGTATAGACGTGGGCGGTACGACGATAAAGTCCGCCGTTGTCAACGTTGAAAACCCCAAGGATATAAACGGCTACTCTCTGGGCACATTTTCATTTGTGCCTACCGAAGCCGCAAAAGGCTTTGAGAAGATACGCGCCAACATTCATGCGTCGATAGCTTCTCTCGTGCAGAAGCACGGATGCGAACGCATTGCCGTTTCCACCGCAGGCACGGTCGACTGGGACAGCGGAAAAGTCACCTACGCGACAGATGCTCTGCCGGGCTTTACAGGATACGATTTCTGCCGCGACGTCAGGGATACGTTCTCCCTGCCTTCGACGGTCATCAATGACGCCACCGCGGCGGCGGTCGCCGAACATTATTACGGCAATCCCGAAGGACGCGACGTAGTGCTGACACTCGGCACGGGTCTCGGCAGTGCGCTGGTCAAACCGGGCATCCTCGACAAGGGCTGCGTCGAAGACCTGCACCTCGGGCATATAATCCTGCACGAAGACGGATTCCTCTGCAAATGCGGCAAACGCGGTTGCGCAGAACAGTACGTATCCGCAAGCGCGCTCAAACGCGATTCGGGTCAGAACGACATCACCCGCGTGTTCACGGACGCAAAATTCGCCAAGGCGAAAGCGGACTTCTTCGACAATATGCGCAGAGTCGTAGAAGTGGCAATCGATAAATACGCTCCCGACGACGTAGTCATCGGCGGAGGCGTGGTAGAAATCAAAAAACTGTGGTGGAACGACTTCGTCGCTCAATGCGGCGAGCGCGCGCAAAAAGCTCTCCGCCCCGCGAAACTCGCCAACAAAGCGGGCGTACTCGGCGCGGCATATTCCGCAATGTGCGGCAAATTCGGAAATCAATAACCCATTCGGAGGATATACTCATGATCGACAAAAACAAGTTCAAGGGCGTGTTGCCCGCATTGCTGACCCCGTTCGACAAGGACGGCAACGTAAGCAAATCGTCGGTAGACAAACTTGTCAGATACAACCTCAAAAAAGGCGTCAACGGCTTCTACGTAGGCGGTTCGACCGGCGAAGGCATTCTCCTTACCATAGAGGAGAGGATCGCGCTGTTCAACTACGCGGCTGAAGCCAACGAAGGCAAATCCACCCTTATCGCACACGTCGGCACTATCGCCACCAAGCACGCGATCGAGATGGCTAAGGGCGCAGAAAAAGCGGGCTTCGACGCGATAAGTGCAGTCGCACCTTACTACTTCAAGTTCGGCACCGAGGCTATCAAACAATATTATTACGACATAGCGTCCAGCGTAAACATCCCGATGATAATCTACAATTTCCCCGGCGCAAACGGTTTCTCTCTCGACAAGGAGACCGCCGAAAACATGTTCGCGGCAAACGACAAGTTCATCGGCATCAAGCACACGACTTCGGATATGTACGCTCTGCAACAGTTCAAGACGATGAAGGCAGACCCGATCGTCTACAACGGTTTCGACGAGATGTTCCTCGGCGGACTCGCTATGGGCGCGGACGGCGGTATCGGCAGCACTTACAACTTCATGGCTGAAAAGTTCATCGGTATCTACAACGCATTCAAGAAGGGCGACATCAAAGAAGCTCAGCGCGTTCAGAACGAGGCAAACGAGATCATCAACGTCCTCATCAAATACGGCGTATTCGCAAGCGAAAAATACGTGCTCGACTGCCTCGGTATTCCTATGGGCGGTTGCCGCAAGCCTTTCCTTCCCCTCTGCGAAGAAGGCAAGAAGGTACTCGCCGATATAGCTAAACAGTTCCCTACGGCATAAAAGACAAATAACATACCGAGGAGGAAATTATGTCAGAATCCAAAGGCAACCTCTTTCGACAGGTAAAGTTCTTTGTCAAAGACTTCTTCGCGCATTGGAATATTCCCGCCAAAGAAGGATATTACCTGTCGAATAAAGAATTTATGGCGTACGCGGTGGGCGGCATGGGCGTGCAAGGCATGGGTATCCTTACCCAGTACTTTGCGATCACAATGGGTGTTCACCTGGCATACGTCTATAACTTCGATCAGCAGATAGTTCTCTACACCTCGTGGATCATGGCGATACTGTCATTGTTCCGTGCCCCGCTGGTAGGCTGGATCATCGACAATACAAATACCAAGTGGGGTAAATACCGTCCTTACCTGCTGTTTACGGGGCTTTTGAGCGTCGCATGTTTCTGGTTACTGGCATTTATACCAAACCTATTCATGCCGGGCGAAGGAGAAGCCTACACAGACGCCAGAAAATGGCTAGTAGTAGGATCTTATCAGCTTATCTACTTTATCGCTCTTACAATTTACAGTTTCTTCTCCTTCGGAAGAGTGGGACTCTCTCAGGTCATTACGCCCAACACAAACGAACGAACAAAGCTCTATTCGGTAGGCGGCGTTATAGACTCTCTCGGACCTTCTATCGTTCAGATGCTCTTCCCTCTTATCGCTAACGGCGTTTACGGTCAGCAGGGTCTGGTATTCAAAGAGCAGTACGGCAGCTGGACGACAGAACAGGTACAACAGGCGGGGCTCGGTTTCGGAATGGAGAACATACTTACATACCAGGTTATCTTCCCGATCATGGGCTGTATATGCGTGGCACTCGCGCTCGTAATGTTCTTCGGCACCAAAGAGCGCATCATTCAGGAAAAGAAAGTCAAGCAAAAAGTCAGCTTTATAGGCGGTATCGTAAAGAGCTTTAAAAACAAATATTTCTGGATATTCAACATATCCAACGTGCTTGCGTTTGGAAGACTGCTCATATTCACTTCAGTCAACTACGTCTGCGCGTACATGATAGGCGGCTCTCTCGGAGGCAATCTGCGCGGTATAATCCCCACTCTGATGGCGGTAGGATTTGTCCCGGGCATGCTATTCTCGCCATTGATCCAAAAATATCTGGGCAAGAAAAAGATGACCCTCCTGTCATTTGCAGGATCGGCAACGATTTCTACTCTGATCCTCCTTCTCGTGCTGTTTGCATACAACGGCGCAGCAACTCCATACCTCATATTTGTAGGTATCTTCCTGCACAACATCTTTGCGGCATTATGGACGGTCACCTCGCCTGCAATGACAGCCGATTACTGCGAATATCAGCAATGGAAGACAGGCGACAGACTTGACGGCTACATGTCTCAGTACACGCAGGTATTCACCACCGTCTGCGGTATGTTTACAGGACTTCTCGTTTCTGAAATACTCATAAATATAGGCGCAAAAGATTCTGTATCTTACGAAAATCCCGAAGTAATGCGCAACGTTTTCATAATGTGGGCGGTACTCGGCGTTGGTTGCGGCGTGCTCGCCATGATCCCGTTCTTCTTCTGGGATCTCACCGAAAAGAAACAGCTCGAAATGGCACGGGAACTCAAAATCCGCGCAATGCAGAACAAACTCGAAGATAACGAATTTACCCAGGACGACGTCAAGGAGGCTATGGAACTCGGCGTAGTCACTGCAGGTCAGGTCTCCGACATGGGATTGATCCCCTCAGCGGAAAACGACTCCGATGTTGCCGAAGCGGCGGCAGACGCCGTTGCCGATAAGGCAGACTGACGGCAGCAAAAGGTTTACTGAACGACAAAGCGCGTGCCGTGAAGGTACGCGCTTTTTGTTAGCCCGAGAATTTTGCTTCTCTTTAACCCGACGCAAAGCCCGACGAAAACACGTCCGCGCTCGCTTTGACGGCGGGCGAACGGGCATAAAGCATCGCGAAAGACGCAACCGCGATTTACATCGTCATTCCCGAAGATCTTCGCGGTCTTGGACTTTCGTCAATATTTGGTGTTCTTCAGCGTAAGCACATACTGGGCGTACGCTCTCTCGTTGAAACAATAGAAATCCACTCTCATCGGATAGCCCCTGTTAGCCGTCTTCCACGCGCTTACTGCGTCTACCGCTATTCTCGTAGCGGTCTCCAGCGGATAACCGTATACTCCGGTAGAAACGGCGGGAAAAGCAATGCTGTGCAGATTGTTCGCTTTTGCAAGCTCCAGCGAATTGGTGTAGCACTTGCCGAGCAGTTCCGCATCCGTCGCCGCGCCGCTGTATATCGGACCGACGGTGTGTATGACGTATTTCGCTTTCAGTCCGTACCCTTTCGTGATCTTCGCTTCGCCCGTCGCGCAACCGCCGAGGGTGGCGCACTCTCTGACAAGTTCGGGACCTGCCGCGCGGTGTATCGCGCCGTCCACTCCCCCTCCGCCGAGGAGAGTCTTGTTGGCGGCATTGACGATACAGTCGCATTCGCTCTGAGTAATATCACCCAACACTACGTTTACGTCTTTCATGTCTCCCTCATCATTGCGCGCCGAAGCGCACTCACACTTTTTATACATAAAGTTTATCATCGACCGTGCGTATTGTCAATAGTGTTGATTTTTGTCTGTCGGAGTGCTTTTGCTCACAAAATACACGGTGTGTAAAAAATCGGATATTTACGCGCATTGCGCCGTACGCCTGAAATATTGATTGCAGCTCATGCGTACAGTAAAAAAACACGCAAGGCTTTTGCCGTCTTGCGTGTTTTCGAAATCGTCGTCTTCCGGATACGAGTCGTCTCCTGCATATATTCGTCTATCCCTTATCTCTTCGGATCAGATCTCTATCTCTCCGTCGAACACTTTGACGGCAGTGCCCGTCATATATACGGCGTCGTCGGCATAGCGAACCACGAGATCTCCTCCGGGCTGTTTGACCGTAATATCCTCGTTTCTCGGGCACAATCCGTTTTCGACAGCCGCCACGACCGCCGCGCACGCTCCCGTGCCGCACGATCTTGTCTCGCCGCTGCCTCTCTCCCATACTCTCATCTTCAGAGTGTGGTCGTCGAGCACTTTGACGAATTCGGTATTCACTCTTTCGGGGAACAGCGGATCGGTCTCGAACGCGCTGCCGACCTTGTCCACGTCGAAACGGTCGAGATGCTTGAGCATGACCACGCAATGCGGGTTGCCGAGGTTGACGAGCGTGATGTCGTATTCGGTGCCGTCGACGATATGTTTTTTGCCTACAACTCTGCCTTCGGCTCTCGCGGGTATCTTTGCCGCGTCGAATTCGGGCGCGCCCATATTTACGGTAATGTAGGTCGCCTCTCCCTTCTCGGTCTTGATGCTTATCTCCTTGTATCCCGAAAGCGTTTCGATCGTGAATTCGCGTTTGCGCACGATGTTGTTGTCGTACAGATATTTCGCGACGCATCTGATGCCGTTGCCCGACATCTCGCCTTCTGTGCCGTCGAGGTTGAACATCCTCATTCTCGCATCCGCCGTCTTGGAAGGAAGTATCAGGATAACGCCTTCGCCGCCTATACCCGTATATCTGTCCGAAAGTCTTATCGCGAGCATTTCGGGGCTTTCGATCGGATTCTCGAGGCAATTGAAACATATATAGTCGTTGCCCGAGCCGTGCATCTTGGTGAACTTTCTCAGCGTCTTGCCCTTGCGCAGTTTGTTTATATCGACAAGCTCGGTGTTGAACTCCGAGTATCTGCTCATAAGGCTGTTCGCTACCGCATTTGCGGTATCTATCGAAGTCAGGCACGGGATAGCCCTCTCGACCGCCTTACGTCTGATCTTAACGCTGTCGCGGGTGGGCAGCTTGCCCTTGGACGAAGTGGATATGATGTAGTTGACCTTGCCGCTCTCGATAAGCGTCAGGTTGTTGTTCTCGTGATTCTGGTGTATCTTATCGACCGTGATGACGTCCATGCCGAGATCTCTGATGACTTTCGCGGTGCCCGCCGTGGCATACAGCGTGTATCCGAGGTCCTCGAACTTCTGCGCGATCTCGCCTATCTCGCTCTTATCCTGGTCTCTGACGGTTATGAATATGCCGCCCTTCTTCTTCATCTTGTAGCCCGCCGCGACGAGTCCCTTGAACAGAGCCTCTTCGAGCGTGCCCGCGATGCCGAGGACTTCGCCCGTAGACTTCATCTCGGGTCCGAGCTGAGTATCGACGTTGGTCAGTTTCTCGAACGAGAACACGGGGACTTTGACCGCGACGTACGGCGAATTGGGATACAGTCCCGTGCCGTAGCCCATGTCCTTCAGCTTTTCGCCGAGGATCGCACGGGTCGCGAGGTCTACCATCGGGACGCCCGTGACCTTGCTGAGGTACGGTATCGTACGACTCGATCTCGGGTTGACCTCTATGACGTACAGCTCGTTTTTGTAGATAAGGTACTGGATATTGACGAGTCCGACCGTATGCAGGGATACCGCAAGTCTCTTGGAGCAGTCTACTATGCGCTCGGTCATCTCGTCGCCGAGGTTCCATGCGGGATATACCGCTATCGAGTCGCCCGAGTGGATACCCGTTCTCTCGACGTGTTGCATGACGCCGGGGATCAGGATGTCCTCGCCGTCGCAGATCGCGTCGATCTCAAGCTCCTTGCCCATCAGGTATTTATCTATAAGCACGGGGTTTTCTATGCCCTGCGCTAGAATGACGTCCATATATTCGATGACGTCGGCGTCGCTGTAACATACCGTCATGTTCTGCCCGCCGAGGACGTAGGACGGACGCAGCAGCGTCGGATAACCTATCTCGTTGGCGACGCGCAGAGCCTCTTCCTTGGTCATTACGGTAAAGCCCTTCGGACGCTTGATGTCGAGTCTTTCGAGCAGCTCGTCGAACTTCTCTCTGTCCTCGGCCATATCTATGTATTCCGCCTGCGTGCCGAGGATTTTGATGCCCTTTTCCTTGAGCATCTTGGTCAGCTTGATCGCGGTCTGTCCGCCGAAAGCGACTACGACGCCGTACGGTTTTTCGGTATTGAGTATGCTGAGCACGTCTTCGTTGGTCAGCGGCTCGAAATACAGTCTGTCGGCGGTGTCGAAATCGGTGGAGACGGTCTCGGGGTTGTTGTTGACGATGACGACCTCGTAGCCCTTTTCCTTGAGTGCCCAGACGCAGTGGACGGACGCATAGTCGAACTCGATACCCTGACCTATTCTGATAGGTCCGCTGCCGAAAACGACGATACGCTTTTTGTCCGTCTTGTTGTTCTCGAGGAACTCGAGAGCCTCGTTTTCGTCGTCGTAGGTCGAATAGAAATACGGGGTCTCCGCGCTGAACTCGGCAGCGCAGGTATCGACCATCTTGTAAGACGCGTATCTCTTGTGCTTTATCTTGTCCTTGCTGAAACTCTCGATCGTCTTGTCGAGATAGCCCATCTTCTTCGCCGCGAGATAAAGCTCGTCGGTCAGCGGTTCGCTCGCAAGTCTTCTCTCCATTCTGACGAGGTTTCTGTACTTGCAGAGGAACCACTTGTCTATCTTGGTCTTGTTGTATATCTCGTCCACGGGGAAGTCTCTCTTGAGTGCCTCGTAGACGGCGAATATCCTCTCGTCGTCGCAGTCGTTGAGCTTATCCGAAAGCTCCGCATCCGTCATCGCGATAAACTTGTCGCTGTTCAGCGTATCGTGCGAGATCTCCGCGCCTCTGACCGCCTTCAGTATAGCCTGTTCGAACGAAGTGCCGATGCTCATGACTTCGCCCGTCGCCTTCATCTGCGTGCCCAGCTTGCGGCTCGCGTAGAAGAATTTGTCGAAAGGCCATTTGGGGAACTTGACGACGATATAGTCTACCGAAGGCTCGAAACACGCGTAGGTCGTGCCCGTAACGGCGTTGAGTATCTCGTCGAGGGTGTAGCCTATCGCTATCTTTGTCGCGACCTTCGCTATCGGATAACCCGTAGCCTTGGACGCGAGCGCGGAAGAACGAGAAACGCGGGGGTTGACCTCTATGACCGCATATTCGAAACTGTCGGGTCTCAAAGCGAACTGTACGTTGCAGCCGCCTTCGACTTCGAGCGCGTCCACTATGTCGAGAGCCGCGCTCCTCAGCATCTGGAATTCCTTTTCCGCAAGCGTGACGGTCGGAGCGACGACGATGCTGTCTCCCGTATGCACGCCGACGGGGTCTACGTTCTCCATCGAGCATATCGTGATGCAGTTGCCCTTGCTGTCGCGCATGACCTCGAACTCGATCTCCTTCCAGCCGCTTATGCACTTTTCGATGAGGATCTGATGTATCGGAGAGCTTCTCAGACCGCCTTCCGCGATCTCGATGAACTGCTCTTCGTCGTCGGCTATGCCGCCGCCCGTACCGCCCAGCGTGAACGCGGGACGGATTATGACGGGATAACCTATCTTCTTCGCCACCCTGATGCCTGCCTCGAGGTCGTTGACGACTTCGGACGGGATCACGGGTTGTCCTATCTCTGCAAGCGTATCCTTGAACGCCTGTCTGTCCTCGGCGCGGTCGATCGTCTCGGGTTTCGCGCCGAGAAGTTTTACGCCCATCTTGTCGAGGAATCCCTCTTTCGCGAGCTGCATCGACAGCGTCAGACCGTTCTGCCCGCCCATCGTGGAAAGAAGGCTGTCGGGACGCTCCTTTTCTATAATTCTCTTGACCGTATTCAGCGTCAGCGGCTCTATGTATATCCTGTCCGCGACCGCGTTGTCGGTCATTATCGTAGCCGGATTGGAGTTGACGAGCACGACTTCTAGCCCGTCCGCCTTGAGCGCGCGGCACGCCTGAGTGCCCGCATAGTCGAATTCCGCCGCCTGTCCTATGACGATAGGACCGGAGCCTATAACCATTACCTTGTGTATGTCTTTATTGAGTGGCATTATCTTTTCTCCTCCGTCTTAGCGATAAAGTTTTCTATCAGGAATCTCGTGTCGAGCGGTCCGCCGCACTCCTCGGGATGGAACTGCACCGAGATCGCGTTCTTATACTCGAGCCCTTCGCAGGTGCCGTCGTTTGCGTTGACGTACAGCAGTTTCGCGTTGGAGGGCAAAGCGTTGTTGTCCACGACGTAGCCGTGATTCTGCGACGTGATGAATATCCTCTCGCCGAACGTCTCTTTGACGGGCTGGTTGCCGCCGCGGTGACCGTACTTGAGCTTGTAGGTCTTGCCTCCCTGCGACAGAGCGAGGATCTGGTGTCCGAGGCTGACCGCGAGCATAGGCACGCCCGACTTCAGCAGCTTGTCCGCCTCGACCGCCTCCGCCTTACATTCGGCGGGATCGCCCGCGCCGTTTGAAAGCACTATGCCGTCGGGTCTGATCGCGAGCACGTCTTCTGCCTTCGCGTCGTGCGGGAAACGAGTGACCTTGCAGCCGCGCCCGACGAACTCCGCGACGAGATTCGCGCTCTCGCCGTAATCGACGACCGCTATGTTCTTTTTGCCTTCGCCGAACGTCCCGACCTCTTTGCACGAAGTCTTCGCGACCGCGCCGCTTATGCGGTATTCTCTGACCTTCTTCATAGTAGCCGCGTCAGGCTCGGGGTTTTTGGTGATGATACCGTTCATCACGCCGTTTTCCCTTATCGCCTTGGTGAGCCTGCGGGTATCGACGCCCGCGAGCGTGACGATCCCGTTTTTCTCCAGCATATCGGCGAACTTGCCTTTGCAACGGAAGTTGGACGGATCGTCGCAGATCTCCCTGCAAACGTAACCCGCGAGCTTAATCGACGACGGATCGTAGTCCTCGGGAATGTCGCCGTAATTGCCTATGAGCGGAAACGTCTGCACGACGATCTGTCCCGCATAGGTCGGGTCTGCGACCGTCTCGAGATAGCCGCCCATCGAAGTCGTGAAAACGACCTCTCCGATCACCTCGCCCGAAGCCCCGACGCCGTAGCCTTCAAACTTGTCTCCGTTTTCCAGAATCAGATAAACTTTGTCCATAAAAAATCCTCTCTCCGCCGAAAGCGGTTTTTAGAGCGCGTACGCGCCTGTAAATTCTTTACTAATAATATTATCATATATCAAAGCCCGCCGCAAGACTTTTTTTCAAATTTCCGACGCCTCGCGCGTATTATGCGCGCCCGCGGAGCGGCTGCAAAAAAAATGTGATTTTGTGCCCTTCAACCCCTCTCAAACAAATGACATAATCCGCGCGTTGTGCTATAATTTTAATATCTTTTTTCTGCGGAGGATAAATATGGCGCGCAAACTCAACGAAGAATGCGGTATTTTCGGTATCTACAACAAAGCTGGCATAAAGCAGGTGGGCAATCTCGTCTACTTTGGCCTTTTCGCGCTCCAGCACCGCGGCCAGGAAGCGGCGGGCATCGCGATAAACAAGGACGGCGACGTCGTGATACAGAAGAGCCTCGGGCTTGTCTCCGACGTATTCAAGGATTCGCCGATGATCTCCATGGACGGCGATATAGCCGTAGGTCACGTCAGATACTCGACGACCGGCAGCAATACGCAGGAAAACGCTCAGCCCCTCTGCGCCAAATACTACAAGGGTTCGCTGACGATTGCTCACAACGGCAATATATGCAACGCGGACAAGCTGCGCAAAGAGCTTTCCGAACAAGGCTCTATATTCCACTCGACAAACGACAGCGAGATAATCGCGTATCTTATCGCGAAAGCACGCATACATACCAAGTCCATCGAAGAGGCGGTCAAGGCGGTCGTTCCCATGCTCGAAGGTTCTTTCTCACTGCTCGTCATGAGCCCGAGAAAACTCATCGCGGTCAGAGATCCGCACGGCATCCGTCCTCTCTGCATGGGTAAGATCAAGGACAGCATCGTGTTCGCAAGCGAATCGTGCGCTCTCGATACCGTCGGCGCGACCTTCGTCAGAGACATCCGTCCCGGCGAGATATACGTCGTCAACCAGACCGAGGAATTCAGCATCGAAGACTACTGCAACAGACCTTCCGCGCTCTGCATATTCGAGCACATATACTTCGCGCGTCCCGACAGCGTCATCGACGGACAAAGCGTTAACGAAGCGCGCGTAGAAGCAGGCAAGATGCTCGCGAAACAGCACCCCGTCGAGGCTGACGTCGTCATCGGCGTACCCGACAGCGGTCTTTCGAGTGCGATCGGATATTCGATACAGAGCGGCATTCCTTACGGCGTGGGGCTGATCAAGAACAGATATATCGGCAGAACGTTCATCCAGCCTTCTCAGGCAATGAGAGAGAGGAGCGTCGCGCTCAAGCTCAACGTGCTCAAAGCCAACATCGACGGCAAGCGAGTCATCGTCATCGACGACTCGATAGTCAGAGGCACTACCCTCGCAAACATCATCAAAATGCTCAAAAAGGGCGGCGCGACCGAAGTTCACGTCCGCATAAGCAGCCCCAAGTTCATATACCCCTGTTTTTTCGGCACGGACATCCCCGACAGAAGTCAGCTTGCGAGCGTAAACTATACCCACGACGAGCTGTGCAGGAAGATAGGCGCGGATTCGCTCGGTTTCCTCGATACCGATACCGTGGACGAGATCGCAAAGAACAGCAAACTCGCGTTCTGCAAGGCTTGCTTTACCGGCAAATACCCGTGCCCCGTCCCCGAATGCGTAAACAAAACGGAGTTTGAATAATATGACCGATCTTCTCGAAACAGAGATAAAAATCAAATACCTCAAAGACAGCTTCGAACGCCTGCTCGCGTCCAAGCTCAACCTGACCCGCGTCTCCGCTCCCCTTTTCGTACTCGAAGAGAGCGGCCTCAACGACAACCTCAACGGCGTCGAACGCGCGGTGTCTTTCGACATAAAAGAGACGGGCAAGATCGCCGAGGTCGTGCACAGCCTCGCGAAATGGAAGAGATTTGCACTATACGAATACGGATTCAAGCCGCAGAGCGGTCTCTATACCGACATGAACGCGATACGCCGCGACGAAGTCTGCGACAATCTCCACTCTCTGTATGTAGACCAGTGGGACTGGGAAAAGGTCATTACCCGCGAGGACAGAAACGAAGAGTACCTCAAAGCGACCGTCGAAAAGATATACGAAGCACTCAAAGAGTGCATGAACGCACTTCAGGGACACTTCGGCGAAAAGACGACTTCTCTCCCCGACAAGATCACTTTCGTGACCACCCAGCAGCTCGAGGATATGTATCCCGACCTGACCCCTTCCGAAAGAGAGACCGCGTTCGTCAGAAAATGCGGCGCGATGTTCCTTATGCAGATAGGCGGCAGACTGAAAAGCGGCAAAAAGCACGACGGCAGAGCTCCCGACTACGACGACTGGGCACTCAACGGCGACATCGTGCTGTATTACCCCGTGCTGGACAGGGCTTTCGAGATCTCGTCCATGGGCATACGCGTGGACAAAGAATCTCTCGTCAGACAGCTCGAGCTGGAAGGACAGACCAAGAGGCTTTCCCTCCCGTTCCACAAAGCTCTCATGGAAGACAAGCTCCCGCTCACGATAGGCGGCGGCATAGGTCAGTCCAGGCTCTGCATGTTCCTTCTCGGCAAACGTCATATCGGCGAAGTCCAGTCCTCGATCTGGCCCGACAAGATGGTCTCCGACTGCAAAGAAAAGGGCATCACATTGCTGTAATACCCCGATTTTTGCAATACATATCACTAAAACGGCACATAAAAAACGAACGGTCACCCGTTCGTTTTTTGTATTATCCGCAAAACCGTATATGCGATCACGATAAAAAAGCCGCCCGAAAAGGCGGCTTTTTTTGATTGCGTTGTCATTGCTTGCACTCTTTGCATCGTCGATATTACTCCGCGTCTATCGTAGCCTTGATACGACGCACGCCTGCGCTGGAGGACTGCTCTTTGAGCAATCTGAAATGGACGAGCTGACCGGTATGCTCTGCGTGCGGTCCGCCGCATATCTCTTTGTCCACGCCCTCTATCGTATAGACCTTGACCATCTCGCCGTAGCGGCTGCCGAATACGCCGACCGCGTTCTGCTTGCGCGCCTCTTCGACGGTCATCTCCTCGCATACGACGGGAATGTCCTTTGCGATAGCGTCGTTGACCGCGTCTTCGACCGCTTTTTTCTCCTCTTCGGTCAGAGGTCTGTCGAAGTTGAAGTCGAAACGCAGTCTCTCTGCGGTGATGTTGCTGCCCTTCTGCTGTATGTCGTCTCTGCCGAGAACTTTCTTCAAACAGCCGAGCAACATGTGCGTCGCGGTGTGCAGGTAGGTCGTACGCTTGGAAGTGTCAGCGAGTCCGCCCTTGAACTTCTGTTCCGCGCCCGCCTGCGACTTTTTCTGATGCTCTTCGAAGGCCTTGTCGTAGCCCTCTTTATCCACGCCGAAACCGTGCTCTCTGCATATCTCCTCGGTCATCTCGATCGGGAAACCGAACGTATCGTAGAGCCTGAACGCGGTCTTGCCGTTGAGCTTGTCGCCCTGGACGTACTTGAGCACCTTCTCGATCTCCTTGAGACCGTTCTCGAGCGTCTTGGAGAATCTCTCCTCTTCCTTCTTCAGCTCGTCGACGATCTTGTCGGCGTTGGCTTCGAGCTCGGGATACACGTTCTTGTATTTTTCGATATATATCTTCGCCAGGTCGACGAGCTTGGTGCTGTCGAAACCTATTTGTCTGGCGAACCTCACGCTTCTTCTGATGAGGCGGCGCAGGACGTAACCCTGATCCACGTTGGAAGGTACGACTCCTCTCTCGTCTCCGATAAGGAAGGTCGCCGTGCGGATATGATCGGCGATTATCCTGATGGCTCTGGTATCCTCGTCGTTTTCTCCGTACTTCTTGCCGCTCTCTGCCGAGATCCTCGCGATCACGTCGGCGAAGAGGTCGGTCTCGTACGCGCTCTTGAGACCGTTGATCATGCATACGGTACGCTCGAGTCCCATACCCGTATCCACGTTCTTCTGCTTGAGCGGCTCGAACTTGCCGTCCGCGGTGCGGTTGAACTCCATGAACACGTTGTTCCAGATCTCGACCCACTTGCCGCAGTCGCAGGACGGGTCGCAGTGATCGGAGCAGGCGGGCTTGCCGGTATCTATGAATATCTCGGTATCGCTGCCGCAAGGACCTGTCGCGCCCGCGTACCACCAGTTGTTCTTCTTGGGCAGATAGAATATCCTGTCCTTGGGTATCCCGTGTTTTTCCCACACGCTCGCCGCGAATGTATCTCTCGGACAATCCTCGTCGCCCGCAAATACGGTGACCGCTATCTTCTCGACGGGTATCTCGAGCACCTTGGTCAGGAAATCGAACGAAAAACCGATCGATTCCTCCTTGAAATAGTCGCCGAGAGACCAGTTGCCCAGCATCTCGAAGAAAGTCAAGTGCGTTGCGTCGCCCACCTCGTCGATGTCACCCGTACGCACGCACTTCTGCACGTCGGTCAGGCGTTTGCCCGCGGGGTGTTTCTGCCCGAGAAGATAGGGCACGAGCGGATGCATTCCCGCCGTCGTGAAAAGTACGGACGGATCGTTTTCGGGTATCAGCGACGCGGACGGTATTACCGCGTGTCCGCGCTCTTTGAAGAATTCGAGATAACTCGATCTGAGTTGCTCCGATGTAAGTTTTTTCATAAAATATTACCTCTTTGTTCCGTTATTCGTAGAAAAGTATATCTGCATAGGTCGGGAACGGCCACATCTCCTGCGGCGTGACGCTCTCGAGCTTGTCTGCATATTCGCGCAGTCTCTCCATGACGAGTTTGACTCTGTCGCGGAAGAGGATCGCCTGTTTTTTTGTATCCGTCGCCGCAAACGCGCCGTCTTTTGCCGTCTGCAAAGCGTCGATATTGTCCTTGAGCCCCTTGACGAGCGCGCTGACGTTTTTGAGCATCGACTTCTGCACCGTCGCGCATTCGGGATCTATCTTGCTTATCTCGTTCGCCTGTTTTGCGAGCGTATACTGCCATCTGAGCACTGCGGGAAGGATCTGGTTCCTCGCCATAAGCAGAGCCGTTTCCGCCTCTATGTTCGCGCTCTTGACGTAGTTGTCGAGATATATCGCGCGACGGCTCTCCATTTCCTTGACCGAAAGCAGGTTGTGCTTGAGGAAAAGCTCCATATTCTTGGGCTTTACCATAGCTTCGTATGCGTCTACGCTGTTCATTGCCGTATCGAGACCGCGCTTTTTCGCCTCTTTCGCCCACTCTCTGCTGTAATTGTTGCCGTTGAAGATTATGCGTTTGTGGTCGTTGTAGGTCGTCTTTACAAGCTCGAGTATCGCCTTGTCCAGATCCTTCTTGGGCACTTTTTCGAGCTTATCCGCCATTCTCGAGATCATCTCCGCGGTCATCGCGTTCATGATAAGAGTCGGCGTCGAAAGCGTGGCGGAACTTCCCACCATTCTGAATTCGAACTTGTTGCCCGTAAACGCGAACGGGGACGTACGGTTGCGGTCTGACGTATCCTTCTTGGGCTGAGCAACGTAACTGACGCCCATATTGATATACTGTTTCGTCGCGCTCGCTATCGTGTGTCCTTCGCTTATGTCGTCGAGAAGAGTCTGCATATCTCCGCCGATGAATACCGATATTATCGAAGGCGGAGCCTCGTGTCCTCCCAGTCTGTAATCGTTACCGAGGCTGGACGCGCTCATTCTCAGCAGATCGTAATATTCGTCCACGCCCGCAATTACCGCAAGGAAGAACAGCAAAAACACTTTGTTTTCGGACGGTTTGCTGCCCGGTTTAAGAAGGTTGAGCCCCGTATCCGTTCCGAGCGAATAGTTGCAGTGCTTGCCGCTGCCGTTTATGCCCGCGAACGGCTTTTCGTGCAGAAGGCACGCGAGACCTCTCTGGTCTGCGACCTTTTTCATCGTCTCCATGATCAGCTGGTTCTGATCGGTAGCGATGTTCGCCTGACAGAATATCGGTGCGAGTTCGTGCTGAGCGGGAGCGACCTCGTTATGCTGAGTCTTTGCGGTTATGCCCAGTTTCCACAGCTCCTCGTTGAGATCCGCCATGAAATCCGAGACCCTGTCTCTTATGCTCGCGTAATACTGATCGTTTTTCTCCTGTCCCTTGGGAGGCATCGCGCCGAACAGCGTGCGCCCCGTAAACTCGAGGTCGTATCTCTTGTCAAAGTCCTTTTTGTCGACGAGGAAGTATTCCTGCTCGCCGCCGACGTTTGCGATGACTCTGCTCGCCTCGACGCCGAGTATCTTCAGAAGTCTGAGTCCTTCTTTGTTGATAGCCTCCATCGACTTGAGTAGCGGCGTCTTCTTGTCGAGTGCCTCTCCCGTATACGAACAGAACGCGGTCGGTATGCAAAGCACTCCCGCACCGTCCTTGGGCTTTTTGATGAATGCGGGCGAAGAACAGTCCCACGCCGTATAACCGCGCGCCTCGAAAGTCGCCCTTATGCCGCCCGACGGGAAACTGGACGCGTCCGCCTCGCCCTTGCGCAGATTGCTGCCCGTAAACTCGAGAATCGCGTTGCCCTGTTTGTCGATAGAGATGAAACTGTCGTGCTTTTCTGCCGTAGTACCCGTCAGAGGCTGGAACCAGTGCGTATAGTGAGTCGCACCGTTCTCGCAGCTCCACTCTTTCATCGCCTCGGCGACCTTGTTGGCGAGCTCCTTTTCGAGCGGTTTGCCCTGGTCGATGACCTCTTTGAGTTCTTTGTAGGTGTCAGCAGACAGATATTTTTTCATGACGCTGTCATTGAAGACGTGACAGCCGAAGAAATCCGTGATCTTTTTGCTTTCTGTAATTCTCATATATGTCTCCGATAACCGCCGCAAATAACGACAACACTATTATATATAATGGCGCGTCAAATAGCAAACACTTATCTGTGCTTTTTGCTATTTTTTTAACCGTAAGCCGTTTTTATAAAACTAGATATTATAAAATCGGCACCCCCGCAGTACCGTCCGACGAGAATGCCGATTAAATATTTTATAAAGTTATATTTGCCGAGTGCCGTGTTACTCCGTTCTGAGTGCCTCTACCGGGTCTTTCTTCGCCGCCACCGAAGACGGAACGAGTCCCGCTATCAGCGTCAGCGCGAAACTGACCACGATCATAAGCAAAGCGTGCCACGGCGACAGTACGCAAAGCGTGCCTATTTCGACCAGATTGTAGATGATAAGGTTTATCGGAATGCTGAGGATATATGTGACTATAACGCCGATAACGCCTGCCAGCAAGCCGATTATAAACGTCTCTGCGTTGAATACGTTTGAAATATCCACTTTGCGCGCGCCGAGACTTCTCAATATACCTATCTCTTTCGTCCTCTCGACGACCGAGACGTATGTGATTATGCCTATCATGACCGAAGACACGACGAGCGATATTGCCGCAAAACATACGAGAACTATCGAAATTATCCTTATTATCTCGTTGAGCATGCTTGTCGCCATCTCGGACATATCGACGTATATCACTTTCGAGGACGGATTATCCGAATTCCACGCGTCGAGGTGTGCGATGATCTGCTCTTTGCCCTCGAAGTCCCTCGGGTAGACGTTCATGCCCGTCGGAGTGTCGTCCCCTCCGAGTTTCTGCATTGCCTTGCGATAGGTATCCTTCTCTGTAAAAGGCAACCCCGTGGTGACGTCGGTCTCAGTATTCGCCGCCTGTGCCTCGACGACCCGCGATTTAGAGTTTATGTCAAGGAGATATTGAGTCAGTTCACTCGTATAGTTTATACCCAAAGGCAAAAGCGCGAGCTGTACTCCCTCTTTGGGACGGAGCACGCCTACGACCTCGATCTCGAGATTGGTTTCGCTCACGGGTGCGTTGAACAGTTCTTCGTATTCGCTGCTAGTATCCTTTTCGGCAAAATATCCGTCGTCGCCTTCGACGTACAGATCGTCGTTGGCAACCACTCTGAGCTTTGTGCCGACTATCTCGTCAAAGGTCACCTGTTTCTGTTTGGTGCTGAACCCGAGTCCCAGAAGTACGCTGACGTTGGACTGGTTGAACGTATCCACGACGAGTATCACCTGGTTTTTGTTCTGCGGGAACGAACCTGCGACGAGATCGTATTGCGACAATATGAATTCTTCGTCGCCTATTATCTCTCTCCAGCCTATATTAGCCTTAGGCGTGATAAGTCCCGAAAAATCCATCCCTCCGCTCGAGTTGACCTTGTCGTAACTCACCCTGCCGACGGTATTTACCGTCTTGCCGACGACCGTGGTCTTCATCCCGTACGAATAGGTAATACTGCTCGCCCAGCCTTTTTCCTTGACTTCGTTCACATAATCTATATAGTCCTGACCGAAGTCGTTTTCTATTACCGCGCTCGTTATCATCTCGGACGGATTGTACTGATATATCGTATCCGTATCGGGATATTGCACCTTTTTGTCGCTTCCCGAAGTGCCGCCCATAAACATATTGAGCAACACGTTGGTATCGAAAGTCTCCTGCGCTATCTGTACGGGATAACCTGCGAGCACGGTCTGCTGAAGATCGTTGACGTAATTGGAAAATCCGTTGGAGATCGCGAGAACCAGGCATACGCCTATGATGCCTATGCTGCCCGCGATCGAAGTCATCAGCGTCCTGCCCTTTTTCGTCATAAGGTTTTTGAAAGACAGCTTGATCGCCGTCGAATAACTCATCGACGACTTCTTGAGTTTCTTTTTCTTTTCTTTGGCGGTAGCGTTGAATTCTTCGCTCTTTTCAGCGGTTATCTCGTCGTCCTTGCCGTCGTAGGGCATCGTGTCTCCGACTATCTCGCCGTCCTTGACGCTGACAATACGCGTCGAATACTTTTCGGCAAGCTCGCGGTTGTGAGTGACCATGATCACGAGTCTGGTACGAGAGATCTCCTTGAGAAGTTCCATGACCTGCTCGCTCGTCGCGCTGTCGAGTGCGCCCGTAGGCTCGTCCGCGAGGATTATCTCGGGATTGTTGACTATCGCTCTCGCTATCGAAACTCTCTGCATCTGACCGCCCGAAAGCTGGTTGGGCAGTTTCTTCGTCTGTTCTTCCAGCCCGACGGTGCGCAACGCCTCTTCGGCACGTCTCTTGCGCTCGGCAAGCCCGACGCCCGAGAGCGTCATCGCCATCGCGACGTTGTCTAGTATCGTAAGATGCTGTATCAGATTGTAGTTCTGAAAAACAAAACCTATCCTTATGTTGCGGTATGTATCCCAGTCTACGTCCTTGTACTTTTTCGTGGAGACTCCGTCTATCGACATGTCGCCGTCGGTGTATCTGTCGAGTCCGCCTATGATGTTGAGCATGGTGGTCTTGCCGCAACCGCTGTGCCCGAGTATGGACACGAATTCGGTACGTCTGAATTCGAGATTTATCCCCTTCAGGGCATGGACGACCCCGTCGCCCGCCTTGTAGTCTTTTGTGATTCCGTCTAACCTCAGCATGATGGTATCTCCTTATAATACAGCACCTTTTATTGTATGCGCGGAGGCGCACCGTGTCAATCCGTTATAACGGGCGCACATAAGTTATTACCTATATTTTACACGTCAACCTTAAAGATTTTTTTGACCGCAAATCAAAAGCCGCACCGTATTTCTCGGTGCGGCGGAACGAATGCCCGAACCCTCAGACTGCTTGCAGGGTCTCTCCGCTTTCTGCCGACTGGTACATCATCCAGTAACCCCTGCCTCCCTTCTCTATCTCGAGCCATTGGCGGCAACCCGCGTCTTCGCTCGGCGGATCCGACTTGTCGTCTCCCGGTATCCCGTAACAGATGAATTCGGCGGGATCTCCGACCACCCCGACGACGTACCACTCGTCTTCGGTCCTGACCCTTACCCATCTCGAGTCGGGTATCAGCGCGGTCAGCTCGTCGTCTTTTTCGTTATCTGCAAAAAGCTTATCCATCTTTTCTTTTATCTTATCGAAAAACCTTCCCGTCTGTTTCTCCTCTCTGCCGATATTGTCCTTGACTTCTTTCTCCTCTTCGCCTGAAGCCGAAGTCCCGACCTGCTCATTAACCGCATTGTCGGCAACGGTCTGTTCTTTTTCCTCCTCCCTGTCTTTTCCTCCGACCGAAGATTCTTCAGCCGCCGCGCTCGGTTCTTCGCCGCCTTTCACGGATGTCGTCTCCTCTTCGTGAGCTAATTCGTTATCTTTGACGTGCGTCCGTGCCTCTTCTTCCTCGTTGTCCTCGGCAGCGTCCTGCGCCGCGACGATCCCGAGAGCGAGCAGTTCTTCCAGAGGCGCGAAGTCGTAACCGCATACGGTCGCTCCCGCACAAAGCACTCTCTTGTCGACATCCGCCACTATTGCCGCGCAGTCTCCCGAAAGGTCGGTGCGGGCAAGATATACTCTGTCCGCGCCCAGCCTGAACAGTTTTTTCTCGTCGCCAACAGCGACAGCCGCATACGCGTCTTTATGCCCGCCCGCAAGTTTTATCCTGACGTCGGACCTGTCTTTGAAACACTCGAATCTCGCGACTCCGCTGAGCCCGTGCGCGCCCTTGGGCGACAGCACCGCAGTCTTTTTCACAAGTATCATTTCGTCTACCTCCGCTTTTTGTCGTCGTCATAATATATGCCGCGGCTTGCCTCGTATATAACGCAAAACAAAAACAGACTTTTTTCGACGAAAGCAGCTCGTTTTCGCATTTTGACCCATAGCGCGATTTCGGACAAATAAAAAAATCCGCTCTCGAATAGCGGATCGAATTGGTTAAAAACCGTTTTAACCTACACGGGTCAGATAAATTCGCTGAGTCTCACGAAGTCGTCGACGTCAAGCGTCTCGCCCCTTACGTCAGCAGAGAAACCCGCCTTTGCGATTGCGTCGGCAGCTTCTTTCTTGCTTATACCGAAACCCGCGGAAAGATTGTTCGAAAGAGTTTTTCTTCTCATCGCGAATGCTGCGCGTATAAGTTTTTTGACCTTCTTTTTGTCGACAGACGCGTATCTGTCGTTCATTTTCACCGTGACGACGCAGCTGTCCACATTGGGAGACGGATAGAACATCTTTCTCGATACCGTGCGGGTTATCGTCGCGTCTCCTTCGAGTCTGACCGCCGCGGTTATCGCGCCGTATTCCGCGCTGCCCGCCTCTGCGACAAGCCTGTCCCCGACCTCTTTCTGCACCATTACGGTAATGCTCTCGGGCCTGTTTTCGCATTCTATGAACCGCATGATTATCGGCGTGGTTATGTAATAAGGAAGGTTCGCCACGAGTTTGTAACGCTTGCCCGCCGCGCGTTCTATCTCGGCGTCGTCGGCTTTGGTCACGTCCTTGAACACTACGCTCGCGTTGGGAGAATCCGCGAGAGTTTCAGCGAGAACGGAACGCAGATTTTCGTCTATCTCGTACGCGACGACCCGTTTTGCGGCGCGCGCAAGTCTCGCGGTAAGCGTACCCGCACCCGGTCCTATTTCAAGCACGACGTCGTCCCCGCATATTTCAGCGTCTGCGACTATCGCGTCGAGAAGATTGGTATCGGTAATGAAATTCTGCCCGTAACGCTTATTGAACCTGAAAGCGTTTCTGGCAAGGACTTCTCTTATCTCACTCATCTATCATTTCCCTTACGCGGAGTTTCGCGCCCGTTGCAGCCGCTATCTCTGCCGCCTTTTCAATATCTTCTTTTCCTATGCAGTCGACTACGGAGAACACGACGTTGCCGCCGTGCGCTACGCAGAGTTTAGCAAAATCGACCATTATGTCGAATGCCTTTTTCCCGAAAATGCTGTGGCATATCGCGTCGTACTTTTCGGCGGTGACCTCGTTGAGACTTATACCTATCACGTCTATCGCTCTGCAAAGTCTTTCGCTGACGTCTCTGCCCAGTATCGCGTTGGCCTGCCCGTTGGTGTTTATGCGGGTGCGCAGTCCTTTTTTGTGAGCGTACGCGGCAACTTCCTCCAGGACTTCGAAACGGTACGTCGGCTCGCCGTAGCCGCAGAATACCAGCTCTTTGTATTTCGCGAGATCGAATTTGTCGAGCGCGGCTATGACCTCTTCTGCCGACGGTTCTTTGTCGAGCCACAGATCGTAGCCCTCGTAACCGTGCGGCTTTCTGCGGTCTGTATCGTAATTGCGCACGCAGAATTCGCAGGCGTTTGAGCACCTGTTCGTCAGATTAGCGTACAATTTGCCGCCTATTTCGTAAACGTATTGTTTTGCCATGTTATCCGTTCATCCTCATTTTAGGGAAAAGAGTCAGAGTGTTTTCCACGGTGAGCTTTTCGAATTCTTGATAGTCCTTGCCGAGCACGTCCGCGATATACTTTGCGGTATTCACGACGTATTTCGGCTCGTTGCGTTTGCCTCTGAAAGGCACGGGGGTCATATACGGGCAGTCTGTCTCGACTATTATCCTGTCCCTCGGGACAGCGCGGATTATGTCGTCTTTTTTCGCGTTTTTGAAAGTCACCACCCCGCCGAAAGCGAAATAGCTGTCGAACGGCGCGAGTTCCCTGACGAATTCTTTGCTACCGCAGTAACAATGCATCAGCATTCCGTCCGTGACGTAATGTCTGTTCTGCTTCAGGATCGTCAGCAGATCGCCGTAAGCGTCCCTTATGTGCAGAGAGATCGGCAGTTTTGCCGCATGCGCGAGCTCGAGCTGAGCGGCAAACGTTTTTTTCTGTATCTCTCTTTCGGGAGTTTCGTAGTAATAGTCCAGCCCTATCTCGCCTATGCCCGCGACCTTCGGATGTTTCGCGACTCCGAGGTAATAATCTCTTTCGCGATCGCCGTATACAGCGGCAAATTCGGGGTGCGTGCCGACCAGCGCGAACACGCCTTCGTTCTCCGTCGCAAGCTTTACAGCATCCTGCGAAGTCCCGTAATCGCAACCGACCTCGACTATCGCGAGCAAGCCGTCCTTCTTCATATCGGCTATTATGCGCGGAGCGTCCGCTTTCAGGCTCTCCTCGGTGATATGCGCGTGAGAATCGATTATCATCGTATCTCGCTGCCCGCCGCGATAGCGGATTCGGGCGCGACAAGTTTCAGATTGCCGTCCTTGTCCTCTGCGCAAAGCACCATGCCTTCGCTGAGTATCCCGCGCAGTTTGACGGGTTTCAGATTCGCGACGACGACGACGTTCTTGCCGACCATCTCCTCGGGAGTATACCACTTCGCAATGCCGCTGACTATCGTGCGCGGTCTCTCTTCGCCGAGATCTATCGTCGAACAAAGCAGTTTGTCCGCCTTTTCGACCTTGCGGCACTCGAGCACCTTTCCTACCTTGAGCTGCACCTTCGCGAACTCGTCTATCGTTATTTCCGCGGGCGTGCTCTCCTCTTTCTTCTCTTCCTTTACGGGAGCGGCTTTTGCCGCGTTTCTCTCTTCGTACATCCTGTTTGCCTTTTCGGTGACTTCCTTGACGTCCAGTCTTTCGAAAAGCGTCTCGGGGTTTTCTGCCGTCTTCGTGCCGTTTTCGAGCAGTCCGAATTTATCGAGATCGGAAAATTCGCGGCATTTCGAGGAGCACTGAGCGAGCACCTTTTCCGCAAGAGTCGGCATAAAGCACGTCATCATCGACGAACCGATTATTATCGTCTCGGTCAGGTTGTACAGCACGGTCGCGAGCCTGTCTCTGTTGCTCTCGTCCTTTGCGAGTGCCCACGGCGCGGTCTCGTCGATATACTTGTTCGCGCGGCGGAAAAGATTCATCAGCTCTTCCGCGGCGTCAGCCACTCTGTATCCGTCCACTTTCGCTGCGATCTTCGCGTAAGCTCCCGTGACGATCGAGATCAGATCGTCGTCTACGCTCTCTTTCACACCCTTGTTTTCGACTACTCCGCCGAAATATTTGTTGTTCATCGCAAGCGTGCGCTTGACCAAATTACCGTACACGTTCGCGAGCTCGCTGTTGACCGTCTCGCATACCGCTTCCCACGACACCTGTCCGTCGTTGTCGTACGGCATCTGCGCCAGCAGGAAGTATCTTACGGGATCGACGCCGAACACGCTCGCAAGATCGTCGGCATATATCACGTTGCCTTTGGATTTACTCATCTTGCCGCCGTCCTGCAACAGCCACGGATGACCGTATATCTGTTTGGGGAGCGGCTCTCCGAGAGCCATAAGGAATATCGGCCAGTATATAGTATGGAAACGCACGATGTCCTTGCCTATGACGTGCACGTCGGCAGGCCAGTATTTCTTATAATCCGCCGCGCTGTTGCCGTCCGCATCGTAGCCGAGACCCGTGATGTAGTTCGTCAGCGCATCCAGCCAGACGTATACGACGTGGCGAGGATCGCTCTTGACGGGTATGCCCCAGCTGAACGAAGTGCGGCTTATGCAAAGATCCTGGAGACCCGGCTTCAGGAAGTTGTTGACCATCTCGTTTTTGCGGGATACGGGCATGATGAATTCTGGATGCTCGTCGTAATACTTCATCAGTCTGTCGGCATACTTGCTCATCCTGAAGAAATATGCCTCTTCCTTGGCGAGTTTGACTTCTCTGCCGCAGTCGGGACACTTGCCGTCCACAAGCTGACTTTCGGTCCAGAATGATTCGCAAGGGGTGCAATACCAACCCGTGTATTCGCCTTTGTATATATCGCCCTGAGCGAGAAGACGCTCGAATATCTTCTGCACCTGCTTCTCGTGGTAATCGTCGGTTGTGCGGATGAATTTGTCATAGCTCGAATCCATCAGATCCCAGATACGTTTGATCTCTGCGGCGGTCTTGTCGACGTAAGCCTTTGGCGTCGTACCTGCCGCCTCCGCCTTCTGCTGAATTTTCTCGCCATGCTCGTCGGTACCCGTCTGCAAACGGACGTCGTATCCCTGTTTGCGCTTGAAACGCGCGAGAAAATCCGCGAGCACTATCTCGTAGGTATTGCCTATATGCGGCTTAGCCGAAGTATATGCTATCGCGGTCGTGATGTAGTACTTTTCTTTCATTGCGCACCTCTTTTATTTTATCCTTTCCATTATAGCGCGGTAAATATAAAAAGTAAAACGAAATTCGCCTTCGCCCGCAAATATATGCGCCGCCGACATCGTCACGTCGTATGTCTTCGGTTTTTTCGCGAATATCGGCGGGAAAAGTCAAATAAAATCTAAACGGGACTAATATGAATACGATGTTTTTTATCATGACCGTATCCTCTCTGATACTGGTCACAATAGTATCTCCCGACAGCGCGTTTTCGATTATGATCAGCGGCGCGAGCGCAGCGATCTCTCTCGCCGTCAGGCTGTGCGCCATATATGCTATATGGCTGTCCGTACTCGACATAATGCAGAAGATCGGCATGAACCGCGCGCTCGACAAGCTGTTTTCTCCCGTAACCAAGCGGCTGTTCAAAGGCGAAAGCGAAGAGACCAGACAGTATATCACGCTGAACTTTTCGGCAAACCTGCTGGGTATGGGGAGCGCGGCGACTCCTCTCGGGATAAAGGCCATGGAATGTATGCAGGACGGCTCTGAAAAGGCTACCGACAACATGATACTCTTCATGGTCATAAACGCAACCAGCATACAGCTGTTGCCCGCGACGATCATCGGTCTCAGGGCACAGTACGGCTCTTCGAGCGCGTCGGACATAATCCTGCCTTCCCTGATCGCGACGCTCATTTCGACGGTCTGCGGAGTTATACTTGCAAAAGCTTTTTCTGCGGGCAGCAAATCAAAGAAAAAGGAAGAGCCTAATCTCCCCGAACCGCTTAAAGGAGCTGCTTTCAAGTGAGCAAATATATCCTGCCCGTGTTTATTATCGTCGTTTTAATAATCGGCAGCATAAAGCGTGTCGGGGTATACGACAGCTTTGTCGAAGGCAGCCGTCAAAGCGTAAAACTGGTGCTCGAAATATTTCCGTACATCTGTGCGGTGCTGATTGCCGTGGAGCTGTTTTCTCTGAGCGGACTCAACGCTTATTTCAGCCGTTTCCTCGCGCCTCTTTTCAACCTGCTGGGCATTCCCGAAGAGCTTTGCGAACTTGTCGTGATACGCCCGCTTTCGGGCAACGGCTCGATAGCGATACTCGAAAACATATACAAGACATACGGCGCGGACAGCTACGTCGCACGCTGCGGATCAGTCATTGTCGGCGCAAGCGAAACGGTATTCTATATCGCGACCGTCTACTTCTCAACGACAAAGGTCAGAAAGCTCAGATACGCGATCCCTATCTCGCTGTTTTCCTGCTATCTCGGAGCGGTCGTCGCCTGCCTTTTATGCAGATTTATATGAAAAAAGACGGCTTTCGCCGCCTTGTTTATCGTATGCGTTTTCGCTTCACGGTCTTTTGCGCTTTACCGCCCGAGCCACCGCTATGCCCAACCATACCGCTACGGTCAACGCTATAAATACCGCAAAGACGACCGCCTGCATATCTGCGTCTATCGGCTTGCCGAAAAAGTCGAGCGTCATCGAAAAAGATTTTTTCAATCCTTCTTCCGCACCAGGAAGTGCCGCGTTTATCTTTTCGAGCGCGCCGCGCATGAACAGATTGCGGTACAAAGCGGCTGAATATGTGCTCGGCACGAAAAGCGTGACGTACTGCACCCCTTTGGGAAATATCGAGATCGGCATGAACGCACCCATCAGAAATCCTATCACCGCGCTTATTATGCCGACGAACGCGCTGTGCTGACTGCTCGTCTTCATCGCACCGCAAAGCAACATTGATATTACGCTCGCAGAAAGCGCGGACATGACGGTAAGCGCGATCAGACGGACGACGTCTGCAAAAGTCAGTGTCCAACCGCCTATTGCGATATAGACGAATGCCACCGCGAGCACAACCGTGCATATACAAATCGTCACTACGAAATTCGAAAGAAGATAGCCTACGTCCACGAGCGAACGCGGAACGGGAGACGCAAGCATATCGCCGAGCACGCCTTTTTCTTTGTCCTGTATCATTATGCCCTGCGCGGAGAACGAGACGGTCACGCAAGCGACCGAAACCACGCCCGCGAGCATCCACGAATCCACAAAGTTTTTGAGCAGCTTTTCGTCGATCGGCATACCTTCGAATGCCGACCTGACCGAATCCATCTGAATGTCGCTTAAAAACAGAACGTAAAGCGCAAGCACGATAAGAGGCGCGAGCAAAGAAAAGAATACCCCCGCTTTGTCTTTGAGAAATATCTTCAGGCTTCTTTCGACCAGTCTCGAGAGAGTGACCGCGCCGTCTTTGATCTTTTGCGTCTTCATTGTTCTCCTCCCGTCAGTTTTTTTCCCGTCACGTTGAGGAAAACGTCGTCCATGTCTCCCTTTACGAATTCGAAATCGCAGATAATATCGCCGTGGTGCATAAGCAGTTTTTTCGCCTCGTCGCCGTTTTCGACAAATACGTTGTAAGCGTTGTTGTCGTAGCGGAAAGCGTATCCTTCAAAAGCCTCGTCAGCCTCTTTGGATCTCTCGCGATAGACCACGAGCCTGTCTTTTGAATATTCGTTTTTAAGAGAAATCGGAGTGCCGCTCGCGGCAATCTTTCCCGAGTCGAGTATCACCACTTTGTCCGCTCCTCTCGCCTCTTCCATATAATGCGTAGTAAGAAAAACGGTCATTCCCGAATCCGCGCGCAGTTTCTCAATGACTTCCCAGACCGTCTTTCTCGTCTGTGGATCGAGTCCCGTGGTCGGCTCGTCGAGTATGAGTATCTCGGGAGAATTGACAAGCCCTCTCGCAACGTCCACTCTCCGTCTCTGCCCTCCCGAAAGTTTCCCGTACGGTCTCTTGTACAAATCTTTCAGAGAAAGCAAAGCGTCCAGCTCGGAGAGTCTTTCTTTCCACTCCACGCCGTAAATCCCGTACAGACTCGCTCTTATCGAAAGATTGTCGTATACACTCAACGTTTCGTCGAGGATAGAATTCTGAAATACCACGCCCGTCTTATTCCTTATCCCGACGGGATCTTTATCGAGATCAATGCCTGATACGAAAACTTTTCCCGAATCCTTCTTGAGCAACGTGCAGATAATATTGATGGTCGTGCTCTTGCCCGCCCCGTTGAGACCGAGAAAAGCGAACAGACTGCCTTTATCCACGTCGAAGGAAAGATCGTCTACGGCTTTTATTTCTCCAAAACTCTTTTTCAGATTTTCAATGCGGATGATTTTTTCCATTGTCATACGAATTTTTTGTAGACTTCGTCTTTAGGAAGTCCGTTTAATTTCGCGACCTGCTTTATCGCGTCCTTTTTCGAAAGACCTTCGGCAATAAGCGCGTTAACCTGATCTTCGATACTGCCCGTCGGCATTTCTTTTTCTTCAAATTCGGGAGCGTGCACTATGACGACGTATTCTCCCCTCGGCTCTTCTGCCTCGTATTCTCCGAGCACGCCTTCTTCTACGCTCTCGTACAGCTTTGTCAGCTCCCTTATCACGCTGACCTTGCGAGCACCGAAAGCCTCGGAAAACTCCTTCAGTTCGCCCTTCAGATCGTGCGGGGAACAATAGAATACGAGCGACGCTTTGAGCTTTGAGTACCTTGAGAGAAGTTCTTTCCTCTCCTTCTTCCTGGACGGCAAAAAACCTATAAATACAAACACGGGTTCAGTAATTCCGCTGAGCGCAACGGCTGTCGTGACCGCCGTTGGACCGGGCACGGATACGACCTGAAAGCCCAGTTCTCTCGCCTCTTTTACGAGTAAACTTCCCGGGTCAGAGATACACGGCATTCCCGCGTCGGTGACGAGAGCGACGTCATTGCCTTCGGAAAGCGCGGCGAGTATCCTTTCAGCCCCTTCTCTTTCCTTAGGCTTGTAGTAGCTGACAAGCGGCTTTTTTATTTCGTAATGCGTCAGAAGCCCGAGGGTATGTCTCGTGTCCTCGCACGCTATCATATCGACAGCCTTAAGCGTTTCCAGAGCGCGCAAAGTAATGTCTTTGAGGTTGCCTATCGGCGTACCCACGATATACAGTTTTCCCTTTTCCATTTTACTCCTTTGCGTACAGTTTTTTCGCGTCTTCCGTCATCGTGCCGTCGTCGTTATACACGACGAGCGTGTCGAGTTTCATGCCCGCAGCTCCGTTCTTTCTCGCCTCGGCTATAAAAACGTCCGCCGCCTTGTTCTCCTTTGGGTAGACGAGAGTCACATTCTTTACCTCGAGAGAACACGCCTGCATATAACCGATAGTCTCAGCCATTCTCTCTACCTTGTGCACTATATACAGCGCGCCGCCCCATCTCAGGATCTTCGACGCACTCTCCACTATGCCCTTGAGATCGCAGCTGCTCTCGTGACGAGACAGGGCTATCTCCTCCCTCTCTCTGGTCGCTCCGCTGCCTTTCTTAAAATACGGAGGATTGCAAACGACGACGCTCGCGCTTTCTTTCCCAAGCAGTTTGTCTGCATCCGCGATGTCGCCTTCCACGACCTCTATTTTGTCGGACAAACGATTGTATTCAACATTCTTTTTCGCAAGCTCGCACATTACCTTCTGCTTTTCGAGCGCGAAGATCTTTGCTGCATTTGTCTTTGCCGCGATAAGTACGGCGATTATTCCGCTCCCCGTCCCGAAGTCGACGACGTCGCCTTTTTTGACTTTGGTTAGATTTGCAAGAAGTACGGCGTCGGAGGTAAAACAGTACAACGACGGATATTGCCACAGCATGAGACCTTCATACTGAAGATCGTCGAGCCTGAGTTTCAGCGTATCGAAAGCGGTTTCCATACGATCATTATACCATTGCCGCCGCCGATTGTCAAAGATATTTTTTCTCAAAAATATTTGACAAAACCGAATATACAAACTATAATGATTAAGCAATCGGATATATCCGAAAGCGAGAATGCACCATTAGCTCAACTGGATAGAGCGTCGGTCTACGGAACCGAAGGTTAGGGATTCGAACTCCTTATGGTGCGCCATCTGACAGAGGACGCAAGGTTTTGCGCCCTCTTTTTTTGGGCACCATAAGGAGCACCGAAATCATGACGCTCGCTTTGCTCGCTATTCCGTCGCACCTTTCAGGTGCTCCTTACGAACTCCAAATAGGATATAATGCGTCCTCTTTCAGATGACGCATAAATAAGGAGTCCAAGAATCCCTCATGAAAAGCGTTAGCATTCATAGGGATTCGGCGGTGCTTGCACCGCTTTCGCGACTTGCAATAATCTGCAACCTGCGCACAGAGTTTATAAGCGAATACTCCGTTCATGCGCCAACCAAAAAGCACGCAGAAAAATCTGCGTGTTTTTTTGTGTTGTCTGCACACTTAAGGAGTTCTTGAATCCCTCATGAAAAGCGTTAGCGTTCAATTCGCGGCTTTGCGTCAGCTATCTATGCCGCAGGTCACACCTGCGCTTTTTCTTTTTTCTTTCTCGCCCTCAATATCGCCACGGTAACGACGGCTATTATCAGCACTATCGCCGCGGTCACGCACCCGACGATGAGTTTGACTATGCCGCTGTTGTCGGGTATGGGATTTTCGGGATATTCGACGTACGGGATATTGCCGTCCTTGATAGGTGCGGCGATGACCGCGCTGTTCGTATCGTAAACGCACGCGAGAGTCCCCGCCTTCAGCTCTGCGACGAGCGCGTCGGCAAGGTCGGCGACGGTACGCGACGAGCCGATAAACTGCGTATCCGCAGCATACGACAGCACGAGAACTCCGTCCCTGTAAAAGTCTATCGATTTGTCGTCGTTTACCGAGATCGTCGCTTTAGCATTGCCGTTGGTATAAAACGCTTTGTAGGGAGCGTCGGCAAATTCCGCCCAATCCCCTGACGAAGCCATATTTTCGAATATACTGACAGCCGCATTCGAGGTATCGTACTGGAGCACGGCGAGATAGAGTCTGACGTTGTCGCCCTCGAATACGGGCACCCAGTCGTCGTTGTAGTCGCCGTAATCGAACGTAATGCTGAAACCTCCTTCGAGCGCGGGCATGGCGACAAAGCTCTGCCCGTATCTCAGACTGAAATATTCGGCATAATAGTCGCTTGCGAGCACCGTGTTACCGCTGCCGTCGGCACCGACGTATCCGTCCTCGCTCTTTTCGAGCGTGATCGTATTGCCGTACCAGACGTCGTCGGTAAACGTCAGTTTATTCTTCAGCATGTCGATATTCGCCGCATGCGGGATAGCCGTACCGCTTTGCGCGAAAGAAATCGCGAGTCCCTCAGACGGATATTTGTATGCCCAGAGCGTCTCTCCGTCCTTTGCGGACAGCGCGGCGACCGAAAGAGTTTTTATCGACGTTCCTTCCAACGTCTGTTCGAGGACGAATCCCTTGTACGTCTTTTCTCCGACCGTGACCGTCATCGATCCCGTTGCAGCATCGTAAGTCCAGTTTCCGTTTGCCGCACCGCTTACCGTGCCGTCGGCTTTGAAGACGGTTTTTTCTTCTTCGCAAGGCTTTTTATACGTTCCGTTATCACAGGTCATCACGAACGCGCCGTAGTCTCCCGCTATTTCGGAAAGAGACAGCCCCGTCGCGATCTTATCGCTTTCTTTTATCGCCTCGAAAGGCGCTGCTACCAGCCACCCGTCCACTGTCAGCAGCTCGTGCGCTTTCATGACGTGGAATATCGTACCGTCGGTGAATTTGTTGTGATAAACGACGTACGCTTTGCCGTCGTCGTCGACGAACACGCTGTTATGACCTTGCGCAACGTAATCGAAATCCCACCACGCCCATGTGTAACCGCTCATAACGCGGATGCCGTTTTTGTCATAGCTGCCGAATGTGCGGTCCTCGGTATGTATATAGAGCGCGGTATCGCCGTTTGCGTCGACGTAATCGCCGTCGGGGGTCTCGCTGCGGAAATATCTCATATTGTAACCGTCCTGCGGACCGTAACCGCCGTAGGATATAAACAGATAGTAGTATCCGTCGATGTATTCTATATACGATCCCTCGCCCGAGCATCCCGCGCCGCCCGCTATATGCTTGCCGAAGTACTCGTCCGAATATACGGTAAACGCGTTGCTCTCGCTCTCGACGACGCCGTCGACTTTAGTCTCGTACTTCACGTCGTAATCGCGAAGTCCAGTCTCTTTGTCGAGCTTCAGCATATACACGCCGCCGAACCACGAACCGTAGGTCATCCACAGCCCGCCGTCTTCGTCGAAGAATACGCACGGGTCGATCGCGTTTATCATATAAGTCGCGCTGCCGTCGTAGACTTTGTATCTGTAATCCACTGTCGAAGTGCCCGTCACCTTTTCGAAATCGGTGTATTGCACCTTGCCTCCCACGTTAAAACCCGACCACACCACGGTGTCGACGTACGTCCAGTCGCCGTCGAGCGAATCCGCAGTCAGCAACGCCACCGACGAATTGTAGTTGTTGCCGTTGACCGAGAGATACATACACCATTTACCAAGCTCGGGATTGTATATGACGTCGGGTGCCCAGCAGTTGCCTATCACCGTATCGACAGTCAGATCGGCATATTGCGCGGGCTCTTTTATCAGCTCGTACAGAGTCGCCGCATCGTTCATGTTGTTTGAAAAATTCTTCCAGTTGACCAGATCGTACGACTTCGCGTTGGCTATCTGCGTACCGAACACATAATACACCTTGGTCAGACTTTCGTCCTCATTCTGTTCGGGATAAGTTTTGCCGTCCCCGTCTTCGTAAGCGAGCACTATCGACGGATCGTGTACCGCGACGGTATTATATCTTATTTCGCTAGCGTATTCCGAAACAGCGACGCCGCCTTTGACGCACGCGGTAAAAACGACCGCGACCAGACATATCAGCGCGATTATAAGCGCGTAAAGCGCAAAACTCCTTCTTTTCACGACATCTCCTTTCCGCCACTTGCGGACGCGTGTAATACTAAAGATATTTCGGGTGCGCAAACAAAAGCCGCACCGTATTCTTCACCGCTTATTTTAACAAAAACGTCGCGCGCATGTCAACGCAGGCGGCAAAGCAGATAAAAAACGGGATAGCCTTTGCAGCACGATCGCTTTCCTTGCCTGAGTAAAAACTTTTACAAAACCTCTCTTCACGTCGCGCCCACTCAGCAAAAGCACCTGCGCCAGACTTTCCCGAAACCTCTTTCCCCCGTTGACGATTAAAACACCTTTTGGTATTATATAGTTATCAAATATTAAGAGGATTTTTCATGAATATCAAAAAAAGCATAGAAAAACTCATCAAAAAAATCAGCGACAGATTTACGGGCAACGGTCTGATGCAGGAAGAAAACACCGCGGTCGGCGAAAGATACGTCACCCCGGGTATCGGCGAGCTGATACGCAAAGCAGGTGCCGACGGCATAGTTCTGCTCAAAAACGACGGCGTTCTCCCTCTCGAAAACGCTGCGAAGACAGCCGTTTTCGGCAGATGTCAGCTCGACTGGTTTTACGTCGGTTACGGTAGCGGCGGCAACGTCAACGCCCCGTATAAAGTCAATTTCGACGACGCCTTGATGCAGGCGCAAAGCGACGGCTACGTCTCCGTCAACGCCGAAGTGCGCGATTTTTACCTCAAATGGCGTTCCGACCCGGATAACGAACCCAACGACGGCTGGTGGGGACACTGGCCTATGTATTATCCCGAAGCCGATCTCCCCGACGGACTGATAAAAAAAGCATCGGCAGAAAGCGACGTAGCGATAGTGATCATAGGTCGCGCCGCGGGCGAGGACAGAGAAAACACGCTGACTAAAGGCAGCTATTATCTGACTGACAAAGAGACCGCAATCCTCGACGAGGTGACGGAATGTTTCAAAAAGACGGTCGTCGTCGTAGATGCGGGCAACGTAATAGACATGTCGTGGACGAAAAAATACGGCGACAGGCTCTCTGCTCTCGTATACGCATGGCAGGGCGGCATGGAGAGCGGCAATGCGGTCGCCGACGTGCTGACAGGCAGAATCAACCCCTCGGGCAAACTTACCGACACGATCGCCGCAAGTTACGGCGACTACCCGTCGTCGGAGAATTTCGGCGGGCTCGACTTCAACGAATACAGAGAAGATATTTTCGTGGGATACCGCTATTTCGAGACTTTCGCAAAAGACAAAGTGCTGTATCCTTTCGGTTTCGGACTTTCTTATACCGATTTTTCGATACGGGTCGACAATTTTACCAAAACGGAAACGGGAATAAAACTCGAAGTCACCGTTACCAATACGGGAAAACGAGCGGGAAGCGATGTCGTACAGCTGTACGCGAGCGCGCCTCAGGGAAAACTCGGCAAAGCGGCGCGCGTTCTCGTCGCTTTTGCAAAAACAAAACAGCTTGAAACGGGGAAAAGCGAACAGATTACTCTCTGCGCCGACGACTACTCGTACTCTTCTTTCGACGACGGCGGAGCGAGCGGGCACAGATATTCTTATGTCCTCGAAAAAGGCGAATACGTCTTTTACGTCGGAGAAAGCGTCAGTGCTACTGCCGTTGCGGGAAAATACACTCTCGGCGAAGACGTCGTGCTGTGCACGCTTTCCCCGATATGCAAAGTGCAAAACCCTTTCGGAAGACTCAGGGCGAGCGAGAAAAACGGCGCGGTCACAAAGGAATACGAACAGGTACCCGTATCCGATTACAGTCTGAAAAAGAGGATAGAAGACGCGCTCCCCGCACCGATAAAGCGCAGACCTTACAACGGCGAAAACTTCAAAGACGTTCTGGCAGGCAAGCTTTCCGTCGACGATTTCGTAGCCGTACTCAACGACGAAGAATTGCAGGCTCTGACCCGAGGCTACGGCTGCATGAACGCTCCGCAGGGCGTCGCGGGCAATGCGGGTGCGTACGGCGGAATAATAAAATCTCTCGCACAGAAAGGCGTCAGAGCCGTCGTGACCACTGACGGTCCCGCAGGCATCCGCATAGGTCATTACAACGCGTTGCTGCCTTGCGGTACCGCACTCGCCTGCACCTGGGATCCTCTGCTCGTCGAAAAACTTTACGAAAAAGCCGGCGAAGAAATGATACATTACGGCACCGACGTGCTGCTGGGCGCGGGAATGAATATCCACCGCAACCCGCTTTGCGGCAGAAACTTCGAGTATTTTTCTGAAGATCCGCTTGTCAGCGGCAAATTCGCGGCGGCATTCACGAACGGCATCCAGAGCAAAGGCAAGGCTGCTTGCCCCAAACACTTCGCGTGCAACAACCAGGAAGTCAAACGCAACCTGAACGACAGCCGCGTATCCGAACGCGCTCTCAGGGAAATATATCTAAAAGGTTTCGAGATATGCGTCAAGGAGAGCAATCCTATAAACATAATGACATCTTACAACAAGATAAACGGCGTGTGGTGTCACTACAACTTCGACACGGTATCAGTAGTCCTTCGCGGCGAATGGGGATTCGACGGCACGGTCATAACCGACTGGTGGATGAGAAAGAGTGTCAGCCCCGAGTTCGAAAAGATAAAAGACAACGCCTACCGCATACGCTCGCGCGTAGACGTATTGATGCCCGGCACCATCACCTACTCGACCAAGGGTTACAAAAAATACAATGACCTTATAAAATCGATAGACAAAGAAGGTTGCATAACCCTCGGCGAAATGCAGGAGGCAGCGAAAAACACTCTTCGCACTTTGATCAGACTGAATAAAGCATAAAGCAATCCGTTTTCGCGATCCCGAAATTTGCACCCGAGTCGAAAAATCCTGTCCTTTCTCTAGTATACTTATCGAACATGAGGAGGTCAACGACATGAAAAAAACGAAGATTGCGGCATTCATTGCCTGCTTTTGCATCATTCCCATATTGCTCGCGTCGTGCTCTGCCAGAAGCACTCTTCTCGGCGAGGCTGCCGTTCCAGCAAAGCTGTCTTACGACGAGACGCAAAGCGAAAACTTTATCAATATCAACACGGACGCGAAAAATTTTGCATCACAGTTCACCGAGAGGGCATATCTCGATTATGGTGGCAAGGACAATTTCGCCGTTTCCCCGATAGCCGTATACTCTGCTCTCGCGCTGGCGTCACGCTGCGCGGAAGGCGACACGAAAACGCAGATCCTTTCCTTGATAGGAGAAAACGCTCAAAACGATTTTTCTCTGCTTTACCGCTCTTTGAACAGAGAGACCAAGACAGGTATGCTGCAGCTCGCCAACAGTATCTGGTTGCAGGAAAACGTGCCGTTCGACAAAAGTTGCATAGATTCTTTGGCAAACGATTATTTCTGTTATTCCTATGCCGCCGATTTCGCAAACGACAACGCAAGCGCGAACAGAGCCGTGCGCAAATTCGTAAAAGAACATACCCGCGGGCTTATCGATCAGGATTACGACATTTCACCCGAAACCATCTTCACGGTCGTGACCGCCATGTATCTGAAAGATACCTGGTTCGACGACGGCGATTCTCTCAGTTTCACAAAAGAAAAATACACTTTCGACGGAGCGGACGGAACAAAACTCGTCAGTCTTCTCGAAGGGATGTACAATTACGGCAGAGCTTACGTCGGCGACGGATTTACCAGTTTCTTTACCGTAACGCACAACGGATATAAAATCAAATTCATCCTTCCCGACGACGGGAAGTCGATAGACGACGTATTCAACGCAAAGACTATTGCCGAGATAAACGCCGTGACCGACTACGGCGCGACCGACGACTCTATCCGCACGCATTACCACACGAGATGTCTGTTCCCCGAGTTCGATGCTGGTTACGATGCGGATATTAAAGACGTACTCAGAGCTCTCGGCGTCACTTCGCTTTTCGGGAGCGAATGCGACCTGTCCGCTCTGCTGAGCGGCACGGACTTCGAAAACGATGCTTACTGCTCAGAGGTCAGGCATACCGTAAAACTCTCTGTCGACAAGAGAGGCATCGAAGGCGCGGCGGTCATCGTGATGCCGACGGCGGGTGCCGCAGGTCCCGACGGGTACGAAAACGTATATTACGACTTCGTGCTTGACAAATCGTTCGGTTTTGTTGTCACAGACAGTCGTGACCTCCCGCTTTTTACTGGCGTAGTTAAAAAAGTATAGTCCGTTCAAAAACTTATAAATTTCCGTATTTTACAAAAAATTGCGGCAATCATGCCGCAATTTTTTCAAAACACCGTCGGTCGGAAAGTTCACCTCCCCCGAGACCGCGTCGAACGCATCGGCGCGTGTATTCACCCTCAGACCGACGGCGCATCATTGCGACGGATTATAACCGTACTTCCACCGCCGCATAAAGTTTTCGAAAAAGCGTGTAGAAAATGTATAGCCTTATAGATTCCGTATCCGTAAACTACTGCGTATAATGCATATTATCGGAATAGCATTAACCGAAACAGTAAACCGACTCAGTAACTTCAGTACGAATTCTCTCGTAGTGCCAAAAGCTTTTCCCGGGATTTTTTCAGACCGTTATGTAATTGGTCAGATTGGCTCTGTCGATCGCCATCTGCAACGCGGATATTTCGCCACGAAGCATCTTCAGATCGTCCTTGACGCGCTTGACGTCGTAGACGCATTCGGTATACTCGACCACGCCGTTATAAGTCACGTTACGCGAAAGCTGTTTGTTTTCGGTCAGCGATTCGAGCTGGGCTTTCTTGTTCTGTTTCTGCGCGAGCATGACAAGAGCCTCCCCTATAGTTACGCCGAAACCGTCCACCTTTACGGTGCAGTTCGCCTTGGAAAGCGCGCAACGTATCGCTCGCATTTCGTCGTCGAGAGCGTCGATCTTCTTGCGGGTATCGTCGTAGTCGTAGTCGCCCGCGATCTTATTCTCTCCTTCCTTATAAGATACCTGACAGTATCTGTCCTCGTTGTCAACGAGCATTTCCTTCTGAGCTTCGAGCTCTTTTATCCTCTTCATTGCCTCGGTATTACATATCTTCATTTTATTATCCTCCTTTATTTCGTTTACATCTTCGTATCCGAAGTCGACCTCGTCGTCGAAAAGAAAGTCGTCAAGGCCGAAATCGTCTGTGCCGTCGTCGAGTTCTTTTATTGCTTCGAAATCACCTGCGGTAAAACGCGTAATGTGTTTAGACACTTCTTCGGGCATTGCCGCATAAGCCTCGAAAGACAAATGCTTTTTTACCTCGTCCGGCAACGACTCGTATCTTTGTCTGAGCTGTTCTTTTTCCATTGTTCTCTCCTTTTCTTTCGTCATATCCAGTATCTCACAATTTATTCACACTGTAAATTGTCAATAGTTATATTGTTTTTGACCACTTTTATTTACTGAAATATGCTTTATACATGCATATTATTTATTGAATAAAATAGTTATAATAATTTGTTTTTGACCACTTTTTATGGTACAATAATAAAAAGGAGACGAGTTTATGACCGAAAAAATAAATATAAACGTGCCCAAAGCCACTTTCGACGTGCTCATGAAGGATGCCGAATCTTTCGAGTTATACAAGACGGACGGCAGAACGCCTAACAAAAACGCGCTCTACACTCATATAATAGTCAATTACCACGAAACTTTCCGCGCAAAAGAGGCGGAACTGTTCAACTATTTGAAAAAGACGCTCTCCCGCTCTCTGCTCCCCGCGCGCGATCCCGACTCTCTTTGTCTGGAAATAGCGTCGCACGTCAACAAAACGAAGGCATCCGCGGGTCGCGACAAATTCGACTGTTCCCTTTCGGTCAAGCCCACCAGAGAATCCGAACCCGTGATCGCTTACGTCGAAGAATATCTGCTCGCGGGAGCGACTCTTTCGGAGTATTTCCGCAATCTTTTTTCTTCCTACGCCTCTCTTCCGCAGGACGAACGCGAAAAGATCGTTTTCAAACCGCAATACGACGCGATTGCGAAAGCGGTCTCCGAAAGAAAAAAAGCTTTCATCACCACGACGGGCGGCAACGTAAAGAAATTCGAGATCTCGCCCTTCGCGCTGTCGGATGCGAAAGAAGAACTGCACGTCTACGTCCTCGCCGTAGCCAAAGGGGAATGTATGCCTCTCAGACTTTCGAGAATAACATCCGTAAACGTCCTTCGCGACGCGGCTGTCTTTACAGACGAACAGAGGCGGATATTCGAAAAAATGCTGACATACGGACCACAATTCAAATACGGCAAACGCGAAACCGAGGTCAAAGTACGCCTGACACCCATAGGCGCGGATCTGTTCAAAAAACTCTATGTCCACCGCCCGGTGCCTACGAAGATCGAAGACGATTGCTACTATTTCGAGTGCTCGTACACGCAGATAATTCAATATTTCGTTCGTTTCGGCAAAGACGCATACGTCGAATATCCCGAAAAGGTACGCGACGCGATTTTCTATTTTCACAAACACGCCTGCAATAATTATTACGCGACAAAAAGACGGCAGAACAAGAAAACCGATGCGGTCTGATCGGACGAAAGCGATTGATGTCTTCTCTGAATATAAATAGAGACGCCGAAAGGCGTCTCATTTCTATTTGCTTTTGTTTATGTATTTTATCTTTCCGCCTCAAACAGCATGAAACCGAGAGTAAAGAAGAAGTCGTCGGCGAGAAAAGCGTCTTCGAGCGCGTCGTAATTCTCATCCATCCATTTTGCGTTCTCGGCATACAAAGCGTTGTCGGGATACTTTTCCGTCAGCATGTCGAAGTCGTTTTTGATAAACGAAAAATACGTCATAAACAGAGCCTCTCTTTCGTCGTAATTCATAGACGAAGTATCCATACCGCTCTTTACCAGCCTGATATTTCTGAAACCCGCCTTATGCAGGAGCCCGAAAATCTGTCTGCCACTGTATCTGTAACCCGCAAGTTCGTTTTTCAGGCAACAGTCCATGGCGTGTTCGAAAAGCCCGTCGTTGTCGGGATAAGCGATATTCAACCCGTCGTCAATATCTTTAACGATTATCTTCGCCGACGGTTTCAGAAATCTTCGCACGGTCTTGAGCAGTTTCAGCGGATCTTTCAGATGAAGTATCAGCATCGATACGTTCACTACGTTGAAATCGGATATGCCGTATTTCTCGCAAAAACCTCTGATATTTTTCTCGAGGTCGTCGCACTCAAGACAACATTCCTCGAAACATATCTTGTCGCTGCCGTATTTTTCGTTAGCCTTTGCGACGGCTTCGGCATTGCATTCAAGTCCCAAAAGACATTCGACGTTTTCTTTCGCCCCGAGCCTGTTCATAACGAAATCGCCGTTATTACAGCCCAGATCGAGTATCCTCATCGTCTGTTTTTCATTTGCTATCTTGTCGTAAAGAGCCTTGTCGAACGACTCCAGCAAAGTCTGCTGTATCTTCAGCCTCTTTTTCTCTTTCTCGTCGGCGTCGTCGAAATACATATTCGTTTTTCTCTCGATTCTGACTTCCTCTTCCTGACGAGCGGGTTTTATTATGGCTTTAATCTTGTGTTTGAGTTCCTGCACCGCGTTTTCGACGCTCTGCGTCGTAGCGTCTATCCAGTGCATACGCTTGACGTAATATTCCATGGCTTTGGACAGATCTTCGTTGTCCAGCCTGAGCGGCAATATCGTCAATTCACCTTCCTTGTCGATAATGCGTTTGTACGCCATCTCTACTTCGTTGAGAACATGCGGCGACCTCGACGACTCATTGTTGAGCAGTACGACAAACACGCTTGCCTCGTCTATCGCGCTGACTATGCTCGTTGCATAATCTCCTATTACGTCCCTCGGGGCGTACCAACATCTTATGCCGTCGTTTTCGAGTTCGGCGCAGATCCTGTCTACTATCGACTTCAGGCTGTGTTCGTAACTCAGAAACACATCTGTCTTTCCCATATCTTCCTCCGTATCCCTGCCTTTTGCCTTGCGCATACGCACGTTTTCAACGCACACCTGCAAATATAATTATATTATCGCTGATTATTATTGTCAACGACAATTTGACAAAGCTTGCCACAACGATAGTGCGACGGATCGCGACATAAAAAAGCGGCTTCGCGCCTTTAATGTTTTTCGTCTCCTCATGCGAGATCGTTCAGCTCGTCTGCGGTGATTTTGTAATTTTATAAGTCATTTTGATATAACAAGTTCACTACAAGTTGTTTCCATAACCTTCATCGCTTTGCCACTGTAAGTTTCGCTCCTGTACCACGCCGTGAATTTCATTTTGCCGTCGATATTCCTGACCGAAACGTCTATGGCTGTATTTTGCATCTTCAGCGTTTTTTCTGGCGCACCCATATTCGATGCGTATTCCGAAAGCAGTACGGGCTGAAACTTTTTCATCGCCTCCTGACTGCAATCGAACTCTATCGTGAAGTAGTAGGTGTCACCCGCCCTGTAAACGCTGTCGTTGTACGTTTCGGCGAGACACTCCCTGTTTTTAGCTCGTAGATCGTCAATTTTTCGGCAATGAAATAGTTTTATTTTCCGCATCACCCGAGAACGACGCGAATTCGCCCCATTTTTTCACCTAGTATTCTACGTCTCCAAAGTCGACGCCTTTCGAATCGGTATTGATCAACTCGAAAGCGTTCTCGTCGTCGAAATAATACTTGACCGCAGAAATCATATCCGCTACAACACCGTCGCCACGCGTTATCTCCTGTTCGCCTCGGATGCAAGCGCGGTTTTCTGCAAACAAAACCGCATTACGTTACAAAATACGGTTATAATAAAATGCCGTTACACAATAAAAAAGGAGCCCGCAGGCTCCTTCAGCTTTTTCAGTCAAGCGGAACATGCTCGTGCCGCACGTTCGTATTCTCGCCTATCGTAAAGACAGTTCCGCCGTTGATGTCATCGTCGTTATAGCACCTGTCTCCCGTCTTGAGAGCGTATGTCAGTCTGACGCCTTTGTATAAAAGCGAATAGCTGTTGACGTGATCATGGCCTGCGAAAACGTATCTCGTGCTGCCCTCTTCGAGGATCGCATCGAACATTCCGCTGTTCTTCTTACTGCAACAAACGTCTTCTCTGATCTCGCCGAAAAATCCGTATTCCTCGCTCTTTCCGCTGAGAAGATAATCGCAATACGCGATATAATATTCGGGCAGGGCGATATGTATGAACAGCGACGATTCGGGCATCGGCGCGCCTTTTGACGCGTTGTACTGCGCCGCCCCGCGCACGCACCAGCGATACCACTCTATCTGCGCGGGCTTGATATAGTCGTAGTCGTGACCAATCTGCCTCGTCTTCAGATTGCCGTCGGAATCACGCTCGAGCTCGAAATCCGAGTCCAGCTTATACGAATATATTTTCTCCTCTTCGGGCAAATCGTCGAAATCCGCACCGGCACCCGAATCCATCATAATCAGAGATTCGACGATAACGTCGCCTTCCATGATGTTTATGACGTAATTTCCCACTCCGCCGATATTTGCAGGACCTTTTTTGAACAGACAATATTCGGACGCCTCGTATTTTTCAGCCGCCGCATTGAGATCTACGTTGCCCTCTCCGTCGTGATTGCCGTTTATCGGTGCCCATGGAATTTTGAAACTGTCCATCAGTTCTATAAGGTCTTCGATCGAATATTTGACGAACGGAGCCCATATCTGGTCGCCCGTCATGGTTATAAGATCGGGTTTGACGCGCTCAACGAGTTTCCTTATCGTATTTTCGGTATCCTCTCGTTGAAAAATATCGAGAAAATCGTTATATTGTATATCTGTAAGGTTGAGAATAACAAAATCCTTTCCGGGTTCTTTCTGCAACGTGAAGGTATCGTTAATATCGTACTCCATACCTGCCTCCCATACTTCCGTACCAGGCGTTCCTTTGACTGCACTCAGCGCAAACGCGGCAGCGAGCGAGCCTACGAATATCACGATAACGCACAAAACGGATATAAGGATAATCAGTCCCTTGTTCTTTTTCTTTTTTGCCATGGTGTCCTCGGTTGTTTGTCGTATTCCTTGTCCGATCCGACGCAGATTGTATGCATAGATAACGCCTTTTGATATATTATAGCACAAAATCGACAGACTTTCAATCCCGAAGGTGTTTTTTTCGAAAGCGTGACATCTCCTGACCAAAACCGCACATCACGCGGCAAGAACAATTTTTTTATTCAATCCCCGTCAAAATCCTTGCCAAGAAGCTCGATGCTGTGCTATAATCGCATTACTCGCGTGGAGGCATAGCCCAGTTGGTTAGAGCGCATGCTTGACATGCATGAGGTCACAGGTTCAAGTCCTGTTGTCTCCACCAAAAGAAACCAAAATCGAATCTGTCGGTTTTGGTTTCTTTTTTTGTAGACCCGGAAGTTTAATCGCGCGCAAAAAGATGATCGCATTTCGAAAAAACTCAAATGCGCGCGGTTCAGAAAACGCAAGCAATAAGTCACGCCTTATGCTTCATTCCTCTTTGCGTTTTATTTTTGCGCAAGCAAAAGCCCCTGTTGTCTCCACCATACGCAAACAAAGTCGAACCTGTCTTTGTTTGCTTTTTCTTTTATCACCTTTTTGCAGGCATAGAAAAAGGCAATCCGAAATATCTCGGGTTGCCTTATTTCTTACTGTTCGGATATTATATCTTTTAGACTTTATCTTTTATCGCATTGTATTTATTCTGGATTCTTTCTCGTCTTCTCCATACGTTGGAGCGGTCTATTTTTAACGTATCCGCTATTTCAACAAAGCGCATACCTGCTATATAGCAGTCCAGAGTTTGTCTTTCACCTTTGGTCAGCTTCATCTTGCGTATTATCTTAGCACACTTTCTGAAGGATTCTTCTAAATCTTCCTTGAAAAACTCCTGTTCGTAGCAATCTGTTTTTATATAGATTTCTCTCGTATTTCTGTTAAAAAGCCATCTCTTGTAAATCTCGTTGCTAACGACTCGGCTGCACAGTCTGTACAACGTAACAAGTTTACCTGTCTTCGGATCTTCGCATAAATCCAATACGTATTCACCGAAATGCTCGCATAAAAAGCAAATTGCCGCCTGAGCTAAGTAGTATCCTTCCGTGATTATGTAGCCGGGCACGTTCTTGTAGTTAATATCCCTTACAAGTCCGACGTACACGCTTCTGGGTACTTTTATAAGCACCAATTTCTGCACCGTTTTCAGCGCAATAAGTTCCCCGATCTGCATTACGTTACCAGGGGAGATCTTCTCCTCAAACACATCGTAACAGTTTCTTTTTGTTCCCATTTTCTTTACCTCCGAAAATAAATTTGCCTTTCGGCAGGCAACAACGGAACATAAGCCGAATTGAGGTAAAGATATATTTTAGTCATTATCCGAAAGTCAACGGATAAAAAGAAAAATCCTGAAACAGGATTTTACGACCGTTTACTTTTGAGAGGATTATGCGACAATGCCAAACGAAAAGGCAAATTCGGAGGAAAAGAAAAGCCGTAAGACAAATTGAATTTAATCTGCAAATAAGATGTTCGGAATAAGGTACGCAATGAAGCGAAAAATAAGCGAGAGGCGAAAAGCGGAGAAATGCCCAAAGCGGTTCAGCGGGCATCTCCGCCCGCTACTGCTTTTCCGTTTTGCGACATTCCGAATCTGAGTAGGCGTGTGCTTGTCTGGCGGAGCGAAGCGACGCCACTTGTCATAGACAAGCACACGCCACGGTGCCATAAAATAGTTTCATCTGCTTAACAATTATTATTGCTACGCTATGCAAGCTTATTATAAAATAAAGTAAATAGACATAGCTCACCTTGATTTTTAATTTTTAGTTACATGTCTGCTATAATTGAAATAAATTCAGCTTTTACAGATTTTTATTCTGTTATGTAGGATTAATAATGGTACTTAGTTATAAGAAATTATGGAAAATACTTATTAATCGCGACATGAAAAAGAAAGATTTATGTGCTGCGGCAGGAATTAGCCATACTTCGATGTCAAAACTTGTAATGTAATAATGTAATAAGCTACAACCCGCGACAGCCGACCAATGCTCCCGCCACGCGGGCGACAGCCGACTATTGCTGCGGTCACACCGCTGACAGTCGACTAATGCTCCCCGTCACACGGGGCGAGGCGTTTAACGCAGTAGCTGCGAAAATTTGCCGATTTAAACTGGGTTCGTATTATTCAGGTCCGGTATTACGCAAACTTTGCGGCTTCGCTTACGCATAAGCGGAACAAGTTGATAAGACGGGTTTTTTATGGGGAATTATTTGTCGTGTGGTATTGCCGGGCGACAGGTTGGCTCTGAGGTTAATGATCGAAAGAATACGGGCGCCGGATCCCGGCGCCCGCTTTTTTCACAGAAATCGAAATTTGATAATATACATTCTTATATGTCTGTCTAAGTCGTATAAAACAATCCGGAAAGGATTTCATTAGCGTCCGCTGCTGCCATTGCTAAACGAGTTGAGTAAGACATAAGATTATAGCGTAACAGATCTTTGAATTTCAAATTTCAAATATCTTCTTTTAATAAAAATCGTATCATTTGCGTATATACTCATCGTTGTGGGCATTGCTTACAAGCCACATCTTAGCGACATAGTCGTCCGTAGGCCACATAGACGCCGGAAGCGGCGATTCTCCGTTGTCGTTTTTACAATACCAACCGTTTTTATTCATAAACGTTGCGCTCTCGAGAGAAGAACAATACTCGAATGCGGCTACTCCTATATATTTGAGATTTTCAGGGAACGTTATGCTTGTAAGTCCGGTATTCCTGAATGCGCCAGCGTTGATTTTCTCGATACTTTCAGGCAAAACAACGCTTTCTAACGAGGTGCAGTTTGCAAAAGCGTAGCTGCCGATCTCTGTAATGCCTTCAGCGATCGTCAAAGAAGAATCTGAGCCGGTATAAGTCAATATCACGCTTTCGTCATAGAGAGTATAGTCTCCTTCAACTGCGATCTTGGTATCTGCGACGTCGTCAATGATATTTCTCGCGTAATAAGCCGCATAACCGTTATTTGTGCTGCCTGCCGTAAGAGAGATAGAAGATTTATTGACAATCTCCACCAGTCTGAAGCAACCGGCAAACGCACTGTCTCCTATGCTTTGCAGATTTTCGCCCAAGGTTACTCTTACGAGTCCTTCGCAATGCCAGAACGCGCTGCTTTTTATCGTGGTTACGGCGTCGGGAATAACGACTTCTTTAAGACCGATACAGGAATAAAATGCCTCATTTCCGATCTCGGTTACGCTATCCGGGATCACGACGCTTTCAAGATCGTAGCACTCGTAAAATGCCTGAACGGCAATTGACGTAACTGCTTTGCCGTTGACCTCGGCAAGTATCGTTACGCTTGTCAAGTCATCAGTACATTTGTAAAACTGATAAGTTCCGTCATCGTTCTTTTTGTAAGTCAAACCGTCATTTTTCACCCAAGTATCGTCTTCTGTAGAAGTATCATCCTGGTCGGAAGCAGGAGTACAAGCGACCGCAAACATCGCAAACGCCAACACAACGACCACTGCGAGTACGGTCAGAAGAAATACCGATCTTCTTTTTTGCAACATAAATCATATCCTCCTTTCAAACGACTGTCCGCCGTTTTTTATTGATAATTGGATTTTAGCAAACCAAGTGCTAAAAAAGTGCTAAAAACCCAGTGTTCATCGAAGATTTTTTTATTTTTTTTGCAAATTGCGAACAAAAAATTTGACGGAAGTCTCTGCACGAATGTAAAATTTAGTTATGCGGGTATCGAAACAATCAAAACAACGGTTAAAAACGATTGCAATATTTATTGCCGACCTTATGGCTCTTGTCGTAGGTGTGATCTCTGTCGCGATACTGTCTTCAACGAACACTTCCTCGACAGTATATTTTTCGGGATTTCTGATCTATTTTTCTATTATCGCCCTATTCCTGTTCACGCTGATAATTATCGTGGACTGCTATGCGATGTTTGCGATAAAGACGTCGACGTATCACTCTTTGCTGATGGCACTTTGCATAATGGTCTGCTGTTTACTGTCTGAAGACTATCTGTCGCTGTTAGATCTGTCCTCGGCGTACGGAACCGTCTCGAACATCGTCCAGTACGGAGTTTATACGTTATTCCTCGCGATAGTCGTCATTTTCTTCGACTTCTCTTACAAACTCGGGATGTCAAAAAAGCGTAAGCTGAGCTATTTTGCCGTCTGTGTACTGTCTTTCGTGCTTTTTGCCGCTCTGTATCGGGTAAAACTGCATATCTTGGCGTATTGCCTTGGCCTTGCGATGACAGTCGAACTGTCTTATTACACTTCTCACAACCCGAATGTGCACTGCTTCAATTCTCATTCTTTCCGCCCGACGCAGTTTATCACGTTCGCTCTGAGCGGGCTCATCCTTACCAACACGATATATTCGTCGGGGTTTGTAGAGAACTACCCCTTCGGGACGACCTCTTTTTACTTGTTCACGTCGACTCTTGTTTACGCTTTTATATATTTCAGTTTTATTCGCAAAGCGACGAAAAGAGACCTCGCAAACGCGCAGTACAGAGCGAAGTACGAACAGGTAAAATCGGGTATGTTGCAAGCGCAGATAAAGCCGCATTTCGTGTTCAACGTGCTGTTATCGATAAAGAATCTCTACCACAGCGACACCGAACTGGGGGACGAAGCAATAGATCTGTTTTCCAAACACCTGCGCGCGCAGGTAGAAGCCGCAGGTGCCGACATGGTGCCTTTTGAAAAAGAACTGGACACCATCCGCGTGTTTACCGATCTAGAAAACATACGTCAGGATAAAGAACTGAACCTGATATTCGATATAGAATATTCCGATTTTCAGATACCTGCCCTGTCGCTGCAGACTTTTATCGAAAATGCGATAAAATACAGCAGGATAAACGAAAAAGAGGACGGATATATCCGCATATCCTCCCGATGCGAAAACGGAGAAATATTGCTCGAGATCTCGGATAACGGCGTGGGGTTCGACCCTTCGGAGATCAGGGACACGTCTTACGGGATACGCAATTCTGTCGAACGCTTCCGTCTTCTGACGGGCGTGACTCCCGAAATAATCAGCTCACCAGGAAACGGCACGTCGATAATGATACGTTTCAATAAATCCTCATCGGAGAAACACCATGAAAATAATAATAGTTGACGACGAATTGCACGCTTTGCAGCTCTTTCTATCAGATCTGATCGGGCTCGACATCGAGTACCGATTCTTCAAGGACGACAAAAACGCGATACTCAAATACGTCGTTTACGAAAACCCCGACGGAGTCTTTCTCGACGTGAATATGCCCGGGATCAACGGCATAGATCTGGCATCCGAACTCATCGCGATCAAGCCGTCGATAAAGATTGTCTTCGCAACGGGTATGAATATCTCGGAAAACGCGCTGCCGAACGACGTAGCCGCCAACACCGTCGGCTTTCTGTACAAACCCTATGACAAAGATAAGCTTTATTATTACCTGTCGGAGATAGCCAACAAGACTAGAAAAATGACGGTCAAGACATTCGGATCTTTCGATTGCTTCATCGACGACCGCATAGTCAGATTCTCGTCAGCCAAATCCAAAGAACTGTTTGCGCTGCTTATCGCCTACAGAGGCAAAACTCTGACGATGAACGACGCAATATCCCAGATTTGGCCAGATACCGACGTGGATAAAAGCAAGATACTGTATCGCGACGCCGTATGGCGGCTCAGAAAAACGCTGAGCGAACTTCATTTCGATTGCGTCGACTTCAGACGGGCTTGCCTTGTGCTGAACAAATCCAACCTGATCTGCGACAGCTGGGATTACGCCGAAGGAAAAAACAAAAATTACAACGGCGAATTTATGAAAAATTACGATTGGAGCATAGCTTATCTCCCCATTCTTGACAAGCTTAATTCAAACACGGACACAACGACCTGATCTCTTACTGAAGTTTCCTGCGCCGTTTTGTTACTGCGTGTACCCGCACGCGACGTAATGCGTAAAGTTTTTTTCGATCGTTTCGTCGTCTACGCAGCTTGTCATAGACAAACACACGCACGGTGCCAAACGAAGTTTTACGGTGAATTGTCAAACCAAGTGCAAACTTTTGAAAAAGAAAACAAGATCCAGGATCCTGACGACGACGGCAGCGTTACAATCGCCGTATCATACGACGAGAACGGCAAGCCGAACGATTACGAAAAGTTCAGCTTGATAGTTTGCAGTCGCTCTACCGGTGAATACAGCAATCTCTTTTATAAATTCCGTATTGTAGATCATGTGTCTGCAATTTGATTATAATATATCTCTTAATCTGACAGGATTTGTCAATTATTATTTCAGATTGCAGAATATCTTGATTTTTCGGTCCGTTTGTCGGTCTGAGGTGGGGAACAGGGGCGAAAAGGGCGTAAAAAATTGCAACGGCTGTATAGGTGTGCCTGAAAAGAACAGCCGTTGCAATCGAATGAGTATATCTGCCTACCCCATTGTTTTTATGATAATATATTCATAGCTCGCATACATATTATGGCGAGGAATAGAATTGCGTTGTTTCTTGTTGGTTTCCGTGTTGACAAAACAAGGCAGTTTGTTATAGAATAATAATAAGGTGCTTTATGGAAAGAAAATTAAACATTTTATTAGTTGAAGACGACCCTGACGATTGCAATGCCATGAGCAGCGCGATCGACAATGCTTTTGAAGATTTCAATCTTCTATCTATCACGAACAGTGCTGTGACCGCACTCAAAATTTTCAACGAAGAAAATCCCGACGTGATCATACTCGACCTAGAATTGAGTCTGGGTCAGGGTACCGGTTTCGACGTGCTCGAAGGTATTCAGCATGCTAATCCCGACTTCCCGCCCTACATAATAATTACAACCAACAATATAAGTTCGATTACTCACTCGATGGTCAGACAATTCGGCGGAGATTTTATTTTCACGAAAACTCAAGTAGGTTACAGCGCAAATGCAGTGATAAATTTTCTCAAGAGTGCAAAGCACTCGATACTGAACAGACGCCCGACCGAGCCCTCACCGTATGTCGGATGGGAGCTCAGCTCTTTGAAACAGCAAAACTTAAAAAGGTGCATCAACAACCATTTGTTGAAGATCGGTGTCTCTCCGAAAAACAAAGGATTCGGTTATCTGCTCGATGCGATATACCTTATCGTAAACGAGTGCAATACTCCGTTCATCCCGATTCTCGCAGAAAACTATAACAAGACCCCTGCGAGCGTGGAAAGAGCGATGCAGAATGCGATCAACCGCACATGGGCGACAGAGAACATCGACGATCTTCTGGAAAACTATACGGCAAAAATTTCGTCAGCCAAAGGCGTTCCTACGATAAACGAATTCGTATATTACTATGCGCATAAAATTAAGGCATAAAAATACGGATTGCACTTCCCGTGCAATCCGTCAAATGCTCGTATTATCGTCCAGATACAAGCAATCTCAAAAATTCGAGAAATCTTTCCCAAGCACTCATTGCAATGTCCTCCCTTTTTTATTTAATACTAATAAAGACGAAAGGATTTCTTGCATTAGTGCCGCGGATGTTTTAATCGTTAAGATAATTAGTGTTTTGTAAACATGGAAAATCTGTTTGTCAATGCAATTAAATTCGGATTTATGTTCCCCAGCGTATTATACATATATGCCGGATTGCTTCGCATTAGTCTGCATAAAAAAATGATTTTTCATTTACCCGTGTGGATAATTCTTGCTTTTACAATAGCTTTCTCAACAAAAGAACTAAATGTATTGCAACCTTTTGCATTTCTTCTGATAGCTTTTCTATATCTTCTTATCGCGTATAGAAAACCTCTCAAAACGTCGGTATCGTACAGTTTTATTTCGGTCGGCATCTGTTTCTTTTTACTTACGATAAGTTACCTGATCACACTGCCGATAACTTTTGCGTTTTCGTTTATCGACAACGTTACGCTTTCGCTTTATATTATGACCGTAATTATCGGTATAATTCAATTGGTGTTATCTATCGTGGTATTCAAAATTAAGCGATTCAAAAACGGGCTTATGCTCACTAAGAATGACAACCATTTTTCTTTGCTGATAGTAATAAGCGCAATAACTATTTCAGTTTCATCTCTTTTTTATACAGAATTTTTCGACTCATACTATATGTTTATAATATTTTTTGTCGTATCGGCGATAGGCGCGGTAGCTCTTCTGTTATGGAATGCCGTGCTTGCCAACAGGTATAAAAGCGAAATTTACAAACGTAACGTCGCTATTTATGAAAAAACTCTGGCTGAATACGAAAGCCGCAACAAGAACATTGCAGACGACAACAGTAAACTATCGGCAGTGATTCACAGAGACAATAAGTTTATTTCCGTCATGGAAATTGCCGTTGCGGACGTATTAAACGGTAAATGCGATAAAAAATCAGCAGGAGAGTTACTTAAAACGCTTGAAGAACTCTCATCGCAACGCAAAGAACTTATCCGCGATTGCGAAAACAACAAGGATACTTTGCCAAAAACAGGAGATATTGCCATAGACTCAACCCTAATCTACGTCCGATCCGTAGCCAAAAATTTCGGTGTTGACGCATCTTTCGACATAGACGACGGTTTTATCGACACATTGCAAAACCTGATAGACATGACTCATTTCAACACTTTGCTTTGCGACATATGCGAAAATGCCATTCATGCCGCCGAAACCGCACCTGACGGTAAAATCTTTCTTTCGATGAAAATTGACAATGGCTTCCCTGCCGTAACGATAAAAGACAACGGTGCGCCTTTCGACGAAAAGGTTCTGAGTTCTATCGGCAGGATCCGTATAACGACGCGCAAAAACAAAGGAGGTTCGGGCATAGGTCTCGTATACATATTCGAAATCCTTCAGAAATACGGCGCAAGTTTCTGCCTCGACGAAATTCCCGACGGCAGTTTCGCTAAATCGATAACTTTGCGTTTCGACAGCCGTGCCCGACTCGAAGTCAACACTAATCGTCCGAATGTGGCAAAGGCTTTCAAAAATCGCACGACGATTTACGACTGAATACTGTGCCTCTAGATTTCAGACAATTTGCGTTTTTGCAATTTGCCCGAATTTTTGGCGATCACCTTCAATGAAAATACAGCCCGCGGCTCTTCGCGGGCTGTATTTATATTGCGATAATCAGATCTCTTGACTTTCGCCTTTAGCCTCGGTTTCTTTTTCAGCCAGCTTTTTGTCCTTACCGTTCTTGATCGACTTTTCAGCAGATTTTTCATTGACAACTTCTTTCTCTTCGCCTTTTGTACAATTGCCCTCCTGTACGTCAGTTTCCTTTATTAGCTCTTCGGTTTTTGCGTTGTTCGGCTCATAAGATTTTTTCTTTGCTAAGATCTTTCCTCCGCAAGCCGAACAATACTTGTCCTTAAACCGAGCCTTCTTGCCGCATTTTTCACACACAAAGATTGTCTCGCCCTCTTTTCTCTCTTCAGTCGGCGCGCCGCATGCGGTACAAAAATTTGACTTTCTTGCATTCCTCTTGCCGCATACAGTGCAGATCTTTACGATTCCGGGATCTGTCGGCAATTTTTTGTCGAGCACAATCATTGCCGCATACGCACCCGCAGCGAAGATCAGAGTCAGAAATACGCCAGCCGAAAGCGCGTAACCTATAGTGAACGTGTCGTCTCCTATCTGCCTCTCGGTTAGCGAAATGCCGTGCACCGCGCTGAGACATATCATTACGAGCAGATTCAAACCTATCATCGCAAAAAACGCAATGTCCACCACAAAGTCTGTCTTCATTCTGCCTAGTTTGTCGGGTATCGACAATATGCCGAAATATTTGAGTATTCCGCATGCGCATATCGCAAGCATCGCCAGCCCCACAAGCAACGCGAATATGTTGAATGTCGCAGCCGCACTGCCTGCCGCAGCTGCATCCGTCCCCTGCAACACGCGCCCCAGGTCGACCAGATTGTATCCGCTTATACCGCTGCGCGTCTGCCGCAAAGTCTCGGCATAATTCTCGCTCCAGACATTGCCGCTGTAACTGCAATAAGCAGAATACGGTATCGCAAGCAAAATGAAATTGAGCAACCCGAACAGCCCCGCAAAGACCCACTTCAGATTTGCCCTTATAAAACTTTTGATCTCCATGATTGCCTCCTCACGCGTTTTGCGACAACGGTCAAGCGCGGTCGCACAACCTTTTCTTTTATTATATCACATAATCTTATATTCGGCTCAACAATTTATTTTCGGCGAAAATCTCGCCCTTTCAAAGAAAAAACGCGGTCTCTCCTACGCAAATTCCTGCGCCTTTAATGCCGTATTATCTACACGGGTATGTAAATTATGTAAAAGACGGATTCCTCCGTCCCCTTGTTTTTCAACAATCGGTCGTGCACGTCGTCTCCGACCCGCACTCCCTTATCTCAGACTCGTAGCTTACGGGTATCCGCAGTTTGAGCCGTTGTATCACCGTCAGACTGCACCCGTTGCCGCAATCGCTCGCCACTACGGTAGGCTCGCCGGCGCAGCTTATCTCCACTTCGCCGATACGCGCGGATACGCTCACGCCGAGCTGCGTCTTCGTCTCTGCCGAATGATCCGTCACCGTCCGACATACGTCGTATTCGTTGCAACGCGCGTCCATGTTTTATGCCTTCACGTCGGCAAGCGGACTGACCTCGGGCAGGATGTCGCACGCCGTGCATATATCTTCTGCAGATGCGCCGAGACACTCGACGTACGCCTCGCCCACGGTCGCGGTCGCACCGAAATCCACAGGTACCGCCACGCATACGTTCTGCGACAACGTAAACGAGCATACCCCGTTCTTTACTCCCGAGCATATCTGCCTGCCCGGTACTACGGTCGCCGCACCGCAACACTTCGTGACCGTCGCGCCTGCGTTTGCAAACGGCGTCACGGTTACGGGCACGCAAACCGACGCCGCCTGATAACCCACTGTGGACGAGTCTGATTTTCCATAATTCCGTCCATTGAATTCTCCTTCGTCGCTCTTCGCGACGATACATTATATGCCTTTTCGCCCGCCGTCCGTGCATGCATCGCCCGATTTCCCTCTCCGCTCCCCTCGGTCCGTTCGTACGACCTCGCGAGATCCCGACTGTCTGTTTGCGTTTATTCCCCTGCCCTTTCCCTCTCCTTTCGCCGCCACCGCCGCAACGGCTATAAAATTGTGCAAAATGCTTTGACAATACGGCGAGTTTATGGTAATATTATCGTTGCAATAACGCTAAGCCGCCTGCGACCGCGAGGAGAAATACCCAAGAGGTCGAAGGGGCTCCCCTGCTAAGGGAGTAGTACGGGATACCGTAGCGAGGGTTCAAATCCCTCTTTCTCCGCCATCGCAAAGCTCGATGCGTTTTGCACAAGATATGCTCTGAAAAAGGTACTTTCAGGGCATATTTTTTAACGTTTTAACGGAAATTTCGGGGAAATTTGTGTCAGGATTTATGTAAACCGTTTTTGATTGCGACATTCTCGATCTCGAACTCTTTGTTTATATTTATATAATAGCTCAGAGTGGTATTTATCGACGAGTGACCAAGCCAGAGCGCAGTCTGCTTTGAAGAGATCCCGGCTTCCTCGCACCGGGTCGCGAACGTGTGCCGAAGGCAGTACATATTTTTCGTTATCCCGGTCGCTCTGCAGATCTCCCGATACTCTTTCACCGCAGTATGTTTATTCACTTTGCCCAGGATCGGGATCGCCGAAGATCCTCTGTACCTGTCCGCAAACTCTTTGAACTCTGAAAAGATAGGAACGCGCCGAATCTTGTTCGTCTTTGTCGGGATCAGGTTGCCGAGATCGTCTATCGAGTGCCTGACCTCGATATAGTCTTCGTGAATATCGCACGGTGCGAGCGCTTTCGCTTCCGACGTTCTCAGACCTTCATAAAGCATGAGCCAGAAAATAACGGCACAATCGTAATTCTTTGCCAGGGCGATGAACCGTTCCTCTTCTTCCCGGGTAAACGCATGACGTTCTTCTGTCTTATGCTTCGGCGCGGAGATCTTCTCCATCGGATTGACGGCGATCAGATCGCGCCTGAGCGCAGTTCTGAAAATATCGCTGAACATGTGATACGTCGTTTTTCTTATCTTCGACGAAGCGATCGCGAGGATCGCAGCGCGCAGCTCGTCTGCAGAGATCTTTTTTATCTCACGATCATCGAACTGTGACAGATGATTTTTGTGCATTATCTCGTAAAAGTGAATCGTGCTCGGCTTGCATGTCGGGACTTTCTCTTCCTTCAGCCAGGTATGAAAAAACACTCCGAACGTCAGCGTGTTTGTCGGGGCATTAAGCTGCTTGATCTTCTGAGCGATAAGACGCTTATCATCTGCAAAGGCTTTCAGCTTGTCGTAGCACTCTGCCTGAGTTCTGCCGTAGATATCATGATACTTGCACGGCGCAAGCGTATATCTCGCGTACCACCTCCCGTCTTTCCTTCGTTTGATTTGAACTTTTTGATATTTCATTGTAGATTCCTCCGTTTTAACTTCGGAATCTCGTGAGCGCGATAAAAAATCGTCTTCTTTTGCTTGCTGGTAGGCTAAGTAGCAGCTTAGTTTCATTGCAAGCTCGTCAAAAGTTTTAACAAGCTGATTCAAAAAGTCTTTAGTTTCTTCGTCCAACATAAAATTCCTCCTTAAAGTAAAGTAATTTTATGTTAGCACTCTCTTTTACAGATTTTTATTCAAATTTGCGACCCTGTCGCAAATTCAGATTCCTTTGATTTCAGAGTCGTACAATGCCGCAACGTAGACAAGTGCGAGTGCCTGTCTGCGTGCATTAAGAGCATGGAACATCTTGATCATTTTCCATTCGTTATCAGAAAAATCATACTGTTGAGCAATAACGATAGATCCGTCTTCGCTTTCTCTGCCCAGCAGATAGTCAACAGTACAGCCAAAATAATTAGCTAATTTTATTAAATTATCAGCAGTAGGCGTATATCTACCAGTTTCCCAACTCGTATAATTCCCCTGCTTAAAACCGCAAACTTGACAAATTTCTTCCTGAGTCTTATTTTTCATTAAACGAAGTTGCCTTAAATTTTGACCTAAATTCATATTCTCACCTCAGTTTTAATTTACAAGAAATTGAAGTATTAGTCTTGACATAAAAGATTTTGAAGTATAAAATAAATGTGAATAAATGCTTTTGAAGTATTTGGGGAGGTTTTATGAGTCTTGACTTTATATTCAAACACGTTTCTAAAATTTTGCGTAAATGCCTGAAAAACGGCTGCAAAATCGAAAATATCGCAACATTCAAAAGTGCCCGCAAGCTGTCATGGGACGAAACTGACACTCGCGATTATGAATTTGTCATTGTCTACATAGAAAAAGGAACATTCAAAACCGTAACGCTGTACAAAAACGGAGACGTAGCGGAAAGCGCTCTTTATAAAATCGAGGACTACTTCAAGTCTTACACAGATATGGTTCGAGTTTTGGGTTATCTCGATTACGAATACGAACCGTCAAGAGAAGGCTCTCTGATGGAGCGAATAAAGGCAATCTGAAGATACTGTAAAAAGGAGAAGGATATGAATTATCACGGTAAAAATTATCTGTACGATTTTCTCAAAGAGCACGGCTACGACGTCCCCAAGCGCAAAGAAATGCAATACAGCTTCTTTCGTGGTTCTGAGTTGCTGAAAAGCGATCGCCTCGAAGCCTGGAGTCCAAAGCGGGATATAATCTTCGTGAGTGTCAAAGAAGATCGTGGCGAACAGATTAAAGAAATCGAATGGTCTAAATTCAACAAAGGAATTTGCGAATTCAAGAAGCTGAACGGTTCTTACGTTATCGTATGAAGAATTAAGACTGAAAAGGAGAATAACGTGACAAAAAGCAAAAGCAACTCAAAAAACGTTTCTAAAACAATCAGACACGGTCAGATAATACATACGCGAGACGATTTTTTTCAAGGTTCTGACGGCAAGTCAAGTAAGTCCAGAATGGCGGTAGTCGTTGAAACTAATCGTAAAGACGAAATGGCGCTTGTCAAACTTACTCACTCTACAAAAAATTCAACAAAATCTATCTCCGGATACCGTGACGGAACGTCGAGATATAGCACTCACGACGTTTACACCAAAGACAACAAAGGTCAGCCTATATCGAGTTCGACGTCAACGCGCAGCGGCAAAAAGAAATTTATACTCGAAAGGAAGAAAACGAAAGACGTGCCGAAGTCGCAAGTCAACGTCATAAAAAAGGACGTTGTAAAAGATCCGAAATTCGGAAAAAGAAACAGAAAGCGCCTTCGCTCGTTGAAAGGAAGATAAAAAATGAGCAACTGCACCGGCGCACTGTTGCTCGTCAATCCGGGGTTAATCCCGTTCGCATTTAGCTTAGTTATAGTTTATGCGATAAAAAACAATTTGTCAACATAAATTGCAATTTTTTTAGGAGAAGGATATGAACAAACAAAGAAGAAAAGCAATAGCAGACATTATGGCTCAGATCGATGATCTCCACTCTCAGATTGAGGGACTTCGCGACGAAGAACAGGAAGCCTACGACAATTTGCCTGAAGGACTTCAAGAAGGCGAAAAAGGCGATTCCATGCTCGAAGCAATAGACAATCTCGATTCCGCGCTCGGCAGCCTGGAAGAAGCGATCGACTATTTGAATACGGCGTCTGAGTGAGGATCCAGGCATGAGTAAAAAGAAACTTACAAAATTCAGACGTATCAGCCCATACGGATTCTGCGCCCGGAAAGAATGCCCTCTCATCTTTTGCGGACTGCTCAATCAGAGCGCAGTCAAAAAAGCAGTTGAATACTGCGTAGATCAGACCCCGGACGTCGAGCCGGAACTTCTCAGAGAGTTCTTGCTTTCAAAGGTCTCTGAGCTTCTCGAAGAAATGGTGAGGTAGTCGATGAACACTTTCACGTTTTCAGGAAAAATCAATTCAGACGTCAGAGTTCGCAAGAACGTCGCGACGAACAGCGAGTATTCCGAGTTTTCAATTCGCATCGACGATCGCTGCGTCATTTCATGTTGCGCTTACGGCGAGCCGGGATCTACTCTTCTTTACAACGGGCATAACGGAGACCGTATCGAAGGCGTCGCACGACTTTGCGCAACGCCTATCAAGACATGGCTTGAGATCCTCAACGTCAATTTCGTTGATAAGAAGATCGAATCGAAAAAGCCTTCTGAAAAGATCGTCGAAGCGTTCAAAGTACAGATCGAATTCGACAACGTGCTCGACTGCATTTACGACTATGTAAAACAGTCTTTCAAAAAAGAAGATGTCAAAAATCTTATGCAAAGCGTAGTTCTCGCGATCGTCTCAACGGACGACGTCGCGGCGATGGAGAACGCAAAAGCGATAAACTCAACTAACTTTCAGTATTTCTGCGGTCAGTTCTTCGTTGGAGATCGTGAAAGCGGATTCACAATGCGCAAGGTTTTCGATCTTCAAAAATACGTCAACAAGTGGATGAAAAATGTCAAGAGCTTCTATTTTTCTGATTTTTGTTGATGACGAGATCCGATTCAGGATCGTCGCTACAAACATTTTGCAAGCTCTGAAGATCGCCGCACGGCTCGGCGTATACAACGACTTTGAAATCAAAACGGCAACGTTGCCGTAAAGGAGTAAAAAGCTATGAAAAACAAGAAAGCAAAAAAGACCTACTCTTCGACAAAGAAGAAAACCTCTAACGCGAAAATCGCGGTGACTGTACTGCTCGTTTTCGTTCTGCTCGCCGGCGCGATCGTCGGAACGCTCGCGGCGATCTCAGACGGCTTCACAAAACCTGTCGAAGACTGGTTCTCTGATAAGGCAACGGTTACGCCCGGCGATCAGACCGGCGACGACCAGGGAGATCAGACCACGCCCGGCGGGAACGATCAGACCGGCGACGAAGTAGTCGCATGTGAACACGTTTTCGAGTATGGCGTTTGCACCAAATGCGGCGTTCATTCTACTGATCTCATGAAGCATGCCACTAAAGCCATCTCGGCGGATGAAGAATGTATCGTAAATTATTACGACGATCATCTCAATCTGATAAAAAGCGAAACGGTTAAAGGCGGCGATAATTTCGTTGGCTTTGAAGGCTATACGGAATATATCGCTCTTTACCCTTCTGAGATGAACGTTCCGAATCTTGATAATGTAAAAGACGGAGACATACTTTTGAACGGGAAACTTTGGACAAAGGACTCCTCTTATGACTATAGTTTTTTGGATCTCTATCCAAGATACGTTCAATATCACGGAATGTTCAGATTTAATTTGCATACAGATGACTTCTACGGAATGTATAACGACAAACCTATTTTCCAATTCGGCGTGGACAACGATTTTATGTACAATGGCGCTGACGGTTTCGGCTTTTATCTGAAAGAAGGTGATTGCCTTAAAATTCTGTACGGTTCTGACAGAGATTACAGTCTTCACGGTTTTGTAACTGATGGTATAATGTTTAACTATTTCACTATGGACAACGCCATAAATCTAAAATACGACATTGACGTTGTAAACGTCATTGTCATAGGTTACGACAGCGACGAGGTCGCATAATATGTTGACATTGCTCAAACTCTGGCTGACGGATCCGATCGTTTTCCTGGCAAGTATATTGACTGTTATCGCAGTCGGACTTTGTTTCCTGGCAGCGTTCGGGATCGTCGGCGAGATAGAAAATTACAAAGCAGAAAAATATAAACGAGGTGAAAAATGAAAAACAACTCTCAAAAAAGAAATTTCACGAATACATTCATCAGCACTTTCATCGTAATAGTGCTGATCGCAGCCACTGTTGCTATCGGCTTCTTCTCTTCCGGCTTCAGGAACTGGACTAAGGAAGAATGGCAGAACGTCTTTAACGATACTTTTGATAAAGAAAACGAGATTCTTCAGGATCCTGACGACGACGGCAGTGTTACCGATGAAAACGGTAACGAACTCGATCAATCTGCGGTTATACCTATGCCGGCGAGTATGTCGTTCGCTCTTCCTTTAAGCGGATCTGAATTGAGCGTACAACTCGAGGCTACAGTTTTGCCGGAAACGGCAGTAAACAAAACCGTCGATTGGGAAGTGGTTTGGCAAAATCCCGACGGCGAATGGTCGAGCGGAAAAACCGTTACGGATTATGTAACGGTTACTCCGCAGTCTGATGGCAGCCGAATTGCAACCGTGACGTGTAAAAATGCATTTTCTGAGCCTATTATAATCAAGGTCACTTCTCGTGCGAATTCGGAAGCATACGCGACTTCAAAAGTCGATTATCGTAAAAGATTGGATAATGTGCTCGTTTCTTTTTCCGATGGTGATTATTCTTTCGTAAAAGGTGGGAGTGTTATACTTGCCGAACTTCAATCAGAGGTTAGGAATGATCCGTATTCAAGTAAACCGACTCCTGATATTACCGAAATATACGATTCTATAGGAACTATTTCCGGGGCTGAAATTATCGGTCACACCTATTATATCAAGGCTTCTGACGATTTCAAAGCAGACTTCGGCTCAGCCGTTTCAACATATACTCTGCTCGAAAATTTCAATCAGGTAACTATGCTCGAAACCGTAACGGGTACAACGCTTTATAGCTATCATGCAAAAACAGATACGATCACCGGGAGCGGCGGGATCGTCATTCCCGGAAAGCCCGCCGGATGGACGCTTCAGTCTGAGACATGGAATTCCGTGGTCGCCAGTTTGAATCGCATGACGGGACATGCTTTCGAATTGAAGGTAGTTACGGAGACTTCGTTGGGCGATGTGGAAACGATCATCAATCTGACCATCAACAAGTCTTCGTTGAACGCCGTAGCTACTTCGATTCAGATCAACGATATGGATATAGTTTTCTAGGAGTGCGTATGGCTAAAAACCGCAACAGTACATTCAAAAGCGTCTTCGGAGCTCTTCTCGCGATCGGTTTGTTTGCCGTCATTGCGCTCGTCGTGTACGTTTTCGTAATAAGCCCGCTTCTAGAAGACGACCCGGCGACTCCTGAGAGCACGGATTTTTCCGTTGCGATCGGAGACACGATTTACGATAAGGACTCTACGATCGCGCTTTATAGCGAATACACCGTCTTCAAGGTATATTCCGAAGAGGAGTTCAAAGTCGAAATAATGCCGCTTTCAAACGTGAATTTCGACTACTTCGTAAACGGTGAGGCTGAACGCTATGCTGAAGTCGAAGATCTGTTCGACGTATTCGGCGTACTCTATACCGACACCGGGTTTTCAATCAACCCGCCCCAGGGCGATATTATCGACGTCCTAGCAAAATACCACAACGTGGACAGATCCTCGATCCTGATCGACGGAGACATATCGAAAATTGAAGCGTTTTTCGTGATAAAAATCTCAACGCACGACAATTCGATTACTCTGACCTGTATATTCGGATCTGAAGTTTCGGATATATACATCAACAATGAAAATGTAATTTTCGAAAAAGGTACTATACAATGAAAAAAAGCATTCTTTCTGTATTGCTCGTTTCCATAATTCTCCTTGCGTTCCCGATCCCCGCTTTCGCAGCGGAGACCGGGGACGTTACCCCCTCTTACGAAAAATTTGAAAACACGAACGTCGTCGACGATCTTACCTCTGCAGGAGTAGATCTCGACGCGTACACGGCGAAAGACGAAGTCGCTCTGATAACCTTCCAGGAGTTCGCTTACAGTTACTACAGCTCTAATATGAGCGACTTCGGGCTTTACGTTTACATATACAATCCGTCCGGAAAATCAATCCTGACGGACTCAAAAAGCAGCATTACGATCGCCATATCGTACGATGAAGACGGCAAGCCGAACGACTACGAAAAATTCAGCCTGAAGGTTTGCAGTCGCTCCACAGGCGAATACAGCAATCTCTTTTATAAATTCCGTATCGTAGATCATATATCTGCAAGCGGATCTACGATAAAGCAGCGCGTTTCTAAAACGCCGTCTGAACGTCGATACGACGTTTCAGAGTTCGAGCTTGACTTCGGCAACAATACTATCGAAGCGTACGGCGTTGGCGGCACGTTTAAGTTCAGCGGGTACGCTGCAGGGTACGGCAAAGACGGCGAAACAGATACTTCGACGTTAAGCTGCGAAGTTACGGATCTGACCACGATCGAGCTTGAAATTCAGCAGACGAGCTATATACAGGATCCGGACAACTCCTCAATAAAAAATCATAATCAAGTCACGACAGCGTATTTTGCCGTTCCTAACTCGATCCTCGAAGCATACGGCAAGCTTCAAAAAATAAAAGCGACGTGGAACGAATACCGTACCACGCCGGTCATCGTAACGGATAATACCGATTTCTATAACTTCCTTTTGCCCCTGCTCGGCGTAGATATCGGCGCCGATCATCAGGACTGCTCGCTCAATTACTGCTTTGGAATCGGAAGAAGTGCCGGCGGTCAGTACTTACTATTTGACCAGGCTTATAACATGAAGTGGCAATCCGGTCAAGAATACGACGAAGCGATAACGAAAATTTCGTGGCTGTTTGACAGCGAAGGAACTGATGTCTTTGACTATACTCTGCCTTCAGAACGTATTGAAGAATACCTTTATAACTACGACGGTGACCGGTCAGACCTACTGACGGAAAATGTCGGAGACGGTCGCAGCGTTTACAATCTCGTTGATTTCGACGCAGACGAAGACGCTTTTGATTTTAACAAGTACGAACCTGACATCAAAGGATTGTGGCAGCTCTGGGACTACCTTTTTAAGGATGATCAGGCTGTTCTGCAAGACGTTGCGCCTATTCTTGCAATATCGTCGAAAGATCTTTCCGGAACGGCTGAAAGCGTTTCAGAAAGACTTCTGGTCGGAGAAGCAGACGTGTCAGATATTAAGACGTATGTCGCGAACGCAGAGGCAAACGATCAGACAGTCTTCCTCTTTAGGTTCGCATGCACGGAGTATTATTCAGAAGAAGTTAATGTTTATAAATACGAAAATCACTGGGCTGACGGTGTTCCGTTTAATCACACTTTTAACAATATCGGATTGATGGACTGTGCTTATGTAGCTCAAGAGAACGTATTTCTCAACTTTGATATTATTCAACTGACTTTTAACAAAGACGGCACATATACCGTTATCCCGGTCGTGGCGTCGCCTATAGATATAATCCCGTCTGTCACACCACCACCTAAAGACCCTATAACTGAAGCCAAAGATAATGCCGAAGAGTGGCTTGCCAAACTGTGGGAAAAGATCCAGGAGCTTTGGGACAAGCTGACTGCTGCGCTCGGATCTTTCAAAGAGAATTGGTGGAAATACGGTCTGCTTGCTCTCGCTGTGATCGTCGGGATCTGCGCGATACCCTACATTTTCCGCTTCATTATCTGGCTGATAAAGCTGCCGTTTGAAGCACTCGAAAACAGCTATAAGAAAAAGAGGTAACTATGCAAAAAAATACAAATAAACAAAAATCAAATAATAGCAAAAAGGATAAATTTCCTGAAAAATTTCCATTTTGGGCGCGTTTAAGAATCGATAAACATCGTACGACTTTGGTAATCGATGAAGAACAGGTTTTGAATAAGCAAAAGAACAAAATGGAAGAAGGCTTTGTTCATCGCGAAGCAACTCATGTAAAACACAAAGACTATGAAGAAATCTCCCCAAATCCCGATAAAACAGATCTGAAGCCTATGTTTTTGAAACGCCCAAAAAAACATCCGAAAAGATTGTTTTCTCCTCACAATAAAAAATTGGACATGCCAGACGATTTGAAAAAACGATACGATAAAAATAATCACAAAAAAAAATAGAGCTGATTGTTCCGCCCTTTCGGCTATTCCTTGAAATCAAGGTCACGTCAACTCTATATTGATATTATAGTGTTTGAGCAAAAAAATGTCAAGAGGAATTAATATGCTTTACCAGATATGTATAACTGCAGACGGCAAATTCGGCGCTTACGACGTCGATAACGGTGTTCTGGCGTGCACAGCCGTAACTCTCGAAGATCTGAAAAAGAAGATAGATCAGATCTCAATAAAAGACAAAAAAAGAGGTGATCACAATGAGACTCATAGACGAACTTCTCTCTCCCCCGATCGCGGATCCTGATCAGGAAACCGAACCGGCTAAAAAAACGAAAAAGGAATCCATGCGCAAATACTACACTTTTTACGTCGCGCTCGGAGCGTTGAAAAATTTCGGTTATCAAGTTTTTGAAATGCCCGACGGCGATCGTCGTATGTTTTCCGAGCTCATCAAAAGTCCTTGTGTCTCTGACGCAAAAGCGAAGATCTTCTATCCTCGCCACGACGGCACAATGCTTGATAAAAACGACAATATCATTTTGACAGGAAAGGAGTATAATCAATGAAAAAAATTGTTCTGACCATTTCTCTTGCGATCATCGTCTGTTTGATACTCTCGACGTTCGTATGTTGCTCATATAATACCTCCGAAGGCGCATGCGCCGCCGGCGTCGACGACGGCGCACTTGCGCTCCCTCTCTCTCCGGCGCCCACGCCGGAACACTTCTCTCTCCCTTCCGGATTTACCGCGGCAGAAATCGAAGTGAAATTCTCTGTAAAAGATTATAGCTTTAGCGTGATCGGCTGCTATATGTTCGATACAGAGATCGCCAGGTTCGTCTTCAGAGTGTATCAGAGCGAACTCGATTATTATAAACATTATCTGCAAGTAAGCGGATATACGTTCGACGGATTCAGCGGTTGGGAGCTTGCGCCCCAGGGACTTTATTATACGGCGAATTTCGTTTCTCTGAACGACGTGTCTCTCGACTGTATACATACGCCGTTAACTTACACAGTTCAGTTCGTAGACGGCATGAGCGGAGACGTTATTCAAACTTTGACCGCTTCTTACGGCTCGACCGTGACCGCGCCCACGCCGCGAGATTATGCGACGGACGGTCTTGTTTTCGTTGGCTGGGACGGTGGCAATTATGAGACCGTTACCCGGAACACAACGCTCTACAGCGTTTACGCGCCGGCGCGCTATGTCGACGTTACTCTTCCCGACGGATCTGTCGTTCGTCTGACGGTAGCCGAAGGAACGAAGCTTTGCGACGTTTCTGCTCCCGATTATAATGGAAAATCACTCAAATATTATGAAACTGTTTCCGGCGATCGCATTGACGAGAACACGATCGTCAACTTTGATATGTCCGTTGTTGCGGTTTACAGCGGTTTTGAATTGCCTTCCTGGGTAAAAAACGTATTGATTATATTTGCGGCTGTTTTTGCAGCTTTATTGATAATTAGTTTTGCCGTTTTAATATTCAAAAAGAAGGTTACGCAATGAAAAATTCGCAAACACGCAATACTTATATCTACTATTTTACTCAGTCAGCCATTTGCACGATATTTTTTGTATCGTGCATTGTTTGGCTGTTTTATGCGTTTAACAGTTCAGATCTCGTGAATATAATTTTTGCTTGTGCCTTTTCGGTAATTCCGATCTTTGCGTTCTTTGCGTCGTTATTTAAGGTTTCGTTTGTAATATATTGTGATCACAATTATCATGACTATATCCTTGACGTCGAAAACGATACTGATCACGCTTTGCTTATCGAAGGACTGCAAGGATCCGGGAAAACCGATACAGCCAAGCGATATTCTGTTATAAAATGCGATTTTTTTTGGCAACAAATACAAAGTGAATATATTCGCATGTCGCATGAATTTCTTGAGAAATCATGCGACAAAAACTGGTTTGCGCATTATCTTGAGGTAAAAGAAGTTTACGATTTTTATATAAATCGTCCTGAGCTTTTTCCTTGCCTTATATCCAACGTTCCTATGCGTGTCGATGGTAAAGAGACGCTCCGTTTTGATTTTTCAATGTTGTTGCAAAAATCTCGTCTTCCGTATAAGTCCTTAATTTTATTAGATGAAATCAAAAATTCAGGACTTTCAAATCGTTATAGCGGGAAAATTTGTTCTGAACTTGATGAAAGTTTACGTTTCTTAAGACAATTTTCTGAAACCGTTATTGTCGCTACTGAACAAAATAAATTCATGGCTCTTCTTGAATTTCGAAATATGGCTTCCAATTATACTATGCAAAGCATGGATAATGTATTAAAGCCAAAATTTTTATTATGGGTTTTTAATAAAAAAATTGAAAAGTTTTTGAGAAAGCATGGTCCTGTTGATTATCATGAAGACGGTTTATCGCAGATTTTTCCTATTGTAAATAATGGGAAGATCTGCTTTGATAAATTATATCATTCTGATACTAAAGTTGCTTTGAGTTTAAGAAAGTTTGAGGATTTTGTAAATAGTATTGGCTTTGTTCGATACGTTCGTGTTTTCAGAGGCTCTACACAAGGAAATACAGTTAATGATGCTTCTGAAAATGCTCGAGATGTTGAAATAATCGGTCGTAAAAAGATAAACAGGTATTATATGCCTGTAAAGCGTAGATATGAATCTGATACTCGATTATTTCGTGATATAAACAAAGCTAAAGATAAATCTTTAGATTTAGTTTCATGGGGTAATGAAGTTACTATTGATCGTTTATATTGGGATAACTTAAACGCTCAAATAGATACACATATAGTTAAACCTAATTCGAAAAAATGATAATGCTATTATACCGCGCCGCCGCGAAAGCAGTGCTCGCGGCGGCGCGGTGTTTAGCGATAATAGGTTGTTTAAGCAATCCGCTTAATACGCGCGCAGCGCGTCCGATATAAAAACTAAAATTGAGGTGCAACATGTATATTCTTTATAAACAGACAAAGGCGAAAAATGAGAACGAGAAACCAACTATTCTCGACGCCGAAATCGTGCCCAAATCTAAAATTCAAGAGATCCTTCAGAAAATCAAAAACTTCAACGCTAACGATAAAAACGTCGAACGAAAGGTCATTGAAGCCGATGACACTACTCTGACCGCTTTTCTGGCACGCGATCGCCAATACGATATGGGAAAATTCGACGAAGCAGTCGCTGAAGTGAAGCAACGTTGTGAATCTTTGACTACAGCGTTCGAAAAGCTCTTCGCTTTCTATACAGAAGCGCGGGAGTATAATGATCAGCATAAACCTGAAGACTGATTGACCGGACCCGGGTGAAAGTCCCGTAGATATAGATCTGCTCTTAATATCTATAACGCAAGGATATGAAAATACCCTTACTTTTGCATACTTGATTTCAAATTAAGAGAAACAAAGAAAAGTTCGTCAAAAGAAACAAAGAGAAAAACTTTGATAGATAAAATACATACATATGCATTAGCGCGTCTTTTATCTAACATACAAAATTATTACTATTACATTCATCTATAAAATATTATAATATTTTAGTGTTACGCTGCGGACAATCTGTTGATAACTTCGCTCACGAGACCCCTCAGATTTATGTTTTTTTCGTGTAATCGACCTGAAAAGTCGATAAAAGCTGGATTTTACATAACCCCTCTTTCTCCGCCATCGCAAAGCTCGGCGTTTGAGCATAAAAAATGAGTGACTCAAGGTCACTCGTTTTTTTATACCTTTTTGCCTTCGCTTTTCATATGTGCCACTCTCAACACGACTCTAATTATTTAGATATGGTATTCGCCTGACTCCGAAACATCGGTAGTCGGTAATTGAATTTTAGAAAATATATTGATTATAAAGTATTATATTAATTAAAAAAGAAGTTTTTTTTGAAATTGATGCTAAAGAAAGTTTTCGCCTCATCCAAATTCATTACTATCCACTCCCTAGATTTTCGCGCCTCTAATGTTTCAGGCAATTCTTTAATTATTCTTTCAGCCTCATACGTCGCACCTGCATTGTACCTTAATTCATTGTTTTTATTATCGATTCTGAATTCTTTGCGATTTATCTTCCACGCATGTTTTATCATTTCTATTGCTTTTTTACCCGTAACAAATTCACTGAAATAATCTTCAAGCGAAAGTTCTCTTATATATTCAGGCAAATTATTATTATATTCATTAAATATTTCGTACAATATTATTGATGAAGTATGTAATATGTCGGGAGCACATTCTGCTTCTTCCTGTGACATTTCATAAAATAAATCAGGTATCTTTTCAAGCATCCTTCTCAAATATTCACGATAAAATGCCGTACCTATTTTTTGTTGAGTTATTCGAACTATTCTGCTTTTCATAACTTCGGTATTAGTTAAACCTGCTTCGACCCTACAAATTACAGTACGTCTAATAACTTCAGGAGCAACCGCTTTTACATCTTCGTTAGCACTTATCACGACCGCCGGATAATTGACATCATGCTCGACTATACCGAAATCGTCATTTTTTATTGTTTCTATCGCATGCTGATTAAATCTAGTATTTGTCAAATCGTCTACTATTATCGGTGCTCCTTTAATTTCATGCTTAAGGCTCTCTATTGTTGAACGAGTAAAATCAGGAGCAGATATTTTAGGCTTTTGCCCTATCATCATTTTTAACAATGTTTCCAAAAAACTAGTTTTGCCAGCTTTACTTTTTCCATATAACAAGCCAAACACCGGATAAGGCAGCTTGTTCTGATCATATTTTGATGCGTGATCTCGCATCACAGCCATAAACGGCGAACAGAAAAACCAATTCGCAAATTCATAATATCTGAATTGCATTTCAGCATAATTACCATGAAATTTATTGTATCCTTCCATATAATCCAGGAACAATTCTATGTCTTTCCTTATATCAACCTTTGGCGGATTCAAATCTAAATCAGAGCCATTCAAATTGACCGTCTTTTTGGATACATCCACACACAGACGAGGATATTCACTTCTCAACTCGTGTTCTCTTTTATTATTATCGATGATTTGTCTCTTTATTTTTACAATGTGATCAGTTGAAATTAGTATTTTGCCTGTCAATTTATCCTGCTTCGGAACAAACGATTCAATTTTCTTTGCCAAAGTATTCACGTCTATAACAAACTCAATATTTTCTATATTTGATTTTATCGGTTCAATGATCTCGACTTTCTTCCTTTCTATCGTTTTTGATATCGGCAACAAATCGATATTTTCATCAATATCTGCAAAATCTATTGCTTTTTTTGTGATCTCATCTGTGCTCTCATCCCTTAAAGTGCGATAGACATTATCATACCAATCATAAGCATCGTTACCATCCATATAACATATATTTTCTCTTTGTAATCCGTTAAATGCATTGTATGACATATTGGCAGATCCCATTATCACCCGTTTCTTGCCATTATTTGACCGAAGCAAATAAATCTTCTCATGAGACAATCTGTTTCTAGCTACGAAAAGTCTTACTTCGCCCCTGTCAACCCTGTCTAATATTTTTTGTTGTGATTTAGTCACTACGTTTCTGATTACATCAATTACTTTTGATTGAAAAGCAAAAATCTCATGAATTTTTCCTTGTATAATGTTTTCACAACCAAAAATTATCTCTACTGTGTTAAACTTTTCTGCTAATGTTGCAATAAATCCAATACCAGAGGAATAGGTTATTGCCTTCAAATCGTCATATCCCTCAAACAACTCCTGCCAAGTCATTGACTTCACTTGAATATATTCTGCTTTAACCACATCCAATTTATTATTAATAGCTGTTTTCCCTTCTTCGACCATATCAAATATACTTATATTTTCCATATTTTTACCCCGCTGCTAAATATATTCGTACATCCCTGCAAAAGATATATCATTTTCTATTATCCTCGCAGTAATATGACAACATATGTCATATTGAAATAATTTTCATAATTTAATGCGAATTATTTTTTATTACTTTATTCAATTTCTCAAACTGCTCTTGAGAGATAGTCGTGGAACTTATTACCTTTATATACACTTTGAATTTCGTATTATACAATTTATCTTCTGAAGGTATTCTGGACAAATAATTTTCCAAAGCATGCAATTCCTTCATTAAATATTCGTTTTTTATATTAAACCATCTACACAAATAATTACACTTTTTCGAACTGCAATTTTGATTCGATATTTCCAAAGTCAACCCGTCTGCCGACAATTCTTCGTCTAAAAGTTTACAATATTTACAATTCCCTTTGGCCAGTTTTGACATCTGCGACAATTTCACATAAATAGTCAAATTTATTTTCTCAATTATACTATTGAAATCCAGAAATTCGTTTTCGTTTTGATTCTTAATGTAATTCGCACTTAATTCATATCCTGCGGTCAACAAATGTGATACCCAATGAAATGCCGAGACATCCGACATATTATCAATATTATGATTCAAAATAGGTTTGGATACTCTGTACTCACTCATATCCAACAAATCTGCCAATCGCAAAATTATTTTATCAAACTTCATGCTGATTTTTCTGTTTTTTGCCTCTCCTTTAGCAAAATATATCTCTCTTACGTCCATAGCATGGGATTTTGATATATCTGCAACAAATTCTCTTACGCTGTCGTCAAGATAACTCAATTCCTGCAGATTTCTTATTTCTTCAGCACTGTTTGACGCATGATTTGATCTTATCAATGTTTCGTAAAACTCATCTATTAACTTATATATATCAGAAAAAATCTTTTTGGTTCTGTTTTTCGCCTTATCATTCTGCAATTCTTCGTACCCTCTAGTCACAATTTCTTCCGATTTGTTCTTATCTGTTAAGAAATCGCTCTCCGATGCAATTCTAACCATAGCGATATCATGCAAATAACACGACAAAAACACCAGATAATAATCATAACTTGATATTTTCAAATAACTGACGACTTTAATTATTTTAACAACATTCTTTATCAAATCTATTGCATGTTCTTGATTATGCAGAGTATAGAAATATAAATGTTTAGCTCCGTTTTTCCATATCTCGCATGTATATTTATGAGTTATGATCAAATTGTCAATATAATAAGGCGAAACCACATATCTTTTATATATATCGAGAATTTCTAAAATATCATAGTCAATTTGTTGCATGTTTTCATTACTGAAAATGTCTATATCCCATCTGAAAAATTCTGCCAAGCTGAATCGTGAATTTCTTAAATACAGCAGAATCCTCAATATACCATACGTCATTCCTTTTTTATCACGAGAACATAATCTCATGTCATCAGATAAATCCACCTTGAATACTGCCGAATACAAAGCATTCAGGAAAATCCTTTGTAATCTGTCAGAATTTTTCAAAACAAGCAAGCAAGTCTCAATATAATTTTTTGTACATATACCATAACTGTTTATCACATAATCTTCTGAAATCCCTTTCATTTTCGCTTTATTAAATTCGTTTTTTAATGCAACATTGTTTACTTGAATATATCTTCTCATTTTACTCTTTATTGCAATATTCAACGAATAATAAATACTTTCATTGACTGTCGACTCCTTCCCGTCAATAAAACCTTTGTATGATTGTGCCAAATATGAACATTTTAATAACTCTTTGCTGTAAACTTCCTTTATTATCGATTGCAAATAAGATTTAAGCTTTATTTTTTCTTCTTGTTCTCCGACATTATTCATTAAAATTGATACTGCCACCTGCCATACATCATGCTTGTAGTTTTTGAAAAATTTATCTATCAATATTCGTCCCTGCAATTGATCGAAATAGCTCTTTTTTTCATTTAATTCGCCCCCAACCAGAACTTCAAATATTTTCTTTGTAAGTTTGTTCTCCACTCTTAATTCCAATTTCAAAGCTCTATATTTGAAAAATTTTTTATATCTCTCTAATTTCTCGATATAAGAATTATTTTTTGAATCATTGTCTTTTGTTGCTGTTTCACGATCTATTTTTTCAAGCTCTTTCTCTATTGCCGCCAATATCGTTTTGACGCGTCCTAACAATGCCTTGTCTTCGTCTTCAGAATATGTATACAGCATATCCGCACCCACTTCGGAAGCTTCCCTGCTGAGTTTTTTAATACGGTATTCGCCTCTGTTCACATTTGATATATCACAAAAACTGCTTTTCCCTTTTGTATGTACCTCTATTCCGTAATAATCGTTTCTTTGCCATTTGCATATCGTTTTGAAATAGTCATCTTCTCTCACTTTATTGATAATACTATTTTCTTCTTGATGAATTTTGTCGTTAATAATTTTGAGCTTTTCATCAAAACTATTTCCGTCCATCTTCTCGTTTGTGTAAATATACGAATCGTCCACATAATAAACTGATTTTCCTTGAAAAACTTCATCGAATATTTCGGCAATTTTTATCATACATATATTTCCGAAAAAATAAGACTGGGGTAAACCTTGCGCAATTCCCTTCGTAAAACCGTCAAAATATTCTTGTACATTTTGAAAATCATTTTTAGGCTCAGATGCTACATAATAAAGTCTTTTTGCCGTATCATTATGCAAATTTGTTACTCTGCAAACTAGCAATTTGTAAATTATTCTTTTTAATATTAACACATCTTCTTCACTGACAAAACTGACCGGGATATTTTCAATCAGCAAATAATAAATTATTCCCGGATCGACCGAAGGAAAAAAATTCTTCAGATCCAGCTTCAATTCATATTTATACTCCTTTGTTTCATGAAATCTTGAAAAATATTCATTTGCTTTTTGGGTATATAATTTATACTGTTCTGCCCAATTCAAAAACAAAGCCTCGGGCTTACTCGACACTCGATTACCATAAAAATTCTTTGGTATCAGTTTGCTGTAATTCGATAAATAAAGTTTATAATTCTGATTTTTAGATGGTATTTCATAAATTAATGCATGTAACAACGAAACCATCGCTATCAATGTGATCAAATCTGAAGAATGCATCGGTCTGAATTTAGGTACATTATCTACGATATCTTTGGGTTTGAAATACACCTGCACTTCAAACAAGTCAAGATCATTAGATAAAACTTCCTCAATTTTAATTTTAACATTCTTTATCGTTCGTTTAATAGTCTTTTCGTTAAACGGATCAGCGAGCTTATTCAACAATTCTTTGTCATTGTCACTTAACAACTGAACATCAAACACATAGGATTTTACTGCATAAATCGCCATAAAAATATTCTTTTCGCTACATATAAAATCTTTCAAGTTCATTCTGTTCATATCAGTTATTCTCCATATTAATTCGTGAAACTATATCTTTTTTGATATTTTCATAATAGGTTTTAGTATAATCATACTTTTTTACAAATCTTCTTTCGCCTTCCGCTGTCGTAATGTCAACTTTAACCAATATTGTATCGCTGGTTATTTCAGACATATCTATATTTATATATTTTCCCTTTTTGTTCCCCAACACACGGTTAAATTGATATGAATTATCTAATTCAATTTGTCTCAATTCTTTGATTTCACCAATTAAATAAGTGGCTAAAAATCTATACTCTTTGTCTTTTATGGCAATAGCTTTCTTTAATAAACCAAAATCACTCAAATATTGCTCTAAATACGTTTCATTATACTTATAGTCGCTATTGATCTGACTTAAAAAACCTGAAAATATCTTTATGTTTTCTTCAAATTGTTTATCTGCATTGACTTCGCAAATATCTTTGACTAACTTCGAAATATCTCCCATAAGTATCTTTTTATCCGCTTTATTCTCTTTTTTATTTCACACTGTGCTTCGTCTGCAAATCTATTTCCTAAATATACAAACAAACACACGGTTTACCCGTAGCCATTATAATTTATCATCCGCCAATATTGCACGTAATAATTCGATTGACGTATTTAACTGCTCTTCTGAATAATCCCCTTCTCGATTTTCAGGATGATGATATTTGTTTCTTATGTAAATCGGAAGCGTGAAATATTCTACTTTTGCTTTCCCTTTAGATCTTTTTTCATGCAATGATTTTTTATACAACGGATGTTTAATAATAAAATTGTCCGTCATTTTCAAATTGTTAAAATTGTTATTTTCATTTATTTCGGCAATCAATAAATTATGATAATCCGGATTAGGGATTCCAAATATAACATAACTCAATTCAGCATATGTCACTTTGGGCAATCTGAAATCCATTTCCGAAATACGTTTCGATTTGATAGTCTCCCCTTCTCTGTACATTTGTATAATCAATATGTCTTCATTTTTTATAGCCTGTTTCAAGATATTTTCTGAATGAGTTGCAATAAATACCTGCACATCGGATTGCTCGGAGATATTTTTTAATCCATCGATGATGAAATCCAATATCTTTAATTGCCATTTCGGATGCAAGCTTGTTTCCGGTTCGTCTATCAATACAAAATCAGTATTTATATTTAATTTTTGTCTAATCTCACTGACTAGCATCAACAGCTCTTGCTCTCCTGAACTATAATTATCTATATATTTATCCGGCTTTTTCTGCACGTTTAATTTTACCATTGAAGTCGCCAAACCATACAAATCTCTCGATTCGGAATTTTCATTCTCAACAAAATCTGTTAATCTGCCATCTCCAAAAGTAGCTATCCTCTTTTTCAAAAAACTCTTAACATTTATTTTGACGTTTGACCTCATCTTTAATATGTTCCGGTTATTTAATTTTTCGTCAACTACCTTTTCAAACACTTTTTCAGAACTTATTTTATTTGATATTTCATCTATAACACAACAATATTTATGATCTTGTCTGACAAATACCGACTCGATAAATTCCTGATCGAATATTCCTCTTTTAATAATCCTATTTGAAATGTATTCATTATTTTCATAAGAATATATCTCTTTTAAAACAGTCGTTTTTCCACAACCGTTCTCTCCAACCAACAATATAATTTTGTATGGTTCGCCATTTTCTTTTCTAAAATCGAAGCTCAAATCACCTAAAACAGGATGCCCATTAAAAACCAATGCGTCCAAAATTATTCCCCCTTCTCCCAAATACAAATTTACAAATATGTTATTCCCGAAAATATTTATAAACCGATTTCACTATTAATATTATCATATTTATTTTACAGTATCAAGAAAAATAAGTTACGATTGACTATATGCAGACCTGCAGCGCGTTTTCCGCCATCTATATAATAACTCAATACTACCAACTAACTAGCTTACATATCGAATATCACTCCCCATACCCACGAAAACGCTCGGGGTCGACTTCACAGTCATACATAATCTTCGCGAGGATCTCTTTGTTGGCGGGACAAAATTCGAATTGCGGGATCTCGGCGGGAGTTATCCACCTTATATCCGCGTGCTCGAGAAGTTTCGGGACGCCCGAGATTATCTTTGCGTCGAAAAGCGTCAGACGGACGGTGACATCTGGGTACTCGTGGACGACGGTCATATAGACGTCCCCCGCCGCCACTTCGACGTCAAGCTCTTCTCTGCATTCCCTTGCGAGTGCCTGCTCTTTCGTTTCCCCCGCCTCGACCTTGCCTCCGACGAATTCCCACAAAAGCGCGCGAGTCTTGTGCGGCGGGCGGCGACATATCATGAATCTGCCGTTTTCTCTTATCAGTGCGGCGACTACTTCTACCATGGAGTCCTCCTAGCGTCTGCGGACGTAAAAGCGTTCGCAGGTATCGACGGCAACGCAGCCCAGCACGCCCGTCAGGTATGTATCCGTGTCGAGATGCACCTTGCAGTAATCGGCAATATCCCGACTGTCTGCGGGTGCGCCGTCCCGCGGATACATCAGTATCTCGTTTGCGCCGCCCGTCAGATACCAGGTCGGCGTATGCCCGAAAAACACGCACTTGCCGCCCTCGGGCAGTACGTCCGGCTCTTTGAATATGCGGTCGTATACCAGATGATTCACGCTCGTCTTTTCGGGAGGGACCAGAATGCCGTCGCGTACGGGAAGACCCGCGTGCACGCCGATAAACCTGTCGGTCTCCACATAGTACGGCAAAGCGTCGAACTGATCCACTATGTCCCAGTCGAGCAATTCCCCGTCGGTAAAATACCCTTTGAGTTTGTCCAGCACCTCGTCATAATCCTCGGTCTGCTGCATAAGCCCGTGATAATAATTCAGAAAGACATGCTCGTGATTGCCGACTATCGCCGTCACGTTGGGCATCGAAAACAACAGCTTGGCAAGCCGTATGCTGTCGGGTCCTTTCTCGATCACGTCGCCCATGACGTACAGCCTGTCGTCGTCAGAAAACCCTATCTCGTCCATAAGACGGCAAAACAGGTCGTAATGACCGTGCACGTCCGCCATGCAATATTCCATACAGACATTATAATCCCACCGACGGACAAAAGCAATACTCAAAACAAATCCGACAAAACACTTCGCAACGTTTCTCCCGACCGTCACCTTCATCGCAGAAAAAAGGGGCGATAAAAATTCGCCCCCCGCTCTTTTGAAATAAATCCGTTTATCGGCAGATCGCCTGCAATTCCTTTATCGGTCCGGCAAAGCAGCGTTTGAGTCCTGAAACCGACGCGGCGGGATCTTGCAGGAAACGCCTGAAAGTCGCGGCTTTTTTGAAATTGTTGCCCTGGAATCCCGATATAAGATCGGTCAACGCCTCTTTGAGCGGCGGATTGTGCGTAAACGTGCATCCGCTCGCCCTGACCGAAAAGTCCTCGCCGTCCCATTCCACGGTGACGGAATTTGCGCCGCTTGCGACGACCTTCGCCGTAGAGGTTATCTTTGCACCGTCGACGTCTCTGAACACGAGCGTGATCTGCCTCTTTGCGGGCAGGACGCTCTTGTCTCCATTAACCGTGACGCTCAGCGTCAGATCGTTGCCGTCCTGTCTCAGCGAAAAACCGCTCACGCAATATTTGCCCTTTTCGAATTCGAGCGTATCCCCGTCGTCCTCGTACAGACCGAAATCGCCGTCGCCCGCGTACAACCATACTTCGAGCGGCTTGTCCGCTGCCATGCCGTTGTCGGTCGCGTCCTTGTAAAGCGGGATAATACTGCCTTTTTTTGCAAACACGGGCATATCCTCGAGATCGCGGTATATCTCGTATTCGCCCGCGCCGTACTTCCTGCCCGTGAACACGTCGGTGTATACCTCTCCGTCGGGTACCCAGAGAGAGGTCGACGCGAGATTAGTCCTCTTGTCCGTCTTTTCCGTGATCGGCGCAACGACCAGCTGAGTGCCGAAAGCGTACTGATTCCTGACCTTGTACGCCCTTTCGTCGTCGTACGAATAATACATCGGTTCGCAGAGAGCGAGTCCGCGGGTATGCGTCAGGTAGTTTATCGAATATATATACGGGATCATCCTGTGTCTCAGACGCAGATACTCTTCGGCGGTGCGGCAGACCTCTTTTTTCGTCTTCCACGGTTCTTTGCCCATAAATTCGTTGCTCGTCGAATGAAGTCTGTTGATCGGGCTGAATACGCCGAACTGCAACCACCTGAGATACAGCTCGTCGTCCTTATATCCCATGTGGTGACCGCCTATGTCGTGACTCCACCATGTGTATCCCACGTTGGTCGCCGACGACGTCATGTACGGCTGAAAATCGAGCGTTCTCCACGTCATCGCGCTGTCTCCGCTGAAACCTATCGGATACCTGTGACTGCCTATGCCCGCGTATCTCGACAGGATCAACGCCCTCTTTCCCTCGTCGCGCATGTCGAGCGTATGGTAATGGTTGAGTGCCCACAGCGGGTCGAGTCCTTTGACGTCGCTCCTCTTGCCCTGCTGCCAGTCTATCCACCAGAATCGCACGCCCTCGCGCTGATAGGGTCTGTGTATCACGTCGAAATACGCCTTGAGATATTTCTCGTCACCGAGCGAAAAACATACCGGTTCGCGCGTGGACGGATCGACACCGCATACCGCGCATACGTCCTTGTACATATCTTCGAAATATCTGACTCCCTGCGCGGGATGAAGATTGAGCGTCACATTGAATCCGCTGTCGTTCAGATAGTCAAGGAGCGCGCGGTAATCGGGGAAGAGTTCGGTATTCCAGCTGTAACCAGTCCAGCCCGGGATCGATGCGTATACCACACGGTCGACAAGATTGTCGGTAGGCTTTGCGAGCGCGTCTTTACCGAACCGCCTGACGACGTCTACCCAGTGCCAGTCCATGTCTATCGTCGCGACGGTGATCGGCACTTTTCTGTCGATGAACGTCTGCATAAGACTTCTGTATTCGTCCTGCGTGTACGCCTTGTATCTGCTCCACCAGTTGCCGAGAGTGAACTTCGGCAGCAACGGAGTGAAGCCCGTCAGTCTGTACAGATCGCGTATCGCGCCGCGATAATCGCTGCCGTATGCGAAATAATATCTGTCGGAACATTTCTCCCTCTGCTCGACCTTGTCACCTTTCAGAACGAGCGACCCGGAGTCGTCCAGCACCGCGACGCCTCCCCTCGAGACCACGCTGCCGCCCAGCCTGACTTTGCCGTCGGTCATATCGAGAGTGCGTCTCGTGCCGGGCAACATCCCCTTGCGGAAGTTTTTTACGACTCTGCCGTCAGAGAGCGCGACCCTTACGACTTTCTTTTTTGATACGTCGAAATAAAAAGTCGTCTTTTCGGTCTTTATCTCTATCGTATTTCCGTCCCTTTTCGCCGTAAAATTCGCATCTCCGAAATCCCTGTACCATACGCATTGCGTCGCCTCGTCGCAGAACGCGCCCGTCTCAGCCCTGAGCATATAAGGTGTCAGCACCGTCAGTCTCCAGTCGTCTCCCGCGACGATCTGTTTCTCGTTGCTCTTTGAGTCCGTCTTCACCAAAAACCTGTCCATATTTTCCACCTTTCGTAATTATTGACGGCAAAACCGTCCTCAATAAAAATATATAACGCTTTACGCGCGGGCGCAATACTTTTTGAAAAAAAACACATTATTCACTATTTCGGCAGACTTTTCACATATCGCCGAAGACGAACGGAGCGTCGGTCTTGACACGGACGCGTTTTCATAGTAATTTATAGGAAAGGAGAAGTCTATGGCACTTGTCAATATGAAATGTTCTTCCTGCGGTGCGATACTGACGGTGCGCGACGGATGTTTCGTATGCGAATACTGCGGCTCGGTATTCTTCAGAATGACGGACGACACGTCTTCTTTCAGAGCGGATACCGTCTCTTTGCAGGAATTCAGATCAGAACTCGAAAAAAACGAAAAATCTTATACCGTAAACTGCCCTCTCGGCGTCTTTTCCGATACCGACGGCGCACTTTACAAAAGCAAACTCAAGGCAGCCGACGACGCCCTGCAAAAGCTCGAGCCGTACCGCGTCGCGGATATTCTGAAAGGCGCGCCCGTCACGGCGGCGACCATGCGCCTCAGACTGCTCGCGAGGGTCGGAGCGAGATCGGAAAGCGAGCTTGCGTTCTATGCGGGCGATCTCTCCGCGTTCGAAGAATACGGCGCGCTGCTTGCGCTGTGCGACGACGCCACGAAAGACGTCTACGCGACGATAGCAAAGCGTTGCCAGCGCAACGCCGAAAACGCGAAAAAGATAGCCAAAGGTCACGAATTCCTGAGAATAGGACAATACTCTGACGGGCTGGCATACGCCAAAACAATCGTTGCCGAAATGCCTTTCAACGCCAGCGCCTGGGAACTGCTGATACGGGCAAAATGCCTTGACGACAAAAACTACTCTCCTTTCGAAGACCTCAAAAAACTCGAAACGTGTCCCGATTTCGTGCTGATGGCAGGCAAAGGAGAGAAAGACGTCAACGGCGCGCTTTACGACGTCGCGCCCGAAATACGCGAGCGTTGCAGAACCGTCGCGGGCAAGACCCGCGCAAAAAGCGACTTCTTTTTCAAATATCTGCTCAAGCCCCTTCTCGTCCTCGTCGCCGTCGGCGCGCTGATAGGGATCTGGAAACTGATCGAAGCGATCGCGGGTTGAAAACCCGCTTTTTTCTTTGTCCGCATAGCCCCTTTTGCGTACCGCGCATGGCGGTCGTCCTTGCAGTTGAATTTCACTGAAGTTACGTCAAAACGGAAAAGAAGCGAACTTCCCGTCCGCTTCTTCCAGATGGAATATATAGGGAGAGTTATGAGCGGCTCTTTCCGTAGCCGTACACTGCTATATTGCTGAATACAGCCCCTCCGTCAGAGAAAAACGCCAGATCGTTGCCGTTGTCTCTCATCATCCTGACGGTCAGATACATCAAGATACCGCCCGTCCTTTCTGTGCGCGCGTCGTCCGACTGACATCCGCGATAACGACAAAAATTGCCAAGCCGTCAGAAAAACGGATAAATCCACAAACGACTACGGTCAACGAGATAGCTTTTGCGGACAGCCCTGCTCTTTTGAGCGAAATCAAGACGGAAAGTGCGGGTTTTTCGCGCTCGCTCAACCGGTCTGTTACAATATAATGATATATAAATATAGCGGCGCGGCGGTTCGCGTCGTTTTATTTTCGGCTTAGAAACATAATATTACGATATGTTCACATTCTTCCTCTTGCGAACAATCGTTCGTAATGCTATAATTTAATTGCGTCCGTCCGAAGCGGATCGCAGAGGAAGAAAAATGCAGGAGCTTATCGACGATATTCTCAAAGGACTCAACGACGAGCAGAAACAGGCGGTCACGGAGACCGAAGGCTACGTCCGCGTCGTCGCGGGCGCGGGGAGCGGCAAGACAAAAGTGCTGACCACGCGCTACGTCTATATCGCGAAGGTCCTCGGCGTCGCGCCGTCGCATATACTCTCGGTCACCTTCACGAACAAAGCTGCGAAAGAGATGAAAAAGCGCATTCAGCGGTTTATGCCCGACGAGGACGGCGGCTGGATACTCACCTTTCACGGCGCGTGCAACAAGATCCTCAAAGAGGAAATACACCGCCTGCACTACCCGTCCAATTTCCTGATAATGGACGAGGACGATCAGAAATCTCTGCTGAAAAAGATATACGAGGAGAACGGGCTGACGCTGAAAGACCACAGCTACAAGAGCTGTCTCGACGCGATAGGCGCGTATAAAGGCAGGCACGACTACGTCTGCTACTTCAGCGACCCGTCCTTTCAGACCGTCGCCCCCGGACTTCCGCGTGCGGAGGAAAAAGGACGTCTCGACTTCGTCATCAAAAAATACCTCGAGCTGCAACGCAAAAACTTCTTCCTCGACTTCGACGACCTTGTGTTCTTTACCCTGAAAATATTTTACGACTTCGACGACGCGAGAGAAAAATGGCAAAGACAGTTCGAGTACATTCAGGTAGACGAGTTCCAGGACGTGTCGAGACCCGAATATACCCTCGTCGAAATGCTCTCTCTTCTCAACAAAAACCTGTTCGTCGTCGGCGACCCCGACCAGACGATATATACATGGCGAGGCGCGGACATCGGGCTGTTCCTCGGTTTCGACAAGGCTTTCGGAGGAGTGAAGACGATAGTGCTCGGCAAAAACTACCGCTCCACGCCCGAGATACTCAGCGTGGGCAACTCCCTTATAAAACACAATACCGAGAGGATAAAAAAAGACCTCGTCGCGGTCAGGAAAAGCGGCGTCAGAACAAAGTACCACCACGCCCGCACGAGGCAGGAAGAGTGCGAATACATCGCAAGCGAGATACTCCGCCTGAAAGATTCGGGCGTTCCTCTGAACGATATTGCCGTGCTGTACCGCAGCAACTATATGTCCCGTCCCGTCGAAGACGCCTTCCTCAAATACGGCATTCCTTACACGATTTACAGCGGAGTCGAGTTCTATCAGCGCAAGGAGATCAAGGATGCGATAGCGTATCTGCGCATATTCGAATTCGGCGACGATCTTTCCTTCTCGCGCATAGTCAACGTGCCCGCGAGAGGCATAGGCAAAAAGAGACTCGCCGCGATCGACGCTCTCGCCGAGAACGAGAACGTTTCCCTGCTTCAGGCTTTCCGTCGCCTTGCCGACACCGCGCTGTTCCGCAATACGGACGCGAAAAAACTCGTCGATACCGTCGAGGAAGGCATCGTGCGCGCGAAAGATCCCGACGTCGATATATCCGACCTTCTCGACTTCGCGCTGAAGAAGAGCGGATACGAAGAATATCTGATGCTGTGCGGCGACCAGAACAGACTCGAAAACGTGACCGAGCTAAAGGCGGCGATAAAGGATTTCGTGGACGACGCGGGCGAACACGTCACGCTCGCCGAATACCTGACCGCCGTCGCGCTGATCTCCAACATTGACAAGTCGGGCGACGAACAGAGCGTCAAACTGATGACCGTGCATACGGCAAAGGGTCTGGAATTCCCGTGCGTCTTCGTCTGCTCGATGAACGAAGGGCTGTTCCCGTCCCAGAAGATCGAAAACAAACAGCAGATGGAAGAAGAAAGACGCGTCGCCTACGTCGCTTTCACGAGAGCGAAAGACAGACTGTATCTGTCCGACTCGGACGGATTCGACGTGCAGACGAGGGGTCGTCTTATGCCGTCGAGGTTCATCTTCAACATAGACGAATCGCTGATAGACCGCGAAGGCGTGATGACGGACGAATACGTCGAGATGGCAAAGGAATACATCCGCGCGAGCGAGTACGCGCTGAGTCACCCGTCCGTGCCCGACTTCCGCGCATACCTCGGGGGCGAAAGGGTGCGCCACCCGATATTCGGGGACGGCACCGTGACGGGAAAGAACAACGGGGCGTACGTCGTGAAGTTCGACAGCGGCAACGTGCGCACGATAGCCGCCGACAGCGGAGTGCTCAAAAATATATAGATAACATACACGGGCACCAAAATTTGAATTAAGCCATAAAAGAAAGCTCCGATTTTCGTCGGAGCTTATTATCTTTTGAATTTTCGTGTCGGCTTTTCGCTCTGCTCTTGCCGTCTTTCAGCCGCTTCGCAGAGAAACGCGCCTACGCCGTTTAGTCTGACGGTATCCTCATCTTTACGAAAGCAGTTTGACGAGTCTTTCCGCCGCGGTCTTCGTGTCCTCGGGACTGCCGAAAGTGGAAAAGCGGAAAAAGCCTTCGCCGCACTCGCCGAAGCCTTCGCCGGGCGTGCCTACTATCTGCGCCTTTTCGAGAAGGAAGTCGAAGAATTCCCAGCTCGACATGCCGCGCGGGCATTTCATCCATATATACGGCGCGTTCTTGCCGCCGCAGTACCATATACCCAGTTTGTCGAGAGCGTCGGTCAGGTATTTCGCGTTGCGCTTGTATACCGCGATATTTTCTCTGATCTGTCGCTGCCCCTCGTCGGTAAAGACTGCAGCCGCGCCCTTTTGCAGGATGTACGAAACGCCGTTCGTCTTGGTCGTACGGTTTCTGACCCACATCGCATTGAGATTCATACCCTCTCTCCACAGTTCTTTGGGTATCACGGTATAACCGCAGCGCGTGCCCGTGAATCCCGCCGTCTTGGACAGCGAACATATCTCTATCGCGCAGGTCTTCGCGCCGTCTATCTCGTATATGCTGCGGGGCAGATCCTCGTCCTCTACAAACGCCTCGTAAGCCGCGTCGAAGAGTATCACCGCGCCGCGTTCGTTGGCAAAATCCACCCACTTTCTGAGTTTCTCTTTGTTGAATACCGCGCCCGTAGGGTTGTTGGGCGAACAGATATAAATGAGTTTCGCCGTGACCGAATCGTCGGGAACGGGCAAAAATCCGTTTTCCTCACCCGACGCGAGCCTCTGCACCGTCCTGCCCGCCATCTCGTTGGCGTCAACGTACGCGGGATACGCAGGCTCGATGACGAGCGCGTCGTTGCTCCTGTCGAACAGGTCGAGTATGTCGCCCAGCTCGTCGCTCGCTCCGCTCGAAACGAAAACTTCGTCCTCGTCGAGCACGACTCCTCTCTTCGCGTAATATCCCGCCACCGCGGTCCTGAAGAAATGCGCGCCGCATTCGGGCATATAGCCATGGAAGGTCTGCTTTTTCGCCTGATCGTCCACCGCTTCGTGCAAAGCCTTTATCACCTCGTCGCAGAGAGGCATAGACACGTCGCCTATGCCGAGGCGGTACAGATACGCGCCGTCGTGGCTCTCGACGTACGCTCTCGTCTTCTGAGCTATCCTGTAAAACAGATACGAATCTTTGAGCTGAGAATAGTATTGATTGGGTTTCAGCATTGAATTTCTCCTTCGAAAACGGTGCGCGCGGGTCCCGTCATCACGGCTCTGCCCTTGTCGCACTTTATATTGAGGACGCCGCCGTCGAGCTTTACGTCAACGCTCGCGCCATCCGTGAACAGTCCTTTTCTTATCGCCGCCGCGACGCTCGCGCAGGTGCCCGTGCCGCAAGCCATGGTAATGCCGCTGCCCCTCTCCCATACGCGCATACGCAGTTTGTCGTCGCCCGCGACGCTGACGAATTCGACGTTTACGCCTCCCGGGAAACGCGGGTTCTTCTCGATCAGCGGTCCGACTTCAGCTACGGGAGCTTTGTCGGCGTCGTCCACGAATATCACCGCGTGAGGATTGCCGACGTCTACGGGATAGAACCTAACTCCGCCCGCGACATCGAGATATTCTTCTTCGCCGACGACGACGTTGCCCATGTCTACCGCCACGGTATCCACCTTGCCGTCCTTCAGGGAAAGGCTGAGGTGCTTTATACCCGAAAGCGTTTCGACGTCGAATTCGGTTTTCTTGGTATAGCCCTTGTCGTAGACGTATTTGCCTACGCAACGCACGCCGTTGCCGCACATCTTCGCCTCGCTGCCGTCCGCGTTGAATATCCTCATTCTGAAGTCGGCAACGTCAGAAAGGCTGATAAGCACCAGTCCGTCGCCTCCTATCCCGAAGTGACGGTCGGACAGTTTTACGCTGAGTTCTTCGGGGTTCTTAGGCGCGCCGTAGACGTAGATATAGTCGTTGCCGAGCCCTTCCATTTTAGTAAACTTCATATTCTCTCCTATCTTGCGTCGATCGTAGATACGCTGAGCGTTATCTCCTCGAGCACGTCGAGCAGCGCGCGCACCGTGTCGAGCGCGGTCAGCACGGTCACGTTGTTCTCGATCGCGCACTGTCTTATCGCAGAGCCGTCCGAGATCTTGTTCTCGCTGCTGACATCGCGGGTGTTGATGACGTATGTGACGTAACCCTGACGTATTGAATCGAGTATGTCTGTCGAGCCGTCGCTTATCTTTTTCATCACGCGCGTCTTTATCCCGTTGTTCTTGAGGAATTTCGCGGTGCCCTCGGTCGCCTCGATATTGAAACCGAGGTTGTAGAATCTTCTTATCAGCGGCAACGCCTCTTCTTTGTCGTCGTCTGCTATCGTCGCGAGCACCGTGCCGTAATTCTGCACTTTGACGCCAGACGCCTGCAAAGCCTTGTACAGCGCGCGTGTCAGGCTCTTGTCGTAGCCTATCGCCTCTCCCGTTGACTTCATCTCGGGCGACAGGTAGGAATCCATGCCGCGGAGTTTGGAGAACGAGAACGCGGGAGCTTTTGCGTAGCAGCGTTTCTTCTCCTCGGGATATATCTGCGTGATGCCTTGTTCTTTCAGGCTCTTGCCGAGTATCACCAGAGTCGCGATGTCCGCGAGATCGTAACCGGTAGCCTTGGAAAGGAAGGGGACGGTACGCGAAGAACGCGGGTTGACCTCGATGATGTATACGTTCTCGTCCTTGTCAACGATGAACTGGATGTTGAACAGCCCTATTATGCCTATGCCGAGACCGAGTTTCTTCGTGTAGTCGAGAATGACGTCCTTGACCTTCTGAGATATGGAGAAGGACGGATACACGCTTATCGAGTCGCCCGAGTGCACGCCGGTGCGCTCGACCAGCTCCATTATGCCCGGTACGAACACGTCCTTGCCGTCGCATACCGCGTCTACCTCGACCTCTTTGCCCTTGATGTATTTGTCCACGAGCACGGGTTTGTCCTCGTCTATCTCGACTGCGGTCTTCAGGTAATGACGCAGCTGTTCTTCGGTCGCGACTATCCTCATGGCTCTGCCTCCGAGCACGAAGCTGGGGCGTACGAGCACGGGATAACCTATCTCTTTCGCGGCGGCGATGCCGTCTTTTATCTTTGTGACCGCTCTGCCCTTGGGTTGCGGTATCTTCAGCTCGACGAGAAGTTTCTCGAAAGCGTCGCGGTTTTCAGCTTTTTCTATCGCGTCTCTGTCCGTGCCGATTATCTTCACGCCGCGCTCGTAGAGAGGTTCGGCGAGATTTATCGCGGTCTGTCCGCCGAGCGACGCTATGACGCCTATCGGCTTTTCCATCTCTATTATGTTCATTACGTCTTCGACGCAGAGCGGCTCGAAGTACAGCTTGTCCGACGTCGTGTAGTCGGTCGAAACGGTCTCGGGGTTGTTGTTTATTATTATTGCCTCGAATCCCGCCTTTTTAATCGTCTTGACCGCATGCACGGTAGAATAGTCGAATTCCACGCCCTGACCTATACGGATAGGTCCGCTGCCGAGCACTATGACCTTCTTCTTGTCGGAGACGACCGACTCGTTCTCCTGCTCGTAGGTCGAATAGAAATACGGGATATAGCTCTCGAACTCGGACGCACAGCTGTCTATCATCTTGTAGACGGGCTTTATGCCGTTTTCTTCGCGCACGCGTCTGACTTCTTCTTCGGTCGTGCCCGCGTATTTCGCGACGCTTTTATCCGAAAAGCCGAAGCGTTTTGCCTCGAGCACCGCGTCTGCGGTAGCTCCCGTCTTCGCGAGAGATCTCTCTATCTCCACGATATGCTTTATCTTGTGCAGGAAGAAATCGTCTATCGCGGTGACCGCGTTGATCTCCTCTTCGGTCGCGCCGAGCCTGAAAAGCTGCGCGATGGCGTATATCCTGTCGTCGGTACCCTCTCTGACGTAGTCGAGAAGGGCTTTTTTATCCTTGTCGTCGAACTTCGCCGAATAAACGTGATTGACGCCCGTTTCGAGCGAACGCACCGCCTTGAGCAGGCTCTCCTCGAAAGTTCTGCCCACGCTCATGACTTCGCCCGTCGCCTTCATCTGCGTGCCGAGCCTGTTGTTTGCGTCCGCGAATTTGTCGAACGGAAAACGCGGCATCTTGCATACGACGTAGTCGAGCGAAGGCTCGAAAGACGCGGGAGTATTTGCGAGCATTATCTCGTCGAGATTCATGCCTACGCCTATCTTCGCCGAAACGCGCGCGATCGGGTATCCGCTCGCCTTGGACGCGAGTGCCGACGATCTCGAAACTCGGGGATTGACCTCGATAAGATAGTATTGGAACGACTTGGGATCGAGCGCGAACTGCACGTTGCAGCCACCCTTTATCTCGAGAGCGCGGATTATCTTGAGCGCGCTGTCTCTCAGCATATGGTATTCTCTGTTGGTCAGCGTCTGAGACGGACATACGACTACCGAGTCGCCCGTGTGTACGCCGACGGGATCGAGGTTTTCCATATTGCATATCGTGATCGCGGTGTCGTTGGCGTCGCGCATGACCTCGTACTCTATCTCCTTGAAGCCCTTGATGCTCTTTTCGACGAGCACCTGATGGACGGGAGAAAGCGCGAGCGCGTTCTTGATTATCTCGAGGAATTCCTCTTCGTTGTCCGCGAAGCCGCCTCCCGTGCCGCCCAGCGTGAACGCGGGGCGAAGAACGACGGGATAACCTATGTCGGCTACCGCCTTGAGTCCCTCTTCGACCGAATTGGCTATCTCGGACGGGAGCACGGGTTCGCCGAGCGACTGGCAAAGCTCCTTGAAAAGCTCTCTGTCTTCGGCTCTCTCTATACTCTTGCTGTCCGTGCCGAGAAGTTCGACGCGGCATTCTCTGAGTATACCTTTTTTCTCGAGCTGCATCGCGAGGTTGAGCCCCGTCTGTCCGCCTATGCCGGGGATTATCGCGTCAGGGCGTTCGTAACGTATTATCTTGGCGATGTATTCGAGGGTCAGCGGCTCCATATACACCTTGTCGGCGATCGACGTATCCGTCATTATCGTCGCGGGGTTGGAGTTGCAAAGCACGACCTCGTAGCCCTCTTCCTTGAGCGCGAGACACGCCTGCGTGCCCGCGTAGTCGAATTCGGCTGCCTGACCTATCACGATAGGACCGGAGCCTATCACGAGTATCTTCTTTATATCAGTCCTCTTAGGCATGGTGCTTACCCTCCTGCATTATCTTGATGAATTTGTCGAACAGGTACGCGCTGTCCTGCGGACCGGGGCAGCTCTCGGGGTGGTACTGCACGCTGAACACGCCGTCCTCCTCACACTCGAGACCCTCGACGGTATCGTCGAGTATGTTGACGTGCGTGATTTTGAGCGGCGTGCCCTCGAGGCTCTTTTTGTCGACCGCGTACGAGTGGTTCTGCGAAGTGATCTCTATCTTGCCGTCCGCAAGCCTGCGTACGGGGTGGTTTCCTCCGCGGTGACCGAATTTAAGTTTATAGGTCTTCGCTCCGTACGAAAGCGCGATAAGCTGATGACCGAGGCATATTCCGAATATCGGATACCTGCCGCGCAGGTTCTTTATAAGCTCGACGACGCATCCGACGTCTGTCGGGTCGCCGGGACCGTTGGAGAAGAAAATTCCGTCGGGAGCGAGCACGTCTATCTGCTCAGCCGTAGTGTCGTACGGCACTACCGTCACGTTGCAGCCGCGCTTGACGAGCGATCTGATTATGTTGTGCTTTATGCCGCAATCGACCGCGACCACGTCGAAGTCCGCGCCCTTGCACTTGGATTTCCACGGCTTTTTACAGCTGACTTTGCTGACCGCATCGGTCGGCACGTCGGTGTTCTTCAGTATCTCGAGCGCACGCTCTTTTGTCGTGCCCGTGTCGGTTATCAACACTTTACGGCTGCCGAAGTCTCGTATCGAGCGGGTCAGCTTTCTCGTATCGACGCCGTATATTCCGGTTATACCGTACTTCTTCATCACTTCTTCGAGAGTGCTCGTGCTGCCGAAGTTGGACGGACGGTCGTTGTACTCCCTGACGATGAGTCCTCCTATCGTCGGCGTCTTGGTCTCGTAGTCCCAGTCGGTCATGCCGTAGTTGCCTATCAGCGGATATGTCATGACTACCGACTGGTAAGTATACGAAGGGTCGGATACTATTTCCTGGTATCCGACCATCGAAGTGTTGAATACTATCTCCGTCACTCGTTCCGACCTGTCGCCGAAACCGTAACCGTAATACTCGAAGCCGTCTTCCAAAACAAGTTTTCTGTCAAACTTCTTCACTGTCTTTCTCTCCTGTGCTTATTGTCGTGCGCCGCGCCCACAAAGCCTGTGAAAAGCGGGTGCGGTCTGTTAGGTCTTGATTTGAATTCGGGATGGAACTGCACGCCGACGAAGAACGGGTGATCTTCTATCTCCACCGTCTCCACGAGTCTGCCGTCGGGGGAAGTGCCGCCTATCGTCAGTCCGCACGACGTCAGAGCGTCTCTGAAGTCGTTGTTGAATTCGTAGCGGTGACGGTGTCTCTCGGCTATCTCGTCTGCGCGATAGCATTTCGCGAGCATTGTGCCCGCTGTCACCTTGCAGGGGTAACTGCCGAGGCGCAACGTGCCGCCCTTGTCTCTCTCCTCGCTCTGATCGGGCATGAAGTCTATCACCTTGTACTTGCAGTCCTTGTCGAACTCGCCCGAATCGGCGTTTTTGAAAAGCGCGACGTCTCTCGCGAACTCGATGACGGCTATCTGCATGCCGAGGCATATGCCGAGGTACGGGACTTTGTTTTCGCGCGCGTATCTCGCCGCGAGGATCATTCCCTCTATGCCCCTGCCTCCGAAGCCGCCGGGCACTATTATTCCGTCCACGTTAGATAATACGCTTTTATAGTTGCTTTCGTCAAGCAACTCGCTGTCAATCCATTCTATATCCACAAAAGCGTTGAATCCGTATCCCGCGTGTCTCAACGCTTCGGTGACCGAAAGGTACGCGTCGTGCAGTCTGACATACTTGCCGACAAGTCCTATCTTTACCGTATGTTTTCTGTCCTTTATCGTCGCGACGAGCTTTTCCCACTCCGAAAGATCGGGCGCAGGCGCGGCGATGCCCAGCTCCCTGCATACGACTGCCGAAAAATTCTGCTTTTCGAGCATAAGCGGGACTTCGTAGAGGACGGGTATCGTCATGTTCTCTATCACGCAGTCCGGCTTGACGTTGCAGAAAAGGGATATTTTTTTGAAAATGTCTTTTTCAAGAGGTTCGTCGCACCGCAACACGATTATGTCGGGATTTATGCCCATGCCCTGCAATTCCTTGACCGAATGCTGGGTGGGTTTGGATTTGTGCTCGTCGCTGCCGCGCAGAAAGGGCACGAGCGTGACGTGTATAAACAGACTGTTCTCTCTGCCGACTTCGAGCGAGATCTGCCTGACCGCCTCTATGAACGGCTGAGACTCGATGTCGCCTATCGTGCCGCCGATCTCGGTGATCACGACGTCGGCGTTCGTCTTTTTGCCCACGCTGTATACGAATTCTTTTATCTCGTTGGTGATATGCGGTATGACTTGTACGGTTGAGCCGAGATATTCGCCTCTGCGCTCCTTGTTGAGCACTCTCCAGTAGACCTTGCCCGTTGTCAGGTTGGAATACTTGTTGAGGTCCTCGTCGATGAATCTCTCGTAGTGCCCGAGGTCGAGGTCGGTTTCCGCTCCGTCCTCGGTCACATAGACTTCGCCGTGCTGATACGGGCTCATCGTGCCCGGATCGACGTTGATGTAAGGGTCGAGTTTCTGCGCCGCCACTTTCAGACCTCTCGCCTTGAGAAGTCTGCCCAGCGATGCCGCCGTTATGCCTTTGCCGAGGCCCGATACGACGCCTCCCGTTACGAAAACGTATTTAGTCATAGTCACTCCTGACCGCGATCACTCCCATTCAACCGTCGCGGGCGGCTTTGAGGTGATGTCGTAGCATACTCTGCCGACCGTCCTCACCTCGTTTGTTATCCTGCTGCTCGCCCTCTCCAGCACCTCGTACGGAAGTCTCGTCCAGTCCGCGGTCATGAAGTCGTCCGTCGTGACCGCCCTGAGCGCGACCGTATAGCCGTACGTCCTCGCGTCGCCCATGACGCCGACGCTCCTGGTGTCGGTCAGCACAGCAAAATACTGATTTGTGGTACGCTCGAGACCCGCGTTGACGACCTCTTCTCTGAAGATCGCGTCCGCCTCTCTCAGCGTATCCAGCTTTTCCTTGGTTATGTCTCCTATCACCCTTATCGCGAGACCGGGTCCCGGGAAGGGCTGACGCCATACGAGATCGGCGGGGATGCCCAGCTCCGTTCCCACGGCGCGCACTTCGTCCTTGAACAGCTCTCTGAGCGGCTCGATTATCTCGTCGAAGTCGATGACGCTCGGCAGTCCGCCGACGTTGTGGTGACTCTTTATAGTCGACGCGTCGCCCGCGCCGCTCTCAATCACGTCGGGGTAGATCGTGCCCTGTACGAGATAGTTGACCTTGCCTATCTTCTTCGCCTCGCGCTCGAAGACGCGGATAAACTCCTCGCCTATTATCTTGCGCTTCTTTTCGGGCTCGGTCACTCCCTTGAGTTTCTCGAGGAACAGATCCTCGACGTTGACTCTTATTATGTTCATGTCGAAACGGTTTTTGAAAGTGCGCTCGACCATGTCGCCCTCGTCCTTTCTCAACAGACCGTGATCGACGAATACGCAGGTCAGATCCTGACCTATCGCCTTGTGCAGAAGTACCGCCGCGACCGAAGAATCGACGCCGCCCGACAGTGCGCAGAGCACTTTCTTGCCCGCGAGCTGTTTTCTGTACTTCTCGACCGCCTCTTTTGCGAAATCGCTCATCCTCCAGTCGCCCGCGCATTTGCATATCGCGAACAGGAAGTTGTACAGCATCCTCTTGCCGTAAACCGTGTGCGTTACCTCGGGGTGGAACTGCACCGCATATATCCCCTTGCCGTCGCTCATTGCCGCGCACGGACAATGCTCGGTCGTCGCGGTCACGGTGAAACCTTCGGGCACGCGCCTGATGTAGTCGGTATGACTCATCCAGCATATACTCTTTTCCGGCACTCCGTCGAACAGCGGATCGTCCTTGACGCAAAGCTCTATCTTGCCGTATTCTCCGAGCGATCCCGCGCTGCATATCTCTCCGCCCTTGAGCCATGCGGTCAGCTGCGCGCCGTAGCATATCCCGAGTACGGGGATGCCGAGTTCGAGCACTTTTTTGTCGCAGTGCGGCGACTTCTCGTCGTAGACGCTGTTGGGCCCTCCCGTAAAGATGATGCCTTTGTAGCCCGCTTCGGCTATCTGCTCTGCGGTGATCTTGTTGTACGGCTTGATCTCCGCGTAGACGTTCTGCTCGCGCACTCTGCGCGCTATCAGCTGATTGTACTGCCCGCCGAAATCGAGTACCAGAATTTTTTCCATATATATGCCTCTCAATATATTTTTTTGCCGCTTATTTTCCGCTGTCGCCGTAGTTTGCGAGCACTCTCGCCGACGGGTCGTCAACGTCGCAACCCTTCCAGCTCCTGTTGGGCATCCAGAAATCCTTTATCATTTCCGCCTGCCCCGGGTAATACTTTTCGAATATCTCCCTGTACAACAGCGATTCTTTGGTAAACGGGCGCGCGTGCGCAAATAACGCGCGTCTTTCTTCATATTCTTTATCCGTATAATACCCGTTCGCGTATTCCTTCAGGTAGTCCACCATCGAGTGTCCTACTGCGTCGGAAAACGCCGCTTTTTCTCTCATAAGTATCTTCTCTGGCAGCCAGTCTCCCTCGAAAGCCTTTCTCAAAAGATATTTGCCCTTGCCGTAGACGTTCATCTTTATCGCGGGATCGAGGCTCATGACGTACTCCGCAAAGTCCAGATCCCCGAAAGGAACTCTCGCTTCAAGCGAGTTGACCGATATGCACCTGTCCGCGCGCAGCACGTCGTACATATACAGCTCTCTGACCCTCTTCTGCGCCTCTTTCTGAAACTCCTCCGCGCTCGGCGCGAAATCCGTGTACTTATAACCGAAAAGCTCGTCCGAGATCTCGCCCGTCAGGATGACTCTTATATCCGTCTTTTCGTGTATCGCCTTGCAGACGAGATACATGCCTATGCTCGCGCGCACCGTCGTTATGTCGAAAGTGCCGAGCGTCTTTATCACCTTGTCGAGCGACGCAAGCACGGTGTCCCTGTCTATTATGACCTCGGTATGCTCGCTGCCGATGTAGTCCGCGACCTCGCGTGCGTACCTCAGATCTATCGCGTCCCCGCTCATGCCTATCGAGAAGGTCTTTATCCTGTCCTTGCTCTTTTTAGCGGCGACCGCGCATACCAGCGACGAATCAAGCCCTCCGCTGAGCAGAAAGCCTACCTTCGCGTCTGCCACTAGCCTTTTCTCTATGCCCGCGATCAGCTTTTCGCGGATCTTTTCGCAAGCCTCGTCGACGCCGTCCGTACTCATCTTTTCGACCTCGGCTATATCGCGGTATCTGACGAACTTTTCGCCGTCGTGATAGCACCCGGGAGGGAAAGGGATTATCCTGTCCGTAAGCCCGACGAGGTTTATCGCCTCGCTCGCGAATATCATCGCGCCGCTCTCGTCCCTGCCGTAAAACAGCGGTCTTATGCCTATCGGGTCTCTCGCGGCGACGAACCTGTCTTTTGCCGCGTCGTATATCACAAGGGCAAATTCCGCATCCAGCATAGCGAACATATCCGTGCCGTACTCCCTGTAGAGAGGCAGGAGCACCTCGCAGTCCGAATCGCTTGCAAACGCGTATCTGCCTTTGAGCGCGTCTCTGAATTTTTCGAAACCGTATATCTCGCCGTTGCAGACTATGCGGTCGTCACCCAGCGCAAAAGGCTGCATGCCCTCGGGAGTCAGTCCCATTATCGCCAGTCTGTGAAAGCCCATCAGCCCGCCGCCCGTCTCTGTTATCCTGCTGTCGTCGGGACCTCGCGAGACGGTGCGGGAAAAGCCCTCTTCGAACTTGTCCCTCGGCGCGTCTTTCCTACAATACGCCATTATCGAACACATGACTCCGCCCCCTTGTTATCTGACGCCGAACAGCAGTTCGCCGTATGTCGGGAAAGGCCAGTATTCGCTCGAAGTCATCGTCTCCGCCTCGTCGACGACCGCTCTCAGCGCGCTCATCTTGGGCAATACCGAATCCCTTATGAATTCCGCCTCGGATATTATATCACAAAAATCTCTGACGTGAACGACGGCTTCTTTCAATTCACCCGTAAACGCCGCTGCGCGCTCTATCGACGACGACAGCTTTTTTACAAGTCCGTGTTCGTAATCGCAGCTTATATCGGGTGCAAAATTTTTCTTCGAAATTGCCGTTTCGCAAATTTTCGAAACGTATTTTTCAATCGCAGGGATTATCTGTCTTCCCGCCATGTCCACCATCGTCTCAGCCTCGATCAGCACCGCTTTGCAGTAGTTGTCGAGCATTATTTCGCACCTAGACTTCAGCTCTGTCTCGGTATAGACTCCCTGTGACACGAGCATATACACGTTCTTCTTGTCGAGCAGATGCGGCATACAGTCGGGCGTCGTGCGGTAGTTGGAAAGTCCTCTCCTCTCCGCCTCTTTTATCCACGCTTCGTCGTAGCCGTTGCCGTTGAAGATTATCCTCTTGTGATCCTTGATAGTCTTCTTTATCATCAGGTGCAGCGCGGTGTTGAAGTCCTCCACTCCCTCGAGCCTGTCGGCATACTGTTTGAGAGACTCTGCGACCGCCGCATTCAGCATGATGTTCGCGCACGCGATGCTGTTGGACGAGCCGAGCATCCTGAATTCGAACTTGTTGCCCGTAAAAGCGAACGGCGACGTCCTGTTGCGGTCCGTGGTGTCCTTCTGGAACAGAGGCAGCACGTCCACGCCGAGTTTAAGCTGCGTCTTCTTCTTTCCGCTGTACGGTTTGTCGTTCTCTATCGCGTCGAGCACCGCGGTCAGTTCGTCTCCGAGGAACACCGAGAGCACCGCGGGCGGAGCTTCGTTCGCGCCCAGTCTGTGGTCGTTGCCCGCCGTTGCGACAGCAATCCTCAGAAGATCCTGATAATCGTCGACCGCCTTGAGCACCGCGCAAAGGAACAGCAGGAACTGCGCATTTTCGTACGGCGTTTCGCCCGGGGTCAGCAGGTTGACTCCCTTGTCGGTAGCCATCGACCAGTTGTTGTGCTTGCCGCTGCCGTTGACGCCTGCAAACGGCTTTTCGTGCAACAGACATACGAGTCCGTGCCTGGACGCGACCTTCTGCATTATCTCCATTGTCAGCTGGTTGTGATCGGTCGCGATGTTCGTCGTGGTGTATATCGGCGCGAGCTCGTGCTGAGCGGGAGCGACCTCGTTGTGCTCGGTCTTTGCGAGAATGCCCAGTTTCCAGAGCTCCTCGTTGAGATCCGCCATAAACTCCTCTACCCTCGGTTTGATCACGCCGAAGTAATGGTCGTCGAGTTCCTGTCCCTTGGGAGGCTTTGCGCCGAACAGCGTGCGACCGGTATATATAAGGTCTTTGCGCCTGTCGTACATCTCCTTGTCTATCAGGAAGTATTCCTGTTCGGGTCCCACCGAAGTGCGCACGCATTTGACAGACGTGTTGCCGAAAAGCCTCAATATCCTCATCGCCTGCTTGCTGAGTGCTTCCATAGATCTCAGAAGAGGCGTCTTTTTATCGAGTGCTTCGCCGCCGTACGAGCAAAACGCCGTCGGGATGCAGAGCGTCTTTCCTTTTATGAACGCGTACGAGGTCGGATCCCATGCGGTATATCCTCTCGCCTCGAAAGTCGCGCGGAGTCCGCCCGACGGGAAACTTGACGCGTCGGGTTCGCCCTTTATCAGCTCTTTGCCCGAAAACTCCATGATCACCCTGCCGTCGGGAGCGGGAGTTATAAAGCTGTCGTGCTTTTCGGCAGTAATGCCGGTCAGCGGCTGGAACCAGTGAGTATAGTGCGTTGCGCCATGCGCGACAGCCCAGTCCTTCATCGCTGCGGCGACCGCGTTCGCGACCGAAATGTCGAGGGACGCTCCCCTGTCTATCGTTCTTTTAAGAGACCTGTACACGTCAGCCGAAAGCGTGGCTCTCATAACTCTGTCGTCAAAGACCATACTGCCGAAATAGTCCGAAACCGTTTGCATAATATCGTTCTCCTTTAATAAAAACGGGCAACGGCGTCTATGATTTTTTACCATAGACGCCGTTGCCCGTTTGATTTATGTTTTGGATTATACAAAACCGAAAACCGTTTGTCAACGGATTTTCACAAATTTTTCCAAAAAAAATTTCTGCGATCTTCACGCGTTTTTTTACTCTTTTACGGTTGACGGGCGCGTTTTTACCGTGCTATAATCTGTCAAACGGGCAAAGGCGTTCGTTTTCGGATTTTCATCCCCGAAAACGCGCCTTTGTCCTTTTTTTATTGCAAAAAAGAGAGGAAAACAAGATGTTACAGAAAGAAGGTCAGGTAAGGATCCCGTCGGGTTGCGCAGTCTCAGCCGTCATCTCGAGAGAGGGAAACCTTATGAGCGGCGAGAAGATCGTCGCCAGCATGATCCCCATGCACGAACGTTCCAACGGCCTCGGAGGAGGTTTTGCAGGATACGGCATATATCCCGATATGGCGGACTTTTACGCTTTCCATACTTTCTTCGAAGACAAGGAAAGCAAAAAGCAATGCGAGGCATATCTCAAAGAAGGTTTCGAGATAGTCAGAGCCGAGCCCGTCCCCGTACGCAAAACACCCGCTATCACGGACGAACCGATAATATTCAGATACTTCCTTGCGCCGCTCCGCTCCCGCGTAGCCGATGCGCAGGTGGACGAACGCGAATTCGTAGCCCGCGCCACGATGCACATAAACGTATGCATAAAAGGCGCGTACGTCGTGTCGGGCGGCAAGAACATGGGCGTATTCAAAGCCGTAGGATTCCCCGAGGACGTAGGCGAATTTTACCGCCTCGACGACTATTCGGCATACTGCTGGACGGCACACGGCAGATATCCGACCAATACCCCGGGATGGTGGGGCGGCGCACATCCGTTCGGTCTTCTCGACTACACGGTAGTGCACAACGGCGAGATCTCCTCTTACGACGCCAACCGAAGATACATCGAAGGCTACGGCTACAAATGCACACTCCAGACGGATACCGAGGTGTTCACCTATATTGCGGACTATCTGCTCCGCCGACGCGGGCTCACGCTCGAAGAGACGGCAAGCGTGATCGCCGCGCCTTTCTGGTCTACGATAGAACGTATGCCCGAAGACGAAAAAGAAAAACTGACTTACCTTCGCAACGTGTTTTCGGGACTTCTCGTCACGGGACCTTTCTCTATAATACTCGGTTTCGAAGGCGGACTCATGGCACTCAACGACCGCCTCAAGCTACGCTCGATGGTCGTTGCCGAAAAGGACGACCGCGTATTCGTCGCGAGCGAGGAGGCTGCGATAAGAGTACTCGAACCCGATGCGGGCAACGTACGCGCACCCGAGGGCGGCGAACCCGTAATAGTCAGAGTCAGGGAGGGTAAATATTGATGCAGACAGATTATATATATCCTTATTACGAAGTGGAAAGAAGAGACAGCCGATGCAACGGATGCGGGCTTTGCATAAGGGAATGTTCCTACGGCGTGCACTACCGCGCGAAGGACGGCAATCTCGTGCTGTCGGACGACTCGAAGTGCGTGAACTGCCAGCGTTGCGTCGCGACCTGCCCCGCTCACGCGATAAAGATCGTCAGGAGCAATTGCGACTTCAGGGAGAACGGCAACTGGAGAGGCGATTCGATAAGAGAGATAATCAAACAGGCGGGCAGCGGCGGCGTACTGCTCTCTTCGATGGGCAATCCCAAGGACTTCCCAGTCTACTGGGACAGACTGCTGATCAACGCGTCGCAGGTCACCAACCCGCCGATAGACCCTCTGCGCGAGCCTATGGAGACCCGCGTCTTTCTGGGTAAAAAACCTTCTAAAATAGCGCGCGACAAACACGGGCGCATGATTTGCGATCTTCCTCCCCGTCTTACGCTCGAACTGCCGATAATGTTTTCGGCAATGAGTTACGGCTCGATAAGCTACAACGCTCACGCGGCTCTCGCGACCGCCGCGACGGAGCTGGGAACGTTTTACAATACCGGCGAAGGCGGTCTGCACGAGAACTTTTACCGCTACGGCGCAAACACGATCGTACAGGTAGCTTCGGGAAGATTCGGAGTCTACAAGGACTACTTAGAGGCAGGCGCGGCGATAGAAATAAAAATGGGTCAGGGCGCGAAACCCGGCATAGGCGGACACCTGCCCGGCTCCAAGATAGTCGGCGACGTCTCTCGCACCCGTATGATCCCCGAAGGCTCGGACGCGATCTCCCCCGCCCCTCACCACGACATATATTCGATCGAAGATCTGCGCCAGCTCGTCTTCTCGCTCAAAGAGGCGACGGACTACAAAAAGCCCGTGATAGTCAAGATAGCCGCCGTGCATAACGTAGCGGCGATAGCAAGCGGTATCGCAAGAAGCGGCGCAGATGTCATCGCGATAGACGGTTTCAGAGGCGGAACGGGCGCGGCACCCACCCGCATACGCGACAACGTGGGCATACCAGTCGAACTCGCGCTCGCGGCAGTCGATACCAGACTCCGCGACGAAGGGATACGCAACGACGTGTCGCTGGTCGTAGGCGGCAGCATCCGCAATTCGACGGACGTGGTCAAGGCGATAGCTCTCGGTGCCGACGCCTGCTATATAGCTACCGCCGCACTTATAGCCATGGGCTGTCATATGTGCCGCAACTGTCAGAGCGGCAAATGCAACTGGGGCATTGCGACGCAGAACCCCGAGCTCGTAAAAAGACTCGACCCCGAAGAAGGACGCGCAAGGCTCGTCAATCTGCTCGAGGCGTGGAAGCACGAGATTACCGAGATCATGGGCGGCATGGGCATCAACTCGATAGAGGCTCTTCGCGGCAACAGACTCATGCTGCGCGGCATAGGGCTGACCGAAAAGGAGCTTTCCATTCTCGGCGTTGCTCACGCGGGCGAATAAATTTGCCCGTATCCGTAGTCAACTACAAGGAGGTATGTTATAATGATCATATTGGACGCGCGCGCGACAGACAACGCCGCGCTTAACGCGAGCGTACGCGCCGCAAAGGAAGATTGCGAGATAACAGGTTGTATCGGCGAGAGGTTCATCGGCGCGGGTCTCTCGGACAAGACGATAAAGATCAAAGGTATTCCCGGCAACGCCCTCGGGGCTTATCTCGACGGCGCGAAGATAATCGTGGAAGGCAACGCGCAGGACGCGGTCGGCGATACGATGAACGACGGCGAAATAATAGTCCGAGGCAATGCGGGCGACGCGGCGGGATACGCGATGCGCGGAGGCAAAATCTACATCAAGGGCAATGCGGGCTACCGCGCGGGCATACACATGAAGGAATACCGCGGCAAAGTCCCTGTCCTCGTGATAGGCGGCAGATGCGGCAGTTTCCTCGGCGAATACCAGGCGGGCGGCATAATAATCGTGCTCGGTCTGCACGCCGACGGCAAGCGTGTCACGGGCAACTTCCCGTGCGCGGGCATGCACGGAGGCAAAGTCCTGATAAGAGGCAACGCCGACGGCGTGATATTCGACGACAAGGTCACCGCGCGCAAAGCTACCGCGGACGACCTATCGGATGCAACGAAATATATCGCGGAATTCTGCTCTCTGTTCGGATACGACGAAAAAGATATACTTTCCTCTCCTTTCACCGTCGTGACCCCCGACAGCGCGAATCCATACAAGCGTATGTATATAGAAAACTGAAGAAGGTGGCAATATGAACTACACTTCAAACGAAGTACTGCAATATGTGAAAGAAGAAGACGTAAAATTCATACGTCTCGCTTTTACCGACGTTTTCGGCAACCAGAAAAACGTATCCGTCATGCCGTCCGAACTCGAACGCGTCTTCAGATACGGCATAGCTATCGACGCATCCGCGATCGCGGGTTTCGGCGACGTCGCTCACAGCGATCTGTTCCTGCACCCCGATCCGTCCACGCTGACCGTGCTCCCGTGGAGACCCGAACACGGCAAGGTGATCAGAATGTTCTGTTCGGTCAGCTGTCCCGACGGCTCACAGTTCGTCAGCGATACTCGCGGCATACTGATAAAGGCTATTGAGACGGCGAAAAAAGAGGGCTGCTCTTTCAATTTCGGCGCGGAAATGGAATTTTATCTGTTCAGGCTGGACGAAAACGGCAATCCGACGAACATACCCTACGACAACGCGGGATATATGGACGTCGCACCGTTCGACCGCGGTGAAAACGTGCGCAGAGAAATTTGCCTGACTCTCGAACAGATGGGCATACTCCCCGAAAGTTCTCATCACGAAGAAGGTCCCGGACAAAACGAAATAGACTTCAGATACTCCGACGCGCTGACCGCCGCAGACAACGCGGTGACTTTCAGATCCGTCGTCCAGACGATCGCGGCGAGAAACGGACTTTTCGCGGACTTCTCCGCAAAGCCTCTCGCAGACGCACCGGGCAACGGACTTCACATCAACGTTTCGGTCGACGGCGGAAAACACGAACAGCTCATGCCCAAAGTTATCGCGGGAATACTCGACAAAGTCTCGGAATTCACGCTGTTCCTCAATCCGACCGAAGGCTCGTACGCGCGCCTTGGCAACAACAAGGCTCCCCGCTACGTTTCGTGGTCGAACGAAAACCGATCTCAGCTCATACGCATACCCGCGGCGGTAGGCGAATACAGACGTGCGGAATTGCGTTCGCCCGATGCGGCGGCAAATCCGTATCTCGCTTTTGCGCTGTTGATATACGCGGGACTGTACGGAATAAAAAACGACCTTCCGCTACCCGAGCCCGCAAACCTCAACCTTTATGCCGCGGATAAAACCACGCTGGCTTATTTCCGCACTCTTCCCGCCGGGCTGTCCGACGCGGTGAACGCCGCCGAACTTAGCGTTTTCGTGTCGGAATGTCTGCCCGCAGAAGTGATAAAGGCGTACTGCAAAAGAAAATAACCATCCGCTTCTCCCCGAGTACAACACGGGCGGCAGCAATCACGGCAACATTCCTCGGAGGATAAAATGGACTTCAAAGAACGCGTTTACGGCGTGCTTATAGTTTCGGATTCGGAGAGATTCAGAAGCTCTCTTTCTTCCGTGCTCCCCGAAAGTACGTTTTCTCCGATAGTTGCCGTTACCGATGTCGCGGCGGCGAAACGCGCCATGCTCGAGCGCGAATTCGACATCGTGATGACCGACGGTATACGGGCAGACGACCGCGCGGCTAAACTCGCCGTCGATGCGTGCTCGGACAAAAATTCGGTATCACTTCTCTTCGTAAGACGAGAACTCTATGCCGAAACGATAGCAAAAGTCGGAGACTTCGGAGTGCTGACCCTGCCAGTCCCCTCTTCCCCTCAGGCGATAACGCAGGCTCTCGACTGGGCGCGGGCGATACGGGAAAGACTGCGTCGTTACGAAAAAACAGCGCAGACCGTCGCGCAGAAAATGGAAGAGATACGCGCCGTAAACCGCGCGAAATGGTTGCTCATCGACGTGCTCAAGATGACCGAGACCGACGCGCACAGATACATAGAAAAGCAGGCGATGGACAGATGCGTATCCCGACTCGAAGTAGCTAAAGGCATCATCAACACATATAAATAACGTCGCGGTCTCAGTCTTCTGAGGGACTCGGCTCTGCTCCCGCGATCTCATTTCGGAACATATCCCGCAAAACTTTGCGGGATTTTTTATTCGACGGCACTTCTTTATCCCTGCATCGGGAATGCCCTTATTCCCGCCGTTTTGCCGAAATTCTGTCGGCGTTTTTGTGAAAACCCCGTTTTTCGATTGCGCCCGCGCGTGCGTGGTGCTATCATATTGTTTGCCGCAACAACGGCAGAAAGAGGAAAAAATGCGTTTTAAGTACGGTTGCCGCGACGACAACCGCGCCCGAGCATTAAAAAAGCGACCCCGAAAGGTCGCTTTTTTATCTTCGCGAAATTATTTGTAATCCTCTTCGGATACCATATCCGCGGTCGGAGCCCACTTCGCGACGCTCGCTATGCCCGCCTTGCAGGATGCCTTGCTCGCGTAGCCCTCTTCGGATATGCACAGCAGATTCCCGTTGTTGGCTTTGAGGCGGTAACGGAACTTGCCCTGCTTATCGAGATATATCTCGTACTTGGGATTGGTCAGCGTCTCGTATCCGCGTGCGAGAGTCTGATCTTCTATTTTATCGACAGCGCAGAATTTGCGCACCGAATCAATGCCCAGCTTGCAGCTCTTGAGATCGGTGTACGCGCCTTCGCAAACGGCAATGGTCTCCTTGTTGGGAGCTTTGAGTCTGAAATTGAAGTTGCCCTTCGGCGTCTTGGAATAGACGAAAGTACCTTTGAGTTCGTATGCCATAAATTTATTCTCCTTTATCTCTCCGACGGACGTCGGAACGCTATCGATTCTGGCGCGACGCGCCGACCCGAATCTGTACACAACTTGTATGTATATTATAACTTTTATTCTATTTGATGTCAACAACGACGCGTAAAAGCAAACGCGTTTTGGCGGATTTTGCAAAAATTTTACAATGTTTTTCCGTCTTTCAGCGACTCGTAAAATACGGTCTGCCAAGGAGCGAGCACTCCTTCTCTCCTGCCTGCGACGGGCAGACCGAAAGAATATTTTTTCGTCCTGTTTCCCGCGTTCCTGATCATCAGTATATATTCGTCGCCTTTTGCCGCGATGTAGCCGTAAACTTCCCCTCTTTCGGGAGATCCGCCGAAAAACTCGCTGCGACTGAGAAGATAAGAATATCTCTCTGCAAACCCGAGTTCTCTTGCCGCCGCTTCCCACTTCGCGGGAGTCATCATCTCAGGCGAAAAATACAATTCAGCAAGTCCGCTCCCTCTCATCAGACAGCACCTGACGTAAAGAGAAAATTCTTCATCCGTGTAGATTATCGGCTTGTTTTTCAGTTTATCCGCCCTAGTCCTGTAATTTCTCGCAGCATAGGTCGGTTCATGATTGTACAGATGTGCGGCGGGGAATCTGTACTTCTTTCTGACAAAAAGATCGCGGTATCTTCCGTCTCTGTAATTCAGGCATTGCTGCATATCGCTGCCCTTTCCCGCGAAGTCCATATCCGACGCGTTGTTCATCCATATATAGTCAGCGTACATCAGAAACCACGGCGAGCAATGAGAAAAAGAGGTCACGTTGAGACATACGTCGGGATTTGCCTCGCGTATCTTCTCAAAGCCCTTTATCCACTCTTCCCAAAGGAAAGTATAAAAAGCCTTGAAGTCGCCTTTTGCCGGCGGATGGTTGTGCCCTCGCTCTCTGCAAGGTTTCCAGGCAAAACCGTCTATCTTGAAATAATCGACGTTGTACAGCTTGCAGAATTCAGCCATTCTCGCGCAAAGATCTTCTATATAGCGCGGGTCCGCGGTGCATATGTCTCTCGACCTTTCGTTGACGTGATAGCCTATGCTTTCGAGTAGTTTCGCGTAGATATACGTCTGCCTCGTATACCCTCCTCTCGGACCGAACCATACACCGAACTTACCGCCGAGTTTTTCCGTCAACTCAGTTTCTTTGACGAATCCGCCGTTGAACTTCTTGTTGAACTGCCAGAAAAGCGGTTTTCCGTATTCGGTCCAGCCGTCGTCCACGACGTAACAGTCGAGCGGTCTGAGTCCCGCTTTCGCAAAACCCTCCGCTATCGCGCTGAACGACTTTTCAATCCTTTCGGAAGTGATGTCGAGCATATTGTCGTACCAGCTGTTGTACTGTATCCTGAATTTTCTCGGGCGTATCACGGTATCGAGATAGCAAAAAAACGCGTCGTTCACCGCACGTTCTCCCGCGGCTTTCGCGGCACCCGCGACGAATGTCGGCAGACGGTATCTTCCGTCTTTCGAGACCTCGGAAAAACAACGTCCCGTATTATACGAAAACGCGGCCTTCCCCGCCTTTATCCCGTTGTCACCGACGGGCGTTTCCTGACCGAAAAACGCGTCGGCTATGTAGACGGGCTGACCTAGTCTCGCGACTTTTGCGGGTACTACCGTGTTCCTGACGGTCGGAGCGGAAAACGAATAACCCGACATCGGAACGCATATCTCTTCCTGTACGACTTTTTCGAGAAATACGCCTCGGTCGCACTCAAGGTCGACCCGCTTTTCTATCTCGCCGCTTTTTCTCGCGGCTACTCTGACGTATACGGTAAACGGCGGTTTGGCAAATTTCAGCACGCCGTCCGAATACTCCGCTCTGCATTCGCTCGAGCGAAGGACCCTTTTCGTCCCGTTCCCGCCGTCTCTCCAGACGATGACGAATTCTTCTTTCACTTGCAGCACGGTGCCTGTAAAAGCGTTCGTATACTGCGACCCAGTCCACTTGCCGTGCTCGCCGTATATGTCTTTTTTCAGGTTTTTGGTATTTACGCTGTACAAAATCATATCGTCTCTCCTTCCCGTATATTATAATACACGTCGAGAAAAAAGAAAAGCGGTTTTCTCCCATCAGACGAAAACCGCGGACGATACGCTTCGTTGCTTTCAGACTGAAAATCCCTTGAAAAACCTTTCGGCGATCTCCTTGCCGCCGATCTCGGCGATCCTGCCGTTTTTTACGACTGCCGCCCTGTCGCAGAGCGCGTCGGCGCATCTTACGTCGTGAGTCACGGTTATCACTGTATTGCCGGTCCTTTCGTGCAATTCGTTTACGAGCCCGACCAGCCTTTTCAGATTGGCGTAGTCCTGTCCGACAGTAGGCTCGTCGAGTATCAGCACGTCAGGTTCCGACGCGCATACCGCCGCTACCGAAACGAGCCTCTTCTGTCCTTCTGAAAGCGACTGCGGATGTCTGTCCGCAAGACCGCCGAGCCCGAACGTCTGCAAAGTCTTCTCGGCAAACGCCTTGTCTTTTGCCCCGAATTCTATCTCTTTCCTTACGGTTGGCATAAACAGCTGATAGTTGGGATTCTGATAGACGACACCCACTCTCTTGAACCATTTTTTGCCTGCCCGTGTTCCTAAAGAGCTGTCTATATACTGAAACACTTTCCCTCCCGACGGCTTGTACAGCCTTGCGAGAAGCCTCGTCAAAGTAGTCTTGCCCGAACCGTTCTCTCCAAGCAGCAACAGCCTTTCGCCCCTGTGCACGTCAAAGTCAACGTGCGACAATATTCTGTTCTTTCCGACCGCAAAGCTCACTTCTTTTGCAGACAGCACTGTTTCTCCCGAAGGCACGGCTTTACATTCGTCGGGTATCCGCTCGCTGCGGTTTTCGGCATACGACGCGACGTCCGCGACGCGCGCAACCTTGCCTTTTTCTATATGCCATACTACATCTGCATACGGTGAGACCTTATCCACTCTGTGCTCTATTATCAGTATCGCGTAGCCCGCGGATGCAAGTTTCTTAAGCGCGGTCATCAGCAGCTTCGTCCCTTCTCCGTCGAGATTTGCGAGCGGCTCGTCGAGAATGATTATCCTCGGATTCATCGCGAGCGTACAAGCAGTGATCAACCTCTGTTTCTGCCCGCCCGACAGCGTGCGAGTGTTCCATTGCGGCAACAAATGCATTTTTTCGCACGCCCTGGCAATGCTGTCGGCTATCGCGTCTCTCGGCATTCCCAGATTTTCGGGACCGAACGCTATCTCGTCTTCGACGGTGCTCTGTATTATCTGCGCATCCGCGTTCTGCAAAACGACGCCGACCTTTCGGCATATCTCGGACATAGTCATTCCCCCGACGTCTTCGCCGCAGACGTACGCTTTCCCCGATATTTCTCCCGTCGTGACGTGCGGGATTATCCCGCATATCACCGACATCAGGGTACTCTTGCCCGAACCCGAACAGCCCGAAAGCAACGCGACCTCGCCGAACGAGAGTTCGAAATCCACTTCGTCGAGGGTGCGCTCTTTCAGTCCCTCGTATCTGAAAGAAAGTCTTTTCAATTTCACAGCATTCATAAAGCCACCGCCAGTACGGAGCCGACCGCAAGTATGAGCGCGAACGCCGCATCCCTGACCCCGAAACTCACTTCTTTGTACACAGTATATTTTTTTTCTTCGGCATTGAACCCTCTCGTTTCTACGCTGAGAGCGAGAATATCCGATATGTTTACCAGCCTGACTACGAGCGGTACTAGAAAAGCTCTGTAAAATATCGAAGGCTTCAGCACGTTGCCGGCGCCGCGCGTCTTCATCGCCTCCCGTATCCTTTTTGTCTCCTGTCTGAGAAGAGGGAAAAAGCCGAGAGCTATCATCATGCCGAGAGTTATCATTCTCGGTGCGCGCAGCTGAGTCAGATTCCTGACCGCGAGAGCGGGTTCGAGAGCAAGCCCCGGGATAACGGCTACGCAAACCGCAAGTATCCTGTTAGCCGCTGCGTAAGTCGACACCGCGTCTTCGGACAATGCGTAAGTGATACCGCAGAACACCACGCACGTCGCAGCCGCGAAAGGAATCACCGCGAGACAGCTCTTCCAGTAGCCGAAAGCCAGGAACAAAAGCCATACGCCTGCGAGGTAAAAACTCGCCGCCACGGTCTTTGCCGTTATAAGTCCGAATATAAGCACAGTCACTCCCGCGAGTATGCCGAGCAGCGGATACACGGGGTTTTTAGCTTTTATTTCTCCCATTATTTCTTCAGCACCCCCGCTTTTTTCAGTTCTTTCGCTATCCTGAGCCCTATCAGCGTACCGACGATTGCGACGGCGCATACCGCGACCGTCATTCCTATCGCCGACCACGGAGCTCTTTCAGCGACCGCCGTCATGCCGACGTCGTTGATTATCTTGTTGTACAGGTAATTGAACGGCAGGGATAAAGGATTGTAAAGCGCGACCGCAAAAAATACCGCCTTGTCCGTCTTGTAACCTTTGAATATCAGTATCACCAGCACTTCGAGTATAAGTCCCACGACGAGGTTGTTCACGAACATGGCAGGAGACATAAACAGCTGTATCACGCCCGTGAATATCGCCGTCAGAAAAATGCAGCCTACCTTCCTCACCTTTGCCACGGCGATCGCGGGGAACACCGAAAGTTGAAGTCCTGTGACCAGCTGCGCAATGCCGAACACAGTTGTCAGCAGCGGCACGACCAGCATCATCACCGCGCTTGTCAGCAACGTGATCGCAGCCATCACCGCGAGAAAAACTATGTCCTTTATCTTGTATTTCTCGAATATCCCGCCTCTTTGCCGTTCGGCTTTTCTCCTCTTCGCCGCGGCGAAAAAGTCGTTTTCGTCTTCGTCGGAAGGGCTCGCGCAAAGCTCTTGCGTCACGGGATCGGAAGACAGCTCCGTATCCTGCGATTTTACCGTGCCCGTGTTTATTACGTTTTCTTTTATCTCTTCGCCGCCTATCGCGTCGAGAGCGTCCGTTTTGCGTTCCGTCATGCTTTTCCCTCCGATATTCTTCCGTTTTCGATCCTGTATACTCTGTCTGCGATAGCCATAGTGGATTCGCGGTGCGAGACTAGAATTATCGCTTTGTCCTTTTTCTGCTCCGCGAGCGATCTGAGTATTATGCCTTCGTTTATGCTGTCCACGTTGCTCGTAGGTTCGTCCAGAAGTATCAGACCGCTTCCTCTGAGAAAAGCCCTTGCGAGACCTATCCTCTGTTTCTCTCCCGCGCTCAGGTTATCGCCCAGCGCGCCCGCCGCCGTCTTGTATCCTTCGGGCAGACTGCATATGAAATCGTGTATGCTCGCCTGTTTGCACGCGTCTTCGAGCTCCTTTGCAGTTGCGTCGGCTTTCGCTATCCTCAGATTGTCCTCTATCGTCTCGTCGAACAGATATGTGACCTGACTGACCATGGTCACGTTGCAAAGAAGGCTGTCGGTATTCACGTTTTCTATTTCGTTGCCGCAATACAGTATCTCTCCGCCGTCCTTGCTCCAGAAACGCATGAGCAGCTTAAGTAAAGTCGATTTTCCGCACCCGCTCTCGCCGACGATACCGACGATCTCTCCTTTTTTCGCGCTGAGACAAATATCCTCGAGCACTTTTTTATCCGATTCGTATCCGAAGCAAAGATCTTTCACCCTCACGTCCTCAAACGTGAAATCCACGCCGTTCTCAACGCTTTCGACCGCAGGTTTTTCCTTGAGCAATTTCAATACTCTGTCTCCGCTCGCAAAAGTCTGCGTCAGATTGCCCGGCAAAGCCGATATTGCTATGACGGGACCGAAACTGCCGAAGATCGCAACGACGCCTATGATAGCCTTTCCTATCGAAAGCTCTCCCTTTGCGACGAGCGCGACGGCAACCGCCGTTGCGACAAGGGTCATAAGCGATACCGTGAATTCGGTCACCGCGGTCGCTCCCGCTATTCTGTTTTTCAATTCTTTCGTATCCTTCAGCAATTCGTCGGACCTCGCGTCTACCTCTGCTTTTCTCTGTCCTCCCGCATTGTTCAGCACTATATCCTTGATGCCTTTCACGCTGTCGAGAAAGTATGCGTTGAACGCCGAAAACCTCGCGCGGTATCTGACGCCCGCATTCTTCATCATCGACGAAGATATGAGCGGAGCGACGACTCCTACAGCGATAAACCCGACCAACGCGATCAGCGCGAGCCAGGGACTTGCAACTATCCCGACGAACGCCAGCACCGCCGCGGAAACGGTTATTGCGATACATATCGGCGAAACGGTATGTGCATAGAATACTTCGAGCGTCTCTATGTCCGACGTCAGCATGGCGATTATGCTTCCTTTCTGCTTGCTCTCGAGCTTTGCGGGGCACAACCTCCTGAGCGCGGAGAATATCTTGCTTCTCAGCACCGCGAGCAACCTGAAAGCGATATAGTGATTGCAATATTGTTCCACGAACCTGAGCACGCCCCTGAGTACACCGAAACCTATCGCCAGACCTATTATCCAGCCGTACGACAATGCTATCTGCTCTCCGAGAGCTTTTGCCACTCCCGTCGCTCCGAGGAGCGTGACTCCCATCGAGCACAAAAAACCCAGACTGCCGTTAATCACCGCAAAAACCATGACGTATGCAAGAGATCCCAGCAATACTATCAGCCTCGCCATGATCCTGCCGCCGCTCATTCTTGTCCCGTTCTTTCTCATAGCGCGCCTCCTTTTGCGTAACGCATATATCCTTTTTCAAGGTCTTTCTGCGTATCGTACAGAGTGCGGTATTCGCCGCCGAGCCTGCACAGATCTTCGTGCGAGCCGCTCTCGGTTACCGCGCCGTCGCGGAGATAATATATGTTGTCCGCCCCGACAACGTTTTCTAGTCTGTGCGAAATGACTATCACGCACGCCCTTTCGGACAGCGCGCGAACGTTTTTCATAATCACCGCCTCGCTTTCCGCGTCGATGTTGGACGTCGCCTCGTCAAAGACGTATACGCTTTTATCCGCCACAAGATTCACCGCGAGCGCGAGCCTCTGTTTCTGTCCGCCCGAGATATTGCCCGCGTCCTCGCTTATTGCCTTGTCGAGTCCGCCGTTCTCGCGTACGAACGAAGCAAGGTTCACCTTTCCGAGCGCGGCGTATATCTCTTCGTCCGTCGCGTCTTTCTTCGCCAGAGCGAAATTTTCTCTTACGCTCGCGTTGAATATATAGGTGTTGTAGCTGACCACCGCCAGCCTCGAATAATAACTTTCTCTCGAAAACTCGTCGAACGTCATACCTGCCGCGGTTACCTTTCCCGCCGTCGGACGCAATGCTCCCGTGATAAGTCCGACGACCGTGGACTTGCCGCTGCCGCTCTCCCCCGCTATCGCGGTAATGCCTTTGCCGAAAGTCATGTTCACGCCGCGAAGCACGTCTCTTTTGCCGTCGTACGAAAAAGTGACGTTTTCGAGCTTTATCTCTCCGTCCTCCGCCTCACCTTCTCCCCATACGGGCTCTTCCGCCTCGAGCAAAGCCTTTATCTTCCTGCCTGCGCTCGCGCCGTTCATCGCGACGTGGAACGCGCTGCCCAAAGCTCTCAAGGGCAAAAAGAATTCCGCCGCAACCAGCACGAGAAACAATGCGTGAAAAGGAGAAAGATAGCCCTTTACCACCCCCGTGACCGCAAGCGCGATGCCAGCGCCCGCTCCGCCGAACGCAACCAGATCCATTATCGTTGTGCTTGCCAGCTGCATCACGAGCACTTTCATGGTGATTTTGCGGAATTCTTCCGCCTTTTCGTCCATTCTCTCGTGATAACGCGCGTCTGCACCGAATATTTTGAGTTCCCTGAGTCCCTGAACGCTGTCCAGAAAGCCGTCTCCCATAGACGTGTACTTGCCCCAGTATTTTGCGAATATCCTCTTTGCGTACTTGCTTACCGCGACTATCGAAAGAGGTATCAGCGGAACGCACGCGATAAGTACAAGTGCCGTTCTCCAATCCACGAATACGCATGCAATAAAGAGTATCACGGGTGCTATAACCGAAAAGAAAAACTGCGGCAGATAGCTCGAATAATACAGATCGAGTTGCTCGATGCCTTCCATGCTGACCTGAGTCAGTCCCGCCATACTCATTTCCTCGGTTGTCCGCACGCCGAGCGTCACGATCTTATCGTAGGTCTTCGCGCGCAATTCCTTTTTGACTTTAGAGCCGAGGCTCGCTTTTATCCTGTTCGCGCCTATGCCGAGCGGCACTCTTATCAGCACTCCCGCCACGGCGAGCACGGCAGGCAACGCGTATTCGCCGCCGTCTGCTCCTCTTGCCGCGAGCGCGAGTATCGCGCATATGCACGCGGTTATGCCGACGTTGAGGATCATCGCAAGCACAGACATCGCGACCGTCGCCGCGACGTATCTTCCGCTCCCTTTCGCCAGTTTGAATAAATCCTTGTCCAACATATAATCTTCCTCTTTTCGGTCCTCCCCGACTAAACTTTTTCTACCGTCAGCCTGCGAGCACGGCATCCTGCAAAGACAGGCTCACCGAATAGCTCACAGTCCTGTTCATCAACGCGACGACGCATTCGAGCGTTATCTTCTCGCCGAGCTCTTCGTAGCTTACGTCGAAAGCGAACGCGGCGTATCCGTCTCTCTCTCCCGACTCGGCTTTTATCCGTTCGTCGCCCCTGACTATCACGACGTCGCGCAACGCGCCCTTCTTGCAGAGATACGTCAGCGTGTATCCGCTTTCGCTCCTCTCCACTACGGTGTAGTCGGCGCAGTACGCCGAGATCATCGTCTTGCCCATGACCGAAGTATCGTCTATCTCGTACGGAACTTCGTATATGCCAGTTTCTTCTGAATCTATCGCGTATTTTTCGCCGAAAGTCCTGCCGTAAATATCTTCTCCGTCGCGGACCTTTCTATCTTGCCCGCACCCGACCAGCGCGATCGCCGCTACCGCAAGCACTGTCGCTATGAGAACTATCGTCTTTTTCACTTTTCGCCCCTCCTCAGATCGTCTCTCTTCAACACGGCTTTTGCCTTTTCTTTCCTAGCCTTTTTCTCTCTCTTCTTTCTCGCGATCGTCTCGAAGACGTGAGCCAGGGCAATGCGCGGATCGTAAAACAACATCCTGGGTCCCGAATATCGCATGACCGCCTTTATCTTTTCTCTCATCTCGGACTTGTAACAATGTATACTGCAATTCGAACAGAAGGGTTTGTCGTCGCCGAAAGGACACAGAGAGCGTCTGTATCCGACGTATTCGGCAAGCTCTCTGCACTCGTCGCACAATTCTCCTTTCTTTGTCTTGTGCTTGCCGCGGCAATACAGCTCTATCATGAACATGACTGTTCCGAAATCGTCTTTTTTCGCTTTCTTTTCCATATTTCCTCGCTTGGGTTAGCAGTCGCTAACTATATCGGATAAAATAACGGCGATATTATCGCCAGTTTCGGACGCGACCTTTCCCGCGCACGTCTGTTTTTCCTTTTTCTATATTATCACACGACTATCTCGGATATACCGTGTTAGCATAGGCTAACATAATTACAATCTCAAATAATAACGCATTTCGTCCGACATATCCTCAAAAACTCCTTTTTGTAACATTATATTTTATTCGACGCTTTGACAATAGTTACCCTATGCTTACCGATTTTTGCGAAAAATCCGTATTGACCGCACCGCACAATTATCTTATAATGAAAACGATACAAGGAGGTATGCCATGCAGGATAAATACAAAGCGTTGTTCACTCCGTGGAAAATACGCGACGTCGAGATCAAAAACCGCATAGTGCTCTGCCCTATGGGCGGCACTTCCCTTTTCGGCTGGATGGAGCCGAATCATTTTGACAAAGTCGCCGCCGACTTCTTCATGGAGCGCGCGAAACACGATGTCGGTCTGATAATCCCGGGTATCGCCCCTCTCAGAGATCTGATAGGCGGCAGATGGCTTTACAAGAACAAGAGAATGTTCGAGAAGCTCAAAGACTATATGGTCGAATTCCATAAGACGGGAGCTAAAATGTTCATACAGCTGACCGCAGGATTCGGAAGATCTTTCGCAATAACCGATATGTTGCTGCCTCTGCTAAAAAACAAAGCTCTGGGCGTCCTCGCAAAGCCGTTCGTTGACGCTCAGTATATCTGCGCGTCTCCGTCAGAACTGCCCTCGCGCTGGGCAGAAGACGTGACTTGCCGCGCTCTCACCAAAAAAGAGATCGGGCAGATAATATACGCTTTTGCTGAGACTGCCCGTATGTGCAAAGAGGCGGGGGTCGACGGCGTGGAAGTACACGCCGTGCACGAAGGCTATCTTCTCGACCAATTCACTTTGCCTTATACCAATAAGAGAACGGACGAATACGGCGGCTCTTTCGAAAACCGCTACCGTTTCCCCGTAGAAGTCGTAAAAGCGATCAAAGCGGCGTGCGGAGAAAACTATCCCGTTTCTCTCCGCTATTCCGTCCTCAGCAAGACCAAGGACTTCTGCGTAGGCGCGATGCCCGGCGAGGTCTACGACGAGATCGGGCGCGATATGCAAGAGAGCGAAAAAGCCGCGAAATATCTTCAGGACGCGGGCTACGACATGCTCAACGCGGACAACGGCACATACGACGCATGGTACTGGGCTCACCCGCCGGCATATATGCCCAAAAACTGCAATCTGGACGACGTGGCTCACATTAAAAAATTCGTCAGCGTCCCCGTCGTATGCGCGGGAAGAATGGAACCGGATACCGCGGCAGAAGCTATCGCCGAAGGCAGGATAGACGCAATGGGCGTCGCGAGACAATTCCTTGCCGACGGCGAATGGGTCACAAAACTCAAAGAGGACAGGCTCGACGACATACGCCCCTGTATCTGCTGCCACAACGCGTGTTTCGCGATGGCTCATTACAAAGGCGTCGCCAACGACGAGGCTTTCGACGACGCGGCTCATATGGCGAGATGCGCACTCAATCCGCAGACCATGCAGGGACACAAGTACGATCTGAAACCCGCAAAAAAACAAAAGACCGTTGCCGTGATAGGCGGCGGCATCGGCGGCATGGAAACTGCGAGGATCGCCGCTCTGCGCGGGCATAAAGTCACGATATACGAAAAGTCGGATAAACTCGGCGGCGTATTCGTCGCGGCTGCGGCACCCGACTTCAAAGAAAAAGACAAAGCTCTGATAAAGTGGTATATAAAACAGATCGGAGACCTGAAGATACCCGTAAAATTCAACTGCGAGATAAAAGACGCCGAATCACTCAAAGAAGACGAGATCGTAGTCGCGACCGGCGCGGTCGCTCGAAAGATTAATATCAAAGGCATCGAACGCGCGATCGAGGCTGTAGACTATCTGCTCGGGGCGGATACGGGTGAAAACGTGACCGTGATTGGCGGCGGTCTTACAGGTTGCGAGATCGCTTACGACTTGTATCTGAAAGGCAAGAAACCCACGATAGTCGAAATGAAAAACGACCTGATCGCTGTACGCGGCGTTTGCCTTGCGAACTCATCTTACCTGAGAGACTTCTTCGCATACAAAAAGATCCCCGTATTCCTTGAAAGCAAGGTGACCGAAATAACCGAAAACGGCGTGACGATAGCGGGTGCGAACGGTAAGAAAACGAATGTCGGCGCAGACAGCGTGATAATATCGGTAGGCTACACTCCCGCCCCCGTTGCGGCAAAAAGCAAACGCGTGTCCGTTGTCGGAGACGCGAACGGCGTAGGCAATCTGCGTACTGTAATATGGAGAGCCTGGGACGTTGCAATGAAACTGTGATCTACACGGGTACGAAAATTCAAATGCGGGGCAGCTGCTGCCCCGCGTATTTTTTTGTCTTCTGAACGATGCCATCCTCTGACACTCATCTTGCTTTTATGCTTGCCGCTCACCGCCAGGATATTTTGTTTAATCCCCTGAATCTGCGCGATCGCGGGATCGCGACGATCCCTCGATCCTCTGCCGCTCGTCTCCAAGCGACTTTTGCAGGCATCAAAAAAGACGGACTCAAAGCCCGTCTTTTTTCATCTGTTTCCTACACGCGCTTACTTTGCGTTCTTCTCGATATAACCGACTACGTCGCCTACCGTTTTGAATGTCAGCACGACTTCGTCCTCTATCTCAACGCCGAATTCTTCTTCAGCCGCCATAACGAGCTCGACCGTATCGAGAGAGTCTGCGTGAAGATCCTCCTGAAGTCTGGTTTCGGGCTTGATGTCGTCTGCTGAAACGCCCAGCTGGTTAGCGATTATATCCTTTACCTTTTCGAATACCATGTTATTTTTACCTCCGTTTTCTGACAGCGCGCCGAAGCGTCCTTTCCTCTGTCGCTATATTAGTATAACGCTTTTTCGACCTTTTTGCAACAAATTTACTCAAATGCGGAACTTTACGCTACGTTTCAGCCGTCAATGTTCGCTTTTGCTCTTTTTCGCGTTATATGCCCGTCTTACGCTTTGCAAAATCATACGCATATTACGAAAAGCGTCTCGTCTCCTCCGACCGTGGCGACCGTATATCCGTCCAGAAACGTATGAAAGGTCACGCCTTTGGTATAATCACCGCCCGCTTTGACTTCGGAGAGTTTGATTCCTTCCCCCGTCATCTTGCGTTTTGCTTCGTATGCAGTCCAGTTGCGTACGTCCTTCATGCTTTCGGGGACCTTGCGATCGTTTTTTTCAATATCAATTCCGACGGCTTCAGACGCTACCGCCAAAAGCGACAGATTTCCCGTATGCGTCACCGACACGCGGTAGTTCATGCTCTTCGGCGCGCCGCTCTGCGTTTTTACGAGTTCCCCGACAGGCAGTTTGCCCATGACGGTCAACGCTCCGTCCGCGGCTAAGACGAGCTCAGCGGTAGAGATACCTTTATCCGATAAGAATATCAGCATAGCTCGTTGTTCCTGCCGTACAGGCAGTTGATATAATGGAAATACCCTTTGTCAACACTGTTCATCGCGTCGCGGGTAGCCCTGAACGTCCAGTTGCCTTCAGCGACTCCCGGCGTATTCATGCGACAGTCTCCGCCGTAACCGCAAAGGTCCTGGAAAGGCACGACCGCGAGCCTGCAACAGCTAGATATAAGGCGTCTTATAAATATCTTGGTAGCCTTGCAATCGTATCCTCCGCCGCCGAAATCTTTGCGGTCGCATTCTATATAGCGCAGCATATAATCGAGGATATTCTCCTTCAGCCCGTACATCCAGCCGAGCGTCGTATTGTTGTCGTGCGTCGCGGTATATCCGACGCAGTTGCGGCTGAAATTGTGCGGCAGATGTATGCTGTCTCCGTCCTCGAAACCGAACTGCATGACCCTCATGCACGGAAGTCCGAGTTTTGCCAGAAGATCGTTGACCTTGTCGTCGATTATACCTAGATCTTCGGCTATAAATCCTTCTTTCGGATGCTTTTCGAACACCTTTGCGAACAGCTCCTCGCCTACGCCCTCGCACCACTCTCCGTTCTTTGCCGTGGTTTCGCCGTAATCTACCGCCCAGTATTCCGAAAACGCTCTGAAGTGGTCGATACGCAGAACGTCGTAAAGCTCCGCCATACGGTCGAAACGCCTCATCCACCATGAAAAACCGTCCTTTCTCATATAGTCGTAATCGTATAGCGGATTGCCCCAGAGCTGCCCTTCTTCGCTGAAATAATCGGGCGGAACTCCCGCGACTTTCTTGGGCATCAGGTTTTCGTCCAGGAGAAACGCCTCCGGCTCGCCCCAGACGTCCGCACTGTCCATGCTGACGTACATCGGCATGTCGCCGATAAACTTCATGCCCTTGTCGTTGACCCGTTTTTTCGCGTCCTTCCACTGTACGTCGAAAAGGTACTGCTCGAAGACGTAATAATAATATTCGTCCGAGTGCTCTGCGATATAACCGCGTTTCGCGCCGTCGCTCATGCTTTTGTGACAATCCTGCCAGTTCCACCACGGCGCGCCGTCGTAACTGCTTTTCAGCGTCATAAACAGCGCGTATTCTCTGACCCACGCCGTTTTCTTCTCGTATTCGCGCAGCTTTTCAGCCACCCTGTCTTTCGCATTCGCATATGCCTTTTTCAGCAACGCCGTCTTAGACGCTATGCACTTGCCGTAATCGACGGCATAAGGGTTCTGTTCCTCACACGCGCGCCTGTCTTCTTCCGAGACGTATCCCTGATGCGCAAGCGTCTCCGGATCGATATACAGGTAATTGCCTGCAAACGCACTCGAGCCCGAATACGGAGAATTCCCCAGCCCTATCGTGGTAACGGGAAGTATCTGCCAGTAATGAAAGCCGCAGGACAGCGCGAATTCGCAGAAATCGTCTATCTCTCTGCCGAGACCGCCTATTCCGTAAGCGGACGGCAATGAGGATACGTTGAGTAAAATACCGCTCGATCTCTTTAACATTGTTTGAAATTCCTTTATGAATTTGGCGATAAGTATCGACTTATCCGCCTTTACGACTGTTTTTATTATAACACAACGATCCCGTGCTATCAATAGCGATTTGAAAAAAACCGTCCCTTATTGCGAAATAAGGAACGGTATCGTTATATTCGACGTCGTGTCACATCGTAAACTCTTCTTTTACTTTATAGTCCGCGTCTTCCTCAACCGTGCGATCGTCAGCCGCGTTCTTTCGTCCTCGCCTCGAGACATCTCTCGAAAAACGCGTTTATCATGTCCATAAACTTATCGTCTGTCGCGAAAACGGTCTGTTTGTCGCTGTACTCGTACCTGATGTCCACATTATACTGGAACGTATTGTACTTTGCCGTTTTGATTATTCTGCTCTTCTTCCCCTCGACGCTCTTTGCGATCTTTATCTCGTCTTCTCTCGGTCTGCTCATGGTGTGACCTCTGTCCTCGAAAAGGAGATATTCGACTCTCGGATTCGTGATCTCGTCCCTGTGCACAATTATGGAACACGAATAAGGCACTGTCGGGTCATCCTTGCTGTGAGAGACGAGAACGGGACCGTTGTACTTATTTATCCCTGAAACACCTGTTCCCCCCGCGAATTTTCCGAATTTGATCTTTTCAACGAGCGCGTTCCACGGCTTATAGAGTATTGCCATTTTGCCAACGTATCTCTGAGCATGGAAATACATCGTATCCCAGGTATTGTTGAAACCGCTCAGCGTCGCCACGCCCGCGAGATCGTCGTGCCCGTAGTTGAGCACGTTCGCACTGGCGTATCCCGACCAGCTGTGTCCGTAAATAAGAACGGGCATATCCTTGAAACGCGACTGCGATCTGATGAACTCCAGCGCGTTGTGAAGATCTATTTTCGATTGATTGAGTCCCTTTATATTCTTGCCTTCGCTGGTGCAGGTGCCCGTCATGTCGAACGTGAACACGTCGTAGCCCTTGCGTACAAAGTATTGCGTGCGGTTGAGATAGCCGTCCATATTGCAACCTATGCCGTGACAAACCAGCACAAGAGCTTTGCCCTTTTTCCCGTTCTTTGCGGTATAGAGATACGCGCCGAGCATATTTTTGCCCGAATAAAAATCCATACGCTGGCGGTTCATCACGTCCTTGTAGTCGTCGTATGTGACCGTATTGCACATCGGCGTAACGCGTGTGCCGAAAACCGAATCGTAGATCGCTCTCGCCGCTATGTAAGGGATTATTATCGTCCAACCGAGAAGAAAAAACGCCGTAAAGAAAGCTACCCTCATCAGCACGGGCACTATCCCTTTTTTCTTTCTCTTTTTAACCAATGCGTTGTCGTTCACTTTGCACCTCCGATATAGATTATACCACGTTTGTGTGCCTATTGCAATACACGTTTACGGCAGTATCAGGGCAAAATAAGCATGATGCCTTCTCCGACGGTGTCAGTCGGCAGCCGTCGTGCAAGACAAACCGCTCCTTCCATATTATGCCGCGCGCAATAAAACGGTCAGAAACGGCGTACGCGCTCTCGGAGATTTTCTTCCGCTCGTTTTCCCTCATCTTTCTTTCGCCGCGTATACGCCGCGTTCTTTCCCTTGCCCGGCGTGTAATGAAAACGGAAAAAGCGTGAAAAAACGCGTCGCATTGCTGCGACGCGAACGTTATTACGCTGCTATATTGCGATTACTTCTTCGCGGGGGTCTCTTTGACGAGCTCGACTACTGCGACTTCTGCGCCGTCGCCACGTCTCTGTCCGAGTTTGACCACTCTGGTGTAACCGCCCTTCTGCCCGCAATCGTTGGCACGCTTTGCGTAGAAAGGAGCATACTCTCTGAACATCTTTTCGACGAGAGGATGCTTTACCGCTCTGAGGCGTTTGGTGTAATCGCCCTTGCTTTCCTTCTCAGCCTGAAGAGGTTTCAACTCTCTGAGTTTAGCCATCATGGTACGTCTTGCCGCGAGCTTTCTGACACCGTCGACGGTCTCCTCGACTGCAACGGTCTCGCCCTTGGCGTTGACCTTGTCCTTCTTGACTACCGCCACGTCTTCGTAGGTGTTGATAGCAAGCGTGATCATCTTTTCTGCGTATTTCTGAACTTCTTTAGCTCTGCTGACGGTCGTTTCGAGACGTCCGTACCAAAGCAATTCCGAAGCCTGACTGCGAATCATAGCCATTCTCTGTTCGCTGGTTCTTCCCAATTTTCTCATTGCTCTATATCTCCTTATTCGTCCTTACTGCGCAGGTCAAATCCCAGTTCTCTGATCTTCTTGATAACTTCGTCAAGCGATTTCTTGCCGAGGTTTCTGACCTTGAGCATTTCCTCTTCGGTCTTTTTCGTCAGATCCTGAACGGTGTGGATACCCGCTCTCTTCAAGCAATTGTAGGAACGTACGGACAAATCCAGATCCTCGATGCTTGTTTCAAGTTTCTTGTGAGTCTTCTCGTCGTCCTGAGAAATGAGGATCTCTCTGCCCTTCATCGTATCGACGAGGTTCACGAACAAGTTGACGTGATCTTCCATGATCTTCGCGGAAAGGCTTATGACCTCTCTCGGAGAGAACGTACCGTTGGTGGTGACGTTGATCGTCAGCTTGTCGTAATTGATGTTCTGTCCCAGACGCGTGCTTTCGACCGCGTAACTCGCGCTCTCCACGGGAGTGAAGATCGAGTCAACGGGGATATATCCGAGAGGCTGGGTCTCGTCCTTGTTCTCGTTTGCGGAAACGTAACCTCTGCCTACGCCGATCGTGATCTCCATTTTGAGATCCGCGCCCTCGTCGAGCGAGCAGATATACATGTCGGGATTGAGGATCTCGATCTCCGAACCGTGCTGTATGTCCGCCGCGGTGACGATACCTGCGGTATTCTTCTCGATGGTAACGACCTGTCTGAAATCCTTGTCTTCGGTATGAGCTTTGACAGCGAGTCCCTTTATGTTGAGGATGATCTCGGTGACGTCCTCTTTAACCCCGGGAATGGAGCTGAATTCGTGCCTTACGCCCTCGATCTTGATGCCGACGGGAGCTGCGCCCGGAAGCGCGCTGAGAAGTATTCTTCTCAGGCAGTTGCCGAGAGTAGTACCGAATCCGCGTTCGAGCGGCTCGACGATAAACTGCATTTCTCTGCCTTCGTTTGTCTCTACGCACTCGATTCTCGGTTTCTGAATTTCTATCATATATACCTCCTGCTATGCGCCGTCGATTATTTGGAATACAACTCGACGATAAGATGCTCTTCGATTTTCTGCTCCACGTCGCTTCTCTCGGGCAGCTCGACTACCTTACCCGTCAGGGTCGCGTTGTCGAACTCGAGCCACTTGGGAAGACCGATGGAATTAGCCGCCTTGAGCTCCTCGAAAATCTTTTTGTCTTTCTTGTTTTCCTTTACCGCGATGACGTCGCCCTTCTTCACGAGGAAGGAAGGAATGTTGACGTTCTCGCCGTTGACGGTGATAAGACCGTGGTTGACGATCTGTCTTGCCTGCGCTCTGCTGGTAGCGAGACTGAGGCGGAATACTACGTTGTCGAGTCTTCTCTCGAGAAGAATCAGCATGTTCTCACCGGTGATGCCTCTCATGGTCTCTGCCTTGTCGAAGTATCCCTTGAACTGCTTTTCGCAAAGTCCGTAGATTCTCTTGGTCTTCTGCTTCTCTCTGAGCTGTATGGAATAGCCGGAAGCCTTCTTTCTCGAAGTGCCGTGCTGACCGGGAGCGGTGGGACGCTTAGCAAGCGGGCACTTCTCCGAAACGCACTTTGCACCCTTGAGGAACAATTTTACGCCCTCGCGTCTGCACTGACGACAATCGGGTCCTGTATATTTAGCCATGTTGTTAGTACCTCCTGATTACAGCCTTCTGCGCTTGGGCGGACGGCATCCGTTGTGAGGAATGGGAGATACGTCTTTGATCATCGTAACTTCCAGACCTGCGACCTGGAGTGCTCTGATTGCGGACTCGCGACCCGTACCCGGACCCTTGACGTAGACTTCTACGCTGCGCAGACCGCTCTCGTAAGCGACTTTTGCGGCATCCTCGCTGACCATCTGCGCTGCGAAAGCGGTGGACTTCTTGGAGCCTCTCAGATTGAGTTTGCCACTGCTGGACCAGGATATAGCGTTACCCTGCAGATCAGTGATCGTAACTATCGTGTTGTTGAAGGAGGCGTGAATATGAGCCGCGCCCTTTTCCACACGACGCTTGTTGACGGCACGCTTTTTAGTAGCGGCCTTTTTAGCAACTGCCATTTTTCTTTACCTCCTTACTTCTTTTTGCTGCGGCTGACCGTCTTCTTCGGTCCTTTGCGGGTACGAGCGTTCTGCTTGGTGTTCTGACCTCTTACGGGCAGACCCTTGCGGTGACGGATACCTCTGTAGCAACCGATTTCAGTAAGTCTTTTGATGTTGAGTTTAACTTCGCGCTTCAGTTCGCCCTCAACGGTCAGGTTGTGGTCGATGTATTCACGAATTTTGCTAACTTCGTCTTCGGTCAGATCCTTGACTCTGGTGTCGGGATTGATACCCGTTGCTTGAAGGACCAGGTTGGACGTAACTCTGCCTATACCGTAGATATAGGTAAGACCGATTTCCACTCTTTTTTCGCGCGGTAAGTCCACGCCGGCAATACGAGCCATTAAACTACCTCCAAAGTAATTGTTTGTATATTAGACGATCTGAGGAAGACAAGTCTAATTGAAAGTGACGAAAACTTGTCCAGCCGCTCCCCTCACGAATAATCACATAATTTTGCTATGGTATTATATCATACCAAATATCTAAATAGCAAATAAAATTTACTATTTTTTAAGACGAAGACGCGCGCAGAAAGAATTTTTCTTCCTACGCACCCTCTTTTTCTCTTTTATTCAGAGTGATTAGCCCTGTCTTTGCTTGTGCTTCTTGTATTTGGAGCAGATGATCATGACTTTTCCGTCTCTCTTGATCACTCTGCATTTGTCGCACATGGGTTTAACAGAAGGTCTGACTTTCATTTTTTTATCCTCCGATTCTCTTTCTAGTTCTTGTTTCTCCATACGATACGGCCTTTGGTCAGATCGTAGGGGCTTAATTCTACTTTTACGGTATCGCCCTCGAGAATTTTGATGTAATTCTTTCTGAGCTTGCCGGACAGGTATGCGACGATCTCGTGATTGTTCGTCAACCTGACCTTGAAATTAGTGTTGGGCAGTACCTCGGTTACTACGCCCTCGGCTTCGATGCAATCTTCTTTCGACATTGTTACCTCTCCTGTTTCGCGTATTTTTTCAACTCTCTGCGCAGCGCGCTGTCGGTAAGTTTTCCTTGTTCGAGCGACGTTATCAGATCTTCTCTCTCGTCGATCTTGTCGAGATGCTTGAATCTCTTGACCTTGGGATTGTCGAGTTTTCTCAGTCTGCCGTCGCACGCGAGGCAGAAGTCCTCGCCCACGATCTTGACCGTCAGATAAACTCTGCCCGTGTCGTGACCCGCTCTCGATACCGCAATATCGCCCGTCTTTAAGTTCTTGTCTTTCATATCACAGCGAAAGGATCTCCACTCCGTCTTCGGTGATCGCCACGGTGTTCTCGTAATGCGCCGACGGCTTGCCGTCTGCAGTTACGACCGTCCATCCGTCGTCCAGCATGACGACGTCGTATCCGCCCGCGTTGACCATTGGCTCTATCGCGATCGTCATATTCGCCCTGAGCCTGAGCCCGTGCCCCGGCCTCCCGTAATTGGGGACCTCGGGATCTTCGTGCATATCCGTTCCTATACCGTGTCCCACAAGAGCGCGTACGACCGAAAAGCCGTTGCTCTCGACGTAGGACTGTATCGCGTGCCCGAGATCTCCGAGCCTCACCCCTTCTTTGAGTATCTTCACTCCTTCGAAGAAGCTCTGTTTCGTGACCTCGATGAGCTTTTGTTTCTCTTCAGAGACCTTGCCTATCGCGAAAGTCCTCGCCGCATCGCCGTTGTAGCCCTTGTATATCGACCCGATGTCCACGCTGACTATCTGCCCTTCCTCAATATATCTCTTTGCCGAAGGTATGCCGTGAACGACCTCTTCGTCTATCGATATACAGGCGGATGCGGGATAACCCTCGTATCCGAGAAATGACGGGACCGCGTCGCAGCTTACGATGTAATCGTGCGCTATCTTGTCGAGCTGCTTAGTCGTCATGCCGGGCTTTATCTTCTCCTCGAGAAGGTCGAGCGTGTCTCTGACGATCTGATTCGCTTTGCGCATCAGCCCGATTTCCTGCGCGGTCTTAACAGTTACCATCTATTACCTTGATAATGCTGTCGGTGACCTCGGCAACGTCCTTCATGCCGTCCACGTCCACGAGTATTCCCTTTGCGGAGTAGTACTCGATAAGCGGAGCGGTCTGACGGTAGTATACCTCAAGCCTGGACTTTACGGTCTCTTCCTTGTCGTCGTCTCTCTGGTACAGCTTCGCGCCGCATTTGTCGCAGACGTCGGACGGATGAGTGGAAACGTGATAGCTTTCGCCGCAAGCGCACATGCGTCTGCCCGCGATACGCGCAACCACCGCCTCGTCGTCTACCGCGATGTTTACCGCAAGAGCGACCTTGGTGATCTCGTCGAGTGCCTTAGCCTGCTCGATGGTCCTCGGGAAACCGTCGAGAAGATAGCCTTTCTTGCAATCGTCCTCGGCGAGTCTCGCCTGCATGACCTTTATGATCACCTCGTCGGGAACGAGCGCGCCCTTGTCGATGTAACTCTTCGCGAGCTTGCCCAGTTCCGTCCCCGCCTTGATGTTGGCTCTCAGTATGTCACCCGTAGAGATGTGCGGAATGTCGTACTTTTCGGATATTCTCTTTGCCTGCGTGCCCTTGCCTGCGCCGGGAGCGCCCAGAAATACGAGGTTTTTCATCTTACTTCAAAAATCCTTTGTAGTGTTTCATCATGATCTGCGATTCGAGCTGCTTGTCGAGTTCGAGCGCGACGCTGACGATAATCAGCATTCCCGTTGCGCTGAACGCATTGGTCATGCCTATCGGCGAACCGAGCGCGTTGAATCCGAACGTCGGAACGATCGCGATAAACGCGAGGAAGAGTGCGCCGAAAAGGGTTATACGGCTGTTTATCTTCGCAAGATACTCGCTGGTCGGCTTGCCGGGTCTTACGCCCTGCACCGTACCGCCGTACTGCTGAAGGTTTCTCGCAACGTCTATCGGGTTGAACTGAATCTGCGCGTAGAAGTATGCGAAGAAGATGATGAATATAAACGTGAATATATAGTACACTGCGGTGCCGGCACCGAGATACTTCGCATAGAACAGCACTACCGCGTTGTCCGCAGGGAAGAACGAAAGTATCATCTGCGGGAACATCAGGAACGCCGACGCGAAGATTATCGGCATAACGCCGCTTCCGTTGACCTTCATCGGGATGTAGGTGGACTGACCGCCGTACATCTTGTTACCCTTGACCTGCTTTGCGTAGTTGACTTTGATCCTGCGTTCGCTGCCGTCGATGAAGACGATAAGCAGGAACATCACGAGTACGAGCAGCAGGTATCCGAGGATATACCATATATTGTCGGGCTGGTCGCCGAGAGTGCCGAACGCGCTGATGAGCGACGTCGCAAAGGACGAAACGATACCGATGAAGATTATCATCGAAGAACCGTTGCCGATGCCGTATTCGGTGATTCTCTCGCTGAGCCACATTACGAAGGTGGAACCTGCGGTCAGCAGCAATATGATTATCGCACCGCTGACGGCTTCGCTACCGAACGTAGGCTCGATCGCGCCCGAGTTGTGGAACGTGACCACGACGCCTATACCCTGCACGATCGCGAGCACTATCGCAACGTATCTCGTGATCCGGGTGATCTTGGCGCGGCCTTCGTCGCCCTCTTTGCTCATCCTCTCGAGCGGAGGAATTATCAGGGTCAACAGCTGCATGATGATGAAGCTGTTGATGAACGGCAAGATGCCTAGCGCAAACAGCGTACCGCTTCCGAGCGAACCGCCCGATACGACGTTCATGATCTGCAACAAAGTGTTGTTGTTACCCGTGACCGCCTGCTGGACCGATGCAAAGTCCAGTCCCGGGACGGGGATATAGCAGCCTATTCTGTACACCAGGAGAAGTCCCAGCGTTATGAATATCTTGATCCTTAAACTTCTGTCTTTGAAAGCGTTAACCAGCGTTTGCCACATTATAGCACCTCTACTTTGCCACCTGCTTTTTCAATCGCTTCCGCAGCCGACTTTGTGAATTTGTTTGCGCGGACGGTGAGCTTCTTGGTCAGCTCGCCTTTTCCCAGTACCTTTACGCCGTACGCCTCGACCTTGCTGAGTACGCCCTCTCCGAGGAGTACCGCTGCGTCGATGACGTCGCCGTCGTTAAACTTTTCGAGGTCGCATACGTTGACGATCGAATACTGTTTCTTGAAGTAGTTGTTGAAGCCTCTCTTGGGGATTCTTCTGACGAGGGGCATCTGACCGCCTTCGAAACCGGGTCTTACGCCGCCGCCGCTTCTCGCCCACTGTCCTTTGTGACCCTTGCCGGAGGTCTTTCCGAGACCGGAACCGATACCTCTGCCGAGTCTTCTGGACTCTTTCTTTGCTCCCTGTGCGGGTGCCATGTCATGTAATTTCATAGCCTCTCTCCTTATGCCTCTTCGACTTTGACGAGGTGGCTGACCACTCTGACCATGCCCTTCGTGCAGTCGTTGTCGGGAACTACGTTGGAGGTGCCGACCTTCTTGAGTCCGAGCGCCTCTACGGTAGCCTTTTGCTTTTTGGTGCAGCTGATAGTGCTCTTTACGAGAGTTACTTTGATATTTGCCATCTTTTTACCCTCCTTAGCCCATTATTTCTTCTACGGTCTTGCCGCGGAGAGCCGCAACCTGTTCGACCGTCTTGAGTTTTCTGAGCGCGTCCATCGTAGCCTTGACGCAGTTGATGGGGTTGTTGCTGCCCAGCGATTTGGTACGGATGTCTTTGATACCCGAAACCTCGAGGATCGCGCGGACGGGACCGCCCGCTATAACGCCGGTACCTTCGCTTGCCGGCATGATCACTACTTTCGCGCTACCGAACTCACCGATAGCCTCGTGGGGGATCGTGGTGCCTACGAGCGAAACCTGGACCATGTTGCGCTTTGCGTCAGCCGTAGCCTTGCGGATCGCCTCGGGGATCTCAGCCGCCTTTCCGGTGCCGATACCCAGCATACCCTTGCCGTCGCCTACTACCATGAGCGCAGCGAGTCTCATTGTTCTGCCGCCTTTGACGACCTTGGTAACGCGTCTGACCGCGATCAGCTTATTGAGCATTTCGTCTCTTTCGCTGTTTTGAAATTTATTCTCTTTCTTAGCCATGTTCGTTCCTCCGATTAGAATTTGAGACCTGCTTCTCTCGCGCCGTCCGCGACCATCTTGACGCGTCCGGTATAGAGGTATCCGCCTCTGTCGAAGACTACCTCGGTGATGCCTGCCGCAAGTGCCTTCTCGGCGACCTTGCCGCCGACGTACTTAGCGGCTTCGCTCTTGGTCATCTCGGCTACTGCCTTGACTACGTCCTTATCCAGCGTGGAGCAGGAAACGAGGGTGTTGCCCTTTACGTCGTCGATGATCTGTACGGAAATATTGTTCGTGCTTCTGTACACGTTGAAACGCGGTCTTTCCGCCGTGCCGCTTATCTTGGCACGGATTCTGCTGTGTCTCTTTTGTCTGATAGCGTTTTTATCAATATTCTTTATCATATCCTACTCCTTATTACTTCGTACCCTTCTTGCCTTCCTTGCGTGCGATCACTTCGTCGCTGTAACGGATGCCGTACGCATGATAGGGATCGGGCTTGCGAAGCGATCTGATGTTGGCTGCGATCTGTCCGACCTTTTCGTTGTCGATACCCTTGACGACAATATCCTTTTCGGACGGAACTTCGAGCGTGATGCCGTCAGTCTCCGGAACCTCGATATTGTGCGAGTAACCGATACTCAAGACGACCTTATTGCCCTGCTTGACCACTCTGTAACCTACGCCGTTGACGACAAGCCCCTTCTGGAAGCCCTTGGTGACGCCTTCGACCATGTTTGCGATCAGCTTGCGGTAAAGACCGTGCTTGGATTTGATTTCTTTTTCTTCACTCGATCTCGTGCATACGACGTGGCCGTTCTCGACCTTGACGGTGATGCACTTGTCGATCTCTCTCGTCAGCGTGCCTTTGGGGCCTTTTACGGTAACGACGTTCTCGGGGGAGACGGTCACCTCGACGCCCTGAGGGATAACTACGGGAAGTCTGCCTATTCTCGACATCTCTCAGCCCTCCTTACCAGACGTACGCCAGCACTTCGCCGCCGACGTGTTGAGCTCTCGCTTCCTTATCGGTCATAACGCCCTTGGAAGTAGAAACGATCGCTATTCCCAAGCCGCCCAGAACTTTGGGGAGCTTGTCGGACGAAGCGTATACGCGCAGACCGGGCTTGGATATTCTCTTGATACCGGTGATTACGCGCTCTTTCTTCGCGCCGTATTTGAGATTTACTTTCATAACACTTTGAACACCGCTTTCGACAAGCTCGACGCTCTCGAGGTAACCCTCTCTGACCAGAATGTCCGCAATGGACTTCTTGATCTTGGAGTAGGGCACTTCGACGCTGTCGTGTCTCGCAACGAGACCGTTGCGGATACGGGTGAGCATGTCTGCGATAGGATCAGTTATCATCATAGTCTGTATTTCCTCCGATTACCAGCTGGATTTCTTGACTCCGGGGATCTCGCCCTTGTATGCGAGCTCTCTGAAGCAAATTCTGCAAATGCCGTACTTTCTCAACACTGCGTGCGGTCTGCCGCAGATCTTGCATCTCGTGTATGCCCTCGTCGAGAACTTGGGAGCCTTTTGCTGCTTGTTTATCATAGCTTTCTTTGCCATTATCGTGTCCTCCTTACTTTACAAAGGGTACGCCGAGAAGAGTGAGAAGCTCTTTCGCTTCGGCATCCGTCTTTGCGGTCGTTACGAAACATACGTCGAATCCTCTGATCTTTTCGATCTTGTCGTACTGGATCTCGGGGAAGATCAGCTGTTCCTTAACGCCCATAGCGTAGTTGCCGCGTCCGTCGAACGAATCTGCGGGAACGCCCTTGAAGTCTCTGACTCTGGGGAGAGCGACCGAGATCAGCTTATCCATGAAGTCGTACATCTTCGCGCCTCTCAGAGTAACTTTGGCTCCGATTACCATGCCTTCTCTGACCTTGAAGTTCGCAACGCTCTTCTTCGCCTTGGTCAGAACGGGTGCCTGACCTGCGATAGCCTTGAGTTCTTCCACTGCCAGCTGGAGGCTCTTGCTGTTGTCCTTGACGTCTCCGAGTCCCATGTTGAGGACGATCTTGTCGAGGCGAGGAACTTCGTTGATATTCTTGTATGCGAATTTCTTTTCAAGAGCGGGAACGACCTCTTTCTTGTAAAGCTCCGCAATTCTGTAAACTCTTTTCTCTTCTGCCACAGCCTTGTCCTCCGTCAGTTATTCTCGGCGTCTGCCGCTTTGTCGGCCTTCTTGGTCGCCTTCTTTGCAGTCTTCGCGCCCTTCTTTGCCGTTGCCTTAGCCTTGGTCTTGCTCACGTTGTCGAGGCTCGCGCCGCACTTCTTGCAGATGCGCTCTTTGACGGTCTTGCCGTTGTCGTCCTTGCTTACGTTGTGAGCGACCTTCGTGGTCTTGCCGCACGCGGGGCAGATGATCATCACGTTGGATGCGTCGATAGCTCTTTCTCTCTCGACGATGCCGCCCTTTTCCTGCGCGTTGCGCGGTTTGACGAAATGCTTCTCGGTCTTGAGTCCGTCGCCTTTGACGACTACTCTGCCGGATTTGGTATCGACGTTGTCGATCTGTCCGGTCTTGCCCTTGTCGCAACCCGCGATTATCTTTACCGCGTCGCCTTTCTTAACGTTCATACTCATTTCGCTGTCCTCCTCAAATAACCTCGGGTGCGAGGGAGATAATCTTCATATAGTTCTTGTCACGAAGCTCTCTCGCGATAGGTCCGAAGATACGCGTACCTCTAGGTTGCTTCTGATTGTCGATTATTACCGCCGCGTTGTCGTCGAATCTGATGTAGGAACCGTCCTTTCTTCTGACGCCCTTGCTCGTTCTGACGATAACCGCCTTTACCACTTCACCCTTCTTGACGGTGCCTCCGGGGATCGCGCTCTGTACAGCCGCGACGATGACGTCGCCGATGTTTCCGCTTCTGCGGAAAGATCCGCCCAGTACTCTGATGCACTTGATTTCCTTAGCTCCGGAGTTGTCCGCTACGTTTAATCTGCTTTCCGGTTGTATCATTGTGGTGCCTCCTATTACTTCGCCTTTTCGATGATTTCGACGACTCTCCAGCACTTATCCTTGCTGATAGGTCTGGTCTCAGCTACGAGAACCTTGTCGCCGATACCGCAGGTATTGCTTTCGTCGTGCGCCTTGAGCTTCTTGGTCCTGTTGACGATCTTGCCGTAAAGAGGATGCTTAACGCGCTCTCTGATAGCAACGACGACCGTCTTGTCCATCTTGTCGCTTACTACTATGCCGACTCTGCTTTTTCTCAAATTTCTTTCCATGTCGTTTGTCCTCCTCACTTAGCCGCCTTCTTGGACTTTGCCGCCTTAGCCGGCTCGACGGATATGCCGAGTTCTCTCTGACGGATGATCGTCATGCACTTCGCAATATCCTTTCTGCAGGTGTTGATCTGGCTGTTGTTCTCAAGGTTGCCGGACTTGTGCTTGAAACGAAGGTTGAGCAGATCCTGCTTGAGGCTGACGAGCTTTACCTGAAGCTCTTCATTGGTCATTTCCATAAAATTACTTGCTTTCATCTTCGTTCACCTCTTCACCGCTTTCTTCGCCTTTCTTGACGAATTTGCACTTTATCGGGAGTTTGTGCGATGCGAGACGCAGCGCCTCTCTCGCGATCTCCTCGGATACGCCCGCCATCTCGAACATGACTCTGCCCGGTTTGACGACCGCTACCCAGTATTCTACGCTACCTTTACCGCTACCCATTCTGGTCTCGGCGGGCTTCTTGGTCACAGGCTTGTGGGGGAATATGTCTATCCACACCTGACCGCCTCTCTTGATGTATCTCGTCATCGCAATACGAGCCGCCTCGATCTGATTGGAGGTAATCCAGCTCGGCTCGAGGGCTACGAGTCCGTATTCGCCGTAAGCGATCTTGTTGCCCTTGTTCGCCTTGCCGCTGAGTCTGCCGCGATGCACGCGACGTCTCTTCACTCTTTTAGGCATTAACATTACGCGTTACCTCCTTCGTTATTTCCTGCGTTGGTCTTTCCGATGACCTCGCCCTTGTAGACCCATACCTTGATACCGATGATACCGAAGGTGGTGTGTGCTTCCGCAAAGCCGTAATCGATGTCCGCTCTCAGAGTCTGGAGAGGAATGGATCCCTCGTGATACTGCTCGCGCTTTGCTATTTCGACGCCGTCGAGTCTGCCGGATGCCATAGCCTTGACGCCCTTTGCACCCGCCTTTACAGCACGCGTGATCGCCTGCTTCATGACGCGCTTGTAGGACATACGCTTCTCGAGCTGCGCCGCGATGCTTTCAGCTATCAGCTGCGCGTCGGTGTCCGGTCTCTTGACTTCGTATACGTTTACGTTGATCTCCTTGCCCTTTACGACCGAGTTGAGCTCCTTGACGATCTGCTCTACGCCCGTGCCCTGCTTGCCGATGAGCACGCCCGGCTTGCCGGTGTAGATGTTGACCGTGATGATCTCCGTCTTTGCGGAGCGAACTCTCGAGATCGTGACTTTGGAGATCGAACAGGTGTAGTACTTCTTCTTGATGAAGTTTCTTATCTTGTTGTCTTCGATAAGATAATCACCGAAATTCTTTTTATCCGCGTACCATTGAGCTTCCCAGTCTTTGATAACGCCTACTCTCATTCCGTTGGGGCTTACTTTCTGACCCATGATGTTGACCTCCTTTCTTACTTCGCCATCACGTCGAGAACGACGGTGATGTGGCTGGTGCGTTTGTTGATTCTTGCCGCGCTGCCCTTAGCTCTCGGTCTGATTCTCTTGAGTATCGGACCCGCGTTCGCGTAGCACTCTGCGACGTAAAGGTCGCTCTTGCTGAGGCTGAGGTTGTTCTCTGCGTTCGCAGCCGCGGAGTTGAGAACCTTGAGCAGAGGCTCGCACGCCGCCTTTTGCGTATTCTTGAGGATAGCGACCGCGTCCGTGTACTTCGCGCCGCGGATGATGTCGAGAACTATCCTTACTTTATCGGGGGATATTCTGACGTACTTCGCAACCGCTCTGGGACGCTTGTCTGCGTTTTCCTGACGGAAAGCAGCTTTTTCTCTTATTCTTTTAGCCATTGCTTATGCCTCCTCTTACTTCTTTCCGGTGGTCTTCTCGCCGGCGTGACCCTTGAACGTACGGGTCGGAGCGAACTCGCCCAGCTTGCAACCTACCATGTCTTCCGTAACGTATACGGGAACGTGTTTTCTGCCGTCGTGAACCGCTATCGTGTGACCAACCATATCGGGGAAGATCGTGGAGGAACGCGACCAGGTCTTGACGACTTTCTTCTCGTTCTTCTCGTTCATGGCGACGATTCTTTTGATAAGCCTTTCTTCTACGAAAGGTCCTTTCTTTACCGATCTACTCATCTTTCAATCCTCCGTTAGTTGATACGCTTGATAATGAACTTGTTGCTCTTGTTCTTCTTTCTGGTCTTGTAACCCAGAGTGGGAACGCCCCACGGGGTAACAGGACTGGGCATACCGATAGGCGATTTGCCTTCGCCGCCGCCGTGCGGGTGATCGCAGGGGTTCATTACCACACCTCTTACGGTCGGCTTGACGCCCATGTGACGCTTGCGTCCCGCTTTACCGATGCTGACGATCTCGTGATCGAGATTGCCCACCTGACCGATGGTCGCCTTGCACTTGATCGGGATGTATCTCATCTCGCCGCTGGGCATTCTCAGGATAGCGTACTTGCCTTCCTTCGCCATCAGCTGAGCAGCGTTTCCCGCCGCTCTCGCTATCTGACCGCCCTTGCCGGGGTGCATCTCGATGTTGTGGATCATCGTACCTACGGGGATCTTCTCGAGAGGCAGGCTGTTGCCGGTCTTGATGTCCGCGTCTTCGCCGCTGACTACGACGTCGCCCTTGTTGAGACCTACGGGAGCGAGGATGTATCTCTTCTCGCCGTCCGCGTAGTGCAGGAGCGCGATGTTCGCGCTGCGGTTGGGATCGTACTCGATGGACGCTACCTTTGCGGGTACGTTGTCCTTATTGCGCTTGAAGTCGATGATACGGTATTTGTTGCGGTTTCCGCCGCCGATATGTCTTACCGTGATTCTTCCGTTCGCGTTTCTGCCGCCCGTCTTGTTCTTGCTCTCGAGCAGGCTCTTCTCGGGGGTCGTCGTCGTGATCTCGCTGAATGCGGAGGTCGTCATGAAACGACGTGCGGGGGAAGTAGGTTTGTATCTCTTTATCATATCCTTAATCCTCCTATCAGGTCAAACTCTCGAAGAACTCGATGGGTTTGCTGTCTGCCTTGAGCTGAACGATCGCTTTCTTGAAAGCCGCGGTTTTACCCTCGTTCCTGCCCATTCTCTTGGTCTTGCCGTCGTAGTTGGAGGTGTTGACCTTTTCAACCTTAACGCCGAAGACGTCTTCGATTGCTACCTTTATCTGCGTTTTCGTCGCCCTTTTGTCGACCTTGAAGGTGTACTTCTTGGACTGGATGCCGTCAAAGCTCTTCTCGCTCATAAGCGGGCTGATGATAATGTCGTACTTGTTCATTACTCGGTTACCTCCTCGCAATTGTAAGCCTCTTCGAGTTTCTCGACCGCCGCCTTGGTAGCCACGCACTTCGCGTTAGCCGCAAGGTCGTATACGTTGACGAGATCTGCGTTGATCACCGTGAGGTTGGCGATGTTCGCGCTCGCTCTGAGGATGTTTTCGTCGTTCTCGGATACGACGAGGAGCACTTTGCTCTCGATACCGAAGTTCTTGAGGATAGCCGCCATGAGTTTGGTCTTTGCTTCCTTGAGCTTGAGCTCGTCGAGAACGATGAAGTCGCCGTCCGCTACCTTTGCGCTAAGCGCGCTGACCGTAGCCGCGAATTTCATTCTCTTGTTGATCTTCTGAGAGAAGTCCCTCTGCTTGGGAGCGAAGACCACGCCGCCGCCGGTCCACTGAGGACTGCGGATGGAGCCCTGTCTCGCACGACCCGTACCCTTCTGTCTCCAGGGCTTGATGCCTCCGCCTCTGACTTCGCTGCGGGTGAGAGTGCTCTTGTTGCCCTGTCTCTTATTTGCCATCTGAGCTACGACTACCTGATGAACGAGCGGCTCGTTGTATTCCTGAGCGAAAACCGCGTCGGACAGCTCCATCGTGCCCACTTTCTTCGCACTTATATTAAAAACGTCTACTTTCATTTCGCTTCTCCTTATTGTGCCTTGTAGCTGTTCTTCACGGTCACGATGCCGCCCTTGTTGCCGGGGATCGCGCCCTTGATGAGCAGCAGGTTGCGCTCTTTGTCCACTCTGACGACGGTCAGGTTCTGGACGGTAACTCTTTCGTTACCCCAGTGTCCGGACATCTTCTTGTTCTTGAAAACTCTCGAAGGAGTCGAGTTCGCACTCAGAGAACCTACGCCCCTGTGGTAACCGGAACCGTGCGCCATAGGACCGCAATGCTGATTCCATCTCTTGATCGCGCCGGTAAAGCCCTTACCTTTGGAGATGCCGACGACGTCTACCTTGTCGCCTGCCGCGAACACGTCGCAGGTAATGCTGCTGCCCACCTCGATCGCGTCAGCGTTGTCCACCTTGATCTCTCTCAAGTGTCTCTTGGGAGCAACTCCCGCCTTCTCGAAGTGGCCTTTGACGGGCTTGGTCACGTTCTTGACCTTGATGTCGCCGAATGCTATCTGCAGCGCGCTGTAACCGTCCTTCTCCTGAGTCTTCTTCTGAACTACGGGGCACGGACCCGCCTCTACTACCGTTACCGGTATTACGGTGCCGTCCTCGGTGAAGATCTGGCTCATTCCCAATTTCTTTCCAATGATTGCTTTATTCATAGATAAAGTTCACCTCCGTATTTATTTCGTCCGCGCTTTTTGGGTCAACGCGGAACCGTATTGTTGTCTTGTTTATCAGCTCTCAGAGCTTGATTTTGATGTCTACGCCTGCGGGCAGCGAAAGCTTCATCAGAGCTTCCATAGCCTTTGCGGACGGATTGTAGATGTCGATGAGTCTCTTGTGAGTTCTCAGCTCGAACTGCTCTCTGCTGTCCTTGTACTTGTGCACAGCGCGAAGTATGGTTACCACTTCTTTCTCGGTCGGGAGCGGAATGGGTCCGCTGACCTTTACGCCGTGTCTGGTGACCGTGTCGACGATCTTGCTTGCCGCTTCGTCGATGAGGTTGTGATCATAAGCTCTGAGTCTTATTCTGATGATTTGTCCTGCCATTTTTGTTCTCCTTTTCCTAACTTACTTATTCACGCATCCGCGTGTTTCACACCGCGACATTTATAAAAGGCGTGCAGTTCGCCTTCCGTTAGTCGCCCGATCGACGGACATTTGTCCACGGAAATTCTCTGCATTTTCGCAGTAACCTCCCGTTTCATCCCGTTTTTCGCGGTGCAAGAGAGATTATATAGGTATATTTATATTAAGTCAAATATTTGTAACGAAAAAACTTTGAAAGAAATGTAAAATTTATGTAAAATCGTAATTTTACCCGTCATTTGACCGTTTTTGATAATTTTCAGTTGTAAAACGCGCCCCCGACGGGAGCGCGTCAGTTGCTCTTTCTGCTATATCAGCCCTTTGCCGCCTCGTTGAGCTTCTCTACCAGCTCGTCTACGTCCACGCCGTGAGCGTTCGCCGCATCCTCTACCGTCTCGTTGTGTGCGAGCGCGCAGCCCAGGCAATGCATGCCCACGCTGAAAAGTACGTTTGCTATCGCGTCCACGTCGCCCTGCTTGAGCGCGTCTGCTATAAGCATATCCTTGGTTATCATATTTACCTCCGTCAAGGGTTTTCCCTTATTTATTATTATTTATTTTATCAATATTATATACGGCGCGATCCGCCGTCTCTTTCCGCTACTTATTTTATATAATCGCGGCGGATATTGCAAGCGTTTTCGACTGCCTACGACAGGAAAAGAAGATAGAACATCCAGATCAGCAACGCCGCCACGCCAGCGCAGAACAGCGCGAAGAAGAAAGTCTTTATCGGCGACAAAGGAGCTTTGCCGACCGTCCTGCCGTTCCTGCCGTTGACGACGAAACCGTAATCCTTGCCTTTATAGCGGTACGAACTCGTCCATATCGGCGCGAGGACGTATTTGAATTTCGTCTCGTTGAATACGGGGTATACGTTGATGTAATCCACTCTGTCGGCGTCGGGATAGAGATTCCTGATCTGATTCCTGATGTTGTCGGTCATTATGCCCTTGGCGACTTCCCAGCTCTCGTCGAGGCCGTGCGCGTACCTTTCGGCGGAATAGCCCGAAAGATACTCCTCTTCGTACTGAATGGAATTCTTCGTGTCGAAACCGCCTATCTTGTTTATCTGTTTCTGAGACATCTTGGTGCTCGCTCCGACGAGAATATCGTCGAAATACGAATTGACCGTGCCGGACACGTTGTACCATCTGACGCGCGTCTCTGTGCGTCTGTTCTTGCCCGTGCCGACCGTGACCGTATAAGTCTTGCCCAGCCTCGCGTCGTATCTCGTGAACACGTTTGAATCGAAAGTCCAGCTCGGTATGTAAACGCCGCTCATCTTCGAAGTCTTCGCGTTCTTCTTGAGATCGGAAGGAGCGAGGAACTTCTTGCCCATCCACTTCTTAAGGCTCTCGTGCGCGGTCTTTTCGGTTATCCTGAACGGCAGCACCGCGTTGGGTTTAAGCCCGGGGATCTCGTCGCTTTCCACGAGATTGGGCGCACCGCAGAACGGGCACACCGCGACCGTCTGATACTTGTCGAGCATCGTCTTCGCGCCGCATACGGGACACTGGATGCACTTCACTTCCCCCCAGCCGCTGAAACCCTGCTCAGAAAGCGAAGTGTAAAACAGTTCCATCGGCTCTCTGACGGGCGGCACCGGTTTTTCCGCACCGCAGTACTCGCACTTCATCTTGCCGCTTTCGGGGTCGTACTTCAGAAAATTGCCGCACCCCGGGCATTTGAACGTATCGCTCTCCACCTCGCGGGCAGATCCCGCGTCTTTTACTTCTTCTTTCCGCATACTCTCCGACTTACTTTATTTTCTTGCCGCACTCGGGGCAGAACTTCGTGCCCGCAGGCACTTCCTTGCCGCATTCGGGGCACTTCTTGTTGCCGAGACCCGCTCCGCATTCGGGGCAGAACTTCGCATTCTTTCTGACCTCTTTACCGCAGACGGGACAGGTAATCTTCTCGTCCGTCATCTCCTTGCCGCACTCGGGGCAGAACTTCGCACCCTTCTTCACGGTCGCGCCGCAATGCGGACATCTGACCTTGTTTTCCGCGGTGACTGCGCCCGCCATGTTCTCGGCAAACATCTTGCCTATGCCGAGACCCGCGCCGAGACCTATGCCCGCGTTCGCCATATTGCCGCTCGCGCCGGGGTTCTTCGCCGCGTCGCGCATCGCGCCCAGCGTCTCCATCTGTGCGTATCCCTGCATCGCGTCGCCCATTACGCCGACCGACGTGCGCTTATCTATCATCTTCTCGACCTCTTCGGGCACAGACAGGTTTTCGATATACAGCCCCTTGATCTCTATGCCCATTTTGCCGAAATCGTCCTGCATCTTGGCGAGAGCGATCGCCGAAATATCGTCGTAATGCGCCGCAAGATCGAGCGCGCTGACGCCCGATTCGGCTATCGAATTTGTCAGCACGCTGACGATTATCTTCTTGAAGTAATTGTCTACGTCGGATACGCTGAGTCCTCCCGTCGCGCCGAACAGCTCGTTCATCGCGTAGGTCGGCACGCCGATCGCGAACGAATACACGCCGAAACCGCGCACGCGTACCATGCCGAAGTCCTTGTCCTTCATCATTACGGGATTGGACGTGCCCCACTTGTTGTCTATAAACTGTCTCGTCGAAACGAAATAGAGGTCACCCGTATACGGCGTCTCCCACGCGTACTTCCAGTTGTACAACGCGGTCAGTATCGGGATATTCTTTATATCCTCCAGCTCGTACGTTCCCGGACCGAACACGTCGCACAGCTTGCCTTCTTTTATGAATATCGCCTTCTGCCCTTCGCGAACGACGAGCATCGACTTGCGCATGAATTCCTCTTTGCGCTCGAGCGGAAACTTCCAGACGATGACGTCTCTGTCTTCCGGCTCCCACTGAATGACCTTGCGGAACTGTCTTTTCAAAAAGCTGCCGAGTCCCATTTTTGCCTCCTTCGGGCGTAACGCCCGCCTTATACGTTATATTTATGATTCTATTATATTATCACGCGCGCGCATTGTCAAGGCGGTTTTTCGCGTCATAACCCCGCGCCTTCCGCAATATCTAATAATATGAAGAAGATATTGCCTATATTTCTGACCGCGCTGATACTGTCTCCCCTGCTCGCGTTCGTATCCTGCGAAGACTGCGACGCAGAAACGCCCTCCGCGGTTTCGTACGAACTCGCCGTCGCCGTGGACGACGCCGAAAACAAAGTCTCGATAGACCAGACGGTGACCGTTACCAATACGTTTGCCGAAAAGACAGACGAGCTGGTTTTCGCGTTCTATCCCGACGCTTTCACGCTGAAAACCCCTCCCCCGATCGATTCCGTAATGATGTCACAAGCGTATCCTCACGGTATAAACGCGGGGAGTTACGCCTTTTTGCAGGCGGGCGGAGACGACGTGAAAAGCGTATCCCTCTGCGCTTCCCCGTGCAAGATCGTCGCAAAACTCTCCTCTCCGCTCAAACGCGGTCAGACCGCAAAAGTACGCTTTTCCTTCGATCTGATCCTGCCGCTGTGTAACGCGCGTTACGGCTACAACGACTTTTCGATAAATCTGACCTTCTTTTTCCCTCAGCTATGCCGTTACGACGAAAAGGACGGAGGATTCCTCTTTTACGGATACGAAGAAACGGGCGATCCGTTCGCGTTCGACTGCGCGGATTACCGATTGACTCTCGACTGCCCGAACGACTGGCAGGTCGCATGCTCCGCCGACGAGATAACGCGCGATATAGGAAAACGCGTCTACACGGGAAGTTCTTTGCGCGATCTCTCCCTCTTTCTGTGTCCCGACGCACAGGTTACGGAAGTCACGGAAGACGGATATACCGTCTGCATACTTCACGACGGCACGCGCGCGCAGGTAGCGGAATACGCCGCAAACGCTTTTTCCCTGTTTTCGGACAGTTTTTGCGAACTGCCTGCGAAACGCCAATATCTCGTGTTCACTCCGTTTATGACTGCGGGCGCGGAATACTGCAACGTCGCCGTACTCTCCGACGCGCTGTCTTTCGCGGATACCGAAAAGACGGTCGTCCACGAGATCGCGCATCAATGGTGGTACTCGCTCGTCGGCAGCGATCAGGTGTCCGCGCCGTGGCAGGACGAAGCCCTCGCGCAATGGTCCACTCTGCTGTATTTCGAAAAAAGAGGAATGAAAAGCTATGCCGACGCCCTGAAAAAAAGCTGGCAGGACTGCTGCGACGATTACGTCGAAAACATGCGCTCTCTCGGAGAGATACCCTCTCTCGACGTATTCAGGAGCACGACGGATTACCGCGACCCGACCGACTACTTTGCAACCGTCTACTGCAAAGCCGCTCTCGCGACGGATCTCGCCGCGGACAGCATTACTCATGACGGTTTCTGCAAGGCTCTTTCTTTTTACGCGAAAAAACATTTTTTATCCTTCGCGGACGAAAACGCGCTTTTTTCCTCGCTTGACGATTACGAGCAAGGCGCGGGAAACCTGCTGAAAAGCGCGCTGTCGGTCTCTCCTTACCGCGCCGACTCGGAATAAGGTAAATTTTTACAGCCGACTCCCGAATATATCCTGCCAAGGGTAACACAATACAAGTAGCCTAAAAAGGAGGTTAAAGTCATGAAGAAAGCTAAGCAGAACAAGCAGCAGGCTAACCGCGCCGACAACGCAAAGAATTGCGGCAAGGCGTGCGGCGGCAAGTGTTGCCACGAAAGCGGACAGTATCAGAACGACTGACGCTGACTTTGAGGCGTAAAAAGTCGGAAAACGCATCCGACACGCCGCGGAAAGACGTATTTGTCCCGTTTTCGGAGCGCGATTTGCGACATAACGAAACTTTATGGACAAAAACGGAGACCGTTTTACGGTCACGTTAAAACATCCGCGGTAAAAAGAGAAAGAGAGGTATCCGATTTCGGATACCTCCCTTCCTATATTATATGATAAGGGGGAAAATTATGAGCTCTTTTATTTACAGTTTGCATTTTATCACCGACTTAAAATTTTGTCAACAGTTTTTTCAAACTTTTTCAAAAATTTTTTTACCGCCCGCAAAATGCTCCGTTTCGCACCCGTTTTATTAAAATAGTATTAAAAATATGCACATTTTAAGACGGTTGAGACACATTTTCGCGCATTTTGCGGAATATCGCGACGACACGGGACACGCGGCGTCGCTTTACAGCACGCCTTTCTTCCTGAGGAACTTTTCTATCCTGTCGGTCGCCCTCTTCAGATCCTCGAGAGAATACGCGTAGCTTATGCGGATAAAGTCTTTGCCCGAATCGCCGAAAGCCCCTCCCGGCACGACGGCGACTTTCTGATCGTTGAGAAGTTCCTCCGCAAACTGTTCTCCGTCCAGTCCCGTCACCGATACGCACGGGAAGACGTAAAACGCTCCCTTCGGCTCGAAACAGGTCAGTTTCATCTCGTTGAGACGCTTGACCAGGAATCTTCTCCTTATATCGTACTGGCTCCTCATCTCCTCGACCGCCGCGAAGTTGTCCTCGAACGCGGTATTGAGTGCCCTGAGTGCTGCGTACTGTGCCGCTGTGGGCGCGCACATGATTATATACTGATGTATCTTGAGCATCTGCCTGGCGAGTTCTCTCGGCGCGCAGAAATAGCCCAGTCTCCAGCCCGTCATCGCGAACGCCTTGCTGAAACCGTTTATCAGCACGGTGCGTTCTCTCATACCGTCCAGCGACGCTATCGAGACGTGGCGCAGTCCGCCGTAGGTCAGCTCGGCGTATATCTCGTCGGATATTACGATCACGTCGTGTTTTTTGACGACTTCGGCTATCTTTTCGAGTTGCGGCTTCGTCATTATCGCGCCCGTCGGGTTGTTCGGGAAAGGAAGTATGACCGCTTTCGTCCTCGGTGTGATCACCGACTCGAGCGACTCTGCGGTCAGGATGAAGTTGTCCTCCGCCCTGCAAGGCGCGGTCACGGGAACGGCGTCGCACAGCGCGACCCCGGGAGCGTACGAAACGTAGGACGGCTCAGGGATTATCACTTCGTCGCCCGCATTGACCAGCGTGCGCACAGCAAGATATATCGCCTCGCTCGCACCCACCGTCATCACTATCTCGTCCTTGGGATCGTAACCGACGCCGAATTGCAGGTCGATATATTTCGAGACCGCCTCGCGCAGTTGCATGAGCCCGCTGTTGGACGTATACTGCGTGATTCCCTTTCTTATGCTCTGAACGGCGGCCTCTCTCGCCTCCCACGGGGTAACGAAGTCCGGCTCGCCGACGCCGAGCGAGATCACGTCTTTATACATTGCCGCGACGTCGAAAAACTTTCTAATGCCCGAAGGCCTGATGTTCTTTACGACGTCGCCTATGTGTTTGTCGTAATTCATACTATCTCTTCTCTCTTTATCCCGTCTCTTTTTTCGAGGATGACGCCCTCAGCCTTGTATTTTTTCAGAATGAAATGCGTAGCCGTCGAAATGACGTCCTTGAGCACCGAAAGCCTCTCGGTCACGAAACGTGAGACCTCTCTGAGGTTTTTGCCCTCGACTATCACGGTCAGATCGTAGCTGCCGCTCATCAGATAGACGTCTTTTACCTCTTCGAACTTGTAGATGTCGCGCGCTATCGCGTCGAAACCATCGCGCATCTGCGGCGTGACCTTGACTTCGATCAGCGCGGTGACCGCATCGGAATCGAGTTTTTCGGTGTTGCATAGCACGGTATACTTGGCTATCACGCCGTCGTCTTCCATCGCGGCGATCCTGCCCTTTACGTCTTCTTCGTCGAGACCGCTCATCGCGGCGATCTGAGCCGTAGTGAAACGGCTGTCCTCGCGCAGTATCGCGATAATCTGTTTGTCTTTCTTATCCATGATTCACCTCTCAGATAGTTTCAAGATATTCTTCGTAAGTAGTCAGCTTGTCGAAAGTCTTTGTTCCGTTGATCTCTATTATCCTGTTCGCGACCGTCTGCATAAGCTCCTGATCGTGGGTCGCGAAAAGCGAGCAACCCTTGTAATTTATCATGCCCTTGTTCAGCGCGGTGATCGCCTCGAGATCGAGGTGGTTGGTAGGCTCGTCGAGTATCAGCACGTTGCCGCCTATCAGCATTGCGCGCGCGAGCATGCAGCGCACCTTTTCTCCTCCGCTGAGCACTTTCGCGCTCTTCTTCACTTCGTCTCCAGAGAACAGCATCCTGCCCAGCCAGCTTCTCAGATAGCTCTCGGTATGATCTTTGGAGAACCTGTTTATCCATTCGACCAGATTCATGTTGCAACCGTCGAAAAAGTCGTCGAAGTTCTGCGGAACGTAGCTGAGTCTTACCGTCTTGCCCCACTCGAATTTGCCCGCGTCGGGTTCCTCTATGCCGTTGAGTATGTCAAAAAGCATCGACACCGAGGTGGATTTATCTGACAGAAACGCTATTTTTTCGCCCTTCTGCACGGTAAAAGTCACGTTCTCGAAAAAGCCCTTTTTGGTCAGTCCTTCGACTTTGAGTATCTCTTTTCCCAGATCCTGATCCATCTCGAAATTGATATACGGATACTTTCTCATCGACGGCTTGATGTCCTCGAGCGTCAGCTTTTCAAGCTCTTTCTTTCTCGAAGTAGCCTGTCTCGATTTGGATGCGTTCGCCGAGAAACGCGCAATGAATTCCTGCAATTCCTTCGCTCTCGCTTCTGCCTTCTTGTTCGCTTCTTTCGCCTGTCTCGCGAGCAGCTGGTTGGTCTCGTACCAGAAGTCGTAGTTGCCGACGTACATGTTTATCTGACCGTAGTCCACGTCGCATATATGCGTGCAGACCTTGTTCAGGAAATGGCGGTTGTGCGAAACGATGATGAGCGTGTTCTTGAAATCCATAAGGAATTTTTCAAGCCACATTATGCTCTTTGCGTCGAGATTGTTGGTCGGCTCGTCGAGTATCAGTATGTCGGGATTGCCGAAAAGAGCCTGTGCAAGCAGTATCTTGACTTTCTGTTTGCCGTCGAGCTCGCTCATCAGCTTGTCGTGATACTCTTCGCCGAATTTGAGTTCGTTGAGCAGAGACGCCGCTTCGCTCTCCGCTTCCCAGCCGCCCAGCTCCGCAAATTCGTTTTCCAGCTCCGACGCCCTTATGCCGTCTTCTTCGGAAAAATCCTCTTTGCAATACAATGCGTCCTTCTCGTCCATTATGTCTACGAGACGCTTATGCCCGAGAAGTACCGTGCGCATCACGGTGCAGTCGTCAAAATCGTTCTGGTTCTGATGCAGAACGCTGATACGCTGCCCTTTGCCTATCGACACCGTACCCCTCGTGGGCTCGAGTTCTCCCGAAAGTATCTTGAGAAAAGTCGACTTTCCCGCTCCGTTCGCGCCTATCACGCCGTAGCAGTTCCCGTCGGTGAACTTGAGGTTGACGTCCTCGAACAGCTTTCTGCCGCCGAACTGCAAAAACAAATCGTTTACCTGTATCATTTTTACTCCTTAAGAAAGGTTGTTATCGTTTTCTATCATGCTGCCGAGTCTGAACACGGCTTTCTTATATGTCAGCGAGCTGACTTTCATGCTCCTGGGCACGCAAAACGCCACTTTCACGTCCTTCGTCTCCCCCGCTGCCACCTCGGTCTTTCCCGTCGTCACCGTCCCCGCGGAAGGCAGCGTCACGGTCATGGCAGACACGTCGTCCAGCCTGAAATCGTCGGTATTCATAGTAAAGTCCTTTTCAGCCTCGATCTTCACCGTGATCACGGCGTAGACCGTCTCTGTCGTTGCCATTCTCTCGATATAGACGTCTGTCACCGTCACCGTCGCCTTTCCGACGTCGTACGGCTGACCTATATCCAGATATTCTCTCTCGCTGCAGCTCCTGACCGCGAACATAGTGATCAATACTGCCGCTATCACCGCGACCGTCAGTATCACGAGTCCCGCGAAACGTATCCGCTTTTCTCTCTTGCCGTCGCGATCCGCGGTCTTGGTCTTTTCAGCTTTCATCGAGTATCCTCTTCGCGGCGGAATTGCATTTTTCGAGAAGCGCGACGTAGTCCTCGCCGTAGAGGTACTCGCCTTTCTCGTATACCACTTTGCCGCCCGCTATCGTCATAATCACGTTGCGTTTGCCGCCCGCATAGACCAGGTTGTCCCTGACGTCGCCCAGCGTCTGCATTTCGGGCGCGCTCATATCTATCACCGCCATGTCGGCGAGTGCACCGACGTAAAGTCCGTCCGCCTTTTCGACACCGCATATCTTTCCGTCCGTCGCGCTGTCGAAAAGTTTTTTCGCGCTCAACGCTGCGGCGTCTCCCGAAAGGTATTTCTGAAGTACAGTCGCGAGATAAGTCTCTCGGAACATGTCGAGCGCGTTGTTGCTCGCCGCGCCGTCCGTGCCTATGCCCAGACTTACGCCCGCGTCGAGCAGTTTCCCGATCGGGGCTATCCCGCTCGCCAGCTTAAGGTTGCTGCACGGACAAGTGACCGCAGACACGTTGAGCTTTTTCATTATCTTTATGTCTTCCTCGTCGACGTGCACGCAATGGAATCCCGTACCGCCGAGATCGAATATCCCCTTTTCCGCAAGAAGTCGCACGGGCGAAACGCCGTGTTCGTTTCTGCACGACTCCACCTCTTCGGCAGTCTCGGAAAGATGCGTGAGTACGGGCAGCGAAAACTCTTTAGACAGATCGCTCACCGCCCTCAACGTCTCGTCGCCGCAGGTATACTGCGCGTGCATCGCGAGAGCGTATTTTACTCTGGGCAGCTTGTCGGTCTTAGATTTCAGCTCGACCGCTCTCTTTGTTATCTTATCGTAGTTCCCGTCAAAATCGAATATACCGCTGCCGATATACGCGCCGAATCCCGTATCCGCAAAAGCGGACGCGACCGCCTCGGTATGCCCGTACATTTCGCAGCAGTACGTCGTGCCGCCCGCATAGTATTCCGCCACCGCAAGCCTTGTGAAATAATAGCAATCCTCGTCTGTCAGCCTGCCTTCAGCGGGAAACACCTGCTTGTACAACCAGTCCTTGAGAGGCATATCCTCCGCGCGCGAACGTAGAAAGGTCATCGGTGAATGCGTATGCGAGTTCTTGAACGACGGGATCATCAGATTGCCTTTGAGATCTATCTCTCTGTCCCAGTCCTGCCAGTCTAGCGTAGAGACGGGAGACAGGTACGATATTCTGTCCCCGTCCGTGCGGAGCTCACCTTCGATCACTCCGTTTTTTGTGAGTATCCTCGCGTTGTATATTCTGAGTTTCATGCTCCTCCGACCCGCGAAAACGCGTACTCCGACGGCGGAAAATACCGCTGTCGGAATTGATTGTTGCAAAATTTTCCTACCCGTGTGCGTAATGCCCTTTATTTGTTGGAGGCTAGCACCACGATCTCGTTTATCAGTTCGCTCAGTTTGCCTTCTACAGCCTTGCTCTCTGCCTGCACGTCGAGATGGCTGAGCTTGCCGCCGCCGAGACCGCACGCCTTATTGCTGATGAAGGATAGTCCCAGGACCTTTATGCCCATATGCACCGCCGCGATCGTCTCTATCGCCGTGCTCATTCCTACCGCGTCCGCACCCATGGCACGCGCCATGCGTACTTCTGCGGGCGTCTCGAAATTCGGACCGGGGAACTGAATGTAAACTCCTTCTTTGAGCTCGAGTCCCGCTTTTTTCGCAGCGACTTTGGCAAGATCTCTCAATCCCGCGTCGTACGCCTCGCTCATATCGGGGAATCTGTCGCCGTAAGACGGATCGTTCTTGCCTATAAGCGGAGACGGCACAAGCGAAATGTGGTCGGTTATCATCATTATGTCGCCCGTATCGAGATCTTCTCTGATACCGCCTGCGGCGTTTGTCAGAACGAGTGCCTTGACTCCCATTCTTATCATAAGGCGAATCGGGAGCACTGCCTCCTGCGGAGTGTATCCTTCGTAATAGTGCACTCTGCCCTGCATGACGACGACGGGCACGCGGTTGATGTATCCGAAAACGAATCTGCCGCTGTGTCCCTGTACCGTGGAAACGGGCATTCCCTGAATGCTGTTGAACGGCACGCTGTATACACTCTCGATGTTTTCAGCGACGGCTCCCAGCCCCGTGCCGAGCACGATGCCTATCTGCGGCTTGAAGTCGACGCGCATATGAAGGCTTGCGTACGCCTTTTCGATCCTTTTCCACATAGGCTTTACTTGGTAAAGACTCTTGAACCGGGCTTGGTCAGCTCGATCTTGCCCTCTTTGCAGAGCGGGCATTCGTCGGGCTCGTACGAAGTGATGTCCATACTGATAAGGTTGACGAACTTGACGCCGAAGTCCACTTTACCGTTGCTCCTGTCCACGAGAGACGCGACCGCGGTGACTTCGCCGCCCGCCTCTTTGACCAGCGCGATGACTTCCTTGACCGAACCGCCCGTAGTCACGACGTCTTCGCAAACGACGAACTTAGTGCCCTTTTCGATCGTGAAACCGCGACGCAGAGTCATGACCCCGTTCTCGCGCTCTGCAAAGATATTGGGTTTGCCGAGCTGTCTCGCGACCTCGTATCCCATAAGGATACCGCCGATAGCGGGCGAGATCACGACGTCGACCTCGACGTTGCTCTCGGTCAGTTTCTCGGCGAGAGCCTTGCACAGTTGCTCGCTCGCCTTCGTGTCGACAAACACCTTCGCGCTCTGCATATAGGTGTCGGAATGTCTGCCCGAAGTCAGTCTGAAGTGTCCTTTGAGTATCGCACCCGTGCTGCGATAAACTTCGAGTGCCTGTTCTTTAGTCATCATATCATTGTCCTCCCGATAGATGTTGAATTGTATTTTTTGTTTATCCGTGTCGATAAAACGCTAGTTGAGTATCAAAGTACCCACAAGGTCGTTTATATCGACGTCGTTTTCGGAAACGTATTTTTCGAGATCCTTCGCTATGTCGTACGCAGCGGTCGGATCGGTGAAATTAGCCGTACCCACCTGCACCGCGCGCGCTCCGCATATCATGAATTCCAGTACGTCCGTATAGGTCGTTATGCCGCCGAGTCCTATTATGGGAATCTTCACCGCGTTGTAGCAGTCCCATACCATCTTGAGCGCGACGGGTTTCACGCAGGGACCCGAAAGACCGCCGTTGTTGTTCGCGAGCACGGGTCTTCTCGTCTTATAGTTGACCGCCATGCCCGAAAGCGTATTGATAAGCGATACCGCGTCCGCACCTCCCTCCTCTGCCGCTCTCGCGTTGTCCGCGATACAACTGACGTTGGGCGACAGCTTGGTTATCACGGGTTTTTTGCAGACGTTCTTCACCGCGCGCGTGACCTCTTCGACGTTCTTCGGAAGTACGCCGAAAGCCATGCCGCCCTGCTTGACGTTGGGGCAGGATATGTTGAGCTCGACCATATCCGCGCTGCTCTCGTTTATCCTCTCTCCCATGGCTATGTAATCGTCGAGAGTCGAGCCCGCGATGTTCGCTATCACTACCACGCCTTCTTTCGCGAGCCTCTTGTCGTCCTCGGCGAGATAATGATCTATGCCCGGGTTCTGAAGTCCGACGCTGTTGAGCATTCCGCCGTACGTCTCTGCGACGCGGGGAGGAGGATTGCCCTCTCTCTTTTTCAGAGTCAGACCTTTTGTGCAGATACCGCCTAGAGCGGAAAGCGGATAAAACTCCCCGTATTCCTTGCCGAAACCGAACGTGCCGCTCGCGGTTATTATCGGGTTTTTGAATTCCACGCCCGCTATGTTTACTTTGAGATTACTCATAGCACCACCTCGTCGAGAAGGAAAACGGGACCGTCCTTGCACACCCTGACGTAACCCTCGCCGTCCGCCCGTCTGACCTTGCAGTTGCAGACGAGGCACGCGCCTATGCCGCAACCCATACGCTGTTCGAGCGAAACGTATATCGGCGTTTTTACGCCGTCAAAGCACTTCTTCACCGCCTTGTACATGACTTCGGGCCCGCAGACGAATATCTCGTCGGGTCTCATCTCGTCGTACGCTTCGCGCGCGACCGTCGTAACAAAACCCTTTTTGCCGTAACTGCCGTCGTCCGTCGCCACTGTGACCGAGGCGCACTTTTTGCCGAGCTCTTTTTCAAGCACGACCTTGCCCTTGTTTGCAAAACCGATGAACGCGTGTATCTCTTTGTCGGGATTGGCTGTCGCTATTGCGGGAAGTACCGCGACGCCCATGCCCCCGCCTATCAACATGATCTTTTTTCCCTCAGGCGCATATCCGTTGCCGAGCGGCAGGAGCACGTTGAGTTTATCTCCCGCTTTCACTCCGGTCAACACCTCGGTGCCGCCGCCCACTACCGCGTAGCAGGCGTCCGCCGTCTTTTTTTCGGCGTCGAAATCGCAGATACAGAAAGGTCTTCTCAGCACCCTGCTCCTGTCGGGGAGTTTTATGTCGAGAAACTGCGCGCCCTTTATCCCGTCGAGATCGTCGAACGCCAGCGTCATATACCATATCCCGTCAGAGACGGGCACGTTTTTGAGTACGGTAGCGATCCTGTCTTTCATTTGATGCACCTTGTCAGATCCTTCTGCATATCGAGAGCCGCCTTCAGAGCCGCGTCCTTGTAGTTGAGCCCCGCGTACTGCTCTTTCTTGTACGCGCAAAGTATGCCGCGCGACGAGTTTACGATGCCGCCTATGCCGTTTTCGAAACACACGGCGAGATCTTCCGCCTTGCCGCCCTGCGCGCCGTAGCCCGGGATCAGGAAGAACAGATGCGGATGTGCCGCCCTTATCCTTGCCGCCTGCTCCTTGTGCGTCGCGCCCACGACCGCGCCGACGGACGAATATCCGTATTTGCCGACGAGGTTCTTTCCCCAGTCGTCCACGAGGTCCGCCATTGCGTCGTAAAGGGTCTCCTTGTCGCCGAGAGGCTTATCCTGAAGTTCTCCGCTGGCGGGATTGGAAGTCTTGACGAGCACGAATATGCCCTTGTCGTTCGCCTCGCAGTCCGCTACGAAAGGCTTTACGCCGTCGCTGCCGAGATAGCCGTTGACCGTCACGAAATCGCTCTCGAACGGAGTGACCTTGACGCCGTTCGCAAGCTGTGTCGCGCCGAGGTATGCCTTGCTATACGCCGCCGCGGTGCTGCCGATGTCGTTGCGTTTTATGTCCGCGATCGCGATCATGCCGTTAGCGCGCGCGTATGCGATCGTGTCTTTGAAAGCGCGCATGCCCGCAACGCCGTACATCTCGTAATACGCGACCTGCACTTTTACCGCGGGAACGACGTCCTTGAGCGCGTCCACGAGATCGAAGTTGAATTTCGTGATATAGTTTGCCGCGTCGTCGAGAGTCAGGCATTTTTCCTTCATCTCGTCGGGGAGATAGTCCACGCAGGTGTCGAGACCTATCACGGACGGGTTATCCGTTCTCTTTATAGCGTCTATGAGTTTGTCGATTATCATATCATACCTCTTTGTATTTTATCTTGCCGTCCACCAGCGTATAGCGTACCTTGCCGTACACTTCCTTGCCGTGGAAGGGCGTGTTTTTGCCTTTGGAGAAAAACTTGTTCTTGTCTATCGTATACTTCGCGTCGAGATCGACGAGAGTTATGTCCGCGAGAGCTCCCTCTTTCAGCGCGCCGCATTCTATGCCTACTATGCCGGCGGGATTTGCCGTCATCAGCTCGCTGAGCTTTTCGAGCGTTATCGCGCCGCTCCTGACCAGCGTCGTATACGACAGCGCGAAAGACGTCTCTATGCCGCTTATGCCGTTCGCCGCGCCGATCAGCCCGCCCTCCTTCTCGTGTTTTGCGTGCGGAGCGTGATCGGTAACTATCGCGTCCACCGTGCCGTCCTTTATCGCCTCTATCATCGCGAGGCGGTCGCTTTCTTCTCTCAGCGGAGGATTGACCTTCGCGTTCGCGTCCCCGCCCTCGAGCAGAGCGTCGGTAGCCGCGAAATAGTGCGGGCAGGTCTCGCAGGTGACTTTCACGCCGCGGGCTTTCGCCTCCCTGATAAGCTGCGCGCTGCCTTTTGTGCTTATGTGCGCGATATGGACTCTCGCGCCGAGCGTCTCGGCAAGCACTATGTCGCGTGCGACCATTACCTCTTCGCTCGCTCTCGTAATGCCCTTGTATCCCGCGAGTGTCGCCGTGAATCCTTCGTTCATCACGCCGTCGTTGACCAGCGACAGATCCTCGCAGTGACTGATCACGGGCATATTGAACCCTCCCGCGTATTCGAGCGCGATCCTCATGAGCTGCGCGCTCTCCACGGGTCTGCCGTCGTCCGAGAACGCGACCGCGCCCGCCTCTTTGAGCTTGCCCATCTCGGTTATCGTCTCGCCTTTCTGCCCCACGCTCACCGCGGCTATCGGGTAGACCTTCGCGAGATCGACCTCTTTCGCTCTGTCCTTTATATACCTCACGATGTACTTGTTGTCCGTTACGGGATTGGTGTTGGGCATGCAGCATACCGCGGAAAATCCTCCCGCGACAGCCGCCCTGGAGCCGCTCTCTATATCCTCTTTGTATTCGTAGCCCGGTTCGCGCAGATGGACGTGCATGTCCACGAATGCGGGCAAAGCGGTCAGCCCATCAGCGTCTATCACCTTGCAGTCTCCCGCATCGATGTCCGCGGCGATCTTCTCTATCCTGTCGCCGTCTATCAGTACGTCTCTTTTTTTGCCGCCTACCAGCGCGGATCTTATAAGCAATTTCTTCATATCAGCCCTCCAGTACCCATTTGAGCAGTGCCATGCGGGTAGCCACGCCGTTGGTGACCTGTATATCCTTGTAGCAACATTCGTCTTCGCAGAGCGCGTACGAGAATTCCACGCCCCTGTTGACGGGACCCGGGTGCATCGCGATCGCGCCCTTGTTCGCGAGTTTCATCCTCTCGGGATTTATGCCGAAGAAACGCGCGTATTCGCCGTAGCTCGGGAAGAGTCCTTTTTTCTGCCTTTCTAGCTGAATCCTGAGCCCCATTATAACGTCGCTGCCGATAAAAGCGTCTTCTATCGACGAGCAGACCTCACAACCAAGTCTTTCCGCCGCCTGCGGTATCATCGTCGGAGGACCGTAAACTCTGACTTTCGCGCCCATCGTAGTCAGCGAAACTATGTTGCTTCTCGCGACACGGCTGTGTTTCACGTCGCCGATTATCGTCACGGTCAGCCCTTCGACCCTGCCGAATTTTTCGCGTATCGTGAACAGATCGAGAAGGGCCTGTGTCGGATGCGCGTGCAAGCCGTCGCCCGCATTGATGACGCTGCACTTCACGTTGTCGGCGAGATATTTAGGAGCACCCGACGAAGAATGACGTATGATTATCGCATCCGTACCCATAGCCTCTATCGTCCTGCCCGTATCGAGTATGCTCTCGCCCTTCTGCACGCTCGAAGTTGCCACGTCCACGACCGTTACGGTCGCGCCGAGATACTTGCAGGCGTCTTCGAAGGAACACCTCGTCCTCGTGCTGTTCTCGTAGAAAAGGGTCGCAACGCTCCTGCCTTTGAGAATATCGCAGGTCTTGTTGTCAGACAAAACCTGTTTCTTCATGACTGTTGCGTCGTCCATAAGCCTTGTGAGCGTTTCCGCGCTCACGCCGTCCATACACAAGAAATCTCTTTTCATTTATCCTCCGTGAGTAAAAAATCCGTTATCTTGATAATTTTACCATATATGCGCGCAAAAATAAAGGGCTTGAACGAACTTTGGAAAATTTGCGCGCGAATAAACGCGAAATCGCGCGCTTCGCACCCGTAAGCGTACGGATCGACTCGGTACGGTCGCGGTTCAGGGCGTCGGACGACCGCAGACCTCTTCGCAGCCGCGACGGCATAAAAAAAGAATCGGCACAGCCTTTCGACCGCGCCGACCCGTCTTGCTTTTTCAGATCGTGCGAATTACTCCTCGCTGATGACTTCAACGGGGCAGCCCGCAGCACAGGTGCCGCAGCTGATGCAAGCGTCCGCGTCGATAACGTACTTGTCGTCGCCCTCAGAAATCGCTTCAACGGGGCAATTAGCAGCGCAGTTACCGCACTTTATGCAACCATCTCCGATAACGTATGCCATTTTCGTAAATCTCCTTTTTAGATTTTGTGATTAGATTATATCACACGACCCCCGCATTGTAAACCTTTTCCAAAAAAATTGCCCCCGCGTTTTGGTTAGCAATGCCTAACTCGGATAAAGAAAAAAAACGCCTCGTCAAGGCGTCTTTTCGTTTTATTCTTCCAGCTTTTTCAGCTCTTTTTCGTACTGTTCCTCTTCCTTGCTGACCCTCTGTTTCTGCGGCGCGCCGACGACCTCGAATTCGCCCACTTCGAAATAATCGTTTATCACTCCGTCCTCGTTCTGGATCGCTACTTTTACCCTGCGTTTGAGCATATCCGTCTCCTCGACTCTGCCGTTACCTTTAGCCGTGGAAACGAGACTGCCGACCTTGGGCAGAAGTTTCGCGGTCTCGACGTAATAATCGTTCTCGTACCTGAGACAGCACATCAGCTTTCCGCACATACCGCTGACCTTGGTGGGATTGAGCGATATGTTCTGATTCTTTGCCATCTTGACTGTGACCTTTTCGTAGTCGGACAGATGCGTGATGCAGCAGCACGGTCTGCCGCACATCGCGAGCGCGCCCCTCATCTTGATGTCGTCGCGTTCGTAGATCTGTCTCAGCTCTATCCTCATGTGCATTACGCTCGCTATGTCCTTGACCAGCTCTCTGAAATCCACTCTGCCGTCAGCGGTAAAGCTGAACACTATCTTGGAGCGGTCGAACGTGTATTCCGCGTCCACGAGTTTCATCTTGAGTCCGTGCTTGGCGATCTTCTTGTTGCAAAGCTCCATCGCGGACGCCTTCATGTCGATATTCTCCTGCGCCCTCTTGTCGTCCTCGGGCGTAGCCTTGCGGATCACTGGTTTGAGCTGTCCTTTGATCGCAGAATCGTCCACCGTCCTGTTCGCGGCGACGACCTTACCGTATTCCTGTCCTCTTACCGTCTCGACTATCGCGTTATCGCCCGCTTCGAATTTTATCCCCTTGGGGTCGAAGTAGTACGTCTTCGGATTGGACGGAAATTTTATTTCCACTATTTCCGGCATAGATATTTTACCTCCAAAATTCCTATAAACAGCGCGTCTGCGATCGACTGCGGATTGCAGTTGCTCTCGCTCATGCGCTTGCACTTGATTATCAGATCGAGTATGTTGACGAGAGTGGGATAATCGTACTCTCCCTTCATTGCGTCAAGCTCCTCGAAACCCTTTTCCACTGCCCCTCTTTCAGCCGCGAGAATGAGCCTGAACACCGTCTCGGCAATATCGAGATAGCCGTCGATATTCGACTTGTCTATCTTGAGTCTCAGCAGCTGTCCGTCCAGCTTTTTCGTAGACGACAAATTGCGTATAACAGACACGAGCAGGGAAAATTTTTCTCCGAATGCACTGTCGTCGTACAGCTTTTTTGCACGCGTCAGATTGCCGAATCCGCACACCGCCGCCCTTGTCGCGGCGCGTGTCGTCTCCTCGTCGGGCTCTTCGGTTTTTTCGGTCAGCACGCCGTATATCTGCGCCGCCGTAAACCCCTCGAAATACAGCTTCTTGCAACGCGAAAGTATCGTCGCGAGCACCGCCGTCTGCTGACTCGCACCCAGTATGAAAACCACATCCTCGGGCGGCTCTTCGAGCGTCTTCAGAAATTTGTTCTGAGCTTTCTCGTTCATGCCCTGCATATCCGTGACGACGTACACTTTCTTATCGCCGTCGAACCCCGTGAAATAGCTGTCCTCTATAAGCTCGGATACGTCGTCGACGGAGATCTTTTCGCTCTCGTTTATCTTCAGCGCGACGTATGCCCCGTCGTTTATCTTCTCGCAGACTTCGCACTCGTCGCAACCGCCGTTGGGGCACAGCGCGACTTTCGCGACCATTCTGCAAAGAGTCCTGCGCGCCGTTTCGTCATCCGAAATTATCAGATAACAATGATTGAGCACGCCTCCCTTCTTGTCTGCCGAGACGGTAAGGTACGGTCTCGAATTTTTCAGAAGTCTCTCTGTCTCGGTCATATCACTTCACCGAAGTCCTCTTTCTCAATACGTCTATCACCGTATCCCACACCGTGTCGGCGTCTCTGGACGCATCGACGCATACTATCCTTTCGGGGTATCTCGCCGCGACTTCTTTGTAGCCCTCGTAGACTTTCTCGTGGAATTCGATGCTCTGGCTCTCCAGTCTGTCGTCCGCGTCCGCTCCGCCCTTTCTCGCGAACGCATCGCGCGGGCTGAGATCGAGAAACACGGTAACGTCGGGCACGACGTCTCCGCACGTCAGCCTGTTGAGCTCGTCTATAAAATCCATTCCGAGTCCCCTTGCCGACCCCTGATACGCAAACGTAGAGTCCGTAAATCTGTCGCAAATCACGTTTATACCGCTTTCGAGCGCGGGTGCGACGACTTCTCCGAGCAGCTGCGCGCGTGCGGCGGAATACAGCAACGCCTCGCACTTGCCGTTCATCTTGTCGTTCTCTTTGCTGAGCAGCATCGCGCGTATTTTTTCGGATATTACGGTGCCGCCGGGCTCTCTCAGGAACAGAGCCTTCTGCCCCGTCTTCTCGAGATAACGGCGCAGCCTCTCGACCTGAGTGGTCTTGCCTACGCCCTCGCAACCTTCGAACGTGATAAAACTTCCTTTCATAATCCCTCTTCGCGCGCTATGCGCACAATATTATTGTAACACAACGGCTTTGCCGTTTACAAGTCCAAAAGTACAACCGACATTTTTTGTCAGTACCGCGACGTCGTCTGCGGTAAACACTTCGCCGCGCCCGATGAACGGAGTGCCCGGGGGATAGAACCCTATCTCGTTAAGGCACACTCTTCCCGCCGCTTTGTCGAGCGGGACGAACTCCGCCTTACCGAAAGCGTTTCTCTTCTCTCTTTCGGGAAGAACGGGTTTCTCGTATTTGCGAGAAGGCACGAACCCTTGCAGCACGCGATGCAGAAGTCCGAGCTTGTCTGCGTTGAACGGATTGACGATGAATATCAGCCTGTCTCCGATCGCCGCCTCGGCGTATATGCCTTTGCCGACGAGATATTCAGATGCCTCCGCCGCGTCGTAACCCTCGAAACGCAGTACGAGGCGCGAAAAGTCGTCCGACTTCTCGACCGTATAAGCCACCCCTTGCGCGTTCTGCCAGAATTCCTCAATGCGGGCTTTTATATCCGCATAGAACTTCTCTCCGTCGCGTTGCCACAGAGCGCGGCAATAATCGGTGCTCGCCATAACGAGATATGACGGCGAAGTGGTGTGCCAGAGCTGTCTCGCACAGACCGCCTCGTCGTACATCGAATCGTCCTTCAGGTTGAGCAGCGCGCCGCCCGTATACGACGCCATCGTCTTGTGCGTACTGCAAAACGATACGTCGGCTTTGCCCGAGAGCGCGTCGGGAAGAAGACCGCTGTAACAAAAATGCGCGCCGTGAGCGGAATCCGCCACGGTCAGTATCCCCTTTTTCGCGCACTCCGAGACAAGCTCCGCGTCGTCCGCGACGTTGCCGAAATAATCGGGCGAAGTATAAAAAACTGCGGACACGTTTCCGTTTTTTCGGGTATATCGCAGAAATTCTCCTGCCGAACCGAAACACAGCGGAGCGATCCCGAGAAGAGCGCAGCCGCCGTAAAAACTCCTGTGCATATCCCCTATGCACGCGACCTCCTCTCTCGCTTTCGCGAGCGACAGCGCGATGTGCATACAGACCGTGCTGCCCTCTGTCACGAAAAGCGTGCGCGCGACTCCCTGCGCCTCGGCAGCTTTTCTCTCCGCCTCGAGTATTACGCCCGACGGACACGCTAGGTTGTCCAGCCCCTCGACCTCGGTGAAGTCGAAAGGAGCGGACGCGAACAGCGGTCCTTCCGCCGCTCCCGCATGGGAAGGCATACAGAACCGCGCCTCTGCCGAGGCTGCCCGTTTTACCGCGTTGTAAAGAGGTGCGTCGAGTTTATCCATTCCTTCAAAAAAAGCAGTCTTGCGACTGCTTTCTCCTTTTATTGCTGTTTTTCGATAGGTTTCATCGTCGGGAACAACAGCACGTCGCGTATGCTCGCCGCATCGGTGAACAGCATCACCATGCGGTCGATGCCTATGCCGAGTCCGCCGGTCGGGGGCATGCCGTACATCAGCGCGTTGACGTAGTCGTCGTCCATCATCTGCGCTTCGTCGTCGCCCTTTTCTCTCTGTTTGACCTGAGCCATGAATCTCTCTCTCTGGTCTATCGGGTCGTTCAGCTCGCTGAACGCGTTGCCGAATTCTTTTGCCGTGATGAAGAACTCGAATCTCTCGGTCATTCTCTTGTCGGTCGGCTTTCTCTTCGCGAGCGGCGAAACGTCCACGGGATAGTCGTAGACGAACGTCGGCTGCACGAGCTTTTCTTCGACTTTCTGATCGAAACACTCGTAGAGCAGCTTGCCCCAGCTTATATCGTCGTCGAACTCGACGCCGGCTTTCTTCGCCTGCGCCTTGAGCTCGTTCATATCCTCGGTCGAGTCGAAATCTATGCCGACGTACTTTCTGACCGCCTCGATCATCGTCAGTCTTTCCCACGGCGACCCGAGATTTATCTCGGTGCCCTGGTAGGTTATCTTTCTCGAACCGATAACGGTATCTGCGATATGCCCGAATATCCTCTCGGTCAGATCCATCATTCCGCGGAAGTCGGTGTACGCCTGGTACATCTCTATCATCGTGAACTCGGGGTTGTGACGGGTGTCCATGCCTTCGTTGCGGAAGTTTCTTCCAAGCTCGTAGACCTTCTCGAAACCACCCACGATAAGTCTCTTCAGATAGAGCTCGGGGGCGATACGCATATACATATCGATGTCGAGAGTGTTGTGGTGCGTGATGAACGGACGCGCCGACGCACCGCCCGCTATCGTATTGAGTATGGGCGTCTCGACCTCGATGAAGCCCTGAGCGTCGAGGAACGCGCGAACCGCGCTGATTATACGGCTTCTCGTGACGAAAGTCTTTTTGACTTCGGGATTAGCGATCAGGTCGACGTATCTCTGACGGTACCTGAGATCGGTATCCTTGAGACCGTGATACTTCTCGGGAAGAGGCAGCAGCGATTTGCTGAGCAGCTCTACGCTGTGGCAATGCACCGAGATCTCTCCCATTTTAGTAGTAAACACGATTCCTTTTACGCCGATGATGTCGCCGATGTCCGTCTTCTTGAACGCGGCGTAGTTCTCTTCGCCGAGATCGTCGCGGCTGACGTACAGCTGAATGCTGCCCGTGCAGTCGAGAAGATGCGCGAAACTCGCTTTGCCCATGATCCTCTTGGAGACCATTCTGCCCGCGACGGAGACCTCTTTGCCTTCGTAGGAGGCATACTCGTCCTTTATCGTCTGAGCGTACGCGTCTTTGTCGTATCTGACGACCTCGTAGGGATTGCGTCCCTCTTCGATCAGCTTGTCGAGCTTGTCGCGTCTGACCTGTATGACTTCGGCTGTATTCTGTTCTCTTTCTTCCATAAATTCCTTTTTACTTGACGTTGACGATTTTTACTTCGTAACTGTCCCCCTCGTTGTCCTTGACCGAAACGGTCTCGCCCTTCTTTCTGCCGAGGATAGCGACCGCGAGCGGGCTCTCGTTGCTGATAAGACCCTCGCTGATGTTCGCCTCGGTGGAGCCGACGATGCGGTAGACGAGATTCTCGTTCATGTCGATGTCGTGAAGAGTGACCGTGCTGCCGATGATGACCTTCGAACTCTTGGAGTTCTCCTCGATGACCACGGCGTTGTCTATCTGCGCCTGAAGGACACGAATCTCCGCCTCGATGATACCCTGCTCCTCTTTAGCCGCGTCGTACTCGGCGTTTTCGGACAAGTCGCCGTATTCGCGAGCCTGCTTGATCCTCTCGGATGCCTCGGGTCTTCTTACGTTGATGAGATAGTCGAGTTTTTCCTGAAGTTCGGCAAGCCCTTCGGCCGTGACGTAAAATTCTTTTGCCATTATAATTTCCTCCTCGTATAGAGAGTTGTTCTCATTGTTTGTTTTTCATCCTGTAACTCAGGACGTAAAGGCTTTCGCTCATAGCGATGTTCTCGACCGAGACGTCCTCGGGAAGATCGAGATCTATCGGAGCGAAATTCCAGATGCTCTTGACGCCGAGCGCGACCAGCCTGTCGGCTATGTCTGCGGCAACGCCCTTCTGCGTCGCTATTACGGCAATGTCGCAACCGTTCTTCTTGACGTAGTCGGAAAGCATCTCCATGCTGTAAACGGGTATGCCTCCCACCGACTTTTCTCTGACGTCGATGTCGAAAAGAGCGCGCACGTTGAAACCCTCGCCCGCAAAATTCTTATATCCAGCGAGAGCTCTGCCTATGTTGCCCGCGCCGATTATTATCATGTCGTACTTTCTGTCGAGACCGAGAATTTCGGCAAGATTTTTTTTGAGATTGGCGACGTCGTAACCGTAACCGTGCTGACCGAACCCGCCGAAATTGCAGAAATCCTGTCTCACCTGAGACGCAGTGACCCCGAGGAGCTGCGCAAGCCTGCCCGACGATACCTTGGTCACTCCTTCCTGTTCAAGATGCTCGAGATAGCGGTAATAGCGCGGCAAACGCTTGACGACCGCTTCGGAAATCGCTTTATTGCCCATAATTACGCCTCCCTGCCTGGACTACGCTTATACTAGAGTATAAACATTCTATATTTTATATAACAAACCGCCGAATGTCAATTATTTTTCCAAAATAATGTGTTTGACAAAGCGGCGCGGGTTTTGTATGATTATTACGATATGAAGATATGGGCAAAGACGGTATCTGGCGACAAGATAAAACGCGAGATACTTTACGAAAACGGTCTGCCGATGCGTTACGACAACTACCGTCTGTGGGTGGAGGAGATATGCAGGACGCTGGATCTTTCCACGCCCGTCATACTGCCTGCACATTACAAAAATTTCGCGATATTCCACAACACGCGTTTCAAGCCCGACGACTTTCTCGACGATCTGGGCGCGGACGCGCTGGTCATAGAAGATTGCAGAGAATAAGCTGCCCGCGGTCGGGCGGCTTTTTTATCACGTCGCGTTCATGCGGTTATACCGAGTAAAAATACTTCGCCGTCAGAGCCCTTGCCTGCTCATAATCGGCAAAGACGTAAAATCCTTCTTTCGCCCCGCCTTTTATCCCCTCGTTGACCATCTCCTGCCCGAGGTAATAACGGACGTATCCGCTCTTGCCCGAAAGATATATCCTCAGGCAATAATCGTATCTGTTGTCAGGCCATGCGTCATCGTCTTTCGCAACGGCAAGCTTTGCCGTTTCGTCCATAAATTCAGCAAGCAACCCGCCTTGCAGAACTTTGATCGCTCCGCCCGAATTGACTATTTCTATCTTTTCCACGTCTGCGGTATCTATACCGCATATTTTCCACAGTCCGTCGCTCGAAGAACAAGCCGCCAGCGTCGCCGCAAGACAGACGACGATAATCGTCGCGACAACGATAAACCTCTTTCTTTTCATTTGAGATCCCTCTTTTCGAACATAAGATAATTGGTCGTCGTCATAGCCGCCGTCCATACCAGGGTCACGGCTATCATCGAGTATATGCTCATGCCTCTTATCGGTGCTCCCGCGGGAGTCAGCGCGCTCGCCCAGCTCAGATTGGTGAACAGCCCGACGAAAGGCAAACCCGTGTTATAGAGGAGCATTGCGACCGAACCTGCGAACAGATACAGCACAAGAGGTATCGCCAAAGCACCCGTCTTTGTCACGAAAGTGCCGACGAACAACGTAAACTGCACGACCACTTCCACAGTTACCGCATATATGGCAAGCAAAAGCAAAATTGCCGCATACGGGTTGATTATCGTTACATTCTGGTATGCATCGACAAGAACCACTCTGCTCGTGGAAGCATCGAAGAACGTCGCACCCACGACCATGAAAATCACGGTCAGCGCAAGCCCCGTTGCCATGCTCGACACGAAAACCGCCGTATGTTTCGCCGTCAGCAACGTAGAGCGTTTTATCGGACGCGTAAGCTGCATTCTCATCGTGCCGTCCTCTCTTTCGCCCGCAAACGTCTTTGCCGCAAGCACGATCGACATGATCGTCACGAACGCGAATACGAGCTGCGTCATCGTAGTGACGTAATCGGAAGAGCTCATCCTCAGCATCGTGTTCGTCCCGAGCGTCGTCAGCTTGTCGGGGTCTATACCGTGCTCGTCGCAATAGGTATATATCGCAATCATGTTCTTCAGCTGAGTCTCCGTAGTATCCGACAGCTTTTGTTCCGTCGCACCGCTCTCGACCGCTTTTCTGTACTCCTCGAGCTGTAATTCATAATACCGCGCCATCTCGGCGGCAGTCGCTCCTGCCCCTCCTTCGACCACGCTATCGTCCATACCCTCAAGCAGATCGTCGATAGACTTGAAAGACGCCGTAACGATAAGACACAGCATGAGGATAACTATCGCGAAGATCCAGAATCCTTTGGAGGAAAAGACCTTTTTGCATTCAAGAGAAAACACCGTTAAAAATCCTTTCATCTCGTCAGCTCCTTATACATCTCTTCAAGCGTACGCGTCTTGACGCTGAAACTTACGACGGAAATGCCGTTTTCGATCAGTGTCTTGTTTATCTCCGCCGTATTGCCGCCCTTGACTTCGACGTAAAGAGCGGTCCCCTGCACTTTTGTGCGGTAGCCGTATTTCTCTCCGATGAGCGCAGCGGCGCGATTTGGTTCGTCGCATACGACACAAAGCACCGACACGTCGCCCAGCCCGTGTTCTATTTCAGCACGCGTCTTGACGGCGACCAGTCTGCCGCTAGCGAGAAACGCCACCCTGTCGCACAGCGTCTGCATCTCTCCGAGTATATGCGAAGAGAAAAGCACCGTCGTGCCGTAACAGTCTCTCAACTGCCTTATCAGATCTCTCACCTGCGCTATTCCGTCGGGATCGAGACCGTTGATAGGCTCGTCGAGCACGAGAAAATCGGGATTGTGCATTATCGCCTGCGCGAGTCCCAGTCTCTGACGCATACCCATCGAATATGTGCCCACCCTCGACTTGATCCTTGAGGACAGACCCACGAGTTCAACTATGTCTTTTATTCTCTGATCGGGCAGTCCTCCCTGAAGGTCGGCAAGATACTTAAGATTCCACCAGCCGCTCTTCTTGTTGAAGAATACGGGCGTTTCTATCTGCGCTCCCACTCTCTTCATAAATTCGTGCTTGTCGCGCCTGAAGTCCAGCCCGTCAAGAGTGACTGTGCCCGAATCGGGTATCACGAGTCCCGTAATGACCTTGATCAGCGTTGACTTGCCCGCGCCGTTAGGTCCGAGGATACCGAATATCTCGCCTTTGCCTACCTCAAGAGACACTTTGTCGAGCGCGACGATCCCGCCCGCTGCCTTTTTATTCAGAGCCGCAAGCGGTTTTTTGAACGTCTTGGACACTCCGTCGATCGTCAGATACAGCGTCGTCGGCGCGACGGATCCGCAAGTCTCCTTCTGCCCCGAATTGCCCGCAACGACTTCGAAAACGTCATCCGAAAATCCGTTTTTTTCGTTGAATTCCTGCATTGTAGATTCCTTTCTATATTTTTATTGATGCGCTCCGAAACTTATTTTATTCGGCGCGCCGTTTTTTTTGCCGCGGCAATTGCAAATCGCGCGCGGATATGTTATTATTGTTTTTACCATATCAGTTTAGCATAACCGCATTCTTTTTTCAATAGAGAATTTCAATTATGCAGGGAGGAAAAGATGGGAATTTGTCGTCTGTCCGACGAAAGCATTATCAAGGGCAGCATTCTGCTCGACAATAAATTCGTCACGGATTATATGGCAGACGCGGACGAAACTCAGCTCAAGGTCTATCTCTTCGGGCTGTATCAGTGCGTCAATCCCGTATTTGCCGACAACACCGTATCCCACTTCTGCAACGCTCTTTCCCTGACCGAAGAACAACTGGTCGCGGCTTTCGACTACTGGAAAAACACGGGGCTTATCACCGTGCTTTCATACGATCCTCTCGAGGTGCGTTACAACCGCGTCAGAAGTGCGGATTCTTCTTCGAAACTGTACAAACCTTCTAAATATTCCGAATTCAACGCGCAGATGCAGGAGCTCTTCCCCGATCGCGCCATAACGCAGAGCGAATATCTGAAATACTACGAATTTCTCGACGAAACCCGTCTGCCGCAGGAAGTCCTGCTGATGATCGCGGGTTACTGCGTCAATTACAAGGGGTTCGGTGTCAGACAGCAATACGTCCTCGCGGTCGCCAGAAGCTGGTACGACAGCGGCGTACGCACCGTTGCGGATGCCGAAGAATGTATCGCGAAACAAGAGGCAAGCAACGAGGCAATGCGCATGATAGCAAAAGAGCTGGGCAAAAAGTCCGCCATAGAGATCGAAGACAAACAGCTTTACATCAAGTGGACGCAGAGCTGGGGATTCAACCTCGACGCGATACTCTACACCGCCAAACAATGCAAAAACCGCGGCGGCATGGCTCGTCTCGATTCTCTTCTCGACGAATTCTTCACACGCAACTGCCTGACGGTAGCCGACATGAAGGCATACGTCGAAGAAAAACAGAATATGTACGACCTGGCGAAAGAGGTTACGCGCATAATCGGCGTCAGATACGAAAACCTGGATACCGTGATCAGTCACTACGTCTGCGTATGGCTTTCTCAGGGCTTTGACAGGCAGGCTATACTGCTGGTCGCGGAATATTGTTTCCAGAATTCGATACGTTCGCTCGGTGGCATGAACGCAGCGATCGGCAAATTCTACAAACAGGGCTGCGTGACAGTCGAAAGCATAAATTCGTACCTCGGCGAGCTCGTCGAGCGCGAGAGAAAGATCAAAGCCGTGCTCGAGGCGGCGGCAAGCAGCCGTATGGTCACCCAAAGCGACCGCGACGCCTACGCGCTGTGGCTCGACTGGGGGTTCGACGACGAAACGATACTCCTCTGCGCTTCGCTCGCGCAAGGCAAACCGCAGACTACGGGCTATATCACAAAACTGCTGTCCCGCTGCAAAGACGCAAAAGCGTACACCGCCGAAGACGCGAAAAAACTGCTCTCCGCCTCGGCGTCTTCGCAGGACAAACCTTCGGCGGGAGGTCAGCTCGAGCGTCGCTACACCAAAGAGGAAATGGGTTCGCTGTTCGGCGACCTGCAAAATTACGACGATATAGAGATCTGATATGAGATACGCGAAAAGATATACGAGAATAATATCCGCGCGCTATGCCGCGCTGAGAGAAAGAGAGGAACGCGACAGGGAGCTCCGCTCCGCCGTCGCGCGCAAAGACCCCGACTTCGTCGAGGCGGAACGCGCATACCTCGACGCTTCTCTGTCTCTGGCACGCTCCAAAGCCCTCGGCAAGGCAACGGAGCAAGAAATCAGAGCTTACGACGCCGCTAAAAAAGCGATGGACGAGCTGTGTTCGGAAAAGTGCTACGACCTCGGCCTTCACGTCCGCTGCAAAAAATGCGGAGACACGGGGTTCATAGGAGAAAAACTCTGCTCCTGCGCCATGCCCCTCTATCTCGCGCTCGTCAAAGAGGACAGCGGGATAAAACGCATCCCAAAAGTCACTTTCGACGACAACCGCGCGGGAGACGTCGATTGCAGACAGAGCAAACAGCTGACCGTCCTGTACGACAAAATGAAAGAGTTTTGCGACAAGTTTCGGGATACGAGGGTCTCGTTCATACTTTTGACGGGACAGTCGGGCGTCGGCAAGACCACGCTCGCATACGCGATAGCCAACGAGCTTTTGTCTAAAAATCTTTCGGTCTGTTTCGTCACCGCTTTCGAATTCAACAATCTGATGCTCAGATACCACACCTCGGACGTTGCGAAACGCTCGCAGTATATGGATTTTCTTCTCGACTGCGATATGCTGATAATAGACGACCTGGGCACCGAACCCGTGCTCAAAAGCGTGACCAAAGAGTATCTCTACAACGTAGTCGACACCCGCATAGTCAACGGAAAGAAGACGATGATCACTTCCAACCTAAACCTCGAAGAGCTGATGGCAAGGTACGGAGAACGCACCATCTCTCGCATGACGAACAAGTCCTACTCCGTAACCCGCGAGCTGCTCGGAGACGACCTGAGAAAATTCAGATTTTGAAATTTTCATGCCCGTGTTCGTTAAACGATACATGTAGACGACGCGCTGCCGTTTTTTTCCGTACGTTCAGACAAATACGCGGCAACATGCAAAATAAATTTTTCAATTTGCGAAAAAATAATAGACAAAATAAAAAGCTTATGATAATATAATAATGCTTTGGCTCCGTGGTCCAGCGGTTAAGACTCAGCCCTCTCACGGCTGCTACTGGGGTTCGATTCCCCACGGAGTCACCAAACGTAAAAACCGTCCCGAAAAGGACGGTTTTTTCTTTTACACATCATCGTTTTTTTCTGTACCCGTACGCTTATCGGGATACGCAAAATCCGTCGCGAATGCTCTCCCGTCGGCAAACGCACGGTTCGAATTCCGATCGAAACTTCGCTCTCCCGTTGTTTTACTTTTGCCGTCTCAGGTGCCTCTCATTACCGTAACCGAGAGACACGCCCTCAATATAACGCGATCCGTCTCTAAGACAATCTGCCTCCCGACATTTCGAGAACCGTCTTTGCATACTGCATCGTCTGCACGATAAAGGTCTTGTCGTATGCTGCTTTTTCCACTCCTCCCTCATCTTCGTCCGCCATGGAAAACAGGGTCATCGCGGCGTATATGCCTTCCAGCACTACGGCTACCGAATCCCCTTTCGTCAATCTGTCAAACGCGGCGAAACCTCCCGCAAACTCTTTTTGAAGAGGCAGCAGCACTTTTCTCATGTTGGAAAGCCAGATTTCGATGTCGGATACTTTCGCTCCTATAAAATCTCCCCACTCGAACCTGACGTTGAAAACCTGATCGGACATCTCTACGACGTCGGCGTACCTGGTGATCTCGCGGATAAAGGCAAGCTCTTCTTTGGACACGTTCCCGTCAACGACGGATAGCTCTATCATCGAGTATTGCAACATGATCTCAAACATCCAGCAAAAATAACTTTTGCTGAATATCTTGTCTTTTTTCTGCATCTGCAATTCGAATCTCTCTGCCAGAAATTCAACTTCTTTGAAAGCGGCGTCATACTTCTGTCTGCACTCTGTATCGCTCATGTTTCCTCCCGTCCGCGCGCTTGAATCCCGAAGCGGTCCCTAATTTATCGCCGTATTCAATCGGCTACACGATTATTTTATCACGCGGCATTATCTTTTACAATACAAATGCGAAATTTCGGTCGGTTTTCCTTCACCTGCACGCGCGGCAGAGAAAAACATTGACCCGCGCGCGTTTTTACTTTACAATAATAAAGAGGTAGTTATGAACAAAACCGCAAAACTCATAGCGACTTGCGTCGCACTTATACTTATTGCGGCGACGGTGACAGTACCTGTCGTCCTCTATTCGCTCGGATACATAGACTATGCTGACCCCGAACCCACGGACAGGGGCGGGTATCTGCTGGTATACTCAAGAGGCAACGAACCCGAAAACGAACGCATCAGCTTCGCGCTCAGCCGCGACGGCTACGATTTCTCTCCGTTGAACGGCGGGGAGCCGATTGTCGGGCACAAACTGGGAACGGGTTGCGCTCGCGACCCGCATATCACCCGCGGCCGCGACGGCAGATTCTATATGGTTGCCACCGACATGCGCAGCGAACTGGGCTGGACGTCGAACCACGCCATCGTAACCTGGTCTTCGACCGACCTCGTCAATTGGGAGAACGAAACGATCATCGATCTCAAAGACTACGTCGCGGGCACGAACCGCGCATGGGCACCCCAAGCTATATGGGACCGAGAGAAACAGATGTATATGGTCTACTACTCGTCGAGTCAATGGATAGACGAACAGGCGGGAACGTCAACGGGGACGTGCCTGTGGTATGCCTACACCAAAGACTTCACGAAATTCGAAACAAAACCCGAGATCCTCTTTCAGACAAAGAGCGGCGCGGACTGCATTGACGGCGACATCGTCAGAAAAGACGGCGAATTCTACCTGTACTACAAAGATCAGGGTATCGACGATATTTGCTACGCCGTATCCGACCGCCTGAACGGAGGTTACGTCGCACCCGACAAAAACGTGGTCAACGTGAGGCATCAGGGCGTCGAAGGCAGTTTCGTATACAGACTCATCGGAACGGATACATACCTAATGCTGATGGACAGTTACAAGGACGGCTGCTTTTATCTGCAACAGACAGAGGATCTCGTCAATTTCAAACGCGTCAAGCAATCGGATTACGATTTCGGCTTTTCTCCGAGACACGGTGCGGTGCTTGCAATAACCGACGCCGAATACGAGCGGCTTTACGACGCCTACTCAAAATAGACGCGCCCCGTCGGAAACCGTACGAACGGCAGGTCCGAACAGAAGGCAAAGCGCAGTTAAAATCGCGCGCTCAAATCAAATATGACCCGTAAGACAAACACGGGTAGGAAAATTCGGGGGATATATGACAAAGAAAACAAAGATAATCGTCGCATCGTGCGTCACCGTCGCGGTCATACTCGCGGCGGTTGTTGTGTTGCCCGTCGTACTTTACTCTGCGGGCATAATCGATTACGCCGAAAAAGCCGAAAGCAAAGAAGGCAAATACCTGATGGCTTACTTTACGGGCAACGATCCCGCAGAAGAAAGGATACGTTTCGCGGTCAGCGAAGACGGCTACGACTACTCTCCCGTCAACGACGGCGCACCCGTTCTGACTCAGACTCTCGGCACGAAATGCGCGAGAGATCCGTATCTGTTCAGAGGCGTTGACGGCGGATTTTACATCGTCGCAACGGATATGAAGAGCTCCGACGGCTGGGCGTCGAATCACAGGATAATCGTGTGGTACAGCGACGATCTTCTCGACTGGCGCGAAGTGGGACTGATAGATATGCGGGAATACGGTCTGCCCGACACCGTCAGAGCCTGGGCTCCTCAGGCGATATGGGACGAGAGCGAAAACGCATATATGCTTTACTGGGCGAATTGCGAAAACAGCGAAGAAAACGGCTGGAGCGGCACCGTGATGTGGTACGCGTACACAAAAGACTTCACCTCTTTGGTATCTCAACCGAAAATTCTCTTTGCTCCAGCAAGCGGCAAGGACGCGATTGACGCCGACATCGTCGAAAGAGACGGCGTATATTATATGTACTACAAGGACGAAAACGAAAGCAGGATATGTTACGCGACCTCGGACAAACTCAGCGGTCCGTACGTCGAGCCTGCCGATCCCGTCGTCAGCGTCTTTTTCGCCGACGTTGAGGGCAATTTCATATACAGGATCAACGGCACGGACAGTTACGTCATGATGCTGGATTGTTACAGCAAAGGCAAATTCGTGCTTCAGCAGACCGAGGATATGGTCTCTTTCAAACGCGTGAACCCAAAGTATTACGACTTCGGATTCTCCCCGAGGCACGCAAGCGTGCTGTGGATAACGGACGACGAGTACGACGCGCTTATCTCGCGCTACGGAAAATAGAAGGATATTTATGGAACTTTTCGAAAACTGCATTGTCGGCAAAATCAAGGTCAGAGACCGCATAATAAGAAGCGCGACGCACGACGGTCTCGCCGACCCCTCGCACGAAGGACCGAGCGAAGAACTGATACGCCGCTACGTCTTCATGGCGCAGAACGACGTCGGCTGTATAATACAGGGCTATGCGATAGTCAGTCCCGACGGAAGGTCGAACTACCCTCGATGTCTCGGGTTTTTCAATCCCGACTCCGCGCCGATGTACAGAAAACTGGTAGAAAGAGTACACGCGGCAGGCGCGCCGATAGTCGCCCAGCTAGCGCATTGCGGAAGACAGACGTCGAGCAAAGCGATAGGCGTCAAGAAGATCGCCCCGACGGCAAAACGCCACCTGCTCTATCCGGACAAAGCGCGCGCGATGACGCCTGAAGACATACGCCGCGTTGAAAACGACTTCATTTCGGCTATCGTAAAAGCCAAGGAATACGGCTACGACGGCGTACAGCTGCACCTCGCGCACGGCTACCTGCTGCACGACTTCATATCCGAAAACGGCAACAAACGCAAAGACGAATACGGCGGCTGCACCGAAAACCGCCTGCGTATAGTAAAGGAAATAATAGTAGGAGCGCGCAAAAAAGTCGGTGATTATCCGATATGGGTCAAATTGTCCGCAAACGACAAGCGCAGCAAGGGCATGCGCACGCCGTACGCGGTCGAAGTCGCGAAACTGCTCGAAAAATACGGCGTCGATGCGATCGAAGTGTCGTGCGGCAGCGTACAGGACGGCATGAATACGATGCGATCGAAGAGATTTCCGATGGACGCGATCTTCGCGTACAGAGAGCCTGTCGCAAGTCTTCCCCGAGTGCTCAACCGTGTCACTCTCGCGCTTGCCAAACTGGTAAACCCGCTCATTCCCCAGCCTAAACCGCTCGAGCTGTTCAACGTGCCCGCGGCGTACGAGATCAAAAAAGCGGTATCTCTCGACCTGATAGTCGTCGGCGGGATTACCGACGTCGCGGATATGAAAAAGATAGTGGAAAACGGCGTATCCGCGGTATCCATGTGCCGACCGTTCATCTGCGAACCGAATTTCGCGAGAAAGCTGAAAGAAGGCACCGCGACGAAGTCTCGTTGCATAATGTGCAATTGCTGCGGACTCGTGATCGAAAAAGAACCCACGCGCTGCCTTATGGGAAAGGTGCACTACCCTTTGAAAAAGCGCGGCGAAGAATGATTTTTACAAGCGACCTTACCGTCTGCCTTCGGGCAGACGTTTTTTTTATCCACGTCGTCTCGATTCGTGCTCCTTCCGCCCGCTCTTTTGTCCTATACCGGACCATAATAATAATACGAATAAAGACCACAAATTTATGCGGCATAAAAAAATACTTATCCGCAATTTGCGGATAAGTATTTTGTTTTTCGCCATTTTATCCCGTCAGGTCGTTATCACCCCGTCTACGGTTATCATGAGCTGTTTTTCGTCGAGAGCCGTCTCTATCACCTTGTCTATCCAGTCTGCGACCGCCTTCGTCTTCTTGCCGTATCCGAACAGCGCGACGACCTCTTTGACGACCGCGTCGCGCGTCATGCCGATATTCGTCTCAATCGCGCACTTGACCGCAGCGAGTATCTCATCGGGATAGATCTTCGCAATATCTCTCTTTATCTTCTCGTCGGACGGACGGAACGTCTCGACGGGTTTGTCGACGTAGAACACCTTGCCACCCACCTCTTTGCGGAATCCGTCGAAAGCCGCGACATATTCGGTCAGCTGCGCTATCGCCTTTTTCGCCGTACCGGGGATATTGTACATCGCGACGAGTTTCTCGTAGAGATACTTCTCCTCTATCGGCGACTCCTTGTCGATGATCGCGCGTATGCGTTCCTTTATCTTGTCTTCGCTCGCTATGTCGAGTACGAATTCCGTGCCCGGCTTTGCGAGAGGTTTGACCGTGAACGACTTGTACGGCGTGCGATACTTCGCGAGGACGTCCTTGACGACTTTTTTGCTGAGCACCTTTTTCTGGGTCAGTGCGGTAACGTAATCCTTTATCTTGCTTATCTCTCTGCGCGGATTGTTGTAATAATTGACCGTCCACAGCTGATATACGTTCCAGCCCAGTTTGCGCAGGATCTTGGTCTGCATCGTAACTCTGTCCTTTACGCCGCGCAGCTTACAGCTGTTTTCGCTGTCCGCGAGTATCGCTAGGACGTATCTGTTCTTGTTCTTCGGATCGACCACCGCGACATCGATCTTGAAGTCCGAAACGCCGAGGTTATAGTCGCACACTATGCCGCGGTCCTTGAGTTCCTTTGCCAGCAGTTCGCCTATGCCGCAGCCCCTCTCTGAAATGTCCTGAGAGTTTATCGCAAGCATTTCTCTGCCTCTCTCCGCGTATTCCAAGAACGCCTTGAGTCCCTCGACGCCTTTGCTGTTGGTGCGCGAGAGGTCTATCATATGTCCCGAAATACCGCTGAACACGACCATTTCGTTTCTCGCTCTCGTCACCGCGACGTTGAGTCGCTTATATCCTCCGCTCTGGTTTATGGGACCGAAGTTGAGCGACAGCTTGCCGTTCTTATCGGGCGCGTAGCCCACGCTGAACAGTATCAGATCTCTCTCGTCGCCCTGTACGTTCTCGAGGTTCTTGACGAATACGGGCTCTTCCCTGTCGTACGCCTCGGCGTCGAGACCGTTCTCGTGTATGCGTTTGGTCAGTTCGTTCTCGATATAGTTCTGCTGTGCGATGTTGAACGTGACGATACCTATGCTGTATTTTCGTTCGACGGGATCCTTGAGCCTTCTGATGACCTCGGATACCAGTTCGTCGCCCTCTTTTTTGTTGCACTTGAGACCGCCCCTTTCGTATATACCGTCGACGTAACGGAAAGACACCTTGCTGTTGAGCTCGTTGGGGGACGGGAACGTCAGCAGCGTATTGCCGTAGTACATAGCGTTGGAGAACGCTATCAGGCTTTCGTGCAAAGAACGGTAGTGCCACAACAGATGGTTTTCGGGCATTCCGAGCGCGAGACAGTCGTCGAGTATGCTGTCCAGATCCTCGACCTCGTAGTGTTCGTCATCCTTGTAGTCGACGTTGAAGAAGGTCGTAGGCGGCAGCTGCTTGGGATCGCCGACGACGATCACGTTCTTGCCGCGTGCGATACAGCCGACAGCCTTGCAAGTTTGCAGCTGCGACGCCTCGTCGAAAATGACGAGATCGAACTTGTCCATGTCTATGTCGAGGAACTGCGTGACCGAAGTCGGGCTCATCAGCATGCACGGACAACAGCTTGCAAGGATGTGCGGTATCTTGGAGAACAACGCTCTCAGAGTCGTGCCCTTCATGTTCGACTTTTCGGCTCTCAGCAACAGCACTCTCTCGAGGTTGTGCTCGCCCTCGGTATCGGGCTTGGGCACGTTCTCGACCAGCTTTTCGTAAAGAAGCTTTCTCGTCTGCCTCTCATACTCTTCGCTGAGCTCCTTGAAACGCGCGGCGACTTCCTCGAGATTGAGTCCCGAGAACTGACACAACACGTCGTCGAGCAACAATTCGCTCCTTATGAAATTGTAATAGACGCACTTTTTGAAACAGCTGAGCACTTCCATTGCGGAGATCTCACCGTCCGCGAGAGGCTCGAGCACGAAGTCGAGTCCGCTCTTTCTGCACAGCTCAACCATCTCCTGGTATTTGCACCAGTTGGGGATAAAGCCGAAGTTCTTTTGCAGACTTCCGACATACTCTATCTTTGCATTGAGATCGTTGCCGCCGCTGTACCCGCCCGTATTGAATACGCGACAGAAGTTTGCCTCTGCGCGCGCACAGCTCTCGTATGCGTACATATAGAATTTCGTATAGCTGTTTACGCCGTATTTCGTCAGCGTTGCGCAGCTGTCGTCGAACACCGCGTCGACAAACTCCGCATAGAGCTGTTTGCCGTTCTCGTAAAGAGACGCTATCGCATCGGCATACGCATCGAGCGTCACTCTGTCAGACGCGCTTATTCCGAATATCTCGGCAAGTTCTTCGGAGCGACGTTCGAATACGTCACGAGTCTGCTCGCACTTGAGAAGATACTCTGCGAAAACCGTTCTATCCTTTTTGTCGAGCTCGGACGGCGTGACCTTCTTGACCGAACGAGAGAACACGCCCGTCTTTGCGGCGTCCGCTATCTCGCCCATATCCAGTCCCGTCGGATACACGCCGTATTTAGCGGTATATTCTGCGATCATGCTGTCCGTCTTAGCACGCGCCTCTATATACGAATTGACTATGCCGTGCGGGTTCTTGCCCTTTGCGGCGACTGCAAAATATTTTCTGACGTACTCGCTCTCGAAGGATTTGCATATCCTGTACAAAGCCTTGAGCTTGGGTGTGGTCAACGCGACCGTACGCATATTGAAGAGCGGAGTCAGCATACGCGCGTACTGTCTCAGATGTCTGAGCTCCTGCTCGAACACTTCGAGTATCGCAGAACCTTCTTCATTCCACTTTTCGTCGAAAGTAAAACCGCCGATATGCCTGAACGGAGATTTTTCGATGTCTCCGCATTCCTTTGCGCGCAACGCGAGCTCGGTCAGGATCTCTATGTATTTGCGAAAAGTGGATTCGACGAGCTTTTCGTAAAACATACTGTCGATGTGCAGACAGTCTCTCGAATCCTTGTTTTCGAAATAGCCCATGATCGCCTGATACAGCGAAACGCCGAGGTATCTCTTGCGATGCATCGCATCGAGCTCTTTCTGCAATTTTTCCACACAGGTGTTTATTTCTTGCAGTTTCTCGTCAATATCGCCACTCTCTTTCTGCTCGGGAAGCGACATCGTCTTTACTATCTGCGAAAGCACGACGTTCTTGTTCGTCTTGTTGCTGTGCAGCTCGAGACAGAAATCGCCGAGACCTATCTGTTGCAGTCTGTTGTGAACGACCGAAAGCGCAGCCATCTTTTCGGCTACGAAAAGCACTCTGCGCCCGCGGACGATGTTGTTGGCGATTATATTGGTTATCGTCTGCGACTTACCCGTTCCCGGAGGTCCGTGCAGGACGAAACTCTTTGACAAACTGTCGTATATCGCGCTGTACTGCGAGGAGTCTGCGGATATGGGCAGATACATTCTCTCTTCAGCCGTATACGCCTCGTCGCTGCTCCTCGACGACAGGTCGAACGCTCCCTCGGGAAGTTCCAGCTTGTTGTTTATCAGCGAGTTGACGATCGGGTGTTCCCTGAAGCGATCCGACTTGTACTTGACGTCGTACCACAGCTGATAATTTGCAAACGAAAGGCTCGCCAGGAATACGTTGGTAAATATCTCCCAACCCTTTCTTCCGACGATCTCCTTTTTCAGTCTGGCTATGACCGAAAGTATATTATCGCGCGTGTCGAGCGGCACTTCCCCCAGACCTCTTATGTCCTGATTGAATTCCTGATACAGGAACTCCAGAAGAGTGCTGTTGAGTCTCACGTCGTCGGTATTGACGTCCACGGTATATACGGGAGCCGCGACGCCTTTTTTGGAAATAGTGATCGGATAGAGCAAAAGCGGTGCGAACTTATCGTCGCCGTTCTCGTTTTCCCTCCATTTGAGGAAACCTGCCGCCATATAAAGCGTCGTCGTGCCCGTCTCTTCCTGTATGGAAGTTTCCTTCTTGATAAGCCTCTGCATTATCGCGTCGTGGCTTTTCTGGTCGTAGACGGTCAGAAGCCTCTTGTTCTTGTATTCGTACGCGACGTAGTCCACGAACGGCTTGAGATACGAGCTTCTCTCGAATCCCTCGCCGAGCTTGTCCGTATTCTGAACTCCGTCGGCGGGCTTGCAATCCACGTTGAAAGATTTTATTTCGGTCAGCGCGCCCACAAAATCCTCAAGCGACGGCACGAGAAGTTTGACCGCCGTGCGCGACACCTTGAAATTGAGCAGCGCGTTGCGCATGTCCATATCGAGAAGACGGCGTTCCCACTGCGTCACGCGGTTGATCTCTTTCTGACCGCCTATCTCTCCCTTGTATTCCTTGAACTGTCTGGGAGCGGTACCCGTCGTATAATCCGAGCTCTGAACCAGGTCGTATCCTTTAGCTCCCCTCACTCTTTCGGGAAGAGGGAAAACGTGCATTATGCGGGCACGCTTGACGTCCACGCCGAAATCGATGCCGTGCGCGCGCTTGAGAGCAGTCACTGCGTTCTTTTCGGCTCTTTCGAAAGAGACTCCGTCAAACAGGTCGTCTATTCCTATCATCGTGAACTCGTTGACGCCTTTTTCAGACTTCTTGACCAAAGCGTCTACGTCGTCGAGTACGGCGTCCTGCGAACATTCGTTGCTCAGATATACGCCGACGTACCATTTGCCGCCCGAGCGGACTATCACCGCATTCTGTCCGTTGGCTTCTATCAGCGACGCGTATACGAGCGACATCTCGAGCGGCGTCGCCATTTTAGACGCGAAAAGTTCTTTATGCGACTGTATGACCTCGCTGTCTTCCTGCTTCGGCTCGGCATTGTCGAAATGTTCGTCGCCGAGCGTGCTGTAACATGCGGCAAAATAGTTGCGCACCCCGTTGCGATTGCCGTTGTAGCCGATGCAATGCGCGAGTTTCCAGTCCTTCAGTTTGTTGTTGATGCGTGTGATCAGCGTATTGATCTCGGCGGTTCTTCTGACGAAAGTCGCGAGTGCCTCGGGATTATTGCCGTAATTGCATTTGTCGAAAGCGTTTACGTTGACCGTTGCGACCGCCTTGTCCACGACTTCTTCCCCTACGAGGACTTCGACCGTGATCTCTCCTTCGATGTCGTTGTCTACCGCGACCATGAAAAGAGGCGAAAGTTTTGCCGTCGTCTCGAATTTTGCGGTAGTGCGTCTCGGGAGCACGTTCTGACCGATAGTGCAGGGCAACAGAAAATCAGGGGTCGAAGAGATCCTGACCTCGAGATTTTCGATGTCTTCCCCGCTCGTATTCTTGACGTAAAGTCTTTTGACGGGACTCGTATCGTTCTGAATCTGGTAATAGCTGACTGCGGGGCTGCATTCGAGCGTTATCTCCACAGCCTTGCGCTCTTTGACCTCAGCATTTACAGTCTGATTTTCTTGGTCCATATAAATACTCCTTTCGTTTCGAGGGCAGTCGCCCCGATAAAAAATAAATTCCCTTTCCAAAGCCGAGCACAAACTCAACGACTATATTATAACAAATATTTCGCGCGTTGACAACAGCAATATTTTTACATCTCTCTGCCTTACGACCCGTATTCTGCAAATCCTTAGCCGTATCGTCACGTTTTCTTTCTCCGACTCTCGCGGTTTTATAAAAATCGTGCCTCCTCGCGCGCGCATTATAATAATAAATCTTTTTGCTTGCGGAATATCCTTTCTTATCGGACGCAAAACCTCTTCTCGGCAAAAAAAGACGACCCCGAAGGGTCGTCGTAAATTACGGAAATACCGGTTATCAGTACTGTCTGCCGTGGACCAGCTCGAAGCTCAACGCCTTGTTGTCGTCTATCGTCTCGGTCGGCTTAATAGTGATGTTGTTGTTGTCGATGCAGTACAGGTCACAGGTCTTGACCACGGCCTTTGCAGCAACAGGCAACGGGAAGTTCTTTTTCACGAGCTGTACGCCCTGTCCGTTGAGTCCGTTGATCTTGGACTTGTTGGAGCTGAGACTACCGGTCGCAAGAATGACTACGCCGAAGTGAACGTAATCCTCACCGTCGTCACCCTTGGTGAAGTAGCTGTCGTACTTGGACTTGCCGAGCTCGTCCTGAACGAGACCGTTGACCAGCTTGTAGAGGAAGTCGCCTTCGGTCCTCGGCATAAGTTTAGCGGTTGTTCTGCTCTTCCAGTTGTAGATGTCTACGAAACCTTCGAGGTTGAGCGTGCAGTAGCCTTTCTCGTTTGCGACCTCGGTCCATCCGCAAAGGATGATACCGCAGACGACGGAATTTGCGAAGACCGAATTCTTGACGGTCAGGTTGACGCCGTCGTAGTTGCAGGTCTCGGCAGCGAGAAGAGCGTCCGCGCCGTTTCTCATAACGGTGCCGTCAACCGTGCAGTCAACCGCGCCCTTGAGGTAAACCATCTTCTGCGAATTCTCGAGTATGCAGTGTTTGATGGTGATATTGGTGCGCTTGCTGTTGTCGGTGCTGATACCGTTGATTATCTGTCCGTAACCTTCGCAGTTCTCGAGGACGACAGATTCGCCTTCGGCGTACTCTCTTCCGTAGAAATAGATGTCCTGGAAGACCGCCTTGTTTCCGTTAGCAACATTGAATGCGTTACCGCCTCTGACGTCCACCGTGCCGCCGACGATGCTGTTGACGACTACCGGCTTAGCATTGCCGTAAATCGTAGAATTGATGACTTCTACAGAATCCTTGCCTTCGGAAACCAGCTTGTTCTGAATAGCGACGTTTTTGGACGCTTTGACCGCCGCGACGAGTTCTGCCCAGGTAGCGACGTTGACGCCTTCAACCGCGCTTACGCTGAGCGTGACGGTGCCGTCAGTCTGAATGTTCTCAGCCTCTGTATCGGTCGGTTTGTATTTCAGAGTGAATTGTCCCGCGCTCTTGACAGTGAGCACGTTGTTCTCCAGCGTGACGTTGCTGCCCGTTACGGTGTATTCGCTGCCGGGAAGAGCGACCGAAAGATCGACCGTACCTTCGGTGCCGACGTAATACTTTCCTTCCATCAGCATCGTGAGTTCTTCACATTCGACCACGGTGGGTGCGGTGTTGACTTTACACGATACCGCCGTCAAGCACATAGCTCCGATGATCGTGACGACCAATATTGCCAATACTGCCTTTTTCATAATATCCTCCTGTAAGATATTGCTTTCTTTATCCGGTCGGACGCCCGACCTTTTTGCTTTACCGTATATAAGAAAGTCAAAAGAGACAATGCTACGCTTAGCCGTCCAAAGACCTGCTTAACCATTTACAGTATAACACAAATAAACAAAATGGCAAGCATTATGCACAATGTAGTAGTTCATATTTTACATTTGCACCTCTTTTTGTACTCATATGTGTATTAAATAATAAAATATATAACTTTCAGCTAACGTATCCGTTCTTTGTCGTTCAGGCATTATTCGATCGACTGAGTAAAAACGGACGCGACGAAGCAGAATACGTCCCTGCCCCTGCAACACTCGTCCGCATTCATGCACGGAGATTTCGTCCGAAGAAAAAGACAGCCGCGGGAAAGCGGCTGTCAAGGAAGGGGGTAACCCTTAGCAAAAGTTAAAGAACTATTGCCTTCAGGTCTGAAAATGTCGAGAGTCTGTAAGTAGCCAGATCGCATTTCGTCGCGCTGCCTATCGCAGCGGTATCGGAGCCGCCCGCATGTCCCGCTATTATGCCCGCCTCGGCGTCCTCCACGACGAGGCATTCGGAGGGCTTGAGCCCGAGGAATTCCGCCGCCATCGTAAACACCTGCGGGTCGGGTTTCGTACGCGTTATGTTCTCTCCGTCGGAGATCGCGTCGAAGTAGTCGCGAAGTCCTATCCTCGACAATATGAATTTGGCGTTTTTCGAAGACGATCCGATAGCTATCTTTATGCCCGCCGCCTTTATCGCGTCGAGGGTATCCCTGACCTCTGCGGTCAGGTCCTTTTCGCTCATCCCCGCGAGCAGTTTTTTATAATATTCGTTTTTCTCGCTCGCGAGCGCGAGCTTTTCTTCTTCGCTGAATCGTCTGTCCACTTTTTCGAGCACGACTTCGAGGCTCTCCATACGCGAAACGCCGCGCTGCCTCTCGTTGTCCTTTCTCGTAAAGTCCTTCGCGCCGAGTTTTTCGGCAAGTGCCTTCCACGCCTGATAATGGTACTCGTCGGTGGAACATATCACGCCGTCGAGATCGAATATCACTCCTTTGTATTTCATCCTTTCGTCCTCCTGTTTTCGTCGAGCCACAGCAACGCGAGCTTCAGCCATTTTCCGACGTGCGTATTCGCAAGTTCGCTTTCGCTCTTTACGGTACGGGTACCAAGAGACATACCGTGTCCGCCCCTGCCGAACAGATGAAGTTCGCACATAACGCCAAGTTTCTTGAGTCCGCCCGCAAGTCCCGTCAGATCGTCAACGGGGATTATCTGATCGTCGTAAGTGCCCCACACGAACACGGGCGGCATATTTTTGTGAAGTTTCGGCAACAGGTTCAAAGAGTCGTACTCCTCTTTGGTACAATCCGTCTTGCCGAGCAGGATCTGTCTGATGTTGGGACCCGCAAAGCGTTTGGCAAGCTCGGGATCTATCTTGCTTGCGCCCTTGCGCTCGACAGGTATCATCGTGACCGCGGGATAACCGAGCACCACGGCGTCGGGTCTGACGTCCTCGGTCGTTCCTATGCCGTCCAGCATCGCCGCATCCTCGCAGAACACAGCGGACGACAGAGCGAGATTTCCTCCCGCAGAAAATCCGACCACCGTCACGTCGTCCTTTACGACGCAAAATTCTTCCGCATTGTCGCGGATGTATTTTATCGATTTCGCGAGCTGTCTCAGCGCGGTCGGGAACGGATTGGTTATCCCCGTCGAATATCTGAGTACGAAAGCGTCGTAACCCTCTTTCGCGAAAGCGAGCGCGACGGGTTCGCCTTCGTCTTTCGAAACGTACGCGTATCCGCCGCCGGGACATATCACGACCGCGGGACGTCTGTCCTTTTCTCTCGGATACTCGAGACTGTCAAGAACGTACGCGTCGAGTTCGGCTTTGTCGTCGATTTTAACGGTAAAGTATTTCATCATCTCTCCTCCTCAACTCAGTTTCGTATCCCACTTGCCGCAGAACGGATCTATCGGCGATTTTCCCTTGAATTCTGATCTTCCCGCGAGTTTGTCAACCAGAAGTCCGAGAGTGAAGTCGTTGACGCCGTAGGTATTGATATAAGTCCTGACCCTCGGCACGTCGAGCAGATGGTAGGGGTTTTCGAGCGATACGAATACGGTGGGTATGCTCCTGACGTATATCGGCACGTTGACGCCCATAGGGTTCATCCACTCTATCCTGACCGTAGTCTGGTTGGATTTTGTCGCGAGGTTGCACAGATATATCATCATGTCCGCGCTCTCTCTGACGCTTTCGAAAGAGGACTGCAAGCCCTCGTATACGCCTCCCGCCTCGAAGACCGAGACCTCGAATCCCTCTTCTCTGAGCAGATCGCAGAATCTCGGCACAAGCCCGTTCTCTCTCGCGTATCCGAGCGCGTTCGCGCCGCCCTCTATCCCGTAGACGGTTATCTTCTTGATCTTCTTTTTATCTATCGGCAGCACGCCTTTTTCGCTTTTGACGAGCGTTATCGACTCGTCGGCTATACGGCGGGCGATCTTCTTGTTCTCTTCTGTGCCTATCTCTTTCGTCGCCTTTTCGTATACGGGCACGTTGTCCTTGTCGAACAAGCCCATACTCTCTTTCAGGGCGAGCACGCGCATTACCGCCTCTTCGAGTCTCTCGGCGGTGATGACGCCCTTCTCTATGCCCGCTTTCATAAAAGCGAAGTCTTCCTGCATGTTCTTGGTGAAAAGGAACATATCGCAGCCCGCCGCTATCGCGTGCGGCACGGCTTCGTCTCTGTTCATCGCGACGTTGAATCCCGCCATGGTGGTTGCGTCCGTGATTATCAGCCCGTTGAATCCCAGTTTTTTGCGAAGAAGTCCGTTGAGCAGGTTTTCGGACAGCGACGCGGGCAATATATCCTCGTCCGCTATCGACGGGCACAATTTCTTTTCGTACGCGGGCAACGCTATATGTCCGACCATCACGGTCGGCGCGCCCTCGTCTATCAGTCTCTTGTAGACCGCGCCGTAGGTCTCGTCCCACTGCTCTGCCGACAGCGAGTTGACCGACGTGACCAGGTGCTGGTCTCTCTCGTCCACTCCGTCTCCCGGGAAATGTTTTGCGCTGTAACAGACGCCGCGCTCTCTGCAAGCTCTTGCGTATTCGCTCGCGCATTCGGCGACGAATGCGGGGTCGTTGCCGTACGTTCTCGTATTCGTGATCGGGTTGCGGAAATTGAAGTCGATGTCGCATACGGGAGCGAACGCGTAATTCGCGCCCACCGCAGTCGCCTCTTCGGCACATATCCTGCCCAGCTCGTACGCATTTTCCGCGTTGCCGGTAGCCGCCACCGCCATCTGAGACGCGACCTTCGTGCCCTCTTTGACGATGCCGTTCGCGCCCGCCTCGAGGTTTGCCGCGATCAGCATGGGGATCTTCGCGTTTTTCTGAAGTATCGCGACGGTACCCGTCACCTGCTCCGCGCTCATGCAGCGGCACATCAGTCCGCCCGTCCTGAGCCTGCCCGCGACGTCTTTCAGGAACTCCTCGTCCTGCCTGTACCCGACGACGAAGAACAGTTGCCCTATCTTGTCGTCGAGATCCATCGTCGCGTATATATTCTTAATTCTTTCTATACCGCCGTCCGTAAGGTTGAACGGCTTTTTTGAAAAAATCGCGTAGTCCATATCTCTGTTATTTTTCGGTTGCCGTATTCTTTCTGAAAATACGGGCTTTGAGCGCGTCCGCCGCCGCGGCGAACTTGTCGCTGTTGCTCGTGTACGCCATTATCAGAACGATTATGACGCCGAGCACTATCGTCTGTATCGAGCTGTCTATTCCGAGCACGACCATGCCGTACGACATTGCCGTCATGCCTATCGCGCCCATAAATACGCCTATCGGCAGATTTGAATATCTGGACAGGAAAAGTCCTACCAGCACCGGTCCCATGGACGAGAACATCAGCGAAGTCGAGCTGAGGTTGCTCGCGGGAGCTATGTTGCCCTTCGCCGCGTTGAGCATAGCCGCAACGCCGAGGAGCGCGCCTACCATGACGTAGGTCAGAAGTATGTTTTTCTTTTCGTTTACGCCGTTGTTGATCGCAAGTCTCGCGTTGGAGCCAAGCGAACGGGTGTCGTAACCGAATCTCGTGTGTCCGAGGAAGAAGTAGACGAGCACCATCACGACCGCGAGTATGACGTAGCTCCACGGAGCCTGCGCTATCACTATAAGATCGGGGTGGGTATAGAGCTGCGCGCCCTGCCCGTCGAAAAGCACGTTGGTCAACGCCTCGTAGATCATGACCACGCCGAGGGATACGATTATCGTGGAAACTCTGGTGAAGATGTACAGCAACCCTTCGATGACCGCGAGCGCGACGCAGACGATTATCATAAGCGCGAGCACTCCAATCGAATTGAGCCCCATCATTATGCCGAGATTCGTGCCTATTATGCCGCCGAGCACCGCGATCGTACCCGTCGCGAAGTCCCATCTGCCGCCGCTGAGCGGTATCGCGATCGCAAGCGCGACTACCGCGGAAAGCACGCTCTGACTGAAGATGTAGTTGAACGCGTTGGACGAAAAATATCCGCTCTTGCCCGATGCAAGCGTGATTATCAGAAACAGCAGGTACATTCCCACAGGGAAGATCAGCGATTTTGCAAGTCCTACGCCCGTCTTTATCAGTTTGGTTTTCATAATCCTTACCCTCTTTCCTCTATATCCGACGGCGGATAGTCCGCCGTCGGAACAGGTTTTCGTTTTGCGGTATTAAGCCGCCCTCGCTTCTTTGATCTCGGCGAGCGTTCTGCCGGTCAGTTCGTTGAGACCCGCCCAGGTAGCGTTCTCGTTGTAGGTCACCATCGCGTTCTTGAGTTCTTCCGCGGTGACCGAACCCTTGGATTTGTCCGAAGGAATGATATAGCTCTTGAAGTCCGCGAGATCTGCGGTCGAAGTGATTATCGGATAACCGGCTACGCCGTTGATGTCGTCCTCACCCTTATCCGCGAAGGATTTGCCGTTCATCGCGTCCCAGATGCGTACGAACACGCTTGCGACGCACTGCGTGTAGTTGTTGGTGCCTGCGGTCAGCAGCTTGCCCTGAGAGAACAGGCTCTCGACCGTGTTGTTGTAACCGAGCGCGAGAAGTTTCGCGTTGCTGTTTGCGTTCTGGAGCGCGGGATAGATATAGTCGAGACCGCTGCCGAGACCGAGTACCGCCTCAACGTCGGGATGCGCGCTGAGAAGTTTGGTGACTTCGGCTTCGCAAAGCTCCTGCGTGTACATGAACGTCTGCAGATCGTAGACCTCTGCAGTCGGATCGAGCTCGTTCATTTTAGCCTTGAAGGTGTCGTATATCGTCTTGCCGTCCTTGAACGTGAATTCGGGGAACGAGATCGCGCCGATCTTCTTGAGTCCCGCCGCAAAAGCCGCCTCGGCGTATGCGGTGCCCAGAGTCTCGGGATCGCCGCCGAACTGCGTCACGCCGCCGAGGAAGTATTTGCTGTCCATACCCTCGACGAGAGTGGGCTGATAGCCGTTAGCCTCGAGATATTCGTACTTGGAGACTTCGCCGAGAAGTACCGCATAGTAAGCTCCCGCCTCTTCGCACATCGCGATGCTTCTGCTGAGCGCGGTGTCGTATCCGCTGATGACCGCGTTACAACCCTGGCTGAGCAGGTTCTGCAAGCCGCTGATATGCGCCTCGTCGTTCGAGCCGACCGCCTCGTAGACGAATTCGACGTCGAAGTTCTTTTCGAGATAATCACAGTACGACTTGATCTCCGTACCCTGAATATCGGTGAAGTTATAAAGCATTACGCCGATCTTCGTCTTGCCGGTATTGTCGCATGCCGCCGCGGTGACCGCGAGAGATACGACGAGAACGACTATCAGCATTATGCCTAGGATCTTCTTTTTCATATTGTTTTCCTCCTGATATATTGATTGCCGCTCCGCGGCTTGTTTACTTTATCTGGGCAGTTCCCTGATATTCTTCGACTGTCTCAGCGTCAGCAGAACTATCAGCAGGAAGAGTATTCCCTTTACCAGCGAAATATAATTCGTAGGAACGCCGCTCATCGAAAGTCCGTTTGAAAGCAGGACGTAGGTTATGCTGCCTATCACCGCCGCGCTGAGTTTGGATCTCGTGCCGCCCGACAGCGACATACCTCCGAGTATCAGAGCTATAAGCACGTCCATTTCTCTGCCGCTGCCCATGTTCTCGGAAACGCTGCCGACACGCGCTATCGCGAAAACCGACGCGACGCCCACGCATACTCCCGCGACGACGTAACAGAGCATCTTGACGAGATTCACGTTCGCGCCGCTCTGCGCCGCTCCGAGAGGATTGTCGCCGATCGCCTTTGCCTGCTTGCCCAGCTTGGTATAGTCGAAAAGCACCTTTGCAAGCACCACGATTATCACGCAGGATGCGACCATGAACCCGTAATTGTCCGAGAATATCTTGACGAGCGAACTGTTCTGGAACCTTATCGTCTCGTCCGTCTGGGATACGTTGTAAGTCACTATGCCGCGCGCCGCGAACATTATCGCGAGCGACGAGATCGTGCTCATTATCTTGAAGAAGATCGACGCGCCGCCGTTTATCACATAACAGGCGACCGCGATCAGTATGCACGTCAGAAGTACCAGGAACAACGACCCCGTATCGTTCAGAACGTATACCGAACACAGCGAACACAACCCCACGACCGCGCCTACCGAAATATCCATTCCGCCGTGCGCGAACACGAATATCAATCCCGCAGACATTATCAGAAGAGGCGTGACCTGGCTGACTATCGTCTTCATATTGTAAGTCGAGAACAGCTTGCCTCCCGTCGTTATCGCGAACACGACCAGGACCAGGATGAGTCCGCCGTATCTTATCAGCGAATCCTTGTGCCCCTTTGCGAAATGCCACAGCTTGTCCGCATCGATTTTCTTCGCGTTTGCGTTCGCGGAGGTCTCTTCAACGGTCGTTTCGTCGGAAACCAAAACTCTCTTTTCCTTCTCCGTCTTCATACGTCCTCCTAGATCATATATCCTATGATGTCGCTTTCCTTGAGTTCGGGCGAACGGGTGAATTCCTTAGTCACCTCTCCGTCCTTGATTATCAGCATCCTGTCACTCATACCTATCAGCTCCGGCAACTCCTCGGATATGATGACGATCGCATATCCCTCCGTCTTGAGCCTGTACAACAGCTGATACATCGTCGTCTTGACACCCACGTCGACGCCTCTCGTCGGGCTGTCGAACACGAGGATCTTGCTGTCCTTTCCTATCCACTTGCCGAAAGAAACCTTCTGTTTGTTGCCTCCGCTCAGTTCTTTGACGGGCTGACGCATCGACGAACACTTTATCCTGAGCCCTTCCACCTGCTCTTTCGCGAACTTCTTTTCCGCCCACGGGGTGATTATCCCGCATACCGCCAGTTCGTCGAGAGCGGATAGCGTCAGATTGTCCTTTATCGACGCCTGAAGTATAAGCGTCTCCTTGTCTCTGTCCTTGCTTATATATCCTATATTCGCCTTGAGCGCGTCCTTTATCGAGCGTATTGAATACGGAACTATCGGTTTTTCGACTTCGAACGGCTTTTTTGTCAGCGCGGAGAGCGACTTTTCCATCTTCTCCCTGAAAGTGTAACCCGAGGGCGCATAAGCCGTGACGCTTCCTTTCTTCAGCTTTATCATGCCGAACATCGCCTTGCCGACTTCGTGCATGCCTCCGCCCGACAGACCGCCGATTCCCACTATCTCTCCTGCATGCACCGTCATATTTATACCCTTCAAAAGTCCCGCTTCGACGTCTTTCATCTCGAGCCTGACTTCGTCAGAACAAGAATAGTCGTAATCGCTTCTGTAATAATTGCCTTCTATGACTCTGCCAACCATCGTCTGCTTGATCTTGTCTTCGTCGAAATCCTTTCTCTCGATAGTCGCGATCAGCTTGCCGTCTCTGAGCACGGTCAGCGCGTCGCATATCTCCATAAGTTCGGGCAGATCGTGCGATATGAAAAGCACCGCCTTTCCCTTGTCCCTCATTTCGCGCATCAGAGAATGGATTATCTCTCTGCCGTCCTGCGACAGAGCCGTCGTCGTCTCGTCGACTATGAACAGTTCGGGGTCGTAATAGACCGCTCTCGCGATCTCGACCAGTTTCCTGTCCTCGAACGAATAGGCGTTGATGCTGTCCTCAGGCTTAATCCTCTCCAGTCCGATCAGAGCGAGAGCCTTCGCAGCTTCGGCATTCATCTTCGCGCGGCTGACCAATCCCGCCTTGCCGAACTTGCCCTCCTCTCCCAGAAAGATGTTTTCGGCTACCGTCAGATTGTCAATCGTGCCCATCTCCTGCACTATCATCGAGATCTTGTGATTGCGCGCGTCGAGTGCGCCCGACGGCTTGAATTCTTTGCCGTCAAGCAAAATCTTTCCCGAAGTGATGGTGTGTATTCCGCTGATCATAGAGGAAATGGTAGATTTTCCCGAACCGTTTTCGCCTATCAGTCCGCGAATCTCTCCCTTGAAAACGTCCATATCGACGTTGTCCACGGCGACGACGTCGCCGAATTTTTTGGTCAGTCCGACCGTTTGAATGAATAGAGTTTTTTCCATAATTCCCTTCCCTCGCAAGCTCAGTATAGCATGCAAGAAGTTAAATTATAACGTCATAAACATAGCCGTATAAAGCAATTTTTTAACTACTTTTTTGTAAAATTTTTGTTTTTCGACAAAAAGTATTGAATTGCAGTTAAAATTTTACTAATATTAAACTATGGAATATTAATTTTTTGAGGTGTCGAATATGAAATTCAATCACGAAATAATCTCCTTTCCCAAGAACGTTCCGCTCAACCTGTCCATAAACAGGCTGGGCAGCGTAGGAAGACACTGGCATCAGTCCCTCGAGATAGTCTTTGTCGTCCACGGCGACGTTACCGTCAAACTTTCCGAAGAAGACTGTTTTCTCTCGGTTGGCGACGTTATGCTGATAAATCCCAACGGCATACACGAACTTTACAGCGACGACGCCACTCTCGTGACACTGCACCTCAAACTCGAACTTCTGCCGGGTCTTCCCGAAAACGTAAGGAACGCATATTTCGATTGCGTCAGCACGCATGCAGACAATCCCGAAAAATTCAATACTCTCAAATCCATAGTCGCAGATCTTCTCAGAGTAAACCTTCAAGGCGGGCTATGCATAGATGTTCTCAACCTCTCTCTTTGTTACAGGCTGGTCTACGAGCTTTACACGTCTTTCGCTTCCGACTTCCTCAGACGAGGAGAGGACGAGGCTCGCAAGCTCGACCGCCTGAGTAGTATTTTGTCCATTATCAACGACAGATATTCCGAAGATCTCAGTCTGGAAACGATCGCAAACGAAGTTTACCTGACGGTCCCGTACCTTTCAAAATTCTTCAAGACCTGCATGGGCGTCACGATAAGTCGATACATTCGTACGACCAGGCTGTACCACGCCGCAAACGATCTGCTCTCTCCCGGCAAATCTATAGAGTCTATCGCTGAACAGAACGGTTTCCCCAATACGAGAGCATTCGTATCCGCTTTCAAAGAAGAGTACGGCGAATTGCCGAGCACATGGCGCAAACGCCCGCCCCAGCAACCGTTCGACTTCGTACGGCAGGAACAGACCGTGAATTACATCAACTGCGACCCGCACATCACACGCAGCTATATATCCGATTTTATACACGAAAACTCTTTTGCGAACACGGTAACGGCAGCCCCGGGAGCAACGGTAAAGACTGACTCGATCACCGTCGACACGAACGGCGGCACCCCGCTCAGCCATAATTGCCGCGCCTTTATCGGCGTCAGCCGCGCGCATGAACTGCTCGAAGAAAAAATAAGGAACAACTTGCGCCGTCTTCAGAAATACGCCCCTTTCAGATATATCAAAATGCACAGCCTTCTCGACGACGATATGATGGTGTATTCCGAAAATTCCAAAGGCGAACCCGAATACAATTTCACTCTGATAGACGAAGTGTTCGACTTCCTGATGTCTGTGCGACTCCGTCCCCTCGTGCAGTTTTCTTTCATGCCCTCTCTTCTCGCCGCCGCACCGACCAAAACCACTTTTTATTGCAAGACGGTGACGAGCGAACCCAAGCATATGCAGAAATGGTACAGACTCGTCAACAGACTGACCGAGCATCTGCTCGAACGCTACGGCGCAGACGAGGTATCTCAATGGCTGTTCTGCGTATGGAACGAACCCTCGTCTTCCAACAAAATGTTCGGCTTCAAGGACAAGGATACGTTTCTGAAACTTTACGAGTGTTCTTATCGAGCGGTCAAGGAGGCGTCACCCGCGCTCAGGTTCGGAGGTCCCGCATCATTCTCAGCGATAGGAAAAAGCGAAGACTGGCTGTTCGACTTCCTTCACACCTCCACGCGTGCGGGCGCGCGTCCCGATTTTATCAATATTCATTATTACGACATCGACCTGACCTACGCCATGCAGAATCCCGTCCCCGACGACGACTGGACAGAGCTCTTCCTCAGCACGGACCCCGACTCTTTCGGCAAATTCGTCCGCGATATGAAATCCCGACTCTCCGCCGAAGGCTTCGACGACCTTCCCGTCTATCTGACCGAATGGAATTCCACGACTTCGCACCGCGATCTGCTCAGCGACACCTGTTTCAAGAGTGCGTACGTCGCAAAAAACGTGCTTGAAAATTACGACGAACTCGCGGGGTTCGGTTACTGGTTGCTCAGCGACAGCCACAACGAACTCAGAATGAGTGAAAAGCTTTTCCACGGCGGACTGGGTATGTTCTGCGTAAACGGCGTAGCCAAGCCCGTATTCTACATTTACGCTATGCTGGCGGATATGGGTAAAAATATGATAGCGCGCGGCGACGGATATTTCGTTACCTCGGGCAACGACGAAACGATACTGACTCTGTATAACTACCACCATTTCAGCAACGCATACGCAAAAGAGGTCGGCATATTCACTTCGTATACCGACAGATATTCGATATTCCCCTCAAAAGCAGGCAAAACCTTCAGTTTCAATTTCCCGTCATTGTCGGGCACTTTCCTTGTCAAATCCGTCTACGTCAACCAAAAACACGGCAGCGCGTACGACGAATTCGTACGCATGGGCGCGGTCGAACCGCTATCCCCCGAAGAAACCGAATGGCTTTCAAACGTAAGCAAACCGCGAATGAAAAAAGAAATTATCACGGGAGAGCCTCTCTCGCTCAGCGTCAGTCTCGCGCCATTCGAAGTAAGACAGATAAGGATAAAAAAGATTTTGCCTGACAACGAAAACGTATGACCTGACGGCGTCGATTATTGCGCCGCCCTCCCCGATATTTGATTCGCAGAAAATTCAAGACAAAGAAAAGGAGCTTTTTCAAGCTCCTTTTCGCATCGTTTTGCAATTTGCCTTATTGTCTGAGATACGGCACGTCAATCTTTCTTTTCGCTTTCGGCGTCACCTGCAAGCACAAGCGCGTTGATCCTGTTCTGCATTATCACGCTGCCGACGAACGGCATAAACGCAGCAAACGCCGTCATCCCTTTGTTCAACTTTCCTATCTCTTCGCCCGCGGCGGTTTCCCTTTCTGAAATTACCTGCCCGTGTTTGTAGAACCACATTATATAGTAGAAAGGTATGAAGACGTAGAGCAGCATATGCCCTACAGCTCTGCCCTTTCTGCCGTCAGGGCAGTCGAGGTATTCGCTCGTTCTGTACACCCAGATATAGTGCCAGACCAAAGAAAGCAACGCGGTCATCAGAACGTGTTTGGACATTCCGAAATACCCTCTCTTCAGTTTTATCGAACCTAGAGGTTTTTTCGACGTATAGCAAGCTATCCACGGAAGGAGAACAAACCCCATAGCGTAAAGTATAACGTATCCGTAGACGTATATCGCAGCGAGCACCTCTCCTCCGGCAAATATCGCGACGAAAAGATAGAAAATGCTGAGAGCGGCAGACAACGATATAAGCGCAACACCCGCCAGCCCGAGATTTTCGCTCCTCTTCCTCTTGTAACCGTCCTCACGGAAAAGGATTGCCGCCATCAGCAGATAGGCGACGTACCCGCAACCGAACGGCAAAGTTCTCGCTTTGTCTCCCGAATAATCGTATGAGAATACCGAAACCAACAATCCCGCCATCGCACATATCGACGGGAGAATCAGAAGAATACGGGTATTGACGTTGACTTTGCCCTTTGAATAGAATTTTATTACCGCCAGCATCGAATACAGAAGCGCGAGACCGTCTCCGATCAGATTGAACAGCAAAACCATATTGCCGATCGACTGCAATATCGTCAATATTACAGACGCCACGCATTTTATCAGTATAAGACAAAAAGCTATTCCCAGCAGTTTCCTGTTCATTATAGAAAGGATCGTAAGAACGCCCGACACTACTCCCAGAGCCGCGATCGATATGACCAGCAGCAACATTATCGCTGCTCCCGAAACAGAATTCGCGACCGACAGCATGATTACTTCGAGCAGCGGAGCAAACAACAACAAAACGCCTGCCGCGATTGCGAAATTCTTATCCCGTCCTTCAGCGTATGTGTTCTTGTCGGCGATCCCCGCTTGTTTCGTCTGCACGTCGGCGGCGCGTACCGCGCATACGTCTGCGCACAGTCCGTCGGGCACAGTCTCCGCCCTTTCTTCAAAGGAAGCTTCCGCCGCCCCGCCGCACACTTCCTGCGGCGTAGCCGCTATCTTCCTGTCGTCTCCTATATTGTCTTTGAGCAGATAGTCGGTCGTCACGTTGAACAGTTCGCTTATCTTGAGCACGTTCTGCAGATCGGGCACGCTCAGCATGCCCTCCCACTTCGAGATCGCCTGCCTGGACACCCCGAGTTCTTCGGCAAGGTCTTCCTGCGACATCCCGTTTATCTTCCTCAGCCTGATCAGCTTGTCTGCAAAAGTCATCTTATCCTCCGTCAGGACTATCTTCCTTCCGTCCTGCCCAAATTATACCATTCAGATACCTTTTTATCCACCTACTCGACCCACTCAATTTGTCAACCGCTGGTTGCTTCATTCTTAATTTTTGTATTGTAAACGCAACAATTAACACAACGACACTTCGAGAGACTCTTTTTGTTGTATCTGTTTCAGAATGTTTTCAAAAAGCTATTAGCAGCTAGGTATTGCGCCCTATCTCTTTCTACGCATTAGGATTTCGTTCGTCATCGTTCATATATTCTTCCTGACCATTTGTTTCAGCATCTTTATCACATACGTCTTTATCTTTTATCTCATTCTCGTGGGTATTTTTCGAAATACCGTTGTCTTTGTTATGCCCGACAATTCCCTTAATTTTTAACAATCCTTTTTTAATATAATCCAAAATCAATTTGAATGACGACAGCTTGAATAACCACGAAAGAATAATATACAAAGCAACACCTGTAAAAATCTGTAAAAACAAGACTACTCTATAATCAGTTCTTATGAATGACAACAGATATACTCCTGCCCCCATCAGACAACAAGTAATTAAATTAGGCAACAGATCTTTAATTATATTTAATATTCCATAATTTACCAACCTTTTGCATGGTAACGTAGCAATTATAAATGCCAGAACAGAATCCAATACCAAACCAAACGCTATCCATTTAAGTCCAAAAAACAATGCGGTGATTAAAATACTTAATCCGCATATTTTTTTCGCCAATTCTGTAACCAACAACAATCTTCCTTTGCCCATTACCTGAAACAAAGTCTGATCTATAGTGATCAATGGTATTAAAGAAAAGTACAAACAGAACATCCTTAAATAAAATGCCGACTGTATCCATTTTTCACCCAACAAAAACCTTATAACTGAATCACTGCACACAATTAACCCCATCATCATCGGCCATATTATATATGTTACGGTTTTTATGCTTGTCTTTATTATTTTCTTCAATGTCTCTGGATTATCTTGTCTTTGAGACATAACGGGATACATGACATTTCCCACGGTGCCGTTGATATTATCTACTATTAGACCGGGGAACTGCCTACCCTTTGTCCAAAATGCGAGCGTCGCTTCATCGTATTTTTTACCTATCACAATTGAATGCAAATTATCGTATGTCACATTTATCAGGCTTACGGCAAAAAATTTCCAACCTAAAGAATATAAGGCTTTCAGTCTCTTAAAACTAAATATAAGTTTTGGTCTCCATCTTACCGTAAAAGTCATTACAATCATGCTTACTCCGGTCGACGTTAATTGTTGAGCAACAAGTGCCCAAACCCCGTATTTGTAATAAGCTATCACAATGCCAACTACAGAAGATACGATTATTGCCGAAAAAGTGCTTAAAAACAGTCTCCTGAACAACAATTTTTTTGACAATATCGTCCTTTGCATACTATTGTATGAAGACATAATAAGAATCAACGCTAATACTCTCAACACAACTGTCAATTGCGGTGTATCATATAATTTGCTCAATAACGGAGCCAAAACAAAGTAAAAAAGCAAGTATAACACAACCGATACGAACAGATTATAATAAAATACTGTGCTATAATCCAGATCGTCAGCATTTAGCTTCCTTATTAAAATCGAACTGAAACCGGAATCGACAAAAACATTCGCTATTGCCAAAAAAATGGTTGTAATAGCTATAATACCGTAGTCCTCGGGCATCAACATCCTCGCCAATACAATCGAAACCACGAACTGCATCAGCTGAGCTCCGAATTTTTCAATAAATTTCCATATCAACGATGATATCGTTTTATCTTTCAACGTCGCTCCCATTTGTTATTTTCTCCTAAACAATGCCCTCAAAGACTCATTTTCATTTATCCCAAGTATCTTTACGATAAGTTTCCTTAATTTCTTTTTTAACGTGTATCTATAAGGTACCGTGATTATTTTATTTGTTCTTTTTTCAAACCGCATATCTGGTTTAATTTCTTCAGGATCTATCAACGGAAACTCCAAAGGATACGAATCCATACCGCAAAACCTCTTGACCATAATATTGTCAAACGAGCTGCCGCCGTGCGCAGAACAACCGTCTACTCCTATGTTCTTTATCTGGTTTTTTAGCGGAACTATTCCGAGCAAATCGTTGAATTTTATAGAAAAATCCATTTGATAATCCCATGACGATGGTCTTTTGCCCTCTTTTATCTTATGATATTCAGACAGCCAATTTTCAGAATATTGTTCGGCAACTCGTTTGGAATAATACCTGCTTTTGGCAAGATCTATATTATCTTCGTTGCAACATGCAACCAGATCACCGTCATAGAATTTTTTGAATTTATTTGACCATGAAGCCCATCCGCAAGGCAACATGTGTCTGGTAAACGTATAGCTAGCGTTATTTTCAAAACGAGTTTTTCCCAAATAATTTGTTCCGCATACCCAGAGTATACGGTCGTCGTCTTGATATTTTTCCAGCATCTGTTTACAATAAGGAAAAAACGTCAATTCGGGCAAATTATCGTCTTCGAGAAAAATCGCTACCTTTTCCCTATCAAAAACCCATTGCGCTCCAATGCCTATATTTGCATAAACCCCGCGATTTGAATCAGCGTAATTTTTAATTATTTCACATCCCCAATCCAGACTCTTTTCGACTTTTTCTCGACAAATCCTACATTCCTCTATCTCTTGTTCATTTCTTCCGTTATCGGCAAGAATATATATTTTAGATGGTTTGACTTCTCTCAAACGGTTGATTATTTCCAACACTTTCAATCTCTTAAAAATTATAAGGACCACAGGTATATCAAACATTTTTTTCTCCTTCAGAAATAAATTTCACTATTTTTTTTACTACGTTTTCAGCTTTGGCTTCAGAAAAATTTTCTGTCGCTTCATTGTAGGAAATTCTGAGCCCTGCTTTTTCACGGATAAATTTACGAAGCCCTTCAATATCAGTTTCGCTATAATTATTAAGATTAAAATTATACGCAAGAGGATATTTTTTCAGATAATACAAACTGGTATCCTTATCATCAAAATAAAAATTGATTATCGGCTTACCTGATGCTATATACTCGAATACTTTGCTCGGCAGTTGATTTACTATCGTATTGCCCAAATTCAATAGAATATCCGCCCCTTCCGCATACTGCTCAAGCTCGCTATGCGGAACAATCCCCTTGATATTCACATTATTCCCATGTCTTTCAGCAAAATTTTCTATCGTTTCAGCACACCCTCGACAAAACATAGTAACTACCGTTTTGTCGTCGTTCTCCAATATTCGATCAAGAACCGGGATCATTTTTCTCGGATTTCTAATATTTTTATAAAACCACCCCGCAAACAATATTTCTGTTTTATCCGGTAAATTTTTGGAATGCTCAGTTCTTTGTTTTTCAACAAGATTTGGCAGATCGACTACGATGCAATCTTTATTAATACAAAAACTTTTTCTTTTTGCCTCTTCATAAATCCCTCGGGTGATGATCATCCCGTCAAAATTTTCGGTATATTTCTCAAATTGCTTTTTGCGATTCTCTATATTTTTCTCTGACATTGTATAATTAAATACATACGGATCCAGCATATAGAGATAGCACGACGGGCGATTGTTTAGTTTTTTCTTTATTTCGCCTGCCAATTTAGCATACGCAAACGGCTGCACTACGGCTATGATCTTATCATAATGCTTTTTATTATCTTCTTCTTTAATCTTTGAAAATAATGGAGTGCGTTTTATCGTATCGCCATAAATGTTGCCGAACTTGGTATACGGAATACTTTTTAACCGTTGTAAAGCTTTTACGGCATATTTAATCAACAAAGGCAAGCTATTTATCTCTTTTCCACTTTTTTCAAAAAAGCAATTGATTTCTGTATATTCGTTATAAAAATAAAACACCTTCCCGAATTCAGTCTCGGTATCAATATCTTTTATCGATTTTTTTATGCAATAGAGATCGACGGAATCGCCGTTTTCCCGCAATCCGTTGATTATTTGTCTTGTACAGATAGAATTTGCATCACTATCGTTGAATCCGATCGAGAGCAATATTACCCTGCTCATAACTCACCTCTTCGTTATCCTCTTTTATACTGACAGCCAAAAGCAACAAAGAAATATATGTCCAAAATATTGGAGAAAGCGCAAGACTGGAGCTCATCATACTCATAGGAATAAGAGCCGTAATAAAAACGATAGTTGCTCTGCCCGTCGTATTATATTTTTTATCTTTGTTTCTTATCATTTTAATGCCTCTTTTGAATATCGTATATAGCCATATCATAAATATAACCATAAATACGATCCCCAGTTCCACGAATATCTGTAAAAACCAAAAATGTGTTGCCGATATCTCGCTCAGATACTCAACATTGTCTAAGTGAAAATTAGCATTACCTACACCGGTGCCCAAAAAATTACTTTGAACGAAGTTATTGATAGCGTCTTTCCAAATGTCCAATCTGGACTCCTGCATAAATTCCTGAATCAAAGACGGTCGTTTTGCCAGAACGACAGACAGCGTTACAATTAACAATACAGCTACAGCAGGCAATCTTTTCTTGACGTTTTTTGTCAGGAAAAATACAAGCAACATAAATGGGAGTACGACAAAACCCATCCTGCAGTCAGCTAGCCAAAGCATGAGACAACTCAAGCCAAGATAAGCTATATACATAATATATCTTAACTTCACGTTCTTCACTTTATCTCTTATCACACAGAATAAAAACGGTATGATCCCAATAATAAAAAACATAAAATCATTCGGATTGAAGAAAAAAACCACCGGATAATGCTGCTTGGCACTCGTCAAATAGATGTCTACGCCTTCCTGAACATTAAAATAATATTTACCTGTGTAGGACTCGAATATTCCCAACGCGCAACAACAGAGAATCAAAACGGTAATAAAAATTATTACGTTTTGAAACATCTTCTTCGTCTTTATTACCCCTAATAACCATATAATCCATATAAAGCAAATCAGATAATTAAAAATTCCCGAAATACTATTGTTCAAATCAAAACTCCATATCAGAGAAATCGTAGCACACAACATCCATACTACGAACAATATAATAGTATCCGGCAATATACTGTTATTATAAAAGTTTCTGTTGAAAAAGAAAAGCAACAGTATGGGGATCATTAATCTGAACAAATAAAGTTTCCCCAATCCGCCAACTTCTACACCGGGAGCGTTTGCCCCTATTGCGGACAAGAATATCATAGCAAATATGAAGATCGAAATTATTTCCGTTCTTTTTTTGTCAAGCTTTTCTTGTATCAACTTCTGCCTCAATAATATTTATCAACCTTTCAAGATTGCTGCTGTTCTCAGGTCTATATGTCTCTGACAATGCTTTCTTCATTACTTCCAATATTTTATCCGAACTCAATATTTTATATAAGCTCTTTTCCAAAGCCGCGTCGGTATTATCGCAAACTATTCCGTATCGTTCATCAACTATATCTTTAGTCGCGCCAGTATCGGTAGCGAGTACCGGCAAACCCAATGTCAATGCTTCTTTCATCACCATTCCCTCAGCCTCTTCATAAGAAGGCAAAACAAAAAGGTCTGCATTGACAAGGTATCTGTACGGATTGACTTTCGCGCCGTGCAATATAACATTATCTCTAAGGTGATACTCATTTATCTTTTCTTCCACTTCTTTCCTATATGCCCCTTCCCCGATTATGTGCCATACAACTTTATAGCCAGCATCTAACATGTGCCTTATAGCGGACATAAATCTTGTCAGACCTTTTTCTTTGCTGAGTCTTGCAACCGTAACGAGATTAATAACGCCGGTGTCGTATATAACAGGTCTATCATATGCGTTAACTTTCAATTCGTTATAATTGATCATATTTCCGACATAATCTATCTTTTCATATGCCTCGGGAAAAACTTTTTTCATTCTTTCGGCACAATATTTGCTCACACAGACAATATTATCAAAACCTTTCAATATTTTTCTGTTATACGGCGTATCGCTTCCGCATTTTTCAAAATCTCCATGCATAAAGGAAATTTTCTTGTCGGCACATACTTTTTTCAAAACAAACTCATTACAACCTCCGTAAAACGACTTGTCTCCTCCGTCATGCACATAAGAAATCGCAACATCGTATTTATTGCCGTTCCAATTCGTTTTTTTAACAATAAAAGGAACAATGTATTTTTTTCCGAATATCTTCGTAATTCCGCGATAAATCAACGATTGAAACCAAATCCAAAAACCTTCTTGTTTTGCTTTATTATGCGAAATACCGAATAGTCGGAACGGATATTCCAATCTATATACGTTAACCCCGTTTGGCACAAACGGTCTGTATTCGTTGTCATCATCCGCCAAATATAAATCGATATTATATATTCCGTTTATTTCCCTCAATAAATTTATTAAGGATTTCTGCACTCCGCCAAGCTGCAGATTATTACTTATTATCGCAATATTTTTCATCTTTTTACAAAATCCGCTATGATTTTCATTGCCGCGTCCTGCTCTTTTTCAATTGCTCTGCGGCATTTTTCCACATTGTTTTCGAAACTGCTTTTGTTATAACTTACAAGATAACCGTCAAGTTTTTGTTTAACGTCTTCGTCTTTTTCTATTACGACTCCGATCCCGTTCTTTTTCACATATTCAGCCAAAAAACTACCAGCAGCCACAATAACAGGTCTCTTGCAATATATTGCGTCATATAATCTGTTAGGCATCAACATCTGCTGTCCGTATCCGGCATTGCAAGCGAAATAACAATTTACCAAATCAATGTTTTTGTATATTTTTGCTTTATCTGCAGTATCGAATCTACCATTGAACTCTATATCTTTAAATCCTTTTTTCTTACAATACTCCTGCAATGAATTATCCTTATAAATACCATAAAACGAGAAAACATATTTGTCCCCGTAACAGCTTTCTATAAGTTTTTTGCTGGATTCGTTATACTTTATAAGCCCGACATAACCTATATTGAGAGGATATTTGTCAAAACGCGGAGCTTCATATTCCGACTCTTGCACGTCTATATTGTGAATAACGCTCACATTGGAATCGTCTTCCAGCATTTTTCTGAATCCATCGGATGAGATAAAAGTCCTGTAACTTTTGTTGCAAAGATCTTTCATCATTTTCTTGAAATACCGATTATTATCGTAAGTATAATCCCGAATATCGAAAATGTAGTTTTTAGTATAATTACGCAAGATATACCATTTCAATAAGACTGCCGGAAGAGAGGTCAGAACTATGATTTGATCATAATTACCTTTTTTTAATTCCTTTAATATTATTGTTCTCCATCTGAGCATGGAAAATATTTTTCCGAACTTGCTCTCGGCGCACTTTATTTTTATTTCAACTACATTGTCTTTTCTAAGAGTTTCGCCGTCGCGGTTCCTATCCCAGCAAAAATAATCCGCCTGAATCCCGAACGACTCCAGTTTTTTTTTATAAAAGCGCATATACGGCATGCTGATCATATCGTTAAATCCTATAACGGCAATCTTCATATTACTTCCTCCAAGTCGTGATGTTGACAATCTTCGCGTAAGACTGAATGAGTTTGACAACCTTAATCGACACGTTGGTATCGGCATAGTCCTCTGCCATGACGTACGGCTCGTGGTTGTCGTACATCGCGACAGCCATATCCATTGCCTGACAGATGTCTTTGGTCGTTATGCCGCCGATAACGACGCTGCCCTTGTCGAGAACTTCGGGGCGCTCGGTGCTTGTCCTTATTAGTACTGCGGGGAAATTCAGCATCGCACTCTCTTCGCTAAGAGTACCGCTGTCTGACAGAACGCAGTATGCGTTTTTCTGCAACTTGTTGTAATCGAAAAATCCGAAAGGCTTAAGGCTTCTGACCAGCGGATGGAATTTGAATTTTCTCTTTTCGATAAACTTCGCGCTTCTGGGATGCGTCGAATATATGACGGGCATACCATACTTTTCGGCAATGTTGTTTATCGCGGTCATAAGACTCATGAAATGCTCTTCGTTGTCGATATTCTCTTCTCTGTGAGAAGACAAAAGAATGTATTTGCGCGGCTCGAGTTTGAGTTCGTCGAGCACTTTGCTCTCTTCTATCTGCTTTTCGTACACTCCGAGCACTTCTCTCATCGGAGATCCCGTAACGAAGACCGTCTTGCCGTCCGCGCCCTCCGAAAGCAGGTATCTGCGGCTGTGCTCGGTATACGGCATGTTTATATCGGAAATAACGTCTACTATACGGCGGTTTATCATTTCGGACACGTTCCAGTCCCAGCACCTGTTGCCGGCTTCCATATGGAAGATCGGCACTTTGAGGCGTTTCGCGCTTATTGCCGAAAGCGCGCTGTTCGTATCGCCGAGGATAAGCACGGCATCGGGTTTTTCCTTCTCGATGACCTCGTACGACTTCGCGATTATGTTGCCCATCGTCTCACCGAGGTTTTTGCCGACGCTGCCGAGGAAATAGTCGGGCTGCCTGAGCCCGAGGTCCTTGAAAAACACCTCGTTGAGCGTATAGTCCCAGTTCTGTCCCGTATGGACGAGGATGTGATCGAAATATTTGTCGCAAGCCTTGATGCACTCGCAAAGCCTGATTATCTCGGGTCTTGTACCCAGGATCGTCATTACCTTCATCTTTTCCATGTCATACCTCTTCGTAAAAAGTATCGGGATGTTCTTTGTCGAAAGGCTCGTTCGCCCACATCACCGTCACCATGTCGCTTTCTCCGACGTTTTCTATATTGTGCGTGTATCCGCAAGGGATGTCCACAACCTGCAATTTTTCTCCGCTCACCTTGTACTCGATCACGTTGTCCGTACCTATTTTTCTGAAACGTATGATTCCGTCACCTTTGACGACCAAAAATTTCTCGTTCTTGGTATGGTGCCAGTGATTTCCCTTGACGATATGCGGTTTCGAGACGTTTATTGAAACTTGTCCCTGTCCGTTCGTCCTGAGAAATTCGGTGAAAGAACCTCTGTTGTCCACGTTCATCTTCAGGTCGTAGGCAAAATCGTCTTCGGGAAGGTAACTGAGATAGGTGCTGTAAAGTTTCTTTATCACGCCTCTGTTCATATCCGCGACAGACAGCATCTTGCGACTGTCTCTGAACGCATACAGAGTATCGACTATCTCGCCTAATGTTATCTTGTCTTCAACGGGGACCTTACAGTATCCCTTTTCGTCTCTGACGCATACCGCATGCGCCGAGTTTATGAAAGCGTCAACGACGTCGTCGATATACACAACCGTAAGCTCGGTCGCTCTGTTGTTGACCTTGATCTCGAGATCGCGGGCGATGTTGTTGCAGAAAGTCGCTATCGCGCTGTTGTAATTCGGGCGGCACCACTTGCCGTATACGTTGGGAAGTCGGAAAACATAGGTATCCACTCCGTTATCCTTGCCGTACTCGATAATATAATCCTCTCCCGCCTTCTTGCTTTTGCCGTAATCGTTGTCGAGTTCCGCCTGAATGGACGAGCTCATAAGTATCGGAGCTTTGTTTCCGTTATCTTTGAGCAGCGCGAGAAGTTTTGTCGTGAAACCGTAATTGCCCGTCATGAAATCTTCTACGTTCTGAGGACGGTTAACTCCCGCGAGATGAAACACGAAAGCGCAGTCTTTCGTATACGCTCTGAGTTGCTCTTCAGTAGTCTCTACGTCACATTCGTATATCTCGTATTCTTTTCTATTTTTCAATTCAAGGATCAGGTTTTTACCTATAAAACCCTTCGCCCCGGTGACAAGTACCTTCATCATTTTCTCTCTTTCTCCCACTCGGCGAGTTCGTTTCGTATATATTCGAGGGTGAGCAGCTTTTTCTTCACTCCCTCTACGTCGAGCTGCGTCGTATTGTCCGAATTGTATTCGTTGGTCAGTCTTGTCAGCACGTTGCCTTTTTTGAAGTAATTGTCGTAGTTGAGATCTCTGTTATCTGCGGGAACTCTGTAGAAACCTCCCATATCTAGCGACTTTACTGCCTCCTCTTTCGTAAGCAATGTCTCGTACATCTTTTCGCCGTGTCTTATACCTATTATCTTGATCTCGTTATCTGCACGGAACAGCTCTTTTACCGCCTGCGCAAGGTCTCTTATCGTACAAGCGGGTGCCTTCTGAACGAAGATGTCGCCGCTGTGTCCGTTCTCGAAAGCGAACAATACGAGATCTACCGCTTCTTCGAGACTCATGATATATCTCGTCATGTTAGGCTCAGTGACCGTAAGCGGCTTTCCTTCCTTGATCTGCTGAATGAAAAGCGGAATGACCGATCCCCTGGAACACATGACGTTGCCGTATCTCGTACCGCAGATCATCGTCTTGTCCTCGCTGACCGTCCTCGACTTCGCAACGAAAATCTTTTCCATCATAGCCTTCGAAGTACCCATTGCGTTTACGGGGTAAGCCGCCTTGTCGGTGGAAAGGCAGATAACCTTCTTGACCCCTGCCTCGATCGCCGCCGTGAGCACGTTGTCGGTACCGATACAGTTAGTCCTGACCGCCTCGAGCGGGAAGAACTCGCAGCTCGGCACCTGCTTGAGAGCCGCCGCATGGAAAATATAGTCGACCCCGTGCATCGCATCCTTGACGCTCTGGATGTCTCTGACGTTGCCGATATAGTACTTGATCTTTTCGTTGTTGTATTCGTGACGCATATCGTCCTGCTTCTTCTCGTCACGGCTGAATATCCTTATCTCTTTGATGTCGGTATTCAGAAATCTCTTCAGTACCGCGTTGCCGAAACTTCCTGTTCCGCCGGTGATCAACAAAGTTTTGCCTTCAAACATAGTTTTTTCTCCTTATTCGTTAATAAAATTTTCTAACCTTTTTACGTTATCCTGCACGTTGAAATTTTCTGTCATGTAATTATATCCGTTTTCACCTAAAGCTTTGAGCGAATCTTTGTTTTCCGAAAACCATTCTATATTGTTCCTGAACGCACCCGTATCGTCGCTATAACACCATTTACCGCACCGCGCCTGTTCTTCGACTAACTGTCTGACGTCCGTATTTTTATCGGTACAAGCGAATATCGGCATAGCGTTTTCGAGATAAGACAACATCCTGGACGGATAATTCGGAATAGTAAATCTTTTATCGAGCATTATCATACCGACGTCGCATAATGCGCACAGTCTGTCGTATTCTTTTTTCGGCAACGCTTCGAGCGTGGTGACGTTATCCGTATCTTTAAGAGCCTTAAACAGCTTGTCCTTTTCGCTGCCTTTCCCTATTATTATAAAATGCACACCTTTTACGTCCGCGCAATTTTTTAAGGCTTTTTCAAGAAAATCAAGTCCCTGAGGTTTTCCCAGATTCCCGCCGTAAATAAAAACCACGTCTTCGTCTTTTATCCCGTAAGCCGAAAGGCTCCCGTATTTGTCTTTACTTCTTTCGGGTTTTCCTTTGACGGCGACCGCATTTGGGAACAACTCGATTTTTTTACCTTTCAGATAAGGATTGTGTTTCTGAAGATACTCTATATTAGCGTTGCTCATACAACCTATGGCGTCAGAATACTCGTACAGCTTCTTTTCTTTAATACGGAACATTCTGTACAAAATACCCGTTATACCGCCAGTAGACATCATATTGAGGTCAACTGCATTTTGAGGAAAAATATCTTTAAGCATAAGATACGACTTGCAACCGAACTTCTTTTTACAATATTTAATGACGTTCGCAAGAGTGATCGGAGGCGTTGCGTACAACACGAGATCGAATTTTTCGTCGCTGAGATATTTTTTTATAGCTTTTTTTATCACTCTTTCCAGGCTGAGGATTATCAGACCTTTTTTAATTATATTCACTCCGAATTGATTCGGGACCTTTATCTCGACTTTCTTTATACCGTCCGTACAAACGCGGATTTCTTCGTATTTGCTGTCAGCGCAACAGATCACAACCTCGTGTTTTGCTCCGATAAGAGCGTTGATCAGATCGGACGATATCCCGCCGGTTTTTATATCAATGTCTTTTTGACTTATATACAATATTCTCATCTTTCTTTTACCTCTTTCTTCAGCAGAAAGTACTTATCAGATCGTGTCTCAAAATATCGTTGCCTTTCTCATCGAGCACCTTTACAGACTCGTTTATTTCTTTGTATTTTTTACACAATTCCTCTTTGCTGTCAGCCTCTATCGTAAAGTACGCTATTCTGTCGCCGCTCGATGCGATTTCCTTTATTTCGGCGCCTTTTTGTTTTAATTGATAATATTCGGAAATATTGCCTTTTCTTAGCATTTCGTCAAATCCTTCAAGCCTGTCGAAAATGCCCTTTTCGCAATACAAAAATTCGTCAACGATAAATTTTTCGGATCTGTTGAATTCGACATGAGGCTTTTCTCCCAAAGCAAGATCAACAGCGGCTTTTATCACGTCGAAACCGCTGGCTTTCTTTATAAGTCTGAATTTATCTCCTCCGCCTGTTCTTGCACAAAATTCTATTACCGATATCGAATCCCCTTTGTCTATCAATTGAATAAGCATGGGAGAATCTTTAAGTGCGAAAGCCTCGGCGATTCTCTGTGCCACGTCTTCTATCTGTTTATAGATATTGTCAGAAACGTCCGCCGGATAAATCGTCCTGTATATAACGAACTTGTCGGAAGCGGGTATTTTTTCAAGATTAGAAGCCGATAATACGTATGCCTTTCCGTTTTCAACGTAAATATCTACCGACACCTCTTTACCTTCAACGAATTCTTCTACTACCGCCGTCTTGGTACGGCTTATTTTTACAGCTTCTCTGAATGCCGACTCCAGTTCCTTGAACGAAAATACTTTTCTGACTCCTCTGGAACTATATGAATCCACAGGCTTAACGATCAGCGGATAAACAAATCCGTTGACATCGCTTTCCTTTAAATCATCCAGAACGACATATTTTGACGTCGGGACACCGTTCTCCTCAAAAATCTTTTTCATATAAGATTTTTTTGAAACATTTTGAGCAGTTTCGAAATCGATATAACAAGGGAGCCCGAGTTTTTCTGATACTTCTGCCATTACCTGTAATACCTGATCAGCACAAACCGTAATGACAAAATCAACTGCCTCGCTTTTCGCAAGTTCGGTAACTGCATCGACATCCAATACGGAAACCGGATAAAATTTATCCGCATATCTTACCGCCACGCAATTTTCGTTCATGTCGGCGAGAACCGTGATTATCCCCCTGCTTTTCAGTTCGTTTATCAGTGCAACTTGCGGTATGCCTCCGCAAAGCACCAACGCTTTCTTAGCTTTTGACGGCTTGTTTTCTGCACTAATAGCATCGTTTTTGGTGAATTCAATTCCTTTTCTTCCGAAAACTATGCCCACTGTTTTGAAAAGAATTTTTATATCGAGCCAAAGACTGAAGTTATCTATATATTCTATATCATAACGTATTTTTTCTGCCCAGCTGAGATCGTTTCTTCCGTTGACCTGTGCCCACCCGGTAATACCCGGTTTCATTTCGAGTCTTCTTTTCTGCTCATCGGTATATTTTTCTACCTGATAACGCAAGGTCGGCCTGGGACCGACAACGCTCATCGTTCCGTTCAAGACATTGAACAACTGCATCAATTCATCAAGACTCGTTTTTCTCAGGAAAGCACCGACTTTTGTTATTCTTTCATAATTTCCCAAGGGATTGCCGTCTTTATCGTAGCTTTCTTCGGGTATAAGCATCGTCCTGAATTTATATATATTAAATGCTTTCCCGTCCTTTCCTATCCTTTCCTGTTTGAATACGACAGGCCCTTTCGATGTCGCTTTTATTAATATTGCAATGATAAGCAACACCGGAATCACGGTCAAGACTAAAATTAACGCAAAAGAAGATACTATATCAAAAATTCTCTTGATGGTTAATTGAAACTTTCTCATTGTTCGCACCTATTTTTTCTTTTATTATTGTATTTATCGTATATTCAAGTATTACAAATACATCCTTAATTTTTCAGGCGAGTATTTCCTCCCCGTAGATCTGAAATCGATATCCAACACTTGACAAGCCATATCGATCGTCGTCGTTATCGTAGGAGTTTCTATATCTATGCATTTTGCCAGATGCTCTATGGGAACCAGTCCGTTTGGGATATCTTCCATAATGTATCTGCAACGAATCGTAGGCGGCGCGTCTATCTCTCTATAGGACTCGTTATTCCTTATGCAATCGTAAATATTGTCGCCATCTACTCCGTAAACGTCTTTCATCCACTCCGCCGTTGAATCTATCGAATATCCCAAACTCAGAGCAACAGCGAGCCTTTCCTTATCAATTTTCTCAAGAAAACCGGCAACGCTTTTTGATATACCGTCGTAATAATATTTGAAATCAGTCTTTTCGGTTTCTATCCAGCCTATATTCATAAGAACGGGCGCACAATGCAATACCATACCCACGTTTGATAAAGACGTAACCGCAACCGAGTTTACGGGCTTGAAATATCTGTATATACATTCAGGCATTCTTGCCATCACATAATTTATGTCGGATGATTTCAAAGCGGCTATTTTTACATCGTTTTTTAATGCGTAAATAGTCGCCCCGTTTTTAGAATTTCTGCGGCAAGTATATACAATCGTCTGAGTTTCGGCAATATGAGGCATTTCTTTTACACCGTTTTCCTCCAATGTCTCGGCAAATTCCACTGCACCGAAAGTCCTGCCCGGATTTAGAACGATAACGGTATCCTTATTAACGTACGGAGACAGTCTTTTTGCAACGTCTTTGTGCGCCGAACTGGGAGTAGCCACCATAATAAAATCAGATATGGTTTCAGATATTTCCGATGATACCTTCGCCACTTTTGCGACGCCGTTAACTATGCCGTTACAAATTATTTCTCCCGTATCTAATATTTCTTTTATGTTTTCGGCAGTCCTGTTCCATAAAGACACATTTAGCCCGTTCAACGCGAGATGAGCAGCCATCGACAACCCCTGATGACCGCCGCCGCAGACGAACACTTCGTTTGCTCTGGCTATATTACGCAAAGCACCATTTTCTACAGACATATCACTTCTCCAACAAACAGAGTCTTTCCTTTTCAGACAACACTTTGCCTGTAGCTTTGTCTATCGCTTCACACGCTCCGTCTTTGAACGCAGTAGTCAGATTTCCTTTGAATTTAGCTCCTTTAACTATATGAACGGCATCAAGATACCCTCTTTTTACAATATCAGCAAGCACATACGGATCGCCAAGAGGATCTGAAACCGAAGAATATTTATCGGTAATATATCCTAACAGATATTTTGCTTCTTTAACCAAATGCTCTTTCCTGGCAAGTATCCTTTCGTCTTTTTCCATAGAAAAATTGTCTTCGAGCGTATGTCTTATAACGCCTTTGACAATTTTACTGCTTTCGATAACTTCTTTTGCACTCGCAGCATGATCGGCCTCGCAGAAACCGACGACGTGAATTATGTGAGGTTTCAAACTCATTTGCATAAACGTCGATGCAGCCAACTGACCTTTTGCAACGCTTTCGTCTGCATGAAAAAGCGGTAACCCCGCGCGCGTCTCCCTGAAAGTCCTGAACGATTCGTCTTCAAGAGATTCGACCATTTCACACATAGCAAGTACCCTTGCGAGATCCATAGAAAAAGATATTCCGTGCGGAATATTGAACATGTATTGCGAAATGTAATTTTTTACGCCGGCTTTTTTTGCATTGTAAGCCGCAATATATGCCGCCGCCACAGGTATTACGTCATGTGCGTCCCTGAGACTCCAATGGTGCGGCTCGTTACATTCCACCGGAATATTCCTTTCCGCATGCCATTTTATCAGTTCCAGTGCCTCTTTAACCGACGTCTCAATCGGACGCGTGCCCCTTCCGTCTATTTCGTTATACCAATATACCGGGATAGCTGTCCACGCATTATCTATCGTATCGACGAGCAATTCTGCATATTTAATGACGTCTTCCGTACCGCTATAACATCTCATAAGCGGGAAATTACCACATTTGCTCGCCTCTTTAAGTGCTATCAAATCTTCTTTTCCCCTTATAGGAACGCCGCCCGCGCCGTCAAATTCCTTTTTCATTCTTTTCTGATCGAACATAAACTGCTGAGCGTTCTGGTCGGTACCCAAAGAAATAACGTCGAGCACCTTGGCTTTCGATATTTCTTCAATACCTTTACGAGTACTTTCAACAGTAGGAAGTCCAAAATGATGTCTAAGAAGAGGATACGGACTGTTTTTATTTATCCTGTCTATAAGATTTGCACCGTAAGCATGTTCGTTTTCCTCTGCCTTTTCCCCTCTCAAAAAGCGGATGGAATCGTTTATCTCATCGTAGCCGTCCGATATAAAAGAAAACATTCCGTATTCCTTTGCAATGTCCGCAACCGGCTTAGTTCCCCCAAAAGACCATATAGGTTTGTAATCGAGTTTATCCGCTCTCGCTTTTATTTCGTCGAGAAGAGGAATAACGTTGGCAGGCGTTAACCTATAACTTATGCCAATAAGATCCGGCTTCTCTTTGATTATTTCTTCAAACAATCTGTCTACCGATACGGCAGGTCCCATGAAGATACAATCGTATCCTTCTTTTTCGGCTAACTGCAAAAAATGATATACTCCTGCAACGTGGACGCAATTTCCTATGGACGCTCCTAGAGCTTTCTTTTTTTGACTATCCATAAATTACTTCTCCTTCTTTTTGAGTTTATCAATAATAAGTCCGTAATTTTCTTCACGATGCGGTACAAGGCAATCCGAACAATCCTTGATCCCGTTTATCAGCTTGTAATTGCCACCGCAATCTTCATCCCTGTATAAAGGGCAAAAACAGAACAAACAATTAATATTATCAGATTTGTGACACGGATAGTATTGACACTTCCTGTTCTCGAAATATCTGAACGATGCTTCTTTTTCTTTATTCATCCGTTTATTTCTGCTTTTCGTAAATCGTCTTGTTGACGATCGCCGCGACGTAGTTGACCTCTTCGTCGGTCATTTTGCTGTCGCTGGGAAGACAGATACTGCGGTAGAAGAGATCTTCGCATACACTGTTGAAACCTATCTCCTTTTTTTCGGCGTCACTCAGCTGAGTCACGAAATCGCAATCCTTGAATACCGGCTGAGTATGCATAGGCTTCCATGCGGGACGACTTTCGACGTTCTCTGCCGCGAGCGCGTTGATGATATCCATAAACGTCGCTTTGCAATCTTTTGAAAGAGTCGCTCCCGTCAGCCAGAAGCTGGAATCCGCGCCGTCGAACGTAGGCACGGTATCGATATACGGATTATCCTTGAACGCCTTTTCGTAAAGCGCATGGATATGGCGTTTCTGCTCCACTCTCTTCGAAAGCACTTTGAGTTGTCCGCGACCGATGCCCGCGCAGATATTGCTCATGCGGTAGTTGTACCCCACCTCTTCATGCTGATACCACGGGAACGGCTCTCTGGATTGCGTTGCCCAGAACAGCACTTTGTCGCGCGTAGCCTTATCGTTACACATAAGCATACCTCCGCCCGAGGTTGTGATTATTTTGTTCCCGTTAAACGAGAAAATGGATATATCTCCGAAGTTTCCCGTCTGAACTCCTTTATACGACGCACCGAGGCTTTCCGCCGAATCTTCGAGAATAGGCGTGCCGTGTTTTTTAGCTATCGCGCGTATTTCGTCGTACTCCGCAGGCTGACCATAGAGATTTACAACGACTATGGCAGCAGGATTCGGATATTTCTCGTAAGCCTTTTCAAGTGCTGCGGGAGACATGTTGTAGCTCTTGTAATCGCTGTCGATGAAAACGGGCTTTGCCCCGACGTACATTATCGGATTGCAGGTCCCGCTGAACGTGAACGAGGAACAGAACACTATGTCTCCCCTCTTGACACCCAGATACATGAGCCCGAGATGTATCGCAGAAGTTCCGCTGGCAAGCGCAACGGCATACGGTCTGCCGATATAATCGCACATTTCCTTTTCAAACATTTCTACGTTTTTGCCCAGAGGCGCGACCCAGTTTGTGTCGAACGCTTCCTGAATGTATTTCATTTCCTCTCCACCCATATGCGGAGAGCTGAGATAAATACGTTTCTCCATTTCTTAGCCTTCTTTTATAGTTTATTTGCCATATGCTATTATACCACACGTTTTATTCATGTGCAATAAAATATAAAATAAATATATGCGATATGAAAGAATTGCCGCAAAAGTATCTGCTTCCCGACGGTCGGAAACAGAGCGGAAAGCCGGATTTTTCTGTGCATCTTGCAAACAACGGTAATCTGCCGTTTGCAGCACCGATCAACAGCAACGACCGTACGGATATACAATATTCGCAGCAAAGTATCCGCAGAAACAGTTATGCGAATAATCTACACGGGTACGAAAATTTTCATCGGTTTACATGGGCATAACGCGGATCTTGTCATGGCAACGCCGACACGTTGTGAAAGCAAAAAAACGCCGCCTCACGGCGGCACTACGATTCTTGTAGCTTAAAAAAATCAGAACTCTTTGCGTCTGTAAATACGAACGGAAACGCAGTAGGATACGGCAAGCGAAATCACGGCGAAAGTCAGGGACAACGCGATGACGAGGGCCTCGGAAACACCAAGCTCTTTTTCGAGAATGAGCAGCAGAGCTATCCAGATGCCCAGCGTCGCCAGGACGACCAGAATTATTACGGGTCTGCCCTCGAACAGTATGCCGCCCGCATCGGGGTGCACCGCCCCGACGATCGACTTTATCACGGTACTCTTGCCCGCGCCGTTTTCGCCGACAAGCCCGACCACCGCGCCTTCGGGAACGACGAACGACACGTCGTTGAGATCGAAGTCCTTATAATGTTTGCAAAGCCCCTTGATTTCGAGTTTATTCATAGTCAGCCCCTGAAAATGATCTTTACCGTCTCGATGAATTCTTCTTCGCTCACCCCGCATCTTCTCGCAAGATCGACCGCATCCGAGATATTTTTCTCCATTTCGGCGAGATGTTTTTCCCGCGCGAATTCTCTGCTCTTTTCCGCGACGAAACTCCCCCTGCCGACAACGGAATAGATATAACCGTCCTTCTCCAGCTCTGTATACGCCCTTGCCGTGGTGATGACGCTAATCCTGAGGTCTTTCGCAAGCCCCCTTATCGTGGGGAGAGGCTCGCCTTCTTTGAGTTCACCGTCGAGGATCTTGCTCTTGATCTGATCGTATATCTGCTCGTACAGAGCTTTTCCCGACGTGTTCGAAACGTATATGTTCATATCCTTTCCTCTTGAATTGTACATATTGATTATATACAATTATTCGTCGTATGTCAATAGGAGAATAAAAAATATGCCGCATTGCTTTCGTGCAACGACGGCATAGCCGATAAATTTACCGCACAGATCAATCGGATTCTTTTATAGTCAACTCGAATCTCTGCCCGTTTTCGAACTTAATGAATATTTTGTCGCCGTCAACAACGAAGTCTCCTATATAAAACTCTTTCAGAAGTAACAGAATGCCTCTCTCCAACTCGTTTGCCGTATATGTTTCAGTCTTCGACGATTCTTGTACCGATTTTGACACGTTTTTCATCTTAAACTCCTTATATTATTTCGTTTACTACACATATTATATATCGCATTACGGTTACTTTCAACAAAAAGTGACCGCAATTCGATATATTTTCGTTGAGGTGAAAAATGGACGAATTATCTGTATTTGCCGAAAGATTCAAAGATCTGTTGTCGGAAAACGGGCTGAAACCGACCAAACTTGCGGATTTGCTCGGCATTCCCAAAAATACGATCTGCCGTTACGCCCGCGGCTTTCAACTCCCAAACCTTAAGATGGCAACGATGCTTGCAGATTATTTCGATTGCGGCATCGATTATCTGCTCGGAAGAACGGACGAACGCAAATTCGTTTCGAATAACAGCGTTATTCCGTTTACCACACGTTTTCAGGATCTGATGAAAGAATTCGGTACAAACAAATACCGTATCTCCAAAGCAACCGACCTTCATCCGTCTATCCTTTACCGCTGGCAATCGGGACAATGTTCCCCCGAGCTCGACAGCCTGATCATTCTCGCAAATTATTTCGACTGCTCTGTCGAATACATACTCGGCAGGATCAATACCGCATGGTAAAGCCTTTTCAACCGCTGATTATATAGGAATTTTTCCTATATGTCAACATGTTTATAGGATATTTTTCTATAATTGAGAAAAACTGTCGGAGTTAATATGACAATCTCTCAAATCGTAGGAAAAAATCTGAAAGCAGCGCGTACGGCAAAGGGTCTCACTCAAAAAGAACTTGCCGAAGAACTCAACAAGTATCAATCGGATTACAGCGAATATGAAACGGGAAAAGTTCAGCTCGACTATGAAAAAATCGTATTTCTTTGCAAGAGACTCGATATTACTCCCAACGATTTATTCGGGATCGAATAATAAATTCGAATATCGTCTGTGCCCTTCAATTGCGATATTTTTCGACGTAAAAAACATTGACAATTGATTTTTAATCGGTTATTATATATTAGACATCGCAGAAATGCGACGTACATTATCGTATCGGAATATGCTGCTATGGCTCAGCAGGCGCGACGCGGAAGAAAAACGATTGATAATCGTTTTAGCGGAGCGGACCGCTCGACGGAAAGCCGAAACGGCAAAAAAAGTAACTTATGCGGGCTGGAAGAGCACGTCCTTACAAGGACGAAACGCAGTGGGTTACAAAAGCAACGAACATTATTAAATCCTTATATGCTGCTATGGCTCAGCAGGCGCGACGCGAGAGAAAAACGATTGATAATCGTTTTAGCGGAGCGGACCGCTCGACGGAAAGCCGAAACGGCAAAAAAAGTAACTTATGCGGGCTGGAAGAGCACGTCCTTACAAGGACGAAACGCAGTGGGTTACAAAAGCAACGAACATTATTAAATCCTTATATGCTGCTATGGCTCAGCAGGTAGAGCACGTCCTTGGTAAGGACGAGGTCACCGGTTCAAATCCGGTTAGCAGCTCCATTAAAAAAGGCAACTCATTCGGGTTGCTTTTTTTAATCGTATTGCAGCCAGGCTGATACCGGTGACCGAGTCCGGACTCGGTTTTTCGCCTTAAAACTAAACTACTATAACTGTTATTGTTTTCTCCAACTTATAATTTTTGTCTTTAATATTAAAATCGGAATATACTACTATCTCATACTCTCCCACATTGTCAAATACATATTTTATCTCTTTTGAGACAGACTGCAATCCCCAGAAAAGTTTGACATTCTTGTCCGAAACCACCGTATAGTTTTGAAAGTCCTCGCCTTTTTTCGTGACGTAGAACAGTATGATATCCGCACTGTACTCAACCGCATGTGTCAGGACCGACTTGTTTTTCAGCCAGACATCTACGCATACTTCTTCGCCTTTATTGACGATCGCTTTGTTTGTTTCGGCGCAAAGTTCAAAATTCTGCTCTTTAGTCGGAACAAACACGCAACACAAAACGTAAACGCATGCCGCGACGAGCAATGTCAGGCATATTATCGCTATGTTTTTTTCATCACTTACGTCTCCTTCAATCTTTCAAACGTCAAACCGTTCGATCAGAAGACGTTTCAGCTCACACGTTTTGTTGGCTAATAGTCGGATTTTTTTATAATTACTACCAAAGACGCTATTGAAACCGTCAATAAAACACCGACGACTGCAGTAAACAAATATATGGCGACGGATTGACTTTGTGCTGTCACGCCGCTTGTCAAAAATGATTTTGCAATCTTAACCGACAAGCCCGCCAACAGTCCGACAAACGCGATTATACAGACAATCGTACTGCCGATCAGTTTTCTCAGCTTTGAAACGGAAGTACTGTAAAGCCATTGCACCGTTCCAGTTGGAATACCAAGCATTTCCGATATTTCTTTATGCGTATATCCTCCCAATATTTTGAGCGTAACGATTTTTTGACGCCTCTCGTCAAGGTTCTTGATGGTCGAATAAAACTCGTCCATATCGGTAAATTCGCGAATGTCTTTCTCTTCGGCAGCGATTTCTTGTAATTCGTCGGAACAGACGGTTTTGCTCTGCTTTCTTATAAAACCGATACATTCGTTTTTTATCACCCTATAAAGCCAGACCGATTCTGCCCTTTCTGGAAACAGCCCTTTGTCCATGGTCGTAAATCTGCACATCACGCTATGTACGACGTCCTTGCAGTCTTCCTCGTTCTTTACAAAAGAAAAAGCGATGCCGAACATTTTGTCGTAATACTTTTCATACAGGATTTCCAAAGCTTCGCCGTCCCCTTCCCTTAACCGCGCGAAAACTTCCCTCATATCTTTTTTGCTCATATTTACAAGATAACATATTTCGTCGGTTTATTCAAGACGCAACTTCCGCCTCGAAAACGATACCATATATTATATAATTGTAAAAAATATAAAAATCAGTTTGATATTTTTTTAACATATGTTACAATAGTTATGTGTTACCCGATATTCTGCCTGTTTAAGGCGTCTCGGGTGTTAAGGAGGTTATAATGGATAAAAATTCTGCGTTCCACGGCACTGCCGAACAGAAAGCGCGGCTTATGGCGGTCATAAAAGAAAGCCGCTCTACCCCGGGCTGTCTGATGCACGTCCTGCAAGAGGCGCAAGGCATTTACGGCTACCTGCCCATCGAGGTGCAGACGATGATCGCCGAAGGACTGGAGATCTCTCTTTCCGAGGTGTACGGCGTCGCTACTTTCTACTCTCAGTTTTCGCTGAAACCCAAGGGCAAACACCGCATAAGCGTATGTCTCGGCACGGCGTGCTACGTCAAGGGCTCTGACAAGATACTCGCCGAGGTCGAGAAACAGCTCGGCATCAAGTGCGGCGAATGTACCAAAGACGGCTTGTTCTCTATCGACAGCTGTCGTTGCGTGGGCGCATGCGGTCTGGCTCCCGTTATGATGATCGACGAGGAAGTCTACGGCAGGCTCAAGCCCGAATCCGTAAAGGAAATTCTCGACAAATACAGGGAGGCTACGAAATGACGAACGCAGAACTCGACGCGATACGCGAAAAGAAAAAGGACCTGATCCGCGTACGCCGCGTGATAAAGGAAGAAGGCGAAAAGCTGGCGGCTAAAACGGGCTACCGCAAACAGGTGCTCGTCTGCGGCGGTACGGGTTGTACATCCTCACACTCGATGCAGGTTATCGCTCAGCTCGAACAATCGCTCAAAGAGCTCAATATCGACGACATCCTCGTCGTCAAGACGGGCTGTTTCGGCCTGTGCGCGCTGGGTCCGATAATGATCGTATATCCCGAAGGCGCGTTCTATGCGCAGATGACGCCCGAACACGTCAAGACGGTTGCCGAAAAGCACCTCGTCAAAGGCGGCGAAATAGTCAAAGATCTGCTCTATCAGGGCACGGTAGCCAAAGACGGCAGCATAATCCCGTTTGCCGAAACTCCGTTCTACAAAAAGCAGATGAGAATCGCCCTCAGAAACTGCGGCGTGATAGCTCCCGAAGACATTGAAGAGGCTATCGGTGCGGGCGACTACGAGGCTCTCGAAAAAGTGCTCCGTGAGATGACCCCCGACGACGTAATCAACGAAATGCTCGCAAGCGGTCTCCGAGGCCGCGGCGGCGCAGGTTTCCCGACGGGCAGAAAGTGGTCTTTCGCAAAAGCGTCCGCAGGCAACGTCAAGTACGTCTGCTGCAACGCAGACGAAGGCGACCCGGGTGCGTTCATGGACCGTTCCGTCCTCGAAGGCGACCCGCATTGCGTACTCGAGGCGATGGCTATCGCGGGCTACGCGATCGGCTCCAACCACGGTTTCATCTACGTCCGCGCGGAATACCCCGTCGCGGTACAGCGTCTTAAGATCGCTATAAAGCAGGCACGCGAATACGGGCTGCTGGGCAAAAACATACTCGGCTCGGGATTCGATTTCGACATAGAGATACGTCTCGGTGCGGGCGCGTTCGTATGCGGCGAAGAGACCGCGCTGATGACCAGTATCGAGGGTCACCGCGGCGAGCCTCGTCCCCGTCCCCCGTTCCCCGCGGTCAAGGGTCTTTTCGGCAAACCGACGATCCTCAACAACGTCGAGACCTGGGCGAACGTCAACCCGATAATCATGAAAGGCGCGGCGTGGTTCTCCTCTATCGGCACTCCCAATTCGTCCGGCACAAAGGTCTTCGCTCTCGGCGGAAAGATCACCAACGTAGGTCTCGTCGAAGTCCCGATGGGCACTACCCTGCGCGAGATAGTCGAAGAGATAGGAGGCGGTATACCCAACGGCAAGAAGTTCAAGGCGGCTCAGACGGGCGGTCCGTCGGGCGGCTGTATCCCCGCGGAATGTATCGATACCCCGATAGACTACGACAGCCTTCTCGCGATAGGCTCGATGATGGGAAGCGGCGGTATGATCATACTCGACGAGGACACCTGTATGGTGGATATATCCAAGTTCTACCTGGAGTTCACCGCTGACGAGTCGTGCGGCAAGTGCACCCCGTGCCGTATAGGTACCAAACGTCTGCTACAGCTGCTGACCAAAATAACCGAGGGCAAGGGCGAACCCGAAGATCTCGTCAAGATAGACGAACTCGCAAACCATATGAAACAGTCCTCGCTGTGCGCTCTCGGACAGTCGGCACCCAACCCCGTTCTGTCTACCCTGCGCTACTTCAGAAAAGAGTACGAAGCGCATATCAACGACAAAATTTGTCCTGCCGGTGTTTGTAAAGCGTTGTTTACATACCACATCATCGCAGACAAGTGCAAGGGTTGCACGCTGTGTGCGAGAAACTGCCCCGTCAAGGCGATCAGCGGCGAAGTCAAGAAGCCGCACGTCATCGACACCTCTAAATGCGTCAAGTGCGGTCTGTGTATCGCAAACTGCAAATTCGGCGCGATAGAGAGAAAGTGAGGTGAAGAAAATGGAAAAAATGGTCAATCTTAAGATAAACGGAATATCGGTCACCGTTCCCGAAGGAACGACGATCCTGCAAGCGGCGAGAAAGGCTCATATAGAGATCCCGACGCTGTGTTTCCTCAAGGACGTAAGCTGCGCAGGCTCCTGCCGCATGTGCGTCGTAGAGGCTACCGGCGCACGCGGTCTCGTAGCCGCTTGCGTATACCCCGTCGCGGAAGGCATGGAAGTCAGGACGAATACCGACAAGTGCCGCCGCTCGCGCAAAATGACGCTCGAGCTGTTCCTCAGCAAGCACAAGAAAAAGTGCCTTTCCTGCGAGCGTAACCACAACTGCGAATTGCAGAAACTGTCGCTCGGTTACAGCGTGGACGAAGACAGATTCAAGGGCGAAGACTTCGTACTGCCGATCGACCTGTCCACTCCGTACGTCGTGCGCGACAACGACAAGTGTATCAACTGTATGCGCTGCGTCGCGGCTTGCCGCAAACAGCACGTCAACGCGATAGGACCTATCGGCAGAGGATTCAACGTGCATATAGGCAGCGCGTTCGACCGTCCGCTCTCCGAGTCACCGTGCATAGGCTGCGGTCAGTGTATCGTCGCCTGCCCCGTCGGCGCACTCAGCGAAAACTCGACGGTTGACGAGGTCTGGGACGCTCTCGGCGACAGCACCAAAAAAGTCGTGTTCTTCACCGCTCCGTCCATCCGCGCGACGCTCGGCGAGGCGTTCGACATGCCTATCGGCACCAACGTCGAAGGCAAGATGGTCGCGGCTATCAGAAGACTCAACCCGTACGCGGTATTCAACATGGACGTCACCGCAGACCTCACGATCATGGAAGAGGCGAGCGAGCTGATCAACCGCATCAAGACAAACAAGCCGATGCCGATGTTCACCTCCTGCTGCCCCGCATGGATCAAGTTCGTTGAACAGACGTATCCCGAATTCATACCGCACCTGTCAACCTGCAAATCGCCTCAACAGATGTTCGGCGCGCTTCTCAAGAGCTACTGGTGCGAGAAACACGGTATAGATCCCAAGACCCTGTACGTCGTCAGCGTCATTCCCTGCACTGCCAAGAAGTACGAGTGCAAGCGCGAACAGATGAAGAACGACGTGGACGCGGCAATCACGACGAGAGAGCTTGCCCGCATGATAAAGACCGCGGGTATCAAATTCAACGAGCTCCCCGACGAGGAATTCGACAATCCGTTCGCGACCGCATCGGGCGCAGGCACGATATTCGGTGCGACGGGCGGCGTTATGGAGGCTGCACTCAGAACGGCGGCTCACATGCTGGACGGCAACTTCGAAGTGCTCGACTTCTTCGCGGTACGCGGCACACAGCCGATCAAAGAGGCGACATATCTCGTCGCGGGTCACACTCTGCGCGTGGCTGTCACTTCGGGCATAGAGAACGCCCGCACCCTGCTTGAGTCGATCAAGTCGGGTCAGAAAAAATACGACTTCGTCGAGATAATGGCGTGTCCCGGCGGCTGCGTCAACGGCGGCGGTCAGCCGACACTCTCGGACAGTGTACGCAACAGCGTCGAGCTGAAAGACGCCCGCGCGAAAGCGTTGTACAACAGCGACGTGCACAACGGACTGCGCCGCTCGGCGGACTCTCCCGTCATGGACGTGCTTTACGACGAATTCTTCGGCTTCCCCAACAGCCACAAGGCGCACGAGATATTGCATACGTCGTACAAAGAAAACAAAAAGATCTGACGATCAAAAAACCGCTTCGTTTCGGACGAAGCGGTTTTTTATATCTTCTTGAGATTATTCTCAAAACGTATCGTATTATTTTTGTTTCGATCTGTAAAATAATTGTAAAACGATCCTTTTTCAATTGTCATAAAGAGGTATATCCTTTACTATAAATATAAGACTACTTTTAGGATGCGGGGTATGAAAAAAATTTTTAATCGTAAATCCGTTGCACCGTATTGTGCCGTTATTTTCCCGATTTTATTTATAATATCGACACCGTCTTCTGCTTATGACGGACAAGCGGTACGATTCCCGTTTGTCTGGACGTACGAACTCGGATAACGAATCGAAAACACTATGAAGTATTCTCCGCCGAAAAAATGATTCCTTCGCATCGAACGTCGTTCGCGTACCTGATTTTTCACCCGTGCATATCCGTGAAAAATCGACGGCTAACATATTAATCAAAGGAGACTCTCAATGACATATCCCGAAAAACTTGAAAAAGTCGTGGCGAAAAAATACGCATTTCCCGCACTGCTCTACGGCGCGGCAATGATTTTGTCGGTGATCGAACTGTTTGTCAACTTCGGTCTGTCGCAATATTATCTGTATACGAGCCGGGTGGTTTTGCTTGCCGTATGCGTAGCCTTTCTTCTCGTTTTCGTTCTCATTCGCAAAAACGTGAATTTCTACGACGTAACCGCCACGGCGTTGCTTGCGATCGTGATAATCGCGGATCTGTTTTGTCTGCTCTCTTCGTGCGCGTTATATACCGTACCACGCAGACTTTCAACGGTCATCGACGTGTATCCCGGCGGTCTTATAAAATATTATCAGGTGTTTACGTCGGCAAACGGCGCGGTGCAGAGTTTTTCCGAGCATATGTACGCGTTCAGTTTCCTCGGCTTGTTTGAAGGCGTCTTCCTCATCTTTATCGCCGTCTGCACCGTAAAGGAAAGAAAACGTCCCGAAAAAGCGGAGGCGATAGACAAAGTAAACCGCAGAATAATGACCGCTCTGCTGATAGCGGCAACGGTCGCGGCTGTCACGTTTATTCTCGTCAATTTCCTTTATGCCGCACCGAGAAAGTTCGACGAATATTCTCCTCTGTTCGTATCGACACTTTTTTAATTTTGATATTTGATATTGCATTGTGCCCGATACTCCTGTATAATGAGTGTATGCTCAAAGCGTTGCAAGGAGAAATTTATGACGGCGGAAAACAAGAAGAAATTCATTCAGGCGGTAATGATAACCGTCGCAGCGGGACTCAACGTGTGGGGACTGCTGACACTTGCACAGACTACGGGCGTCGACGTCGGGCTGACTTACATAAGCAATATACCCAACCTTATCGCGAGATACGTCATCGTCGTCGTCACCATGGCGGCGGGAATAATGCTGATGTCCGCGGCAGCGGGCACCTTCAAAGGCAAGGTCAAAAACGTGTTCTCAATCGTCGTATGCGCGTACAGCACGATCCTGACGATACCGCTTTTCCTCGCGTTCATACTCTGCATGCCGATAGCGGCGGGCGCGACCTTCCCCGCTTTCATAGACGAGATGGTACGCGATATCTGCTACTCCTTCCGGGAGATATTCGGAACGGGTTGGCTGCAATATCTGATCTACGTCCTCGGCACGATAATGGGCGCGATCTTCCTCGCCGTGCCTATCCTCTCGACCTACTTCACGGTCAAGGACATAGACCTGATCGCGCTTATAAAGAGCAAAATCGGCAAAAACGCCGCAAAAGACGAAACCCCGAAGAACGATTGACGGATTTTGACGAAACGCACGCGCCCGAAAAAGGGCGCGTTTTTTTGCCCCCGTACAGAATTTCCCGTCTGTTAGCGGGTTTTACGCGGAAATATACGGCTTTCACGGATTCAGCCCGTTTCCCCCCTTGACTTTATAACCTGCGATATTTTATCATAAAAACAGTCGGAAACTTTGGCAAAATCTTTCCGAACTTTGTTATATAGGTGGAAGATGTCAGACAAAGCACTGGAAAAAGCCGTGCATAAGCTCAAAGAGGGCGACAGCCGTGCGTTCGATTACATATACGACAAGACCTACAAGGTCGTGTTCTTCGTCGCTTTCAGGATCCTGGGCGACAAGCATGCGGCTGAGGACGTCGTACAGGACACATATCTGAAGGCGGTCACGAACATACACGGATACAACGCCGACAACTTCACCGCCTGGATAACGACGATCGCGCGAAACGGCGCGCTGAACGAATACAACCGCACGAAACGTCAGTCCGCGACCGACTTCTCTGCCGAAGGGGATTTCCGCGAAGGAAACTTCTCGATGCCCGACGAGGACAGCTTCGGACTTATATCGGCGGCGAAAAAACTGCTCGACGAAACGGATTACAGAATAGTCGTGATGTGCGCGATAGCGGGCTACAAGAGGCGCGAGGCGGCAAAGACGCTGGGCATGCCGGTATCCACGGTATCGTACAGGCTCAAACAATCGCTCGCAACACTGGCGGCATACGTCAAAGGAGGGTCGAAATGAACAGAATATCCAAAGATCTGAAAAAGGACGCAGAAAAACTGCTCCCCGACGAGAGACTCAAAGAGGATATAAAGGGCAGGCTCTTCCCCGCCCCCGAAAGAAAACGCGCAAGCTCCCGCAGGGGGCTTACCTTCGCGCTTTCCGCCGTCGCGTGCGTGCTCGTCATCGCGATCGCTCTCAGCGTGATATTCTCTCTGCCCTCGGGCGACTCCCCCAATATCAGCGCGGGAAACAGGACGGACACACTTTTTCTCATCGACATCAATCCTTCTTTCGAGATAATCGCGGATAAGGACGGCACGGTCACCGCAGTGACAGGCGTCAACAGCGACGCGCGCATAGTCCTTCTCGGCAAAAACTACAACGGCGGATCGGTATACGACGTCTGCACCGACATAATAAGCACTTCTGTCAGACTCGGCTACGTCACTGCGACGAACAATCTCGTCAACATTCTCGCGTACAACGAGGACGGCACCGTCAGCAGCGAATATCTCGAAAAGCTGACGGCGCAGGTCTCTTCTATCGTATCCGCAAGCGGCGGCACGGTGGTGGCTAGCGACGGCGAAGAGGCAAAACAGAAACTTATAGACGAAATCGTGGCGGCTTACGGAGACAGCGCGGGTCTCGGCGAAAAAACGGTGCTCGAGCTTCACCGCCTGCTCAAGCAGTACGACATAACCAAAGAAAAAGAACTTGACGAACTCGAAGACCTGTGGGAGGAAGAACTCGAAAAAGCGAGTTTTGACGACGATACCATGGAAGACGTGATAGACAAATGGAAAGAAGAAAATCTCAAACCCCTCGGCGAAGAACTTGAAGACGGACTCGAATATTATATAGATATTTACGAGATCAGACTCATGCTTGACGGTGTGTCCGAGCGCGAGGCGGAAAAAGCCGCCGAAGAAAAGGAATACGAGCTCAAGGCTCTCGACAGACACGAGCTCAAAACTTTTATCGACGCATGGTGGGAAGATACCGAAAAAGAGTTCTTTTCTATAATCGAAAGCTTGCTCATCTCTCAGGGCAGGACCGAAAGCGAAACAGCGGCATTCTTAGAGAAAACTGCCGAAGCTCTCGACAGAACGGACACCGAAGACCGTCACGGGATCGTAGCCGAATTCGTGGAAGAATACTACGAATCTCTCTTAGATCCCGAAGAAGGTGACGATCTTATGGAAGACCTGCTCGAAGATCTGTTCGACGAGGACTGACGATGCACACGGCAACGGGTTATAATATAAGAAAATATATCCCCTCGGATCTCGGGGGGATATTGCACGTTTTCGACGAGTCGGTGCGCGGACTTTGCGCAGGCGACTACTCACCGTCTCAGCTGAAAGCATGGACGGCATGCGCAGATCCAGAAAAATGGAAATGCGAATTTATCCGCCGCAATACTTTCGTCGCCGAGAAAGACGGCATCGTCGTCGGGTTCTGCGACGCAGAAGAAAACGGACACATCGACAGACTGTACGTTCTGCCCGATCATGCCGGCAAAGGTGTCGGCTCCGCGCTGGTAAAAGCCGCCGAAGACAACCTCGGGGTCGCGAGAATAAGCGTCGAGGCGTCCGTCACCGCAAGACCTTTTTTCGAAAAACTCGGCTATACCGTCACCGAAAAACAATCCATCTTCAGAAACGGAGAATATCTTACCAATTTCAAAATGGAAAAATTACGACACGGAAAATAGATCAGAGATCTTCTCTTTCTTTCGCAGTCAGTTTTGCGTACGCTCTCATATACGACACGTCGGCAAACTGTTTCAGAAGATCGTCGCCTACTCTGTCTACGGTCGCCGTGCTCTTGTACCGCGCCTGCACGGGCGGACAATGCCAGCCCCTGACAACGGCACCCTCAGAACTTTCTCTCAGAAATACGGCGTCTTCGGCAGACGTCGAAAAAGTGAATTTTTCTTCTCCTTTCAGCTCGAAAACCTCGGCAAAGACGTATCCGTTGCGCTTAGGCAAAGTCTTAATCTTGACCACGGCATACCCGTCCCCGAAAGGGAAATCGAGATACGCGCCTTTTTTTGCAAGACAATAATTGATAATATCTTCTCCGTTCATAACCGTCTCCCGTAATGTCTTATACATATCTTATCATTATGCGCACGTTGCGGTCAATACCCTCTCCCCGAACAAGTCTTGATCGCTTTTTCGCGTTTTCAAAAAATTTTTGCGAAATTTTTGGCAAAAATCCATTTTCGCTTGTTTTATAGACGAAGAAACCTCAAGGAGGAAAGGAAAATGAAAAAAAGAAACATCGTAATTGCAGTTATCCTTACACTGTGTATCGCGCTGAGTGCGCTCATGACCGCGTGCATACTCGATCCTGCTCCGTCTAAAACGACAAGCGGCGGTACGAGCAATTCGCAGCTCGTCGCAATGAGTGCGACTTCGTCCGCTCTGATACTCGACGAAATGCAGCAGAACCCCGCCGTCGCCAAGGCTCTCAATCTCGGCGGCGATGACACGCTCGAAGGCAAGCCGCTGACCGACGAAGAGATCGAGGAAGTCAAGGCACAGCTCGCGATACTCGAGAATTACATGGGCGAAAACGCAATCTCCCTCGAACAGGGCGCACCCGCCGAAGACGACGAATATTACGGCGTATACGAGATAAAGATGACCGTATCCACCAAGAATCTCGAAGGCGAGACCACTACGTTCACGATGTACTTCAATCAGACCGAGACCAAAAACGAGAGCGAAGTGGACAAGGACGGTCACGAAGATGAAAGCAAATGGGAATACGAGACTGAACAGGAATTCGCTCTCGAAGGCATAGTCATATCGGGTGAAAACGTCTACGAAATGACTGGCAAAAAAGAGATCGAAAGCGAAAACGAAGACGGCAAAACCGAAAACGAAACCTCTTACGAAATGATTGTCCGCGGCGAAAACGGCGAATACATCGTATTCGAACAGGAGTTCGAGGAAGAAGAGGGCGAGACCGAACGTAAGTACGAGTACAAAGTCTACGATAACCGCGAACTCGTCAAGCGTTTCGAGATCGAGTACGAGACCGAAAACAACAAGCAGGAGATCGAAATGAAAAGCTACGAGAACGGTCAGATCTTCCAATGCAAATACGAAAAGAAAACCAGAAACGGCAAAGACTACATCGAAGCCGAAGTCATGAAAGACGGCAGAATGATCGAAGTGTTCATCACCGTCGAAGGCTCGGGCACCGAGGAAGACCCGTACAGACACGTCTACACCTACGGCGAATACGAAGATTCAGACGACTGAAACATCCTTCAAATAAAAAAGCGTCCGCGTGATGCGGACGCTTTTTTATTGACGATCCGTTTACCGAATCCGTTGAGTCCTTCGCTTTTTCTCACAGCGCGAAGTCGGCGACTATCGCGTAATGATCGCTGACGTTTTCGAATACCTTATCGTCGAGAACGGTAAAAGTCAGAGGAATCGCGTCTCCTTTTTCAAAAATATGGTCCCATGTCGGCGCGAATTTTTTGCTTTCGTCCGAATTGACCACCAGAAGCCCGTCAACATATTTTATGTCTCCGAGCGCGTCCGCGAGTTTGCCGTAGACCGAGCTAGCGGCATACTGTCCGTTTGTCTTGCCGTATACGTCGGGCACGTCACCGCGCTCCTCGCAGTTATAGTCCCCGCATGCAATGACGGCGCAGGCATATCTGCCGTACAGCTCGTTTATTTTCGATATGAACTCGTCAGCCTGTTTATTCATTTTTTCGAGCGACTTGCTCTCCTGTCCTTCTCTTACAAGATCGAAATGAGTGCTCGTCACTATAACGTATCTGCCCGTCGACTTGACCGTGAACAGCCCCCATGTGACCGCTCTGCAACCGTTGTCGTCTCCCACCGAATATTTGGTATACCCGCTGTCGATAGGTTCTAGTCTTTCGCTATTGTATATGATCGTCGTTTTATTCTTGTTGAGCACGTCGATGTCGGGATGCAACACGACGTATTCGTCTCCGAGATTTGCGTCCAGCACCTTGTGCCAGTCGCTGGACATCTCCTGCACCGCTACCGCGTCGGGACTTACAGCGTCGAGCATGGACAACAGAAGCTTTGCTCTCGGCTGTACCGGCGAGCCTCCCCAGCTCTCCATATGCGCGAGGATGTTGAAACTCATCACCCTGACGTCTGTCTCTTCTCCTCTCGAAAAATCGTACGAGGAAAGCGCGTCCTCGAAACCGCTCGGATAACCGTATCCCGAAAGATCGGTATCCACACAAGCCGTCAGCGTCGCAAACGCGAAAGCCGCGACGAATATCGCAACAACAAACACTGCTGACTTTTTCAAAATTCCCTCCTGTCGGACGTCACGCCCGTTCCCGTTGCCGTTTTCTGAGACCGACCGCGTACCTTCATCTGCGCGACGTTGCCCCCTAGCGACGCTTGCGGCTGTTTTCCGAAATGCAGCCACGCGCGTTCTTTTACGGTATCTGGAGAGTTTTCCCGCAAGCGGTATACCGACGCGGAAAACTCTCTCTCAGACATTATAACAAAAAAGCGGACGTGATTGCCCGCTTTTTATAATTCTTTTTTATTACCGTTTGTCAGAACTTGAGATCGTTCGGATTGTCTCCGTCAGAACCGCCGTTGTCGTTGCCGACTTCTTCTGCGGAAGTCTCGTCAATATCTACCTTGTTCTCTTCGGTCTGTACGCCTTCTGCAACCGCCTCTTCGGCGACTTCACCTTCTATAGGCGCGTTATGCTGCTGCGCGCTCAGTTCTTTCAGCTGCAAAACTATCTTCTCGTGCTCTTTCTTGCTGAGCGGATAGAATACCATAGCTATCGCCATCAGAGCCGCAGAGATCGCAGATACCCACAAAGCGAGGTTGAAGTAGTCGGTCGCCACTTTCATCAGCTCGTCGGATACCGAAGTGACGTTGAAGTAGTTGCTCGGCTGATAGCCCATGTCTTTCTTTACGAGAGCTATGACGACGTAGCCGATATTAGTGAACACGAGAACAAGAGTATATGCGAACATCTGAATGAATCCCTCGAGTCTCTTACCCGTCTTTAGCTGCTGGTAGTCGGATATTTCAGAAAGCATCAGCGGCTGCAACGACGCTATCGCGTTGAACAGAGCGATAAATCTGAGCACCGTCAGAAGCACCGCGCTGAGTGCGCCCTGAGCTATGTTCTGCACGCCTATGATACCCAGTATCGCATAACCGATAGCATTGCAGGACATCCAGAATATCAATATTGTCTTGTTATTGAACTTTCTCGTCATGAACGGGAGAAGTATCATGTTAGGCGTGACGGCGAAGCCCGTTATCAGGGTCAGCGAACCGAATATAGCCTGCCCCGTAGGAATATCGGTCGCGTAACGCAGTTTGCCGAGTATCGCGGCGTCGACTTCGATCGTCGTACGCATCGAGCCGAGTATCAGCGCGAGCGTGAATATCAGGAGCGGCTTATTCTTCATGATCTGTCTCAGACCTTCGAACAGACCGACCTTCTCTTTGTTTTCGTTAGTGACTATGATCCTTTCTTTGACCTTGAAGAGCAACAGAACGAACGCAAAGCCTACTACCGAGTAAATAACTCCTATGTAACGGAATGCCATATACTCGACGCCCTGGTTGTTGAAATAACCCCTGAGCGCGTTGCCGAGCACGTTCATGATCGTCGGAGAGAAACCGATGATGAGTCCTATCGGCGACCATATATCCGTTCTTTCCTGCTGGTTGGGGGTCATGACACCCGGCATCATATAGAACGTATTCTGGAACAGGTTCCAGATAATAAGCGTCGGCGAGCAGATGCAGTATGCATAAATCACCTTGGGAAGAGCGTTGAATTCCTGCTCTCTTATAAGATCGGGAGACCATGTCGACGCGATAGCGAGCGCGGCAAAAAGCGGAGCCATCAAAAGTATGAAAGGCTTGTATTTTCCCCACCTCGTCTGAGTATTCTGAAGAAGTTTGCCGAAAAGCGGCTGAATAATGAGACCGAGCACGCTCGCGAAAAGACATATCAGCGGGCCGTGCAAAACGTCAATGCCGAAAAGCTCCGAAATCTGAGTCGCGGTAATCATACCCGAAACCACGGTGACAAGCGTGCTTACGCCAAACGCGCTGCCTCCGAAACAAAGGATCTCCTTCAGGTTCATGTATCTGCCCTTAGGAGGCGTTGTCCAGAAAGTTTTGAGTTTTTCCCAGAGGCTGTTCATAGTCTCTTTGAAAGTTTTTTTGCTACCGTTGTTTGTCGGCTGATTTTCGCTCATAATTATCTCCCCGATTTTTAGTTACGAAAATATTATAACAAAATAAAAAAGAGTCGTCAATTTTTTTAACATTATTATAACATTAAACGCGAAATCTAGCGTTTTTATTAAAACGCCCGTTTTTCCGTATATGTTTTTTGCAAAATATGTATAAAAATATTGAAAAAAACGGATAAAAACTGCCATTTTCTCAAAATTCTTTAATACTAAGACAAATTTGACCCTTAGCGGATTGCTTCCGGGCTTTTGCGGTGTTAAACTCAAAGCATAAAGAAAGACGACGGTACGGCTGATTTCGTCTACACGTTCCGGAAAGATACCGATACGCTTGAACTCCTCGCCCCTTACCCCGAATATTCCCTTTACCGCACGGATACCGTCGACATACTGTATATAACCTTCGAGGTGCTGACTATTCGCAATCCGGCGGCGAACGGTAAAAACATGCCGTCTGAGGAAAGCGTCGTGGTTACCGCTCCCGAATATCTGAACGCTTCTTACGTGAAGGAGTCGGACGGCAAATTCACGATAGTTTCCCCGATCGACCACGCCCTCGCGGGAAAGCGCGCCCTCGCCCGCCTCGATCTCGCGGCGGCTGTTGCGACCTGCGCCGCGGGAGTCGTCTCTCTTCTCATATATCTTCCGGTAGCGGCAATGGTAACAAAAACGGCAAAGCAAGCGAAAACGCCATGACCGCCTACGATATGTCCGTCAATAAAAATACCGCGCTCTATCGACACGGGCGCGGTATTTTTATAATATCCGATATTGCGTTTCGTCTTCAGATACCTTTGCGGTACACTCTGACGTAATCTATCACGAAATCGTAATGTTTATCCTTGTCATTTTTCATAGGATCGCCGCACCAGAACGGAGTGCCGTCCGCATTGAGTCCGGGCACGGGAGTGCCGTCTTCTGCGGCATATCCCGCGACCTCGACGGTCAGCAGCATATACTCGTTGACCTTCGAAACGCCCAGCGTCTCGCCGTCCACGGTATGTTTCGTACGCCAGGTCTCAGCTCCGTCGATATAGAAAACGTACTCTTCCTCTGTCCACAGCACGCCGTAGGTGTGAAATTCCTCGTACATGTCGGGCACATGGTAGAGAGGCGATTTATCGCTCTTGGTCGCTGCGTACCCATCGCCGTGCAGGACGTGCATATTCGCTTCCTTGTCCTTGTCAAAAGCCAACCACGGCGATTCCATAACGTCTATCTCCACGCCGTCCGCGCCCGTACCGATGACGTCGTCCTCGCTCATTCCCGTTCCTTCGTCGGGCATAAGCCAGAATGCCGACCATATACCTTCGCACGGCGGAGCGATGCAGCGCGCTTCGAAATAGCCGTATGTTGCCGAAAAGCCTTGGTAATCCTCGCTTCTTTTTACCCCCGCGGAGTCCTCTCTCGTAGCCGTCTCGACCCACGAGGTGTACCAGCCCTCTCCGAACTGCCCGTCCTTGTACAGCGTGCGTATCGTGAGACAGCCGTCCGAGACGAACAGAGTATCCGCGCTGTCCTCGTAATATCCTGCGCGTCTGAGAGGAGTCGAGTAACCCGTCTTCCACTTCGTGTAGTCTATGCTGTCGCCGTCGAAGTCGTCCTCGAACACAAGCTCGTAGCCGCCCTCTTTGAGAACGCCTGCAAGGGTCTTTTCCTCGGGTATCTTCAGCGCGCCCGAACACGAACACGCGCTTGCCGCCAGCAGAACGCATATAAAAGCGGCGCATATCACGGTTGCAATCTCCTTTTTCATGACCTTTCCTCCAATCAAGATTATAACATAAGACGACGCAAAAAGCAATGCGCCTTTTAACACCGTATGTGAGTAAAAGTGCACAAAACCGTAAAAGCAAAAGCTCGCCCGTATAGGCGCGCGTCCGCAGTCGGAATCGTTTATGCCGTTGTCACCTCATCCGCAAGCCTTACATTGCGGGTTCTTTCCTCTTCTCTCCCACGGTAACGTCTCTCTGCCACTTTCTGCGGGCAACCCTGACAATTCCGAATACCGTCTTTACGAACGTATCGCTTCTGAGCAAAAGATATACCGCCCATGCGGGAAAATTCAGAGCGAATCCTGCGATCGCCCCGAGAGGCAGCGCAAAAAAATATACCGTACTGACGTCGATCAAAAACGCAAACTTTGTGTCTCCGCCGCCTCTGAGCACTCCGACTATACATGTTATATCGAGAGCGAGAACGGGCTGCAAAGCCGCGAGTATTATTATAAGTTGCGAAGTGATCTCCTTTGCTCCCGCCGAAACTTCGTATATCGACAGTATCGGAGACCTCAACGCAAGCAATAGGGCACAACCGAACACGCCCACCGCAAACGCCAGTACCGACATGGTGTCCGCAATCTTCTGAGCCCTTACGGAATCTCCCTCCCCGACTGCCTTTCCCGTCAGTACCGCAGCGGCGTTGGCAACGCCCATTATACCCACGATAGCTATCTGGTTGACGACAGCCGCGATACTTCCCGCCGCAATGAAATCGTCGCTGAGATTGCTTATGATAAGAGTTATCATGACCGTGCCGAATCCCCACAAAAGCTCGTTGCCCACTACAGGCAGGCTTGTTTTCATAAACGGTTTTATTATATCGCCCGCTCTGCCGAAAAAGTGTTTCAATCTGAACCCGGTCCGTTTATCGAAAGCGTACATATATATTACAGACATTATAAACTCGCTGACTCTCGCCGCGACCGTACCTATCGCCGCACCTTTCACTCCGAGCGCGGGTGCACCCAGCTTGCCGAATATGAAGACGTAGTTGACCGCAACGTTTATAAAGAACGAAATGCCGTAGACCGCCATCGACACCCCAACCTTCTCCACCGCCCTGAGCGAAGTCAGATAGCAGTTCGACAGACTGTAAAAAACGTATCCTATCGATATTATCCAAAGATAATCCGCACCCTGTGCGATAGTATCGGGATTGGATGTGAAAAGCGACATTATTTGTTCGGGGATCGCTATACAGACCGCAGTAAACATGAGAGACACTACTCCCGCGAGCCGCAAGGCAAGTCCCGTTATCCTTCGGATATGTTCGGTGTCTCCTTTGCCCCAGTACTGCGCTATCATGACGCCTGCCCCGCTAGCTATACCGAAGCAGAACATCGTCAACAAAAAGAAAGGCTGACCGCCCAGGTTCGCTGCTGATATTGCAACGTCTCCGAGCTGCCCCAGCATTACCGAGTCCATCAGGTTTACACCGTAGTTTATAACGTTCTGCAAAGCGATCGGCAGAATTATCGCGATCGCCCCGGGAAGAAATGCCCTGTTGAATAAGAATCTCTCTTTTATTTTCATAGCTATATCAGTATAGCAACGATATACGCTTATTGCAAGCGTTGGATGCCTTTTGAATATTCCTTCGGCTCCACTTTCGCATGCTTACGAAAAACTTACCGAAAACAGACGCAGCACAGATAGCTGACGAAAAAGATAAGAAGTATAATACCCTGAGAACAGAGGTGAATTATGCAAAAATACGTCAAAGGCAAAGAGAAATTTTCTTACGGGTTCGCTGCCGTGGGCAGTTTTATGATAGCCAACGTGATAGCAAGTTATATGTCTTATTTCCTGACCGACATCCTTCTGGTTTCGACGACGTTCGTATCCGTTCTTATGTCCGTAGCAAGAATATGGGATATGCTCAACGACCCGCTTATGGGTGTGCTGATAGACAGGACGAACACTCGCGCAGGCAAAATGAGACCCTACATAAAAGCCGGAGCATTTATGATTTTTATCGTATCCGTGTTGATGTTTCTGCCTTTATCCGATATGCATCCTGCTCTTAAAATGATTTTCGCGACAGTTATGTATCTCGCTTTCGACACGGCTTATACCGTGGTAGACGTCCCTTTCATGGGACTCATGAGCGTCGCAACCCCTGACGATAAAGAAAGATCTTCTCTTCTTTCGTTCTACGTCACGCTCGGTTCTTTCGGCACGGTCGCCACGATCCTGCTGTTGCCGATATTTCAATCTTTTCTCCCCGAAAAATGGGTCTATTTCGCTCTTGCGGCATGTGTAGGGACGATAGCTTTCGCGGGATATATCGTTCTTTACAGAAATTCGAGAGAAAGATTCGCATCGGTTGCCGAAAAAGTATCGGTAACGGACATGTTGAAAACCGTTGCCAAAAACAAACCTATGACCCTTACGCTTCTGACCTCGATGCTGGCGTCACCGCGCTATCTGCTGATGCTTTCAGCCGCCTACATCTCGACATATGTCATAAAGATACCCGGTATGAATTCCGGCACGGTACTCGTCATTCTGTACTTAGTGGTAGGTGCAGGCATGTTCGCAGGCATATTGCTGACTCCTCCCGTATACAAAAAGATAGGTTTCAAGCGCACGACTCTTCTCTTCGGAACGACGGGCGGGATCTGCCTCGCCGCTGCGTTTTTTATCGGAAAGACGAATTATTATGCGGCAATGCCCTTTATGACGCTGGGCGGTCTGGGTCTCGGTGCGTACAATACTCTGCCGTATCCTATGGTCGGAGACAGTCTCGACTACCTTGAATGGAAAACGGGCAAACGTATGGAAGGAGTATGTTTCAGCTGGAATTCGTTCGTGACCAAGTTCAACAATGCCGCGGGCGCGATACTGCTGTCCGTCGGACTCGTCGTATTCGGATTCGTGCAACCCGTCGTCCCCGGCGAACCCCTCGAACAATCGGAAACCGCCGTAACGGGTCTTTACGCAATGGTCTCGATAATTCCCGCAATTTCTTTCTTCATATCTCTTGTGCCCGCCGCGCTGAACAATTATACTGGAAAGAGAAGAGAGTTTATAAAGAAAGAACTTGCCCGCAAAAAGTCTCTCGCGGCAATGCCCGCCGCAGCGGTGTCGGAGACACGCAAAGAGACATCCCCCGCGAGTATCGGAAACGATGCCCGCAATGCCGCAACGACGGCGACATATGACAGGTGACGCTATGAAAATAATCTTCGAAAAAAAGACGTTTACGCTCGAAGAGGAGCTGAGGGTGGGCGTTATATCAGACAGCCAGCTCTCCCCATTTTCGTGGAAGAACAACCGCACGTTCGAGCGCAATCTGGTGCGCTCTCTTCAAACTCTCCGCAACCGCGGTTGCAATATGGTGATATTCGCGGGAGATATATGCAATATCGCCAACTTTTACGCTTATCACCGTTTCAAAAACGCGTTCAGGCTCGTCTTCGGCTCGTCGATGCCGATAACTCAGTTCATCATGGGCAACCACGACTACTTCCCCGCTTTTACTTCGCGGTGGAAAAAGAGATTCCTGTTCGAGACCAACCTCGGACATAAACCGTTTTCGCACTACGTCGTCAACGGATACCACTTCATCGGCGCGTCTCCCGATTGCAGAAACCAGCGCAACGGCTACTCGCGCGTTCTGCCCTTCCTCGACGAAGAGATAGCCGAGGCGGTCAGAGACAGCGGCGACCGCCCCGTATTCGTGACCACTCACAACAACGCGGCAGGCACGGTCTACGGCTCGGAAACGTACGGCGACGTCGCTCTCGGAAAAATCCTCGTAAAATACCCGACCGTCGTAAACTTCGGCGGACACACGCACTTCCCTATGCTGGACGAACGCTCGATACATCAGCGCGACTTCACCTCTCTCAACACGCAGTCAACATCTTACGTCGAGCTTGAAAAGGGAAAGGTGAACGGACCCGTCCCGCCCAATCCGCATATTTCGCCGATGGGCTACGTCCTCGAATTCGGCAAAGAAAAGATCGACGTGCTGCGCATAAACGCGGGTACGGGCATGGAAGAAAAACCCGATATGCGCTGGTCTCTTCCCACCGCCGTATCCAAAGACAAGTTCGTATATACCGACAGCCGTTTCGACCTCTCGCTCGCTACCGACGAGGACAGACCTACCATGCCCGCTGTCTACGGCAGAAGCGAAAAGATAGGCATGCGCGCGTACCTTATATTCGAAAAGGGCGAGGACAAGGACTTCGTGCACAGCTACCGCGTCGAATTCAGCGACGGCAAGGTTCAGTACTACTTCAGCGACTTCTACAAGGGGCTTTCCAACCCGAACAAGGAAGTCGTGCTCCCTATATACGAAAAGGCCGCGGGCGTGTACGACGTGGAAATACGCGCGGTCAATTCCAAAGGGCTCGAAAGCCTGTCAGGCACGCGGATATGCGACGTGCGCGTACCGAGTTACAGAAGATACCCGCTGATCTTCGCGCCCGACGCAAAATACTTTTGACAGATGAAAAACGCGGATAAACTCAAAGCATTTATATTCGACCTCGACGGAACGCTGATCGACTCGATGCCCTTGTGGGACGAGATCTATGCCGCCCCGTTCGAAAAAAGCGGGATACCCGTCCCAGACGGCTATCTGCTCGCGGTCAATCACATGAGCCTGGACGAGTGCGTGAAATATACGCTCGAAAGCACTCCTCTGCGCTGTGACGCAAAAACGCTCGTGTCGGCATGGAGCGGACTTGCCGCGAAAGCGTACGGAGAAAGCGTGCCTCTGAAAGACGGAGCATCGGATCTTCTCCGCTTTCTCCGATCCGAAGGCATACGCCTCGCGATCGCGACGGCTCTGCCGCTCTCTCTTGCGATGCCGTGCCTGAAAAGACTCGGGGTGGCGGAATTCTTCGACGCGATCCTGTCAACCGACGACGTTTCCAGAGGCAAAGACGACCCCGCGGTATATTTCGCGGCAGCCGAAAAACTCGGCGCTATCCCGTCCGAATGCGCCGTAGTCGAAGACAGCCACGTCGGAATAGCCGTCGCGGCGAAAGCAGGCTTTTTTACGATAGGGGTTTTCGACAAATCGTCCGTAAAACACGAAGACGAGATCTCTGCGATCGCCGACGTCTACGTCCGCAGTCTCGTAGAGATCGAAGAAAAACTCAAAAACCCGCAGTCCTGCATCCTCTCCCGAACCTCTCACCCGCAATAAAACGCGAGGCACATTCCCGCCTCTTTTCCCGTGCGTAAACATCGCGGCTTCTCCGTTTCGCAATCGGATTTTACGCAAATCGCGACTCTTTTACGGTCTGCGTTGTTGATAAGATTGTCTCCGTATTGTAGAATTAAAGTGCATAAAGGAGGCGATAGCATGGAAAAACAGACCATCGGACAATTCCTGTCCGCACTCAGAAGGAGCAACGGATACACCCAACAGGAAGTCGCCGAAAAACTGGGCGTATCAAATAAGACGGTCAGTTGCTGGGAGCGAGACGCGTATCTCCCCGACATATCGACAATACCCGCGATTGCGGAGCTGTACGGCGTGACCTGCGACGAGATACTGAGGGCGAAACGCGCGCCCGCAATACCCGAAAACGGCACGTCCGACGAAAGCGACAAAACGCGGCTCTATGCAGAAAAAGCCGAAAAGGAAGCCTCCGCGATATTCGACAATATGGTAGCCCGCTATGAAAACACGCAGAAGATAGCGGTGGCGTGCGCCGTTTTCGTCTGCGTCGTCGCACTTATCCTTGCCGCCGTGGTCGGAAACGTCACGGGAGTATCCGTATATGCGTTCGTAACAGCCGTGCCTATACTCGTAACGGATCTTTTCGTCCTTCTCGTGATAAACTACCGTCTCGACTTCTCTCTTTCGTCCGACGAAAGGACGATGCCCGCCAGAAAGCGTATGTACAGGCGCAAAAACATAATCGCGGGGCTTCTCATCGTGTGCGCGGCATATTTTATCCCGTTTGTCTTCGAAACGAATTACGACTTCAAAAAATATCTGTTCGGCATTGCGACGGCGGTCACGGCTTTTATGTTGCTCGTGCTCGCGGAGCTTGTCAGACGACTTGTAAAACCGCAATATTATAAGCCCGTCCCTAAACGCACCGCGGCAACACGCATAGCGGTCTACTCGTGTCTGTTCGCGACGGTACTCGCCTCGCTGTTCGGATACGGGGTCTCCCTGAACGGCGAAAATTTCTACTATCCGCCCCTGAGCGAAACGGTATACCGTTGTGAAAACGCGCAGGATCTTATAAGCAGTTTGCAGACGAGGACTCTGCCCGAATGTTACGAAGAAATCTCCGCGTCGGTCGGCGGGCAATTCGAAAGGCGTACCTATACCGTTGACGCGAAGGACTTCAACATATACGACGTTATGCCTTTCCCCTCCTACTACGTCACCTCTTACGACGACGGCAGAACTTATTGCGTAGACATACTCTATCCTATATTCTCCGTTGAGCTTGCCGACCCCGCGGACGAAGCCGGATCCTCCGTCAGGACTGAGGTCACCGTGCTTAACGAAAATTATCAGACTTCCAACATCAAAGTAAACTCCGGCGGCTCGTACGAAATAGTCACCGAAAGACGTTTCGAATATCAGCGCTTCAGCTCGAAGATAAACGATCAGACCGATTACAAAAAACTGACCTTCGGAGCAGTCGCGGCAGCGGTCGCGCTCGCGGTATTCGGCGCGTATTACGCGGCAAGCGCATACTACGTCAAAAAGCATGATAATAAACACGGGCGTGAAATTATTTCCAATAAAGAGAATGAAAACCGGGTTTGATCCGTACCGCTTTCGCTCATTGAATAAAACCGCATAGGGGATGCAAAGCGCATCCCCTTTTTTATTTCGCGAGACCTTCTTCGGTTCACTTTTGCTCCGCTCTCGACGCTTTGCAATATATCTGCGATTATTGCCTCTTTCCGTGCCGCCGCTCGCCGAAAAAAAGAAATATGCCTCGAAATCGGATAAAATTCTAATGTTGTCAGACACTTTTACCGTTCTTGTTATTGAAAAAAGTGTCTTACGCTGTTAGACTTGAATTGAAACAAGGAGGCGTTTTTATGGAAAAACAGACCATCGGACAATTCCTGTCCGCACTCAGAAGGAGCAACGGATACACCCAACAGGAAGTCGCCGAAAAACTGGGCGTATCAAATAAGACGGTCAGTTGCTGGGAGCGCGATTCTTCCTATCCCGACATTTCGGCCATCCCCGCGATTGCGGAGCTGTACGGCGTGACCTGCGACGAGATACTGCGCGCAAAGCGCAATCCCGTCCCTGCCGCGGGCGACGACGAGAATCCGACTACCAAAGCAAAGGATAACGCCGAAAAAGCCGCAAAAGAAGCGTCCGCGATATTCGACAATATGGTAGCCCGCTACGAAAACACGCAGAAGATAGCAGTGGCGACCTCGCTGTTCGTCACGTTGTTTGCCGTATTGGCGGGGATACTGACATACGCTACGACAAACTATATCGCATCGATGTTTTTCACAATTGTGCCCGTAGCGTGCATCGCGCTGTTCGTACTGTCGATGATACAGTACCGCGTTGACTTCGCCGTACCCGACGACAGTCGTACGGAGGCTGTCAGAAAGCGTATGAAAAACCGCAAGAAAGCCGCGTCGATAGCGATATTTCTCGTGCTCTCGTACTTCTTGCCGTATTGCTGCAATTTCAGAAACGACTCTATCTATGTCGCGTACGGGCTGATTATCGCGGGATTCGCAATACTGCTGCTCATCGCGGTAAATCCCGTCGTCAGACTCGCCCGCGCGTCATACGACAATGCGGGACGCGAAGTCGTTAAGAAAGAAGCCGTTGCCCGCATAGCGGGTCTGTGCATCGCGGTCATAGCCCTCGTCTCTTTCACCGTCGCGATAAAACAAATTCCTCTCAAAGAACCTTACGGCGGAAGCGGCAGATTGTCCGTGGACACCATAGACGAACTCGAAACCGTGCTGACTCACAGATCGTTGCCCGAAACTTATGAACTCAATAAAAGCGTATTCCCTTCCGTAACCGATCAGTATGCCAAATATTCTTATACCGTTGCCCGCAAGGATTTCGACGAAGAAGATCTCAAAAACTATATCGCATACAACGTGTCGGGAGGACTGCTCGACGAATATTATTCGGTAGAAGTGATCTATCCCGTATGGCACGTCGAGTACGACGAGGAAAATCCTTTGACCGGAGAATCCGAAACGAAATACCGGACGATAACGGTATACAACGCAAGGTATCAGATCGCGTTCCTGCAAAAAACCGACTCTTACCAGCTCAATTATTACGACTATAACTCTTTCGTCGTATCGCGCAATTACCGAAATGAAACGTATTCGCTCAAATTCGCCGCCGCGCTCGAAGCGATCCTTCTTCTCTCGTTCATCGTCTCGTCTTACGTCATAGTAAAGACGGAAACGCGCCTGAAAGACAAGAATAAGTCCGCCGACGATGCCGCAGAGATCGGCTCTTCCTACACAGATAAAACCTCGGCTCAAAGCGATCAGACGACTAGCGGAGATCACGGGGAACAGGGGTGAAAACCCGATACTTGTCGAATATTTCCATGTTTCACATACTACTCAAAAAAATACGGAGCGCGAAATGCGCCCCGTATTTTTCGTTTGATTCCGTCTTATTCAAGTCCCGCGGGAACTATGATCTCCATATCCGAATCGGGATAGGAGCAGCACGGATGGATATACCCGAACTTGAGGTCCGCAAGTCTTCTCTTATCCGCGCCCGCTATGCTGAACTTGCCCGAAACGAGCTTGCTGTGGCAGAAACCGCAACCGCCCGCGCGGCACTTGCTGGGCACTCTGAGCCCCGCTCTCTCCATCGCGACGAGCACTGTCTCCCTGTTGTCCGCCTTGACGGTATACACGTCGTCTCTGATGTGCACGGTCAGGTCGTAGACCGCTTTCTTCACGTCGCGCACGCCTACGCAGTTCGCCTCTTTCTTGACTCTCCTGCCGCCGATTCCCATAGCCGCGAGCTCTTTGTCGAGGAACGCGTACATAGCCTGCGGTCCGCACGCCATCACGGTAAAGTCCTCGGGCGCGTACTTCGCTATGAGTTCCTTGGTGATAAAGCCGTTTTCGTATTTCTTGTTCTTCTCGTCGCTGAGTACATACACGACCTTGAAATTGTCGGATACGAGCGCGTCGAGCTCTTTCTTGAACGCGATGTCTTTCTCGGTCTTCGCGCCGTAAAGAAGTATGAGCCTGAAGTCCTCGCTGCCCTCCGCGATCGCCTGCGCCATCGAATAGAACGGCGTAATGCCGCTGCCGCCCGCGATACCGACGACTACCTCTGCATCCTTGATGCCCTCGTAGTGGAAAAATCCCGACGGATCGCCTATTATCATTTCGTCGCCGACTTTCGCGTTGTCGAAAAGCCAATTGCTGAAGAATCCCGCTTTCTTTACCGTTACGGAGAGTTTGCCCTCTCTCAGAGACGTCAGCGGCGAAGAAGAGATCGCATACGGTCTGTTGACCGTTGATCCGTCGACGTCTGCCGTCAGCTCAACGTACTGTCCCGCGCGGAAGAACATCTTTTTCGAAAGCTCGAAAGTATACGTCTTGGTATCCGCGGTCACGAGAGTTATCTCAGCGAGTCTCGCCTTCTGGTTGCCGGGATGAAGTATCTTTGCCGTCTCGTTGACCTTGTACGTCTTGGGAAGAGGCGCGCTGCTTGCCGCATCGAACGCCGCACGACGGTTGGGGACGAGCTTTTTGAAACGGAGCAGGTCCATGAATCCGAATATCTGTTTTTTGAATTTGAATGCCATAGTTCAGCCCTCCCTCTTTATATCGCCTACGGTCTGTCTGCCCGTAATGTCGCCCGAGAAGTACGCGCTCGAATAGCCCGACAGTCTCATCGAGAAACCGCCCGCAAAACGCAATCCTCTGGTCTTGTGATCTTCTGCCATCATAAGAAGTCTCGGCATGAGTCCGTCCCAGTACTGCGACTCGTAGCCGTAGATACCGCCCTCGGGGTGTCCGCAATAACGCGCATAGGTCATCGGCGTTGCGACCGAGATCTCCTCTATGCTGTCTCTTATCTTGCAGCCCGTGTCCTGCTCGAAACGCTCTATCATCTTGTTCGCAACGTAATCCTTTACCTTGAAGTAGTCTTCGGGTTTTACGTTCGCCCAGTCGTCGGACATATACAGCGTCGTGAAATACATCATGCTCGTGCCTGCGGGCGAGCACTCGGGATACGCCCTGTTGAGGCAGACCGTAGCCTGCACCGAGTTGCTCTCAATCGTCTTCATCAGATCGTATTGTTTTACGGTGTCCATCGTGTCGTACAGGAAGTAGTTGTGGTTGGTTATGCCCAGCTCGTCAGCCGACTTGTTGAGCCCGAGGAACATAGTGAAACCTCTGCCCGCGAATTTGCGTGCGTTGGTCTCTTTGACTATGCGCTCGTCCACCTTGTCCATCATTCTGCCGTACACGATATGCGGCGAGCAGTTGGCTATGACGTGACGGGTCTGTATCTCGTCGCCGTTTTTGAGGACTACGCCTTCGACTCCGCCGTCCGCGCCCGTCCTTATCTTCACCGCCTCGGTATTGAACCAGACGTCTCCGCCCAGTTCTCTGATCCTCTCTACCATAGCGAGTGATATTTCGTGCGAACGCGACTTGGGCATCGCGGCTCCCTTCGTGATGTATCTTATCACCATCGACGAATAGTGCAGGAAGCTCAGATCGTCGCAATGCGCGCCGAGATAACACCAGTACGCATTGAGAATATCCTTTGCTCTCTTGGGCATTTTCAGCGCGTCGAGCACTTCGTTGACCGAATAGGATCCGCACCTGACGAAGTTCGCGTACTCGGACAACATGACCTTCTGATCGGTCTGTCCGTTGACCGAATTGCTGTACGCCTGCGCCGCCCTTATCTCTTCGGCAAGTTCGAAGAACTTTTCCATCGACTTGCGTGAGCCGGGAACGTAGCTCTCCATCTTGTCGATGAAAGCCTGTTTTCCGAAAGGCAGAGTCGCGTCTATCTTCTCTTCGCGCGATATTACTCTGTATGCCTCGGGGATCTGAAGCCATTCGATCTTGTCGGTCACTCCGAGCTGATCGAACAGCACTCTGACGTCGCCCGCGTTGTCGGGCGTACCGAAATCGTTGAGTTCGTGAAGCGATGCCTCGAACTCGAACCTGCCGCGCCTGAAACTCGTGGCAAAGCCGCCGGGGATATTGTGCTTTTCCACAAGAAGGGTCTTTGCCCCGCCCTGCAAAAGCCTTATCGCCGCGACCAGTCCGCCGTTGCCTGCGCCGATTACCACTGCGTCGTACTTTTTCATTTATGCCTCCTTGATACTTTTTTTGATTGTGCCGCATATATCAGTATTTGTTTTTTTTATTGTTTTTTTCCTTGTATCGCGCTCAGGACTCCGAGATAGACGTCTGTCAGCATCTCTTCCACTTCTTCGTCGGAAAAGCGCGCCGTACCCGTCGCCTCCATCGTCGCTATGCCGTGAGAAAACAGCCACAGCTCTCTGAAAACGTGTCTCGCGTCGTCAGATGAGATCCCTTTTTCTTTCACTATTACGTCAACGGCGAAAGGAGTGTTTTCGTCCGAGAGCAGATCGGGTATCGCCGTACCGCTCATATACAGCATCTTGAAAAGATTTGTCTCTTCTCTCGCGAAAGCGATGTAGTTGAGCCCCACCGTCTTGAACGGGTTGACCCCTTCTCTCTTTTCTCTGAGTCTCTTAGCGAAAGTCTCCTTTGCACGCGTCTTTACCTCGTCAGCGACTTCCGCCATGCCCGAAAAATACCAGAATATCGGCTGCGTGGAACAGCCTGCTTCTTTAGCAAGCGTCTTTGCTGTCAGCGCGTGCTCGCCTTTTTCTCTTACCAGCCTGAAAGCTGCGTTTGCGAGTTCTTCTCGTGTAACCTTCGGTCTCGGCGGCATTTTTCACCTCTCTACGATTATATAATACCCGTTATGTATCGCATTGTCAATATGACGGTTAAAATTTTAACGAATTTGGTGCGAATTTAATGCGCCTTTAATGATTTTTATGCTATACTGGTCGTGCGACAAAGCGAAATATCGCTGAAACCGCCGTTTCGGTACGATCCTGCCCCGCACGACAGTGGTCTCCCGACTCGACGGTTTGTGTCATGCACGGTGGTTTTATGAGTTTATCCAACGAAAAGATTATCTACAACGCAGATAAGACCGTCAACGACGTCTGTTATGTGAAAGCGGCGGGATTCGTATCTCCCGACCCTTCGTGGACCGCGCTCAGAGAAGATTCGCAGGACGTGCTCATATTTTATATTTCAGACGGAAAAGCCCGTCTAAATGCCGCAGGAGGCGAATATCCTCTTTATCGCGGAGACTGCGTTGTCTTCCCTCCCCGCAAATACAGCAAAATGCAAAGCGATGCAAAAAATCCGCCCTCGGTTTCCTGGATACGTTGCGGAGGCGAGCTCGTGGACGCTTTCGTAAAATGCTATTTCCCCAACATGCGCGCGATAGTAGGCACTTGCGACGTCGGGCACAGTATCACGCAGATAGCAGATCTGATTTCCCGCACCTCGAAAGAGATCCCCGATACCGTAACGCTCATCCTGCATAAACTTCTGCTATCGGTCAAAAACTCTCTGAACACCCCGACATCTGTCAAAGGCAAAAACGGATTGACCGGTAACAAATACGAAGAATACATCGTCTCCCATATGTGCGACAAACTGGATGTACGAGAATTTGCCGAGCATTTCGGAATGTCTATACCCACTTTGACAAATATCCTGAAGAGAAAATTCGGCAAAACGCCGTATCAATACTATCTCTCTGTCAAGATCGGACTGGCAAAACATATGCTCGTTTCCTCGCAGACTTCTGTCGAAGACATTGCCGCAAGACTTTGTTTCACCGACCGCACCCATTTTTCAAAGTTATTCAAAAGAGAAACGGGGTTGTCTCCCGCTCAATTCAGAAACTCGAAAAAAGACTGATCGGGAAACCGTTGCCAATGATCATCTCTACCGTGATTTTCAAAAACGTTTTCATTCCGTTCTCCTTTCCTTGACATCATATAAAAAAAGAGCACAACGGTCAACCCGACCGTGTGCTCTTGAATTAATTTTACATTATATAATGCTTATCGTTATTTTGCCGAAATAATTGCTTGACAGAGCTTTGCGATCTGAGTATTATCCGTGATTTGATCAAAATCGAAATCGATTTCTCCGAAAACGTAGAAAGGCACGTTTGCGGACGAGTGACTTCCCTTTGTAAACATATCGTCAGATAGCTGCTCGGCACGTTCTCCGTTGTATTGCAATCCTCCCGTCTCGTGGTCCGCCGTCACGATCACGATCGTGTTGCCGATCCTCTCGGCATATTCGACCACAGCCTTTATCGCCTCGTCGTATGCCTTGACGTGCTCGAGCGCGCCGTCAATATCGTTGTCGTGGCTACGCTTATCTATATGGCTCTCCTCGATCATAAGGAAGAACCCGTCCTCGTCCTCGCTCAGAATATCCAGAGCAGCGACCGCTAGCGACGCGAGAGTCGGGGTTTCGTCAGTGCCCTGCGAGGTCGCTATCTCGTCGAATGCCGCGAACACCTTGCCTTGCGCGCTCTCAATTTCCGAAAGCGCATCGGCATAGACGTATTTCTGCTCTATCCGAGCCTTCAGCGAATCGTACCTTTCGGCATTACTTCCGAAAAACAAGTCTATACCGCTCGCAAGCTGGTCAGACAAAATATCGTCGAGATTGTTTCTGGACGAAGTGTGCGCCGAAAAACCCGCGGGCGTTGCACCGTCCACACCTTCTGTCGCGATTATCCCCGCAGCCATTCCGAGAGACAATGCCGTCTCGGTAGTGGATCGCAGATCTTTGCCGCGGTACTGCCCTATCTGACCGTTATCCGTCTTGCATCCCGTTGCGAGCGCGGTCGCAGCCGCCGCACTGTCGGTAGGACCGAAAGCGTTGCGCGAAAAAGTTGTAATATCCCCCGCATAATCGGCTTCGGTCGCGAAGAAAAGATCACCGTATTTCGCCGTCGCCGCCGCAACGTGAGAAAATCCCATGCCGTCGCCTATCATCAGGATCACGTTGAGTTTTTCGCCGTCGTACGAGACCGTATATTTTTCGGCTTCGGATACCTTTACGCTCTGCGCTATCGCAAGTCCGCTGAGCACGACCGCCGTAGCGAATATCAGCACTGCAAGTACCGCTACCGATATTTTGATTGCCTTCTTTGTGTTAGTCGTCATAATTTCACCTCGTTCTGAATTATAACATACCGACCGCTCCCCTTTCAATACCGACGGCGGTTTTATTTGAAAAACCCATGCAAGCATCATTCGTCAAGCCGTTCTAAATCGGTCGCAAGTGCCGCCGAACGGTATCGGGAACAGTATTTCAATATCCGTTTTATCTACACGGGTACGAAAAAAGCCGCGCGTTGCCGCACGGCTTTTCTTTTCGTTACCTTATATTCACGCCTTATTCAGGACGTATCCGTCCTTGGTATCCGTCACGGTATATCCCGCCGCGGTTATCTTCGCACGGAGTTCGTCCGCAAGCGCGTAATTCTTTTCCTTCTTCGCGGCGATTCTCTTCTCCGCCAGCTCGACTACTTCTGCGGGAGCGTCCGTCTTGGGCTGTTCCTCGGGTCTCGCTTTGTCGAGCGAAAGTCCGAGCACTTTGTCGAAGTCGAGAGCAAGCTCGTAGATGTCGCGGCTCTTGGGCTCTTTGACCGCCTTCCACAGTATGCCGAGCGCACGCGGGATATTGAGATCGTCGTTGATCGCCTCGACGAACTCGTCATTATATGCCTTTATAACGCTTTCGTCCGTCCTGACGTCGCTTGTCTTGTGCTGATACAGCGCGGCGAGAAGTCTCGCGTAGGAGACCTTCGCGCCGTCCATGCCCTCGAACGTAAAATTGAGTTTTTTGCGGTAATGCGCGTTGAGGCAGAAGTACCTGAAATCCATCGCGCTGTAACCGCGAGCCTCCAGGTCGCTTATCGTGTAGGTGTTGCCGAGGCTCTTGCTCATCTTGCCGTTGTTGACCAGCATGAAGTCGCCGTGCACCCAGTAGTTGACCGTCTTTTTACCGGTGATCGCCTCGTTCTGCGCAATCTCGTTCTCGTGGTGTACGGGAATATGATCCACGCCGCCCGTATGGATGTCGAACGGGAAACCGAGATATTTGCGGCTGAGCGCGGAGCACTCGATATGCCAGCCCGGGTATCCCATGCCCCACGGGCTTTCCCACTGCATTATATGGTTGGGCTCGGCTTTCTTCCAGACCGCGAAGTCGGCGGGATGACGTTTCTGACTGTTGACTTCCACTCTCGCGCCCGCCTGCTGCTCGTCGAGGTTGAGACGGGACAGCTTGCCGTATCCCGGGAATTTGCTTATGTCGTAATATATGCCGTCGTCTATCTCGTAGGCATATCCCTTGTCGATAAGCTCCTGAACGTATGCTATCGTCTCGGGGATGTGGTCGGTGATCTTCTCCACAATCTCGGGTTTGCCGATATTCAGCTTTTCGAGATCCTTGAAGAATACTCCCGAATAAAACTCAGCTATCTCGTACGGCGATTTCTTCTGCTCGCGGGATGCCTTTTCCATCTTGTCTTCGCCCTCGTCCTCGTCGCTGGTCAGGTGACCGACGTCGGTGACGTTCATGACTCCCTTGAGCTTGTAACCGTCGTATTTGAGCGTGCGACGGAACAGATCCATGAAGACGTACGTCCTCAGGTTGCCGATATGCGCGAAGCTGTAAACCGTGGGTCCGCAGCTGTACATGCAGACCTTGCCTTCTTTTATCGGCTTGAATTCCTCTTTTTTTCTGGTAAGAGTATTGTATATCTTCAGCATAATGTCTCCTCTCCGCAATGCGGAAATATTATTCTTTTATATCCTCGTTGTCGTTGGTTATCGAATAGCGGCAGCTCTTGACCTTGAGCGCGTCCTCGAGCGTAGCTATGCGCTTGTTGAGTCTCGCGATCTCCTCGAGTATAGGATCGGGCAGCTTCTGCTGGTCGAGGTCTTCCACCCTTTCGTCGTATTGCTTGACGACTCTTCCCGGAACGCCGACGACCGTGCAATGCGGCGGAACGTCCTTGAGGACCACGCTGCCCGCGCCTATCTTGCTGTCGTGACCTATCGTGATCGCGCCCAGCACTTTCGCGCCCGAACTTATCATCACGTTGTCCTCTATCGTCGGATGACGCTTGCCCGTCTGTTTGCCCGTGCCGCCCAGAGTCACGCCCTGATATATCACGACGTGCGTGCCTATCTTTGCGGTCTCTCCTATCACAACGCCTACGCCGTGATCGATGAAGACCCCGCCCGCGATGTCTGCCGCGGGGTGGATGTCGACACCCGTCTTTTTGCGCGTCCCCTTTGCTATCAGGAATGCAAAAAACTTGCACCCGTGTTTATAAAACCAATGTGCGAATCTGTGTCTGAAAAGCGCGTTGAAACCGCCGTACGTCCAGAAAACCGTCCATTTGCTTGTCGCGGCGGGGTCGTTCTCCATTGCAAATTCGAGATCCATTTTTATCTTTCCCATATATTCTCCTTTTACGCCTTTTACGCGAAAGCATAAAAATAAGACGTCTTTTTTTCAAAGACGCCTTCGGCGCGGTCCCACTTTGATTGCAGATTTCTCTGCCTCTCTTTTGTCTGTAACGGGACTACCCGTCGCGGCATTTCCTCCGCAAAGCTACCGCCCGCACTTCACACGCGTTCGCAACAAAAGGCTTTCAGCCGTCGACCTTTCTCTCTGTCGATCCTCGCGCGCGCTACTCTTGACGGAATAACGCCTCTTATTTATATATGCAGTATAAAATAATTTCGCCACTCTGTCAAGCGATATTGCTCTGTTGGACATCTGCCGAGGTCGCGGCTTACGTCCATAAAGACATCCCCTCCGCTTTATGACGACGCAAGCGGACGCTTTCCGCCTTTGACGGGTCGCGTACGATATTCCCTTTCATTAGCGATGTTTTCATACAAGTTTTGAACGGTTTTGTGAATACTTTTTCGCTATTGTCTATTGAATCGCGTTTATAATATATGATATAATTTACCCGAAGTATGCACGCGCGGAAGTCTGCGTGCACGTCGGAGGTAAAATTATGGGTATGGACAAACCCTTTTTGAAAAGAGCTTTCGCGACTCCCTCGCACGTCGTGAATATCCTCAACATCAAGAGTCGTTGCTACACCAAAGTCGCGGATCTCAAAGCCGAAGTGATCAAAAGCGACGAGCCGATCAGATTCGAGGATCTCAATAAAAACGCTTTCAAGCCCGCTTACATAATGGAGAAATGGGCAAACAAGTTCGGCTGCGCCTGGTTCCGTTTTACGGGCAAAGTTCCCGAGGCGGCAAAAGGCTCGCACGTCGTACTGCGCATAAAGCTCCAGGGCGAAGGTCTCGTCTTCAACGAGGACGGCATCGTCCTTCAGGGCATCACTCAGATCGTCAGCAAAGGCGACATATTCCACTCTCTCGTCGGCAAACAGGTCGTGGACGTCGCCGATTGCTCTACGGGCAAAGAGGAGATAAAACTCTACGTCGATGCGGGCTTCAACGGCAAACTGCGCTTCAAAAACCTCGTCGCAAGACTGCGCCGTTGCGACATAAGCATACTCAACGAGGCAGTAAACCAGTATTATTACGATTATATCGATCTCTACTTCACGATGCTGAAGCTGGACAAGTCCTATCCCCGCACCGCAGAGATCGACGCGGCTCTCAAAAAGTCGTTCAAGGTTTTCAAAAAACAGGGCGCGGCGGCGGCAAGAGCCGTGCTCGCTCCGCAGTTCGAAAAACCCGTTTTCGACAAACAGACCGAATATTACTGCATAGGACACGCGCATATCGACCTCGCATGGCTGTGGCCTCTGCGCGAAACCAAACGTAAAGTCGCGAGAACTTTCGCAAATCAGCTGCGCAACATAAAGAAATACGACGACTTCATCTTCGCGGAGTCCCAGCCTCAGATGTGGGTATGGCTCAAAGAGGGCTACCCCGACCTTTACGAAAAGGCGAAAAAGGCGGTGAGCGACGGCAGGATAGAGCTTCAGGGCAAAATGTGGGTCGAAAGCGATACCAACCTTACGGGCGGCGAAAGCTGGATCAGACAGTCTCTGTACGGCGATAAGTTCTGGAAACAGGAATTCGGTCAGGATATCAACCTGTGCTGGCTGCCCGACGTATTCGGCTTCCCCGCTTCTCTGCCCCAGGTCATCAAAGGATGCGGCATGGATTACTTCATGACGATCAAGATCATAAGCAATACCGTCAACCAGTTCCCGTACAAGACTTTCAACTGGGTCGGCGTCGACGGAACGACCCTGCTCGCGCATATGGAGCCCCTAGGCGACTACAATGCGGGTGCTTCCCCGCTCGCGATATTCAAGGGCAACGCGCGCAATACCGAAAAGGACACCATTCCCAAAGCTCTGCTGATATACGGCGACGGCGACGGCGGCGGCGGTCCCGGCGAAGGTCACATCGAATATATCAAACGTCATAAAAAACTGTTCAACTGCAAGGTCAGCAAGTCGATAGATCTGTTCAGAGATCTCGAACCCTATCGCAAGATAATGCCCACGCACAAAGGCGAACTTTATTACGAACGTCACCAGGGCAGCTACACCTCCCAGGCGCGTTCAAAGAAATTCAACAGAAAGATCGAGTACCTGCTGCACAAGGTGGAATGGCTCGGCGCGATCGCTAAGCTAAAGGGTGCGAAATACGACTTCGACGAGATGGAAAAGATCTGGAAAGAGATACTCCTCTACCAGTTCCACGACATCCTGCCCGGCACCTCGATAAAGCGCGTTTACGACGAGAGCCTCGAGAGATACAAAATCCTCATGCACAGGCTCGAAGAGATCGAAAAGAACATTCTGCTCGAAGGCAAGGAAGAAGGAAAGGTCTCCGCGGTCAACCCGATAGGTTTCGCGAGAAAAGAGTGGGTAAAGTACGGCAACGACTGGTACAACCTGTCGCTCGCGCCGTACAGCGTCTCCTCTCTCCCCGCTCCCGCGGAGGTCGATGCGTCCTCTCTGTCTTTCGACGACTATACGATCCAGAACTCGCGCGTCCGCGTCGTCTTCGGCAACAACGGCGAGATCACCTCTCTGTTCGACAAAGCGGGCAACAAGGAGATCGTCGGCAAATACTTCAACAAGTTCACGATATACAGCGACCCGTTCATGTACTACAACGCGTGGGACATCAACATCGACTATATGAACATGAAGAAGTGGGACATGAAACTCGTAAGCGTGCGCAGCTACATCGACGGCGTGCGCGTCGTCAGGGAACAGACTTTCAAATACGACAAGTCCACTCTCGTGCAGAAGATATATCTGACCGTTGACGACAATATGGTCACTTTCGACACCACGGTCGACTGGGACGAGCGTTTCAAGATGCTGAGAGCAGACTTCATCCCCGCTTTCTTCGCCGACGAAGTGGACTGCGACATTCAGTTCGCTACGTTCAGACGCACCACAAAACAGGAAAACAAGGTAGACTGGGCACAGTTCGAGATATGCGCTCACAAGTACGTCAACATCGACGGAGCCGATTACGGTTTCGCGCTTATAAACGACTGCAAGTACGGTCACCGCGCGAAAGACGGTTTCCTCAGCCTCTGTTTGCTGCGTTCGCCCGAATTCCCCGATCCGACCTGCGACATATGCACTCATACCTTCAGCTACGCGATACTGCCGCATAAACAGCCTCTGACGGAAAGCGACGTCGCGGCGAGAGCGTACGCGTTCAACCAGCCGATAGAAATAACCGAGTCCAACATCACGACGGATACCTTCGTCAGCGCGGACAGCGACGGCGTCATAATCGAAACGATAAAACCCGCGGAATGCGGCGAAGGCACCGTGCTCAGAATATTCGAATGCAAGGGCAAAGACTGCAAAGTCGCGCTGAAGACTTCGACTGCGTTCGGAAAGGCTTACGACTGCGATATGCTCGAGAACGTCAATGGCGAGACCGACGTGAAAGCTCTGTCTTTCAGACCCTGGGAGATCAAGACGATACTTCTCAAATAAGACGTCGAAAACAAATTCGCGCCGCTCCTAAAGGGGCGGCGTTTTTCTTCCCCGCATCCGAGAAAGTCCGTCTCTATCGGTATGCCTTAGTCTGTCCTACGCCCCGTTCTCCCGACGGCTCGAACGCCGACATATCCTTCATTTGTTTCACCGTCTGTCCGACAGTACCGTTATCGGATTTTTTGCCTACTCGTCAGCCAATCGGATCACAAAAAACGGGCACGCGTTTTTGCATGCCCGTGTAGGTAATATGCGTTATTGTCAATATGCGCTTTTGTCTATGTATTCGGCTATCCCGTCAGAAAGATCTATACCCGTGACCTGCTTTACCGTGCCGAAATGCGCGCTCGTATTTACCTCGCAGACGGTATATCCGTCTTTCGTGAAAAGAAGATCGACTCCCGCAAAATCCGCTCCTACGGCTCTGGTCGCCGCGACGGCGAGTTCCTCCGCTTGCTCGTCCGGCGTCGCCGCGGTCATCCTGCCGCCCTGCACCACGTTGGAACAGAAACCGTCCGACGAACGTACCACCGCGCAAAACGCCTTGTCTCCTATCACGTTGACGCGGAGATCTCTGCCGTAGCTTTCTTCTACGAACGTCTGCAATAACATATCTTCTCTCGTCTCGCGTATCAGTCTTTCGACATCCTCCCGCGATCTCAGAAGTTTGACGTCCATTCCGTAGGACGATCTCGCTTTTTTGAACACGACGGGAAGTCCCGTCTTATCCAGTACGGCGTCGAGAAAGCGCGTGTTGCCGTAACCTATATTCGCATACGACATAGGCACGACGAAAGTCGGCGGAACGCTGACCCCTGCTTTCGCAAGCGCGAGATGCGTCAGCACCTTGTCGTCGCAGACCTCTATCGCCCTTGCGGAATTGAATACCTTTACCCCCGCAAGCTCCAGAGCTACGGCGAGAGGCACGTCCTTGTCCCACATAAGCGCGACGGGAGGCAACTCTCTGCCGAAAGACGCACCTTCCTCAGACAGCCTGTATACGAGTTCGGCATTAGTACGCCTTTCCACAACATAGCCTCTGCTCTCGAACGCCCTGACGAACATGGCGTACTGTTCCTCGAGCCGCTTTGTCACATAAAATTCGTTGGATACGATCAAAATTTTCTTCATACCGAAATAATATCACAAAGTGTCGGAAAAGTCAGCAAATCGCACCGATTTATCGCGATTTCGTCCGCAATATCCGACAGGCGGACACTCTTTTTTCCATATGCCCCTTAAGGCGTTTACACGGCGTTAAGATCCGCGACCGTCACGAAATATACGTTGCGCCAGACTGCACCCGGCATAAAAGTTCCTTCATTCGTTCCGTCGCAAAAACAAAGCGGACCCCGAAGGGTCCGCACGTTTTTCTTTCGCATCCGTTATTTCTTGAATGCGGGATCGTTGATTACTTCGCCGAGGATTATCGCTTTGCGTACGTCTTCGGGAGTTACGACAAGCTTGCCGCTGCCGCTGTCGCTCTCGTCTATCTTAACGAAACGCAGGTTGTAGTGCTCGGAGCAGCCCTCTTCGCTTTTTCCGTCGATACTACCCGATACGGGCACTTTCTCGACGACGTACATATCCTCATCTTCGTGACCGCTCACGTCGCAATGATCGTCGTGGTGCGATCCCGTGACTCCGACGACCTGCGCCGAAATATGGACTTTGGGTCTCGTCTCGACGAGATCTGTGCCTGCCACGGTCTTTCCCGAAGGCGGAACGGGGGTAACGTACGTCCTGACGGGCGGTTTCTTCCCTTCTCCGACGTTCGGCGTCCCGTACCCGAACGGATCGGTATCGTTGTTCCCGTCATGCTGCGATTGCGCCTGCCGGAACTTTTTGATCCGTTCTTCCTCCTTCTTCTTTTTCTCCGCTTTCATAGACATCGATATGCCTACGCTTATCACGATTATCACGAAGAATATGAAGATGGGTATAAAAGTTTCTATTCTCATTTTTTCTTCTTTCCGTCAACGGGAGTCTGTTCACCGCTCGTCAGAGAATTTCTCATCGCGGTATCCGCCTGGATATTCTGCATACGGTAGTAATCGAACACGCCGATCTTGCCTTCTCTGAGCGCGGCAGCCATAGCCTTGGGGACTTCGGCTTCCGCCGCGATGACGTTTGCTCTCATCTCCTGCGACTTCGCCTTCATCTCCTGTTCGAGCGCGACTGCCATTGCCCTGCGCTCTTCCGCCTTCGCCTCTGCGATACGCTTATCCGCCTCTGCCTGATCCATCTGCAACTGCGCGCCGATGTTTCTGCCCACGTCGATGTCAGCGATGTCTATCGAGAGTATTTCGAACGCGGTGCCGTTGTCAAGACCCTTGTTGAGAACCGTCTTGGAGATCTGGTCGGGGTTCTCGAGTACGTCTTTGTGGCTGTCCGCCGAGCCGACCGTCGTGACTATACCTTCGCCTATTCTCGCGATTATCGTATCTTCTCCCGCGCCGCCGATAAGTCTCGTGATGTTCGCGCGCACCGTAACTCTCGCTTTGACGCGCAGCTCGATGCCATCTTTCGCTATCGCCGAAATGCCGGGAGTCTCGATAACTTTGGGATTGACCGAAACTTTGACGGCGTTGAGCACGTCTCTGCCCGCGAGGTCTATCGCTCTAGCGGTCTCGGGAGCAAGCTGTATATTCGCGCTGTGCGCGCTTATCAGAGCGTTGACCACCTTGATCGCGTCGCCCTTTGCGAGGACGTGCGTTTCGAGTTCGTCGATCGTGACGTCGAGTCCAGCTTTCATCGCGCTTATATATGCGTCCACTATCGTTGCGACCTTGACGCCTCTCCATTTCATGCCTATCAGTCTCGCCATAGACACTTTGACGCCCGATACGAGAGCTCTGAACCATATTCTTATAGGCAGCACGCCCAGTATCACGGCGAGAAGTACGAGCACTACGACGACCGCGACGATTATACCCGTGATCGCGCCCGCGCTCATTGCCAGAAGCATTATCATAAACATTCCTCCGAATTATTCTTTTATTTTTACCACAATTTTGCCGCCCTCGACGTAATCGACGACGACCTTGCAGTCTTTAGCTATGAACACCGCGTTGGAGACGACATCGTATACTTTATCGTCTATCCTGACGCTGCCCGCGGGACGGAGCGCGCAAAGCGTGACCCCTTCTTTCCCCACCAGAAAGTCGTAATCAGCCGTGCCTGCGGTGTGTCCTACCGATACGGCGGTATCCTTGTTGACAAAACCCGTACGCGACAGATAGCCTCTTCTCATCGAGAATACCATCGTCGCGAACGCCGCAACGAGTACCAGCATCACTACCGCGAGCAGTATGAACAATTGTATGATCGGGTTGCCTCCGCCGTGATTGTAAACGCGAATGACTATACCGACCACTACGAGCACCGAACCCGTTATGCCGAAAAATCCGAAGCCGGGCTGAAATATCTCGACGACTATGAATATAAGCCCCACTATGAGACATATAGCCGCCGCCCAGCCTATCTCGGAAAACACCAGAGCGAATTCTTGCCAGAAAGTCATTTTTCAACCTCCGAACCGCACAAAATCATAAAACGCACGGTTACGCTTATTATAATACATTAAAGAAACCCCGTTGTCAATAGCGACGTTCCTCGCCCGTCGGTCTTATGCGCCGCGACGGTCTCTCCGAATACTTTTCAGCATTGCTTTTTGAAAACGCGCTCTCAAAGCCGCGGCGAGAAAAGGCGACGAAAACGCGAAAGCAAAACTTCTCGCCCTGCCGCACAAGCTCGAGATAATAGAAAACGCGCGCAAACAGGCATACGAACTTCTCGACAAGGTCGGACTCCGCGAAAAGGCGGACGTATACCCCGCTACCCTGTCGGGCGGACAGAAACAACGTATCGCGATAGTCCGCGCGCTTGCGATGAATCCCGAAATAATGCTGTTCGACGAACCGACCTCCGCTCTCGATCCCGAAATGGTAGGCGAAGTGCTGCAAGTCATCAAAAAACCTGCCGACGACGGCATGACGATGGTCATCGTAACTCACGAGATGGGATTCGCGAGAGAGGTAGCGACCCGCGTCCTGTTCGTGGACGAAGGCACTATAAAAGAGGACGCCCCTCCCGCTGAACTGTTCGGCAACCCGAAAAACGAAAGATTGCGCGAATTTTTGTCAAAGGTGCTGTAAACGAAAAACGCTCCACATATGCGGAGCATTTTTATGCGCGATATTAGTCGAAAATACAAAATCTGTCTCTGTCACCTTCAATCCCTATTCGTCCGGGAAAAGAGCCATTGCTGCCACTTTTCGCTGCGGAAAAATTTTTTCATCATGACGTGCCCGCCTTTCTCGTAAAGGCTGAGTCTGATGTCGCATACCCCGCTTATTCTTTTGCATGCCCTCTCGTCGCTGTGATAGGGCACGACCTTGTCGTCTTTCGCGTGCCCCGCCCATATCTTCGCGCCTCTGAACGCCTCGACGTCGAAGACTTCGGAGTCCGCATCGGGGAAATACCCCATAAGAGGTATCGCAGCCGCGTAAAACCCTTTATTGTCATACACGGAATACCAGGCGCACGCACCGCCGAACGAACAACCGACGACGTATATCCTGCTTTCGTCTACGGGATACGATGCCGCAAGAACACCGACGAGAGAGCGGACCGACCGAGCATAAAGATTTATCGTACTCAGGTTGTTTCCCGTGAAATTATCGCACTGCGGCAGCAACACAAAACATTCTTCTTCGGGTTTTATCCCTACGGCAGCAAACTCAAGAAATTGTTTGAGATTGTCGTTTCCCAGCGATCCCGCACCGTGAAGGTATACCAGCAGAGGTCTTTTTTCTTTTCCTTTGCAAACTCTGAATCTGAAAGGTATTTCTATCCCCGCGTCCGCATCGAAAAACGAACACTTCTTATACCCGGGGATAAACGATTTTTTGTATACGACAGAGTTTTCGGAAAAATTATTCTTTATGCCTATGGATTTTTCCGACATTCTTTTACGCTCTGCATTCTGCATTTCGACAGCCTTTGCGAATGCGGCGCAGGATGTTCTGCCGTACTCCGTAAATTTTTTATTCCCGAAATCGACTATGTACAGGACGCCGTTATCGTCGACCGCACTCGAATAAAACCATTTGATAATACCGTCGCCGATCGGATACTGCGGATTTTTCCCGTAGAATTCTTTGCAAAGCAGCGAACATATTTCTTTCTTATCTTCTTCTCCGAAAGACGCCAGCGACAAATATTCGAATTCTTTATACAGATATTTTGCAAAAAGCTCTTTGTCTTCCACAGCGATGCGGTACTTCATTTCATTTCTCTCTTAATATTCTATAATAAACACGGGCGGCAAATTTATACTCTTTTCTTTATGTCTTCGAGTATGGTTATCATAGACAAAGTGTCCAGCTTGCAATACTCCCACAAAGCCTTCCTTCTCTCTTCTTTTTCCTCCTCCGTCATATAAGGCAGCATCAGATAAGTAGCCATCGCGTCCGCGCCGTTGTGCACCGCTCCGACTTCGTAGCCGTGCGCGCCGTCGGAGTCGACGCATCTGTATATCGTCTTGAGAGACTTCGATCCCAGCGAATCGCCGTAGTACACCGTATCACCCGCAAAGACCGCACCTATGTCCATGACGTTGTTCCTCGCCGTAGCCAGTTTAGCCCTCACCTCGGGGAAAGCCTGCGCGAGTTGCCCGAGCACCTTACATTCGAGGAATTTACCGAAAGCCAGTATGCACGCGTTGTCGGGGATCTCGTTCGCCAGTCTCTTTGCTATGATCTCCCTAGCGTCTTCGCCCTCTTTCGCGAGATAACCCGTATGGACGGGTGCATCTCCCTCTTTCGCGATGACGTGCAGCGAATACTGGAACACTACGCTCTCGAGCGGTCTCACTCCGCGGTAACGCGGTATCGATGACTGAAGGGACTCGAAGTCAAGAAAACACAGAGGATAATGCAGTCCGTCGAGAAATCTTCTGAGTCCTTTTTTGTCGACGTCCACTCTTTTCTCGTCGTACGCTCTTATTATCTCCGCAGCCTTAGGCTTTAGAGAACCGATATTCCTCCTGAGATCGTCGATCGACACGACGCCGTCCTCATAGAGCTTGTAGCGCGTCGCCGAATCCACTCCGTGAACGGTAAAAAGCGAAGGCTTGTCCGTCCACTGACCGAAACACGAGTTGAAATATTCGCATCCGAACTGTCTCTCGCAGTTGCTGCACAGTTTAGCCTCGGGCATCTCTCCGCTCTGCAAAAACGCGAGCAGCTCTTCGCAGTTCTTTTCGACCTTGCCGTCGTAGCGCGAAACGCGCCTCGTAAGATCTATCTTGCGCAGAAGCGCGGATTCTTTCAGCTGTCTGCCGCGGGTATATGCAGGGTCGGTGACGATAAGTACTATCCTGCCCGTCTTTATATCGCACTTTTTGGCGACGTAGGCGAGATAGGCAAGCTCTCTGATATAGTTTTCGGATGGAGACGTCGCGCATTTCACGACGTAAAAATTGACGCCTTCAGACGCCGGAACCGCAATATCGAAAGTGCAGCTGAAATTCTTTGCAAGCAGAACGCCCGCATATACAGTCTTGCCCTCCGAGATAAGACTTTTCGTCCTTTCGGAAAGAGAGACGAGCGTCGCGTAGTCGTCTGCCTCGGTGCCGACCTCTTCCCCTCCCGAGAAAAGTGTGCGGGCGAGCTTTGAAAGCTCTCTCGTCTCGTATATGCGTTGCTTTACCGTAAGACTCAGAGCCGCCGCCGACCGGTCTCCCGCCTCGTAGCGGGCGGATCTCCTGCACCTTGTGAATTTTACATATAGTCTTTTGGTGATAATTCCCTTGATAGCCATAAATACAGTATATCATAACCGCGCGCTTTTTACAACATCTGACGCACCGACGCGATCAATTACGGAGGACCTTCGCTTTTACTCGAGCCGTCGACATAAAGCAAGTGCTCGATTGCATATCGACACACGTCTTTTGACGTGTTGTCATACGGATATAAACTCAAGGAGATCTTTTTATGGCAAAAGACATAGACAAAAGCAGGTCGGAATTCGACGGCACGGGAGCCCAGCTGTTCGGCTCGTACATCAAATGGTTTCTGCTGTGCATAATCACGATAGGCATCTACTCCCTTTGGCTGCCGATCAAGATACAACAGTGGAAAGTCAAACACACTCACTTCTGAGATTTTGCCGTAAATAAACACGGGCACACATAATTTGCGTACCCGTGTTTGTTATATCCAGTATTTCAGAGTTTGATCAACACGGGCCTTTCGTACTTTTTCGTGAAGATCGTGCGCGCGTCGGGGCTGTGCAGGATCAGATACCTCTGCGAAGAATAATCCTCGAAGATCATGCCGTGTCCGCCGTCGGCGGTACACAGCGCGCCTTGCTGAGTCCATTCCCCTGTCACTTTACCGCTCTCCGACTTCGCGACCAGCTGAACGTATTTCCTGTCCGAAGTCCTCGTAGACCATAAAAGTTTTCTCTCTCCGTTCTCGAAAAAACAGAACGGTCCGTCAGTTATCTTTTGTCTGAATCTTGTCGGCTTGTACATGTTGTCAGACGCTTTGAAAAGCAGCGTATCGCTGTCCTTATCCGTACCCGAAAGATCGCTTTTCAGTTTTACCGCTCGTATTTCGCCGTCGTCGCATTCGACGTACTCTTTGCAGTAAATACACCAGTACTCTCCGTTGTCCTCTGTCAACGTTCCGTCAAGGCAGGAAACTCCGTCGGGCGTCAGACGGATCCCTCCGTCATATTTCCCGTCGGGCGTATCCGACGAAAACATATACGTTCCTCTTTTCTCTCCTGAGGGAGAGAGCGTCACCAGCAGTCTGTACCTGCCGCCCGCAAAATGTATCTCGGGAGCCCAGAAGTCGCGGTATTCCTTTTCGAACCCGCTCTTTTCCAATACGGTAAAAGGCCCTCGCCATGTCTTCAGATCGTCCGACTTGTAAATCACCGTGCCGTAGCTGTCGTTGAAATTGTAATGATATATCGTTCCCGCGAGTATATACCCGCCCTTTCCGTCCTTTATCACGAACGGATCGCGCACCGTGATTTCGTCCAATCTCATACCTTCGGCATACGGGATCGGCCATACCAGGCGTCTTCCTCCGACGTATTTTCTGAGTTTCTTAAGAAGTCCCATGAGAATCCCCTTTTTGCTTGTATATCTTCATTATCACACAGCGGGCGGTTTTTTGCAACGGAGAAAATCCTTCTGCATATAATCGCCGCGATTTGCAAATATAACAAGTGTCTCGACAAAATCGGATCTTGACCGCGTCGGGTAAAATATTTATAATGATGATAGCGATATTCGGACGCTTTGGAGGTAAATTGTGAAAAAGTCAAACATAAACGCCGGTTGGGAATTTGAAAAAGAAGGGACGAAAACCGTCCTTGATCTGCCGCATACCTGGAACGGGCTTGACGGACAGAACGGCGAACACGGCTACTATCAGGGCAAATGCGTCTACCGCAAAACTCTGCCCGCGGCAAAGGAGATCTGTTATATCGAATTCAACGGCGCGAACAGCGTGACCGAACTTTTCGTCAACGGCAACGCCGTTGGCACTCACAAAGGCGGCTATTCGATGTTCCGTTTCAGGATAGACGGTTTCCTCGTCAAGGAGGAAAACCTCGTGGAAGTATTCGTGGACAACACGATAGTGCCCGACGTCTTCCCCACTTCCGCCGACTTTACTTTTTACGGCGGCTTATACCGCGACGTGAATCTGATATACGCGGGCAAGACGCGTTTCTCTCTCGACGACGGCAGCCGCGACGGGATCTCCGCCGTGCCCGAAAGAGCCGGCGACGCGTGGAAACTGAACGTAAAGACGAACGTGTCGGGCGCAAACGCCGATACCGTATGCGTATACGAACTGCGCGATGCGGACGGGGCGACTGTTGCCAAGACGACCGTGCCTTCAACCTCTCCGGACACCGTGCTCGAGGTCGGCTCTCCTCATCTCTGGAACGGCGTCAAAGATCCGTATCTCTACACTCTCGACTGCTCGCTCGTAAAAGACGCGAAGGAGATCGACTCGAGAAAGATCAGAGTCGGATTCCGCGAAATAGTATTCGACGCAGACAAAGGCTGTTTCCTCAACGGCGAGCATATCAAGCTCAAAGGCGTATCACGTCACCAGGACAGAGAGAATATCGGCAACGCGCTGACGATAAGGGAACACGAAGAGGACGTCGCGTTGATACTCGAAGTGGGTGCGAACTCGGTGCGTCTTGCGCACTATCAGCAAGCCGAAGAGTTTTACGACCTGTGCGACGAAAAAGGTCTGCTCGTCTGGGCGGAAGTACCGGTCATCACGATATATTCCAAAGCCCGTCAGCAGAACGCGGAAGATCAGCTCGTTTCTCTGATAAAGCAAAATATAAATCATCCGTCGATCTTCTGCTGGGGCATCGAAAACGAGATAACCCTCTCGGGAGAGCGCAACAAAAAACTCGTCGCGGGGCTGAACAGGCTCAACGACCTCGCACATTCTCTCGACCCTTCCCGCCCGACCACATGCGCGCAGGTGGCTATGGCAAAGCCCGACTCCCCGCTCAACAAACTGACGGACATCCTCGGTTACAACCATTACTTCGGGTGGTATATGCAGACCTGCGACGCGCTCGACAAGTGGCTGGACGAATTCCACAGGATCAACCCTCAAGCCAGACTCTGCCTTTCCGAATACGGAGCGGAGGCGGTCATAGGATATTACAGCGAAAACCCCGTGCAGGGCGACTATTCCGAAGGGTATCAGGCGATATACCACGAACATTATATCGACGCGGTCAACGCCCGCGAATGGATGTGGGGCTCTTACGTCTGGAATATGTTTGACTTCGGGTCTGCGGCTCGCAACGAGGGCGGCGTACGCGGCAGAAACAACAAGGGTCTCGTCACGATAGACAGAAAGACGAAAAAAGACTCTTTCTATATGTACAAGGCGACCTGGAGCGACGAGAAATTCGTCTATATCGCCGCAAAGAGATACAACAAGCGCAAGATCGGCACTACCCGCGTCAAGGTATATTCGAATATGCCCGAAGTCACGCTGAAGGCGGACGGCTACGAAAAGACGATTGAGGGAAAACGCACCTTCGTATTCGACGACGTCCCCGTCAAGGCGGGAGAAAACGCGATCTCGGTCACGGCGGGCAAGTATAAGGACAAGGCGGTATTCGTCGGAGTGGACGAACTCCCCGCAAGCTACGCGATAGGAGACGGCGTTCCCACTCTCGTGCGCAACTGGTTCGGCACCGACGGTTCTTTCAAAGAGGACTGCCTCTCCGTAAACGACAGAGTCGGCACTCTTCTCGACAACAAAGAGGCGCAGGGCATGCTCCGCCTCGCAGCCGGCAATACCGTCAATAAATGGTACGTCCGACTGCTGCGCCCGTTCAAAGTGAAAACGCTTCTCAAAATCGCGGGCATCGACCCGCAGATGGCGGACATAGTAAACGGGTTTTTGCAGACGATAAAAAAGCAGTGATATAACAAATTAAAAAACAAAAAAAGTATTATAAAAGGGAAAAATTATGACTCAAACCGCTGTGGTACGCCCGTTCGGAATACGGGACAAGATCGGTTACGCACTCGGCGACTTCGCGTGCAACCTCAGCTTTACTTTGCTGTCCACATATATGATGCTGTACTATATGCAGTACATGCTGATCAAGGAGACGGACTGGGCGTGGATAATCATCGTCGGCAAACTGTGGGACGCGATAAACGACCCGATAATCGGCGGCATGACCGACAGAGTCAGGATAGGAAAAAGCAAATACAAATCCTGGATCTCGATAGGCTCGATAGGTCTCGTCATTTGTACGACGCTGGTCTTCCTGCCGATACCGTCGGCTAGCTACACGGTCAAAATACTGCTGTGTCTGCTGTCGTATATGGTATGGTCAATATTCTATACGATGGTCAACGTGCCGTACGGGTCTCTGCACTCCGCGATAAGCGACGACCCCGTCCACCGCTCCTCTCTTTCGACGTTCAGAAGCATAGGCGCGGGCGTGTCGATGCTGATAATCATGCTGCTGCCCGCTCTCGTATACGACGAAAACGAAAACCTGAAAGGCGGTATGTTCGTATGGCTCGCGCTCGCATTCTCGGTGGTGGCTTTCTTCGCGCTGATAGGCGTAAACAAGCTGACGACCGAACGCGTCAACGTTAACCAGCCGATAGAAAAGAAAAAGCAGAACTACTTTCAGGTGCTGCTCGCTTTCGCGAAGAACAGACCTATCTGGGCATTGACGATCGCCTCGATGGCACAGGCAATATGTTTCGTGGGTGCGAACAGCATGAACCAAATCGTCTTCCAGTCATACTTCCGCAATACGGACATTCTGACGGTCGTCACTATAGCGTCGTACGTCCCGATGATAGTGGTTATGTTCGTGCTGAGCAAACTCACGTCCCGTTTCGGCAAGCGCAACTGCGTGCTCGTATCGTGCGCGATAAGCGTGCTGGGCGCGCTCGGAATGCTCGTCTTCCCGTTCAAATACACGGCGGTCGGCGGCTCGGTAGACGTGCTCTCGATAGTCATGTGGACACTGTTCCTGATGATAGCCAATATCGGCAACGGCTTGTTCGGAGTCATAGTCTGGGCAATGGTCGTCGACTGTATCGATTACCAGAACCTTAAGACGGGTCAGCGCGACGAAGGCTCGATTTACTCGCTGTACTCCTTCTTCCGCAAGCTCGCGCAAGGTATAGGCTCGTCTCTCGTCGCGCTCGTACTCGCACGGCTCGGTTATCAGAAAGAACTCGGCGCGGCGCAGCCTCTCGAAGTCGCAACCGACATCAAGACGGGTTACGTCCTGTTCCTGTTGATAGGTCTTGCGGTCATGCTCATATCCGTACTCGCGATATACAACATCAGGAAAAACGACGAGCACCGCATCCACGACGCCCTGTACAAAAAGCCCGAAGAACCTGAACCGATACTCGCAGCGGACGGAGCTGCGATACCTCCCGAAACGGAAGAACACACGGGCGATATTGACAATAAATAAGCGTTTATCTACACGGATACGCAAAAATGAGAAAATAATGAGACCAGACAACCGAAAAGGCTCTTTGCGGACGGCGCAAACGGGAATAATGCTCGCGATACTCGCGGCAGCCCTGTACGCGCTGAACGCGCCGTTATCCAAAATACTTCTCGACTACCTGCCGCCAACGCTGACGGCGGGATTTCTCTACATAGGCGCAGGTCTCGGAATGGGCGCGGTCGCCGTTATAAGGCGCGCCCGAGGGACTTCGGATTGCGAAAAAAAGCTTACCAAAGCCGAACTCCCCTACACGGTAGCGATGGTCGTGCTCGACATCGCCGCACCCATATTCCTTATGTACGGGCTGAAGTCCTCGTCGGCGGCAAGCGGTACGATCAACGGGTATGCCCGCGAAAAGAAAGACGGCGAAAACGCAAATCCTGAGACGGACGACGACAGGGTCTCTCTGCCGCCTTCTTCCGACGACCGATAATCCGCCCCGCCCTAGTTTTTACACAACGCTATACGGTCAAACAAAAAACGGCATACAGCCGTTTTTTTCATTTATCGGGTGAATTATACTTTCAAGTGCAACACTTTGAGGACAAAAAAAGAAGTTCATATGAATCTGTTGTATAATTAAATTGCAACAAAAAAACACAACAGGAGAAATCATATGAACTATAATCATC
>CALWHF010000002.1 GCA_944380305.1 uncultured Christensenellaceae bacterium
GACTTGCATGTGTTAGGCATGCCGCCAGCGTTCGTCCTGAGCCAGGATCAAACTCTCAAGTTCAATCTCTAACTCTTCAAACTCGTTGACTTTGCTTGTGTTTAATTGTACACTCGCTAATTTTTTTAAGTTCAAAGCAGTTGTTTCGCTTTTATGCTCAACTTCTACTTCTTACCTTTCTGTTCAGTTTTTAATGTCCGTTTTGTCGCTGTCCTTTTCAGACAGCTTTGTAATTGTAGCATACCCGTTTTTCAAAGTCAACGGATTTTTTACCGATTTTTACAAAATTTTAATATTTTTCTGCACGCGCGTCAACACACGCAATCAATATACATTTTATACATCAATAGTTGTACTTACGCTCGATGACTCCCCCGCCGAGACATACGTCTCCTCTGTACAAAACAGCATATTGTCCTTCGACGATCGCTCTCTGCGCGCGCTCGAAAACCAGCTTTATCCCGCCACCCGCTTTCTTGGTACATACCGCTTTCTGAAGAGGTTGACGATGGCGTATCCTGACTTCGCATTCGAATTCGTCTTCTGCGGGAGCATAGGGAATATAATTGAAACTGTCTGTTTCCAGCACGTTGTGATACAAAAGCGACTGATCGCCCTTCGAGACGTAAAGCTCGTTCTTCTCCACGTCCTTGCCTACCACAAACCACGCGCCGTCCGCGCAGTCCTTCACGCCGCCGATACCCAGCCCTTTACGCTGCCCGACCGTATAGTAGAACACTCCGTCGTGTTTTCCCACTATTTTCCCGCCCGTGTCGATTATCTTCCCTTCCTGCATAGGTATGTACTGCGACAGAAACGCCTTGAAATTCCTCTCTCCGATAAAGCAGATGCCTGTGCTGTCCTTCTTGTCTGCGGTGGACAAACCGTATTTCGCTGCAAGCTCTCTGACCGTCGACTTGTCGAGATCCCCTATCGGGAAGATCACATCCTCAAGCTGTTTTGACGTGACCTGATTGAGAAAATAAGTCTGATCTTTGTTCTGATCCTTTGCCTTCAGCAGATAGTTTCCGTCCTCATTATGCGCCACGTTGCAGTAGTGCCCCGTCGCGATATAATCCGCGCCCATCTTCCTCGCCTGCTCGACGAAAGGCGCGAATTTGATCTCTTTGTTGCAGAGCACGTCGGGGTTCGGCGTCCTGCCCTTCTTGTACTCATCGACAAAGTGTCTGAACACCCTGTCATAGTACTCGTCCGCAAAATCCACGCTGTAATACGGCATGCCTATCTTCGCGCACACCGCGCGCACGTCGTAAAAATCTTCGTCCGCGGTACAGCAACCCGAATCGTCCTTTTCGTGCCAATTGCGCATAAAAAGTCCGACGACGTCATAGCCCTGCTCCTTCAGGAGCAAAGCCGCCAGGGAGCTGTCCACTCCTCCGCTCATTCCGACAACGACACGCTTTGCCATAATACCTCGCTTTCCGCATTTTGCGGCATAGCTATTATAATATAACCGCAAAATTTTTTCAACAAAAAAAGGAGCGCGGAGCTTTATCCGCGCAACCTAATATCCGTTTTAGAGGCGATAACGCCTTTCTCAATACACTATCCCCGTTTTGTTGGTAACTTCGACGCTTATCTTGATATACGGACGCCCTTCTGCGGGATTTGTCAAAGAGATCGTCACGTCGCCTTTTTCCGCGCTCATGACCTTGTCTCCGTTTGCCCTGTTTTCGACGCTCACTTCACATCCCATATCTTTGAATACGCTTTCGAAATCCGCCCCCGAAGATTCTACGGTTATTCCGAAGACGCTGACGCTACGGTCGGTTATCTCGATACCCGTTATGAATCTGCCTCCGTCCGACAGATCGGGGTACGCTCCGACCTTATATACAACATATTCTTCGGGAAGTCCTATGACGTAGCCGTGTATATCGCCATACCTCGGCTCGTATTCCTTTGCAAGATATGTCTCCGTGCTCCCGAATTCCTCAGGTGGCAGCCTGTGCCCGAGATCTTCCTCTCCTTTCACGTCCTGCTTTATCCAGTATCCGAGCGACGTGTCCTCGGGTTTTTCGTCAAGCGGATTGCACCCCGCAAGCATCAGTGCAAGTACTGTTATCACAATTATCGCCGCCACGATCACGACCGACTTTTTCATATCCACCTCACGATCGGGAAAAGATTTTTAAGACCCGACTTTCACTTTTTATACTCTATCCTTGTTGTGGATTTTCGTATTTAATTCAATTAACCGCCAACATAATTTTTAGCAAACCTGTTGTGACTTTTTCTCATTGGAAACAACTCATGCAATTTGATTAATATTATTAAATTAATAATCAAATAATAATTTGTAAAAATCCTCATCTGTATAACTATTAGTATTGTCTAGTATGTTCATTCTTTCTTTTTCCTTAATTTGGGCAAAAGTAAAAATAGATTCTAAATCTGCTATACCATATTCATATTTGATGAAAATATAATTGAAAATCTCGTCTATATAATAATGTAAATTTTCTAAAGCATTATTAGAATAATTTGTACTTTTTCCATTATGGACAATTAAGCATCTATTTCGATATATCCTCATTAAATGCCACCTAACACGATTTGAATGCCGCTCATAATCCCTCTTTAAGAGACATTTATCGCTAAACACTAGCTTTGAATAATATTCCAGTTTATAAGAGATTAAAGGTTCTACTTTTGACAATGTTAGCAGATCTTTCAATACAATATTATTATCTTTCAAAATATACGCCAGTTTTTCATTTGGGTTTTTCCCTCTTTTTTCTCGATTGATTATGCTATTTACTTTTTCTCTAGAAAAAATGTTATGCAGCCTTTTAAGAATAGCATTGATAATCCTTTCGTAATATATCCCGCATAAAATTGACGTTATAATATTTGATATATAATTTATTCTACTCATCGTATTTCGCTTGGTAGAAATTAGTAGTTCTACTATCATCCATAGATTTAAAAATTGAGATTGCGAATCTTCATTAGCTAAAGCAATATTATGCAACTCAAAAGCGGTCATAATATTAGCTTCTTTTATCTTTGTAACTGCTATATGCATCCATTTGTTACGGTCTTCGCGAGATTTATTTAAATTTTTACTCATCAAATTAATGGTATCGTCAACAATACAATAATTACACTTCGGTTCTAAAGCCACCAAGCCTTTAGGAAGTACTTTAAGATCTTTGTTATGGCAACACGCATTATATATACTTAATACCAAAGAATATCCGTATTTTGCTGTTTTTAAAGCTGAAAATGAATCCGCAGCACTAACTGTCTGCTGAACAACATAGTTTGTATTTAAAGCTTTCTGCTCTTTTTCTGTTGCTATTCTTGCTCCTTTTAAATTGTCCTTTAAATCATTAAATACTTCTTCCGTAATGCCAATAATTACATTATATGAATTTTCACTTTTTAATAGTGACAGCAAAAAGTTTCTTATATAATCAATATCATTGGAGGATTTTTTATTTTTTCCAAATTTATTGTTAACTTGGTTATAAATATATTTTTTACTTGTTCCATTATTGATTAATTCGCTTATAAATTCTCTTAAACAAAAGTATAATAAATTTTTATCCTTCAAATCCCATGTTGTCCCTTGTAATACCTCTAAAATTTGAGTAATCAAATTTTTAATATAACGATTATCTAAATCCAATAGAGAACAAATACATTTTGCCACATCCTTATAATGCTTTCTTTTTGCAGATACTTCTTTGCCTGTTATATTTTCAAATTTACCATTTTTATTTTTTGACCAAAACATAGCTTCTGTAATTTCCATAGGAAGGAACACGCTTTTGGATACAATATATTCAAACTCCTCATTTAAAGGAATAATATTCCCTTCCTCTAGAATACCCTCATCAATTAAATTGGATGTTTCGCAATAATCTTCACAAAAATAATGCACATTCAATATTGGTGTTTTGTCTGAATCAAATGCAAAATCAAACAAAGAATCCCTAAAAACATTAACTATAAATTGCGCTTTTTCGCCTGTTACAGCATTAGCCCACTGCATAATCATTCCCCCTTAATTTAATTGTAATATTAATATAATTAGCTTTTTGCAATTTTATAAAATTGCAACCATTAATTATAATTATATCATAACTATCCATCTTGTCAAACAACAACACTACAATATAAATCGCCTTGCCGCAATACGGGCAAGGCGAAATGGCGGAAAAGTGGCAATTTAAAACGAATAATTAAGACGTCCGATAACTTCTAATTTATCAATAGTTCAACAATCGTCCGTTATCGTTCCATTCGCCGTACATTATACCCTTCTTTGTATTCTCGATAAATTTTTGCAATCTGCTATTATATAAATTGGGTTGTTTTTTCTTTATTTGAATTGTGTCTATACGTACCCGTTGATACAATGGCGGAAAATTATTAAAATTTTGCCATACTGTTTTATCTGCCTTCAACTCCGTTAGTATTTCGTTATCTATTACAAAACCATTTGCAGACATTCAGGCAGAACGGCGCGTCCTGCTTCCGTCATTAATCCTAATTTTTCAAGTCGTCTGCAACGCTCTTTATTGAGTTCCGACCACAAACTTTTTTTCTTTCGTGGTACTAATTTTTGTGCGGTAATTCCGTTTTCAAGCGTTTTGGTAGTGCTATCTATCCAACCAAAACACATTGCTTCTTCAACTGCGTCTATATACCAAAAAGTATTGTCGTTTTGCGGTCTGCCGCGCTTTACAATTACCCAACATTCGCTTTCTTTATCATAATTTTCCGCAAGCCACACGCGCAATTCGTTTCGATTTTTTGCGGTTAAAAGATTTTTTGGTTGCATTATAACTCCGTTAATTGAAAGTTTATCGCTTTATTAAAGCAAATAAATTATAGCAAAAATAACTTGGTTTTTCAAGAGTTCATAATTCAAACGTCACTTTGGCGGATGCTTGAATTAACTAGCGGCTCTGCTTTGCTGCACAAGGTATTGTAGCAAGCAAACGACAAAAGAAAAAACCTGAAACGACTCGCACTCAAAGTGATTCGTTTTAGGTTTCGTGTGGTGGAATCGTAAGGAACGTCAGTGACGGAATAGCGAGGAGCCTACACGCATGAGCCCTGCCCTACGACGAGCGTTTCGCTGATAAACGCAATTATCCGTTCAATATTTTTTACAAGCCGCGAAAGCACTCAAAAGAGACTTTGTCTTTTACCAACCTTTACTTTGAGTGGACACGGTTCGGCGTCACGAATCGGAGCTACGAGCCTGCCCTTCCGATTTGTCCGACGGAGAGTTTCGCCCTTCGGCGAAAACCCTCACGTCGATATTTATTACTACAAGCGTTTATTGTTCCCGTTCGGGCGCCCCCGTTATTAATAACAGGGTCGCCTGTCCCTTATCTCCACCACACATAAAAAACGAGCCTTTCGGCTCGCTATGTGTGGTGGAGATAAGGGGACTTGAACCCCTGACCTCTTGAATGCCATTCAAGCGCTCTACCAACTGAGCTATACCCCCGAGGTCTATGAGTTGTATTTTTATTATACATATTCTTCTTACCGTTATCAAGAGCTTTTATAAAAAAATCCTATTGCCGAATGCGAACGCATTGAGCCCGTCGCAAAAAGTTGGTAGCATAGCGTGACTTTTTGCGAAAGCGGAAAAACAAGCCGCAAGGCAGATTTTGCAAAAAAGTCGCGAAAAGGCTTTCTATTTTTGCGTTATCCTATTTATATAATCGCGAACAAAGTGAGCGTGTCGCAAAAAGTTGGTAGCATAGCGTGACTTTTTGCGAAAGCGGAAAAGCAAGCCGTAAGGCAGACTTTTGCAAAAAAGTCGCGGAAAAGGCTTAGCTTTTCCGCGTATGGCGCATCCGAGCGGATTCGTAAGGAGCAAACTTGTTTGCGACGGAATAGCGAGCGCAGTGAGCGTCACGATTTCGCTGACGCGAGGGTGTGCCGGATAAAAGCACCGGCTATCCGACTGAAAAAAAGAGAAAGACATTTTCTTTCTCTTTTTTCAGGCATAAGCCCAGCTTTTATCTGGCACACCCGAGCGGATTCGAACCGCTGACCTTCAGAGTCGGAGTCTGACGCTCTATCCAGCTGGGCTACGGGTGCATTACGATACTATTATAGCCCATATCGCGTACGATTTCAAACAAAAGCGATCAAATAGTTTCCGATCCCCCGTTGACACGAGCCAAAGCGGCATATACAATAAAATTGTGTCGGAATTTGCAAACTTCCCCGAAAAAATCGCAGCGGCACATCGTATATGATACGAGGAACGGCGTGAGAGACAAAGCGGATAAGAAAATAGGCAAGCTAATAGCGGATATTGCCTGCGGAAAAGAGTCGGCACTGGATGAACTCTTTTATGCGACGAAGGAGCAAATGTATTTTGTAGCCTATCGGTACTTACGCAACAAAAGCAAGATACCCGATGTCCTGAACGACGCTTACTATAAAATATACCGCTCGAGCACGACATATAAACCGTCAAAAAGTGCGAGAAACTGGATGTATACGATAGTAAAAAATACTGCTTTAACTTACACGCGCACGGATATTTTACATCAGACCGAAGAGCTGACCGACGTATCATCGAGCACTCTCGACTTTGTGGAAAACTGCATAGACGGCATCGCCGTCAAAGCCGCGCTCGACTCTCTGGACGAGAACGACCGTGTCGCGATAGTAATGAAATTCTGGGGCGGATATACCTTCGAAGAAATAGCGAGCGAGCTGAACCTGCCGCTGACAACTCTGTACGGCAGATACAGATCCGCACTCAAAAAGATATCCGAACACATAAAGGAGGACAAAACATGAAAGCCATTGAAAAGAAACTGGCTTCGCTTGCAAGCGAAGGCAACCTTGTCTCTCCTCTCCTCCTCGACAAGATAAAGGAGCGCACTGCGGAAGATCCGATAGAAAAAACCGAAAGCGCGCGTCTGAGAAAACGCAGAAACGTCATGGTTTCCATAAAAGCTGCAGCAAGCGCGTGCGCGGTTTTTGCGGTATGTTTCGTGTCTTTCTTCCTGATATTGCCCATGTTCATGAGAGCAAGCTCTCCGCCGCGCGACGAATCTCCCGGCGGGTCTATGGATCAATTCGAAAGCACGCTTATTGACAGACCGGTAGTCGAATACGCAACGGAAAACGGACTCCGACTGCTGACGCTCGACGGCGAATGCCTCTTCTATATGCTGACCTCGGACTACGCCGACCCTGTATACAGATCGGACTACGAGCGGGACGGATACGTCCTTGTGCTGACGCAGACGACTTCGCCTGTCGATATTAACGACCTCGAATACGACATCGTTTATTCGCAGGCGGCAGGAACGTACGACTGCGTGGCGGGCGAATACGAAGACTTGAGATTCGAGCTGTACGAGACGGATTACGGAATGATCGCCCGTGCGGAATTCCGCGACGGAAACACGGTATTTTTACAGCTTATCGCCAGCGGAGAACAACCCGTCCCTGACAAAAACGCAATCATGAAAGACGCGATCGGACAGATAGAAAAAAACTTCTCTTATTGACTTATTCCGCCACGGACAAGATCCGCTGCAACTCAAAAAAAGATACGGGATTTTTCCGTATCTTTTTTACAAGTATTCGTTTTTTACCGATCTTAGCCTTCGAACTGCGAATTGTACAATGTCGCGTAGAAACCGCCTTTTTCCAGCAGCTCTTCGTGTTTACCCTGCTCTATCACGTCGCCGTCTCGGAGCACCAGAATCTTATCCGCGTCGCGGATCGTGGACAGTCTGTGAGCGATGATAAAACTCGTCCTGCCCTGCATGAGTCTGTCCATTGCCTGCTGAATTAGTATTTCGGTGCGAGTATCGACAGACGAAGTCGCCTCGTCGAGAATAAGCACCGTCGGATCGGCAAGTATCGCACGGGCAATGGTGAGCAGCTGTTTCTGCCCCTGCGAAATGTTGTCTGCCTCAGTATTGATCTCGAAATCGTAACCGCCTGGAAGTGTCTGTATGAAATGATCAGCGCAGGCAATCTTTGCTGCGCGTTTTACTTCTTCGTCTGACGCGTCGAGTCTGCCGTAACGGATATTTTCCATGATCGTGCCTTTGAACAGCCATGTATCCTGCAAAACCATGCCGACCTCGTTTCTGAGTCCTTCGCGCGTGAACGAGCGAATACTCTTGCCGTCCAGATATATATCTCCGCCGTTAAGCTCATAGAAACGCATCAGCAGCTTGACGATGGTTGTCTTTCCCGCACCCGTAGGTCCGACAATCGCTATACGCTGACCTTTTTTGACGTCGCACGAGAAATCCTTGATAATGATCTTGTCTTCGACGTAGCCGAATCTGACGTGGTCGAAACTCACGTTGCCTTCGACGTTCTGCGGAACTTCGTCACCCGTTTCCTGCTCTTCGGGCTGCTCGAGGAAAGCGAATATTCTCTCTGCCGCGGCAACCGTGGACTGGAAGGTGTTTGCGATACCCGAGATCTGGTTGATAGGCTGGTTGAACTGTCTGACGTACTGGATATACGACTGGATGTTACCGACCGTCATGCGTATGCCCGCAAAGTCGCCCTTGAGCACGAATATGCCGCCGAGCACGCAGGCGAGGACGTAATTCAAGTTGCCGACGAATTTCATGACGGGCATCATCATACCCGAGAAGAACTGCGACGACCACGCCGACGTGTAAAGTTTGCCGTTGTAGTCGGAGAATTTCTCTATGCTCTTCTCCTCTCCGTTGAAAAGGCTTATCACATTGTGTCCCGCGAACATCTCTTCGATATGTCCGTTGACGTGACCGAGATATTCCTGCTGCATCAGATAATAACGCTGCGATCTCTTGATTATCAGCAGGATAATGAACATCGATACGGGGACGATAAAAAGCGTGATCAGCGTGAGTATCCAGTTTATCCTGAACATCATGACCATAACGCCTATTATCGTCGTGATACTCGTGACTATCTGTGACAAGCTCTGGTTGAGAGAGTTGGATATTGCGTCCACGTCGTTGGTGATATAGCTCATGACCTCGCCGTTCGTCGTCGTGTCGTAGAACTTGAGCGGCAAACTGTCTATCTTGTTGTTGATGTCGCGGCGGAAACGGTATGACACTCTCTGCGCGACGCCCGCGAGCAAAAGACTCTGGACGTACGCCAGCAACGCCGAAACGCATACCAGCGCGACTATCTTTGTCAGAATTGACACGATGACATTGGTATCCATCTTCGGAGCCGACGCAAGCGACGTGTTTTCCACTCTCGCACGGTATGTGACGGCAATCGAGTCGAGCGATTTGGTCGCGCCGAGAGCGCGGAACAATTCGCCAACGGTCTCAGCCTCTTTCGCCTCGACGAGCGAAGACAGCCTGACGTCCAGCATCGACTCGTCAACTCCGCTCGGGAGCAATCCCATATCCTTCAGATCCCTCAGCGTCATATCGGGATTCTTTTCTATCATTTCCTTTTGCGCGTCGCTGAACTCGGGGATAGAATCCTGCATCGAGACCGCGTTTTTATAGAAAGTCTTGCACATCGTTCCAGCGAGAAGCTCATCGGTCGCTCCTCCCAGTATGTCGGGCACGAGCAACGTCGCTATGACACTGAATACCGCGAGTACGAACGCCGTGATGATTATCGCGAGGTCCTTGCGCATATAGCGCACCGTCTTTTTGAGCGTACCGACGAAGTCCTTTGCCTTTTCTCCCGGCACAGCCGCTCCGCCCGGACCGCCTCCCATAGGACCGCGTCTTTTCAAAGACTTGAATTTCTTGTCTTTCATAAGCCGAGTTCCTCCTCAGAGAGCTGCGATTTTGCAATATCTGCATATACGGGGCAATTCTTGAGCAGTTCTTCGTGCGTACCCTGACCGACCACCTTTCCGTCGTCGAGCACTATTATCTTGTCGGCGTTCTTAATCGTGCCGACTCTTTGCGCGACCATGATCACGGTCGAGCCTGAGAGTTTTTCTTTTATAGCCATGCGGAGATTCGCGTCCGTCTTGAAGTCCAGTGCACTGAAACTGTCGTCGAAAACGTATATCGGCGCGTTTTTCGCAAGAGCGCGGGCGATCGCGATACGCTGTTTCTGACCGCCCGACACGTTGTCGCCGCCCTGAGCTATTTCGCTCGCGTACCCGTCCTCTTTTTCCTCGATGAATTCCTTTGCCTGAGCTATGCCGCTCGCCTCTTTCATGCGGTCGTCCGACATCTCGGGATCGGAATATTTGATATTGCTCTCTATCGTACCCGAGAACAGCACGTTTTTCTGCGGCACGAAGCCGATATTTGCGCGCAGTTTTTTCAGATCAAAATCCCTGACGTCCACGCCTCCTATCGTTATCTTGCCTTCCGTGACGTCGGCAAGCCTCGGGAGCAGGTTGACTATCGTGGATTTGCCGCTGCCCGTACTGCCGATTATCGCGAGAGTTTCACCCTTTTTCACGTCGAAACTGATATGCTCGACCGCATCCGTCTCTCCGCCGTAGCTGTAACTCACGTTGTCGAAGACGATGTCCCCGTCCACGGGCGCGTCTACCGTGACGTCGCGGTTTTTGACGCTTATCGGGGTGGTCAGCACCTCGCTGACTCTGCCTGCGGATACCGCCGCTCTAGGCATAAGCACAAAAGCCATCGACAGCATCATAAACGACATGATTATCTGCATCGCGTACTGTATGAACGCCATCATGTTGGCGACCTGCGTTATATCCTCTGCCGTAAACGCAGCGATCCATACGACCGCGACCGACACTCCGAACATGACGAGCGTGATATAAGGCGAAAGCAACGCCATTACGCGGTATGCGAACAATCCCGTTTTGGTCAAAGCCTTATTCGCCTTGTCGAAACGCTCTTCTTCGTACCCCTGCGTATTGAATGCCCTGATGACCATAAGTCCGTTCAGCTCGTCGTTCGCGACCTGATTGACTCTGTCGATCTGCTGTTGCAATATCTTGAATTTGGGAAGCACCGTTACGATAAGCACCGCAACGAGCACGAGGAGCGTCGCTACGGCAACGCCTATGACTATGATCATCGAGCTCATGCCTTTGCTCATCTGCACCGCTTTGATCACGCCGCCGACGCCCATGATAGGCGCGTACATGACCATTCTGAGGAACATCACCGTGAACGTCTGCACCTGCGTTACGTCGTTGGTAGCCCTGGTAATAAGCGAGGAAATGGAAAACTTGTCGAATTCCGCATTGGCGAAATTGCTGACTTTCGTAAACACGTCTCCGCGCAGATCTCTCGCGATCGCGGCAGCCGCCCTCGACGCGAAAAAGCTGACGCATACCGACGAAACGCTGCCCGCCAGCGCGACTCCCAGCATGATAAGCCCGTATTTGTAGACCGTCTGCATATCTCCCAGCGCGATACCGTCTGCGACTATCTGCGACATATAGGTCGGCAGCTGAAGTTCGCACAAAGCCTCGGAGATAAGAAACGCAAGCGACAGCAGGATTATCCACCAGTATTTTGCATAATACTTGAAAATCGTCTTTATCACTCTGAATCTCCGAAAAAGTCGCCGCGGCTATACGCGGCAACCATAAAATTATTATCATTAATCATTGTACTACACACGGGGTTATTTGTAAACATCGAAATTCCCGATCTTTGACATATTTTGGTAAAATAATCATTAAAAGAAGATTAAACATCACGCGGTAGCGGCTGCAAACGACCTGACGCGAAACGTTATATTATAATATTGATATATATATTGCTGTGCGCTTTGTCAGAAGTCTCCGCCCCGATAGGTCAGACTCTCCCTTCTCGCCGCCATCGCGTTCTCCGATTAAACGCGGATCATATCTCCCCTTCTTATCGTTTTCGCACGCGAAAGACAATAAAAAAGCCGCTCCGAAAAACGGAGCGGCAATAACGATGAATAATCCGTTATCTCTTGCTAAACTGAGGAGCTTTTCTCGCTTTCTTCAAGCCGTACTTCTTTCTCTCCTTGGTTCTCGAGTCTCTGGTCAGGAAACCTGCCTTCTTGAGATCCGCCTTGTAAGCCTCGTCTGCAAGGACGAGTGCTCTCGCGATACCGTGTCTTATAGCACCTGCCTGACCGGTGAAACCGCCGCCGCAAACGTTGACGCAAACGTCGAACTTGCCGGACGCTTCAACCAGCTCGAGCGGCTGACGCACGATGAGTTTGAGCGTATCGAGACCGAAATAGTTGTCGATGTCTCTCTTGTTGATGGTGATGGTACCGTTTCCGCCGGGGATGAGTCTGACTCTTGCTATAGCCTTCTTTCTTCTGCCCGTACCCCAGTACTGAACCTTTTTCTTCGTCTTCTTAGTAGCCATATCTCTTTACGCTCCTTATTAGAATTTCAATTCTTCGGGCTGCTGTGCCTGATGATTGTGCTCCGCGCCTGCATAGACTCTGAGATGCTTGAGCATCTTTCTGCCGAGCGAGTTCTTGGGGAGCATGCCCTTTACAGCGAGCATGACCGCGGCTTCGGGCTTGGTTTCCATAAGTTTCTTGTACTGGATCTGCTTCAGACCTCCGACGTAACCGGTGTGATAGGTGTGGAACTTCTTTTCGAGTTTCTTGCCCGTCAGAACTACTTTAGCGCAGTTGATGACGATGACGTTGTCGCCGGTATCCACGTTGGGGGTATAAGTCGGCTTATTCTTGCCTTTGAGAACGGAAGCAACGTTGCTTGCGAGACGACCGAGAACCATATCGGTAGCGTCCACAACGTACCACTTCTTTTCAATCTCTTCGGGCTTAGCCATATATGTCTTCATGGTGAGACCTCCGTGTATTATTCTTTGACTTGCCGATAAACCGCCAAAGAGGGGCTATTCTTTTGCGTTTTTTCGTGCGTGCGTATTTATATTATCAATAAAGATCGGGCTTGTCAACGGTTTTTCAACGCGTTTTTTGAATTTTTTACAAATTATTCAAGCGTCGCCGACGCCGTTCGTCAGATATTGTCGTACCCTTCGTAATAGACTTTCTCGAGATAAAGTCCGCAACCTTCGAGCGTTTTTCCGGCGTCGCTGCGCTTTTTGCTGGCGATTATCTCCGGTATCTGCCCGAGCGTGAACCTCCCCCTGCCGAGGTCTATCAGCGTGCCCGTGATCGCCCTGACCATATTGTGCAGAAAGCCGTTCCCCGTATAGTAAAAGTCGAGCTGTCTGCCCTCTTCGGACACCTCTATATGCATATCGTATATCGTCCTGACCGTCGTCTTTACCTGCGCGCCCGACAGCATGAAACTCCTGAAATCGTGCTCTCCGACGAAATACCTGCACGCCTCCTGCATCAGAGGGACGTCGAGGTCGTAAAAACAGACGTGATTGTATTTCTGTTTGAGGGGGCTGTGTATTTTGGAAAGATATATCTTGTAGACGTACGTCTTTTTCTTCGCTCCGAAACGGGCATGGAAATTCTCGTCGACTTTTACGCATTTCTTTATCGCTATGTCCGTCGGCAATAAAGGGTTCATTCTCCAGCCGAAATCCGAGCAGTCTATATCGACGTTGCAGTTGAAATGAACGACCTGTCCGCGGGCGTGCACCCCTGCATCCGTCCTGCCGCTCGCTATGACGGTGATACCCTGTTGCAGCTTGAGCGAAAGAGCGTCCTCGAGTGCCTGCTGAACCGAGGGCAGACCGTCCTGCCTCTGAAATCCGTGATAATTCGTACCGTCGTACTCTATGACAAGCGCGTATCTCATCAGCCTGCAAGCCCCTTGAAAAATTGCACTATATACGAATCCGCTCCGCCGAGAAGATACTTGTCGAGGAATATCAGCGTCGCGAACGCAGCAACGAACAAAAACGCGAGCGCGTCTTTCCACGACAGTCTGAGAAGTTTCATCTTCGTGCGCTTTTCGGTGGCGTTGTAACACCTCGCGTCCAGCGCGTCGGCAAGCTCGTCCGCTCTCCTTATCGCACTGACGAAAAGAGGGATCAGCACGGGCAGCATCGCCTTGACTTTCTTTATCAGCCCGCCCGTGTCTATCTCTGCGCCTCTCGCCTTCTGTGCCATCATTATTTTATCCGTTTCGTCCATAAGACCGGGGATAAAGCGGAGCGCGATGCTCATTATCAGCGCAATGTCGTGTACGGGGACGCCGATGTACTTGAGCGGCTTGAGCAGACTCTCTATCGCGTCAGTCAGTTCCATAGGCGTGGTCGTAAAAGAAAGCAGCGAAGTGCCCATCACGAGAAGGGAGATCCTCAGTGCTATCTTGATCGCGAAATCTATACCTCCGAGCGTTATCTTTATCTTCCACCACTCGAACAGCACCTTGCCGCTGTCGTAGAAGAAAATATTGATAATCGCGGTGAAAATCATTATAAATATTATGGCTTTGACGCTTTTCAGCACGTTCCTGAACGGGATCTTGCTTATCAGACAGACCGTGACGAGAAAGAGCGCGACAAGCGCGTAGGCGGCGTACGATACGACGAAAAATATCGTCACCATGAATATAAGCGAAAACACGACTTTCGCGCGCGGATCGAGTCTGTGCACGACGGAATTTGTCGGATAATACTGACCGAAAGACACGTCTCTCATCTGTCGTCCTCCTTCTTTCCGCCGCACGCCGAACCGTTGAGATCGAATTCGAACGCACTGAAATTGACGTTTTCGTCAACCGTTTCGTCTATATGTTTTTTGTTGTACGCGACGACTACCGCGTGCAGGAGATCGTTGAGAGAAACTATATCCCCTTCGAGTTCGACTCCCCTCTTTTTCAGCTTTTCGGCTATCCTCACCGCCCTGGGTATCTCCAGCCCTACCGCGTGCAGTTCTTCGGCGTGTCTGAACAGCTCGTTCATAGGCAGGTCGAACATCACCTTGCCGTCGTTGAACACGACTATCCTGCTGGCGAAACGCGTTATCTCGTCCACGTCGTGCGAAATGACGATGACCGTCGGCGAACATTCTTCTTTCAGGTGCGTGATGAGCGACAGTATCTGCTCTTTGCCGTACGGGTCGAGCCCCGCGGTCGGTTCGTCGAGTATCAGCACTTTGGGCTGCATCGCGATTATGCCCGCTATCGCCACGCGCCTCTTCTGTCCGCCCGAAAGCTCGAACGGAGCGCGGTCCTTTATATCTTCGTAATCGAGTCCGACAAGCTCTATCGCGCGCTTGACGCGCCTTTGCACCTCTTCGGCATCGAGCCCCATATTCTTAGGTCCGAAAGCGACGTCCTTCTCAACGGTATCCTCGAAAAGCTGATATTCGGGATACTGGAACACCATACCCACCGTGCCGCGCAGTCTGCGCAGATCGCTCTTGTTCTTCTTGTCGGGCACGAGCTTTACGTCGAACACGTCGATCTCTCCGCTCTGCAATTTATACAGGCCGTTCAGGTGCATGATGAACGTGCTTTTGCCGCTGCCCGTGTGTCCTATAATCCCGAGGAAATCCCCTTCGTTTATCGTCAGGTTCACGCCCTTGAGCGCGTGCCTTTCGAACGGAGTGCGCGCACTGTATGTGAAGTTGAGGTCTTTTACAGTAATTTGCATAAGCTGTCTACAAGAGCCTCCTCGTCCGTAATGCGCGGATCTACCGCCATACCCGCCTCGTGCAGAGTCACCGCCAGCTGCGTCACGCAGGGCACGCCCAGTTTTATGCGGGTCAGAAGTTCGTGCTCGGCAAACACGTCTGCGGGCTTGCCGTCAAGCACGATCCTGCCGTCGTTCATGACTATGAGTCTGTCCGCCTCGAGAGCTTCGTCCATATAGTGCGTGATATGCACCACCGTCATCTTCTCTTCGCGGTTGAGCTGTCTGACGACCTTCATCACCTCGTCCCTTCCCTTGGGGTCGAGCATCGCGGTCGATTCGTCAAGCACCATCACGCGCGGTTTTATCGCGAGCACGCCCGCTATCGCGAGCCTCTGCTTCTGCCCTCCGCTCATCTTGAACGGAGTAGCGTGACGGAATTCGCTCATCCCGACCTTTTCGAGTGCCCAGTCCACGCGGGAAATTATCTCCTCTCTCGGCACGCCGAGATTTTCGGGACCGAAAGCGATGTCGTCCTCGACGTTGGTCGCAATCATCTGATTGTCGGGGTTCTGGAATACCATGCCCACGCTCGAGCGCACGTCGAAGATCCTCTTCTCGTCGTCGGTATCCACGCCGTAGACGAGCACCCTGCCGCCCGTAGGTATCAAAAGGCCGTTGAGAAGTTTCGCCAGCGTGGATTTTCCGCTGCCGTTGTGTCCTACGAGCGCGACGAACGTGCCTTCCTCTATTTCGAGAGAAACGCAGTCTACCGCCTTATGCTCCTCGCCTTCGCTTACGGGATAGGAAAAGGATACGTTTTCGAGTTTTATCGCAGGTATTGCCATTTTTGCCTCACAATAAAAAAGTATAACACACCCGCGCGTAAAGCGCAAATATTTGAATACGGTTTGCCTTTTTTGCGGTTTGCGCCACGCGCTTTCATGCTCTGCACGCGCCCTTCAGACACCTTTTCCGACTTGTTAAAATTTTTGCGTGAACGCTCAAAGTTATTCGGTAAAATCCATTGACTTGCAAAAATCAATCCTATATAATTACAGGTGTGTGAAAATAATAAAATAAATATACACAAAATATAAATCAAAACAAACTTTAGTTAATCGGAGGTTTACAATGGGCAAAAAAATGACTATTGACGGCAACACCGCGGCGGCGCATATCGCCTATGCGTTCAGCGAAGTTGCGGCAATCTATCCTATCACGCCGTCTTCGCCTATGGCGGAAAACGCCGACGAATGGGCAAATGCCGATCGCAAAAACTTGTTCGGTCAGACCTTGAAACTGGCTGAGATGGAATCCGAAGCAGGCGCTGCAGGCGCGGTTCACGGTTCTCTGAGCGCAGGCGCGCTGACGACCACCTTCACCGCAAGCCAGGGTCTTCTTCTTATGATCCCCAATATGTATAAGATCGCGGGCGAGCTGACCCCCTGCGTCTTCCATGTAAGCGCACGCGCTCTCGCTTATCACGCGCTCAACATCTTCGGCGACCACAGCGACGTTATGGCTTGCCGTCAGACGGGCTTCGCGATGCTCTGCTCCAACTCCGTACAGGAAGTCATGGACCTCGCACTCGTAGCTCATCTCGCTACCCTCAAATCCAGAGTTCCGTTCCTGCACTTCTTCGACGGTTTCAGAACTTCTCACGAGGTTTCCAAGATCGAAATGATCGATTACGACGAATTCAAGCCGCTCGTTTTCGACAAATACATGCCCTATATCAAAGAATTCAAGGCGCGCGCCCTCAACCCCGAGCATCCGACTCAAAAGGGCACCGCTCAAAACCCCGACATATACTTCCAAGGCAGAGAGGCTTCCAACAAGTACTACAACGCGGTCCCCGCGATCGTCGAAGAGGCTATGGAAGAAGTCAAGAAGATCACAGGCAGAGAGTATCATCTCTATGACTACTACGGTGCGAAGGACGCTACCGACATCATCGTTCTGATGGGCAGCGGCGCAGAGACCGTAGAAGAGACCGTCGATTACCTCAACGCGAAAGGCGCGAAGACGGGTCTTCTCAAAGTCAGACTCTACCGTCCGTTCGCGATCGACAAGTTCGTTGACGCGATCCCCGCTTCGGTCAAAAACATCACCGTTCTCGACAGAGTCAAGGAAAGCGGCAGCGCGGGCGAACCTCTCTACCTCGACGTCGTCGCCGCTCTCGCAGAGAAAAACCGCAAGGCGAACGTCGTCTGCGGCAGATACGGCCTCGGCTCCAAAGAGTTCAACCCCTCTATGGTCAACGCGATATTCGAGAATATGAAGGCTAAAGCTCCCAAGAGCCACTTCACCGTAGGTATCGTAGACGACCTCACCGGCACTTCTCTCGAAGTCAAGACCAAGATCGACGCGGCTCCCGCAGGCGCGATCAGCTGCAAGTTCTACGGTCTCGGTTCCGACGGTACGGTCGGCAGCAACAAGAACTCGATCAAGATCATCGGCGACCACACCGAAAAATACGCTCAGGCATACTTCGCTTACGACTCCAAGAAGTCCGGCGGTATCACCGTTTCTCATCTGCGCTTCGGCGACAAGCCGATCAAGAGCGCGTACCTTATCGACCAGGCTGACTTCGTGGCGTGCCACAACCCCGCTTACGTCGTCAAGTACGATATGGTATCCGACCTCAAGGACGGCGGCACCTTCCTGCTCAACAGCCCCTGGACCGCTGCCGAAATGGACGAAAAACTCCCCGCCTCGATGAAGAGAGCGATCGCGAAGAAAAACATCAAGTTCTACAACGTTGACGCGATCAAGGTCGTCAAGGCTATCGGCCTCGGCAACCGCATCTCCACCGCGATGCAGTCCTGCTTCTTCAAGCTCGCTAACGTCATCCCCTACGACGAGGCTGTCGGCTATATGAAACAGTTTGTCGTCAAGTCCTTCTCCAGAAAGGGTCAAGCGGTCGTCGATCAGAACTTCGCGGCTATCGACAACGCGGTCAGCAACATCGAAGAAATCAAATACGACAAGAATGCTTGGGGAAACGCTACGACCGGCGCGACCGCTAAGGTCACGACCGACGACAAGTACTTCCTCGAGTTCATCAACCCGATCCTCGCGCAGGAAGGCGACAAGCTCCCCGTTTCCGCTATCGAAGCAGACGGCACCGTGCCGACCGCTACGACCAAGTACGAGAAACGCGGCATCGCAGTCACCGTTCCGTCCTGGGACAGCAGCAAGTGCATCCAGTGTAACCAGTGCGCATTCGTCTGCCCGCACGCGGCGATCAGACCCGCGGTTCAGAAACCCGAAGTCCTCGCGGACGCTCCCGCTACCTTCGGCACGGTAGACAGCAAGGCGGCTAAGGGTTACAAGTACCGCATGCAGGTCAGCCCGCTCGACTGTACCGGTTGCGGAAGCTGTGCTAACATCTGCCCCGCAAAGGAAAAGGCTCTGACGATGATCCCGCTCGACAAGGCTCTCGCAAACGGCGAAGAGGAGAACTGGGAATATGCCGACAAGCTGCCCGAAACCGACGCTCCCGTCAAGAGAGACACCGTGCTCGGCAGCCAGCTCAACAGACCTCTGTTCGAGTTCTCCGGCGCATGCGCAGGCTGCGGCGAAACCCCGTACCTCAAAGTCATCACTCAGATGTTCGGCGACAGAATGATAATCGCCAACGCTACCGGCTGCTCGTCTATCTACGGCGGCTCCGCTCCGACCTGCCCGTACGCAAAGAACAGCAAGGGTCACGGTCCCGCATGGGCTAACAGCTTGTTTGAGGACAACGCTGAATTCGGTTACGGCATCAACCTCGCATACACCGCTCGTCGCGAAGCTCTCAAGACCAAGGTCGAGGCTCTCGCCGAGGCTTGGAAGGATTACGCTGACGGCAAGGCTGCTTGCGAAGCGTGGATCGAAGGCATGAACGACGCTGACGCAAGCAAGGCTGCAAGCGAAAAACTCCTCGCCGCTATCGAAGGCTGCAAGGATTGCGGTTGCGAATGCGACAAGCTCTGCAAAGAGATCTACGACGAAAAAGACTGCCTCGTCAAGAAGTCAATATGGATGTTCGGCGGCGACGGCTGGGCTTACGACATCGGCTACGGCGGCCTCGACCACGTCCTCGCTATGGGTCAGGACGTCAACGTCATCGTTCTCGATACCGAAGTTTACTCCAACACCGGCGGTCAGGCGTCCAAGTCCTCTCCGACAGGCGCGGTCGCGAAGTTCGCGGCAGGCGGCAAGATCACCAAGAAGAAGGACCTCGGCAAGATGGCTATGAACTACGGTTACGTCTACGTCGCGCAGATCTCGATGGGCGCGAACATGAACCAGTGCCTCAAGGCGATCAAAGAGGCTGAGGCATACCCCGGTCCGTCTCTCATCATCGCGTACGCTCCTTGTATCAACCACGGTATCAATATGTCCAACAGCCAGCTCGAGATGAAGAAGGCTGTCGACGCAGGCTACTGGCAGCTGTACCGCTACAACCCCGCTCTCGCAGAGGAAGGCAAGAATCCGTTTACGCTCGACAGCAAAGAGCCGAGCGGCGATTACCAGGCATTCCTGCTCGGCGAAAACAGATATGCTCAGCTCTCCAAGTCCAAGCCTGAAGTTGCCAAGAAACTCTTCGAGCTCAACGAAAAGCAGGCGAAAGAGAGATACGAAGGGTATAAGAAGCTGTCGGAATAACCTTAACATAAGGGGCACCGATATTTATATCGCTAAATCAAAAAGCCGCTCAATCGAGCGGCTTTTTCCATATACGCGAAAATATCGTTTCCCCTTATGTTATCCCCTCCATGCCTCGACCTCACCCTACTGCTTTCGGTCTCATAAGGTACTTTCGGCAAAAAGCGTGGTTTTTCCGAAAGGGAGATAATAAGGACATCCCTTTTCATGTACGCTCTGATTTGTGTTTCCCCCTTGCTGTATCCCTTACAGACAAAAAGTCTCGCCCCGACTCGACTTTTTGCAAGGTACTTTTCAAAAAAAGCGTCGTTTTTGTAAAAAGAAAAAATTTTAATATCAATATAATAACAAAGTGCTTCCAACAAAAATCTGTTTTTTCCTAAAAGAGAAATATTTTAATTGAGTTTAGTGTACAGTTTACAAAAAATAAAATATTCAATCATTATTTTCTTAATCAACGCCCTTCCCAATATAATGGGACGGATTGATTTTACCAATTTTTTTGGTAAAAATCACAGGTATGCAGAAATATGTATGTTATTTGACACATAAAACAAAATGATCGAAAAAAATATCTCAGGCTCTTTATTATAATAATTGTCCGTGCAACTATTCCTTTTGTTTTCCCTGCCTCATCCTGCCCTGTGGCTTTCGGTCTTTACTTCGCAAGTGACACCAAAACCTCTACGCTTAATCGTCGCAAGCTCTTGACATTCAGTACAGCTGTTTCGTTTCGTCTGCAAACAACGAATTTATATGCCGTATGCGCACCGCAATTACAAAACAAAGCTGTTGACTAGCGTAATTATATTCTCTATAATAATAAGTGAACTAATGATAAGAGGACTGTTTATGAATATCGAAATCGTTGAAGGAAAAGACGTTACTCCCGAAGACATCGCCCAGGCATCATATCTCGACACGCTGGTCTACGACAAAGTTTTTTGCGCACCCGTTGACGTCTGTTTTCAATGGAACGCGGTAAACAACCGCATATACACGATGGCACGCGATACCGAAACAGGCAAGATCGTCGCGTACGTCAACTTGTCTCCCGTTACCGACAGCTACTACGAAAAAATCAAAAGCGGCACATTCCTCGACGTATATCTTCCCCCTGAAGCTATCGCATCTTACGATATGCCCAGTTGCATGTATAATCTGTATTTTTCTTCAATAGTGATTCACCCCGATTATCAGAACACGGGCGTATTTTTACCTCTGTTCAATGCGATAGTAAACAAGTTCATCGCCCTCGGCGACTCCGGCATATTCATTCACCGAATGATAGCCGACGCAGTCAGCGAAAGAGGCAGACAATTCTGCCGTCTTTTCGGCATGAAGAACGTCAAAACGTCGGAACACAATTCGACGATATACGAAATTTCTCTTCTGCCGCCGCAATTCAAAGTATCATCGCGTCCCACAAAAGAGCTTTTTGATTTTTACAGGACCGTTTATCTCGAAAACAAAGATTTCATGCCCGACTTTGACGACAAGCCCGTTTCACCGCAACCGCCTCACGAAGAAAAAGACGAGAACTTCAAGGTGTTTATTTCCTACAAGCATAAAGACGCCGATTACCGCGACACGCCCGACAAAGATATGGCAAAAGATCTCTACAAAGCCTTGAAAGCCAGAAACGTATCCGTTTTTTTCAGCGAACAGACATTGAAAGAACTCGGCACAGCTCAATATAAGCAGATGATAGACTCCGCATTGGACAAAGCTAAAATACTTGTCGTAGTATGCACTAATCCCGACTACGTTCAGAAAGGATGGGTAAATTATGAATGGGACAGTTTTTCCAACGATATACTAAGCGACATCAAACCAGACGGCAAGATATTCTCGTATATTGACAAAGTAAATATTCACGGTCTCCCTAGAACGCTCAGACAACAACAGGTTTTCGTAAAAAAAGAAAACTCACTCGACGATATTTGCTCTTATATAATAAACGCTTTGAAAAACTGAAGAAAATCAGAAAAGAAAATTTCTGAGCTTGAGCCACTCGGTCTCGTTCCAGTTTCCAGCATTGGCGGGAGAGGTGGAAGGCAGGCACTTAAAGTCTATCGCGGGATAGGCTTTTTTTGCAACCGAGTACGACTTTTTACCGTTGCAGAATACCGCTTTTATATGCGTTGCCGAGAGTACGGCTGGAATATCGCTCGGCACAACGTCTTTTATCGCACTGTCGAGAGAGCCTTCTCTGTCGCATGAATATATGCTGTCCATAAGCGCAATGCCGTTTTCAAGAAGAAAAGCGCGCTTGCCGTCTATACTTTCTGGCACGGGCTTTCCCGTAATTTTTGCCATTGTCGGCCAGAAGCGGTTGCGCGGGTGCATATAGTAAAATCCTTGTTTCAGGGATTCGACCGAAGCCATGCTCCCCAAAATAAGGATCTTGCTGTTTTTGTCGTATATCGGCTTGAAGCTGTATATCATTTTATAAATATATGCGTGCTGGGAGCGGAACCCGACATAATGTCGTTTATCGCGTATCTCGGGCTTGCTATATAGACTTCGGTGCCGTTCTCGAGCGGAGCTTTGATATATTCGAGTTTCGCATACGCGCCGTTAGCACCCGCTCTCGAGCTGCCGACGCAGACTTTCTGGTATTCGCACACGGCGTCCACGGTCTCGTAGACGTCCTTGCCGCATATCTCGGGTATAAGAGTCGCAGGGTCGCCGGGCACGCTGTAAATGCCGTCCGTAGACGTGTAGATAATAAGGGTCTTGCACTTGACGAGGCAGGCTATCTGAGACGCGGTCTCGTCGTTATCCGCGCAGTGCACGACGTGCTTTTTGCTCCTCATAAGGTTCTGCAATTCGGTCTTGACGATCTCCTCGCTCGAGAGAGGGTCGTTGTAATTGATTATCGGGATAACGCCCTGCGACGGACAGCGGAGCAACAGCTTTTTGAGGTATTCCCTCTTCGCGTCGTCGTTGAAATGCTGGTGCTCCACGAGGATCTGCCTTAGCCCGAATTTGGGGTCGGTAAACTGACGGTAGTTGGACATCAGGATAGCCTGTCCCTGCGCCGCATAATCCGTCTTGACGTCCTCGTACGGACCTATAATTTCCCTGCCCGTGCGCCTTATATAGTCCAAACGACCGATTTCGGTCGCGCCGCTGGTGACCCAGATATATCCCGGGCGCAGCTGGCGGCTTATCTTTGCTATTACGTTGTAATCTATGTCTCCCCACTTCTTGTTGACGAGAGCCATAGAGCCGACTTTTCCGACAAGTTCTATATCGAAAGTCATTTTGCTATCTCCTTTAACCATTGTTTGGTACGACTGCACACGAGATCGTATCTGTTGACGCGTTCGAGCACGAGATCAGCTCTTTCGCGAATAAGTTTCCAGGTCTCGGTCAGTTGTTTTTTCGTCTGTTTCAACGCTTTTGCGAACGTATCCTCGTGCAGTCTGTCAGCCGCTCTGGTCAGAGCGCAGTCAACCGCGATAATATAGCAATCGGTCGCAAGAGCGCATAGCGTCGCGTCCGTCACAAGGTTCGCGCTGAGCGCGATGACCGAATTTTCGCAGTCCGCAAGCGCGTTGACGGTATCGTCCGCCTTTGATTGGGCAAACTGCTTGCCCGTCAGTTTTACGAGAGCATCGGGTTTCTTGCCCGCGCAGAAATAGTCGAATATCCCGACAGAATCGGCAAAAGTCATATTGAGATCTTTCGCCAGTCTCTCCGCCGCTCTCCTGCAAAGCTGATAGTCCGCTCCTATAAAAGCTATGTTATTCTTGAATGACATACGCGCCGCGCTTGATGCAGATAGCGTAAAGGGTTTCGCCGTCGGTGATGACTGCTGCGACCTGCACCTCACCGTAATTCTTGTCGGACGCCTCGGACGCGGTGATATTGATGCCTCCGTTCGCGCCTATCGTGACGGTTATGTCGCCGTCGCTGCCCGTTATGTATATCTGTCTGAAACCGTTGTAATCCGCGTCGGGAACGGCGTCGGTATATCCATCGAGTCTTGCCAGCAATTCTTTGGTCGGATGCTCGTAACTACCCGGCACTTCCCTTGTACCGTTTGTCGATATGATAGCGAACTCCGCGTCTATCTTGTCGAGGAACGCCTGAGTCGTGGAACTTTTCGAGCCGTGATGTCCTACCTTGAGAATATCGGTATCGATGTTGTCGAGATAGCCTTTGGCGAGCACGTATTCCTCTGTCATTTCATTGGCGTCGCCGGTCAGCACGATCGTCCTGTCGGCATATTCAAGCAGGCATATCGGAGAAACTGAATTTACTTTCTCTGCATCTGCCTTGCTTTCGGTCGAACAATCCGGATAGTTATTTTCGTCAAACGCATAACACTTCATCTCCCAGTTTTCGCCGCTTATCGTATACGTGCCGACGTTGTTGTTATACTCCGCGTCTACGGTTTTTCCGTCCTCCGAGGTATAAGTCTCCTCTTTCGCCGCCTCGAGCAGGTTGAGCCACGTGTTTCTGTACTGCGCCTTGTCGAGCGGCATATATAGCGACTTTATCTCATAGTTGTCAAGAAGTTTCTTGGCATCTCTGATATGGTCGTAGTCGCCGTGTGTGATGAAAAGATAATCGATCTGCGTTACGTTCTTCGCATGCAAAAACTCGTTGACGTGATTCCACGGCGACGTAGAGCCGAACTCGCTGCCGATATCCATCATCATATTCTTGCCGTCGGGGAAAGCGATGTATATGCAGTCGCCCTGACCTATATCCAGCACGGTCATCTGCAGCGTATCGCCAGTGACGTACGGATTGTCAGCCTGCCCGCCGTTGCCTATCGTATCCTTGTCGCTCTGATCGTTCTGCGTAAACATTGCGATCACGCTCTCGAGCACGTCGGGTCTGAAGTACCACAGCGCGACGAGCGCGGCGACGATCACCAGTACGAGTACGACGAGGAATATTACCTTGCCTTTGGACAGTTTCTTTTTGCGTCTTGCCGTTCTGGATTTAGCCATGTCAGTCCTCCTCGGCAAAATATTCTATCACCTTTTTCTTCTTTTCGGGTTTATTGTCACCGTGCTTGGTGAACAGCATCGTGAAGAACGCCACCGCTATACAGCAGACGCCGTACACGAAGATCATGCTTTCGCCGCCCTCGGGGGCCGCGTCGAGTATGAGACCCGCAAAGAACGGAGTGACCGCCTGGGCAGTCATCGACGCGACATAGTAATATCCCGTATATTGTCCGACGTTGCTGCCCTTCGCAAGCTCGACGACCATCGGGAGCGTGTTTACGTTGATTATGACGAGACCGAATCCCGCGATCAGGAAGCACGCGGTAAACGCGACTTTGAGCAGCACGGCGTTGCTGTTGAAACTTCCGTCGTTGAGGAATATGCACGGAACGAACGCGGCGACCGCTATTACGACACCTATCAGGATAGTCTTTTTTCTTCCCAGTTTACCCGCAAGCAGAGCGACGGGCAAAAGGGCGATCGCGCCGCCCGCGCCGTTGAGGATATTGATTATTCCGACGAAACTGTCTTCCATCTTGAGCACGTTGGTCGCGTAGGTGGAAAGATGCGTCTTGATAGCGTTCCAGCCCATGAACCACATGAACACAGTGCCGAGTATAAGCACGAAAGAAATGATCTTTTCCTTGGGAAGTCTCGAATATACTGCGACCTCTTCTTCGTCAACGATGTTCCACTTCTTCTCTTCTTCGAGCCTCTCTGCGACGAACTTGTTTTCTCTGACAGTGCACAGGAAAGCTATCAGCATGACTACCATAACGCCCGCGAGCGTGAAGAACAGCGCGAGGTGCGACTGGTATCTCTGTTTCGCAAGCAGCGTATAGAGAATGATAGACGCGAGACCGCCCGCTCCGCCCATAAAGGTTATGATCGCGTTAGCCTGCGATCTGAGGGGCTTGGGCGTGACGTCGGGCATCAGTGCGATTGCGGGAGATCTGAACGAAGACATAGCCACAAGCACGCCGAAAAGCGCGATGATGAAGCAGATGAATATCGCGGGCTGTGTCTTGGTAACGCTTGCCGCCATTGCCTCCTGAGCCGAATAGAACGATGACAGGAAGCCGTTGAACGCGACAAGTTTGTCTCCGCTGAGCACGTCGCTGGCCTTGTCTATGCCGCCCGCCGCGATCACCTGCGCCCACATATCCTGAATATCCGCGCTCCACGCGTCGGCTTTGAGGAAACCTTTGTCTACAAGCACCTGCGGTTCGGTTATGCTTGCCGCCATGACTTTCTCGAACTGCACGTTCTCGATTATTATCATGACGACCATGAATACCACGGCAAGCAGCGTGCCTATCACGATGAAAGTCGTACGTCTGCCGTATTTTGCCTTTGTGTATTTATCCGAAAGATGCCCGAAAAACGGGAGCAGGAATATCGCGAGAAGATTGTCAATACCCATTACGAGTCCGTACTGAGTCGCATTGAGACCGAATACGCGGTTGAGGATAAGCGGCATGATGTAGTCGTACACTTCCCAGAAACACATTATCCCCATAAACGCGAAGCCGACGACAAGCGTGCGTTTCACGTTGAGAGTCATAGCGGAATCGTCTTTTTGTTTCATAATCTCTCCTTTGTCATATTATTTGGATAACGATCGCGCGCGTGCGCGCCGTTTATAATAACATCCTACTAGACAGTATAACAGCCCTTCGAGGATTTTTCAATAAAATTCTTTCAAGTTTCTGCTCACCCCGTCCCGTCCCGTCCTCTTTTTAGGTGAAAAAAGCGCGAAAAGACGCGGTTTTTTGTCGTTTTCGCCGCAACGTTTTTCTCTGTCGGGACGGCTTTTGCCGATACGGTTTACTCCTCCCGTTTTCCCTTTGCGGGACTGTTTTTTTCTCTCCTCGGAAATATATTGAAAAAACGTTAAAATTTACCCCTAAATGCTTGACAAACATACGCATAATTTCTATAATCGACTTGTTTAATAAAAATAAACTCGAAGTTTATTGTGTCAAATTATAAATTACGTCGGGTTTAACAATACTAAACTAACGGAGGCGATAAAGTGGACATAGGCGGAAAACTCAAAGCGATGCGACTTCAATGCGGACTTACGCAGGAAGAACTCGCGGACCGCTGCGAATTGACGAAAGGCTACATATCTCAGCTCGAGAACAATTTGACCAGCCCGTCGATCGCGACGCTTATCGATATTCTGACTGCACTCGGGAGCAATCTCAAGAGCTTTTTCAGCGAGGATACCGAAGAACAGATCGTATTTTGCGAGGGAGATTTCTTCGTGAAAGAATCGGACGGACAGTCCGTGACATGGCTCGTCCCGAACAGCCAGAAAAACGAGATGGAACCGATACTGATGCGTCTCGACCCTCATACTCAATCAACCGAAGATATGCCGCACGAAGGCGAAGAGTTCGGTTATCTTATGAAAGGCACCGCGGTGCTGCATATAGGCAAGCAGACTTTCGCGCTCAAACAAGGCGATTCGTTCTACTTTACCGCGCACAAAAGACACTATGTGGAAAACCGTTCCGACGGGATCTGCGAACTGCTGTGGGTCAGCAGCCCCCCTACATTCTGATATACGGGAGATAATACCATGGAAGAAAAGAAGACGAACGGCAAAGCCGAATATATCATTGAGCTCAAGGATCTTACCAAAATTTACGACGGCAAGACCGTGGTCGACCATATCAATCTGAAGATAAAGCGCGGCGAATTCGTGACCCTTCTGGGACCGAGCGGCTGCGGCAAGACCACTACTCTGCGCATGATAGCGGGATTCGAACGACCCGAAGAAGGCACGATCACGCTCGAAGGAAAGGACATCGCAGAGCTTCCTCCCTACAAGCGTCCCGTCAATACCGTATTTCAAAAATACGCGCTGTTCCCTCACCTGAACGTCTATAAGAACATCGCGTTCGGGCTGAAACTGAAAAAAGTCGAAGTGACGAAGAAAAACATCTTCGGAAAGGAAATCACGAGACTCGTCAACATGGCGTATATGCCCGTCGAGCAGAAAGTGACCAAAAAGGACGGCTCCGAGGTCGTGAAGACCGTGCCTTTCTGCCGCTCCTATCAGATGATGACCGTAACCACCAAAAAGGGCATCAAAAAGCTCAAAAAGGTGAATATGTATAAGAAATTCATAGACGACAAGGTCAAACACGCACTCAAGATCGTAGGTCTTTCGGGCTACGAAGACAGAGACGTCAACAGTTTATCGGGCGGACAGCAACAGAGAGTCGCGATCGCCCGCGCGATAGTCAACGAGCCTCAGATACTTCTGCTCGACGAGCCGCTCGGCGCGCTCGACCTCAAGATGAGACAGGAGATGCAGCTCGAACTGAAAGATATGCACAAAAAGCTGGGCATCACGTTCATCTACGTCACTCACGACCAGGAAGAGGCACTGACGATGAGCGATACCGTCGTAGTCATGAAAGACGGCGTTATCTGCCAGGAAGGCACGCCTATCGAGATATACAACGAGCCGACGAGCGCGTACGTCGCCGACTTCATAGGCGAATCCAACATCCTCGACGGCGTGATGCCCGAAGATAAAAAGGTCTTATTCGCGGGTGCGGAATTCGAATGCGTCGACACGGGCTTTGCCCCCAACGAAGAAGTCGACGTCGTCATCCGTCCCGAAGACTGGGTAATCAAACGCGAAGGCAACGGAATACTAAACGGCGAGATCACGGGTTGCATGTTCCGCGGCGTGCACTACGAAATGACCTGCATGGCGGGCGGATACGAACTTATCCTGCACAATACCGTCGAGTACAAACCCGGCAGAAAGATAGGTCTCTACGTCGATCCCGAGAATATTCAGATAATGCACAAGGAGCATGTAAACAACACTCTCCCCGTCAGATTCACGTCCAACACAACGTTCGATCTGTGCGGAGGCACATACGAATTCTCCCCCGCGGCATGCTTTGACAACTGCGAGTACGACGAAGAAAACGACGTGCTGAAGATCAACGGCGAAGAGATCGCGCTCAAGGGAAAAGAGGCAAAGGTCAGCTTCGAATTCGACTCGATCGACATGAACGACGACGAATACGCGTCTCCCCTCGCGGGCAACGTGGAGAGCATGATCTACAAGGGCAAGAACTACCTCGTGGACATAAAGACGGACGACAACCGTCACATATACGCCGACACCGAATATCTGTGGGACAAAGGCGACAGAGTCGGCATAACGATAGAGAAGGACAAGTTTACTTTCTCGGATTGCGACTTCATCGCGAAAGAGGGTTTTACCTACACGGGAGAAGAAAAAAATGCGTAATACGTTCAGAAAAATGCTGGCGACGCCCTACGCGTTGTTCATGGCTCTTTTCGTGATACTGCCGATAATCCTGATCGCGGTCTACGCATTCGTGGACAGCGAGGGCGCGTTCACTCTGCTGGGAAACTTCAAAGAACTGACCAAGGAAAAGTCCCTCGTAAACGTGATAAAGAATTCGGTGATAGCGGGTCTCAGCACGAGCCTGATATGCCTTCTGATCGGATACCCGATCGCCTACTATCTGACCAAAAAGGAATTCAACCGCACGGGTGTCATCATAGGTCTTTTCCTCGTGCCGATGTGGGTCAACTTCCTGCTCAGAATGATGTCGACGAAGGCGGTGTTCAACGTGCTCGGCATCCCTCTCGGAATGGGAACGGTCATTTACGGTCTCTGTTACGAATTTCTGCCGTTCATGATAATGCCGATATACACCACCCTGCTCAAGATAGACAAAATGTACCTCGAAGGCGCGGAGGATCTCGGCGCGACGCCTGTCAAGGCGTTCTGGAAAGTGACGGTGCCGCTCTCCCTTCCCGGCGTGCTCAGCGGACTCACGATGGTGATAATCCCGTCAATCACGACTTTCGCGGTCTCGGAGATACTTTCGGACAACAAGATAAAGCTCCTAGGAGACTTCATTTACAATCTCAAGGCGTACAACCTCAATATGGCAAGCGCAATCTCCCTCGTGCTGATGGTGCTTCTCGCCGTATCGATGTTGATAACCAATAAATTCAGCGACGGAGAACAAGGAGGCGGAATATGGTAAGAAAGATAGTCGTCAGACTTTTCATCGGCATCGTACTCGTACTTCTCTATCTGCCCATCGTCTGGATGATAGTGTTCTCGTTCTCTGATACGCCGTCGTTCAGCAACTGGAACGGCTTTACTTTCCAGAACTACATCGACCTGTTCACGGGACAAAGCTCCAACGCGAGCCGCATACAGGAAGCCGTCGTAAACACGCTTTTCGTCGGCGCGTGCACGAGTCTTTTGTCCACCCTGCTCGGCACTCTGGGCGCGATAGGTCTGCACGCGATACACAACAAGAGGATCAAGGCGGTTTACAGCACCTCCAACCAGATCCCGATGATCAACAGCGAAATTGTCACCGCGATCGCGCTCGCACTGCTGTTCAACCTGATAGCGACCGTGATCCCGATCTCGGAAGGCACATGGATAGAAACGGCGATCAAGCTGATTCTCGCGCATACCACGTTCTGCACCCCCTACGTTCTGCTCAACGTGCTGCCGAGACTGCAGAAATCCGATTATAAGATATACGAAGCCGCGCTCGATCTCGGCTGCACGCCGGCTAAAGCGATGTGGAAGGTCGTCATTCCCGACATCCTGCCCGGTATCGTAGTCGGCGCACTGCTCGCTTTCACGCTGTCCATCGACGACTTTGTTATAACCAAGGTCAACGTGACCAGTTTCGAAACTCTGTCCACGATGCTGTACGGTCTCAAGAGCGGAAAACATCCGCTCCCCGCGGACATCAAATCGCTGTTCTCGATAATCTTCTTTATCGTCTTTGCCGCGATAATGATCATGTACAGTCCAAAAAGACAGGCGAAACAAAACAAATAAGCATCCTGCCCGCGCTGCGGAAAAGGAATAAACATAAAAACTATTTTTACGCAAGGAGTATCTTATGAAGAAGAGAATCACTATTGTAGCTATGGTTCTGGTCCTCGCTCTCGCCCTCGTGCTCCCCGTCGTTCTCACGGGTTGCCAGGACAGAAGCGAAGTCCTCAAAGTCTACACCTGGTCCGAATATCTCGGCGAAAACGTAGAAGAAGAATTCGAAGAATATTACACTTCGGTCACGGGCAAAAAAGTTACCGTCAAAATCGAATATTTCGACGAAAACGAAATGATGTACACTCAGATCAAAACTTCGAAAGCAGATTACGACGTTATATGTCCGTCTGATTACATGATCGAAAAAATGATCAACGAAGATCTTCTGATCAAGCTCGACGACATTTCGTCTTACGGCTACGAAGGACTCGAGGATTACAGAGACGGTATGTCCGATCTCGTAATGAGCGGTGAAAACAATCTGTTCAAATACGACTATGACAAAGAAACCGGCGAATACAACACTTACAGCCGCACCTATATGTGGGGTACGATGGGTGTGCTTTACGCGAAGGATTCGACCGCTTATAAGAATACTCAGTACGGCACCTACTCTTCCATGCAGGAATACGTCGAAGCAAACGGTTGGTCTGTTTTCTCCGACCCCGCAATGAAAGACGTATTCAAGCTCAAGAACTCGATGAGAGACACCTATGTCAGCGCATCTGTATATACCCTTCTCAACGAAAAGTCTAAATACTACGATCCTAGCGTGAACGTTTCAGCTGCTCTCAATGCGACCGACAGCGCGACAGTTGCCAAGATCGAAGAGATGATGTCCGCACAGTATAATCTCTCCAAGGGTCTCGAAAACGACGAAGGCAAAGAGGAGATCATCTCGGGAGACATCGATATGGTTCTCCAGTGGGCAGGCGACGCTCTCTACGCAATGACCAGCCTTCAGGAAGAGCTCGACGTATACAGAGATCTCGGTTACTTTGTCCCCGAAGAAGGTTCCAACATCTTCAGCGACGGCTGGTGCATCCCCAAGTACGCTAAAAACATCAAGGCGGCTAACCTGTGGATCAACTTCATGTGCCGTCCCGACATCGCCGTCAGAAACATGGATTACATCTGCTACACCTCGGGCGTGGCGTCCGAAGAGGCTTTCGACTATCTCGTCGAGAACTGGGAGAGCGACGCTGCCGACGCTATCGAAGTAGACCTGTCCTACTTCTTCGGTAATGACTGCGGTTTCGAAACGACGATAATGATCGCTCCCGCGGACTACGAGGCATTCACCGCCCTGTTCCCGACCCAGCAGGTCATCGATAGATGCGCCGTAATGCTCGACTTCGGTGACGCGACGAACGATATGAACAGACTGTGGAGAGACGTCACGGGTCAATAAGTTTCAAATCAGAACGACAAACCGTCTGCCTGTACGGCAGGCGGTTTTTTCATGTCACTTCGACTGCGTCGTCACGCAACGACAGTCACCTTTTTCATTATATTGCGATCTAAAAGCCACGCAGTATGTTTTATAAAATACGAAGTCGTCTGCATATGTCGGTATCGGCATAGAACGATTAAAACTCGGGTTATTTCGGACAGACACTATGCCATAGCTCGAACGGAAACTCTCTCGTACGATCTTTGCCTGCATCTCTCTTCTCTGTCGCGAAGGCATACCGAAACAAGTTGATCGGCTTTACAGAATATCGGACGCAAGCCTTTTGTCCTTTCATAATCGTATCTGTCAGACAACTAGATCGAAAAACACATCTCAGACAGACAAATCGTTTCAATATGAAATTCAGAGAATTGAACGCATTGAAACATACTATCGTTCTTTTTCTTCCTTTTCGGATGCATGTCTGACAAAACGGTACAAGCTCAGATAAAGCACCTTGCGCGCAGCGAACATTTTTCTGTTGTCTTCCGCTGTTTGTTTCGCAAACGGAACTCATCTGTTTTCGATACGATTTATAGGTCTCTTAACTCAAAACTTTACGACAAACGTCCGTTTGTCAGAACGCTAGAAAAAATCATCGTGTGCTGCACAAGCCGTTCATACCGGCAGCCCCCGTAGATTCGAAACATATAACGGATAGTACCAAGACATATTGCCGAAGCGTATCACGCGGCAGTTTCAAAATTCGGCGTTAAAACGAGTCTTTGTAATCGTTATCTCATAACAATAAAAAAGACCGACGCTTAACCGCGTCGGTCGGAATAAACTATATTTACGTCAGTCTATCGTAACGATGACGATCGCCCTTGCAGAGCCGTTCGTGAACACTATGACCGCAGTTCCTTCGGTATTGAGGTTTCCGCATATCTTAAAATCCGTTGCGGTCTCGCCTTCGGCAAGGTCGTTCGTGGCGGTTATCGTTTTGAGAGTGCCGTTTTCGTCAACATACTGTGCAATCGCCGTAACTTTCGCACCCGGAGCAATCTCGATCGGAGCGGTCGCGGGATAGATCAGCTTCTTGAGCACGGCGTTCCTGATAGCGTGATCTCCGCTTACCACAGCGAAATCTTCGCCGAGCTTTTCTGCGAGCGTCTGTCCCATCGCATCTGCAGCGACGTACTGAGAATACTCTTTATCCGTTCTGTTATCGCTGTCGCCGAGAGCCTCGTCGTGATAATAGACGTTTGAGAGCGTCGAGTTCTCCGCAACGTATCCGACAAAACCGCCGTCGCCGTTAGCGGCTGTGCCGGTGGTTATGCCGCCGATACTGTACGAATCGGATATGACGGACGCGTTGTAACCCGCAAAGCCGCCGACATACTCTGGAGACGTCGCCTTGACGTTGGCGTAAGACGCGTCGATCGTGCCTTCGTTCATTCCAACGAATCCGCCTACCGCAACGCCGTCGTTCTTACCCGAAGCAGATACGGTATTGCGTTTCGAATAGTCGTTGCTGTAATTTGCTCCTGCATAGGAAACGGTTATTATGCCCTTGTTCACGGCAACGAAACCGCCTGCGTGGTTGGGAGCGTCGAGCTCGACAGCCGAAGTCAAAACGACATTGCCTATCGCGTAACAACCCGTTACGGTGCCCTCGTTGACGGCAACAAAACCGCCCGCATAAGAAATCTTCGGAGTCCTGGTCTCGTCTTCTGCGGTCTCTGCCTTGGCGGTAACGTTTCCTCTCGAACCCGAATAGGAAACGATTGCGCCGTTTGCGTTCATGCCAGCGACGCCGCCTGCCACAGTCGCGCTGACGTCGGTATAAGAAATGGTCGAAATGATCGTTCCGTTGTTTATACCCGCAATACCGCCCGCGGTAGCGTAGGATGCATCGATACTTCCCGTCACTATGCTGTCGGCAATCTCGCCGTTATTTATACCTGCGATCGCGCCGCAATAGGTCGCCGAGGTATTCTTCACGGTCACGTTGAGGAGTCTCAGCGACTGTACGACCGCACCCTGCTTTACCGTGCCGAAGAAACCGACGTTCGCGCCCTCTCCTATTATCACGCAATCGGTGATAACGAAGTTCTCGCCGTAATATTTGCCACCAAACTCGTCGACGCAAAGCCATTCGTAATTTTCGAAATCGATGTTAGCCGTCTGTCTGTACGTCGCATCTGGTTCTTTTACGATATATGCAAGCTCTGATGCGCTACCGATAAGATATGCGCCGTCGCTGTCTTTCTGCGGCATTTTATAGCTGAGATATTCGTCTTCCGCGGTCACGGAATTACCCGCAATGACGCCGTTGCCGCTGCGGGAGATCGACAGTTCTGCGGTGAAACGCTTACCGTAATATGCATCGTTGAGAAGATACTCTACGACGCCGTCTTCTCCTATTGTACGGAATTTATCGTCGATGACGTAGGTATATGTCTTGATACCGTCGCCTTCGGTTACAGTTAGTTTTTCCATATCCGTTTCGCTGGACAGGTTGAACGTGATCCTCTGTGCCGAAAGCAATGCGTCCCCGTCAGAATCGTAAGGCGTAAGCACGAGAGAGAACGAACCGACTAACTCAAGCTGTTCGTCTGTAAGCGTCCAGCTTGCCACAGTCGTTCCGTCGTCTTTCTCCGCGAGAGCAAGACCGTCTTCATCAAGCGAAGCGAGTTTATATATAACGTAATCGTCGCTTGCATCGGTCATCGGACTGTCCTGATATACGTCGCCGTCGCCAACGGTTTTGATATGCACGGTATATGCACCAGGAACTTCTATATTGAAATTAGAAAGCAGAACGCTGACGCTGGTGCTTGTCGTAGCGTTGACGCTGACACTGTAAACCAGATCTGCATTATCCTTGTTTCTCGCCTCAAGATAGTAGGACTTAGCGTTGGAAACGCTGTTCCAGTACACTCTCGTGCTTGTGATACTTGTAAGAACCGGAGACGACAGCGTTGCGGAATTAACGAATACGCAAGCGTTGCTGTACGCGCTGTCTCTGCTCTCGGAATCGGTTGCCGCGACTGCCTTTACCTCGATAGTAAAGCTGCCGGGCTTTGTATACTCTTCTTTTTCGAGGGTGTACGAAGTGGATTGGGTATCCGTCATCTCGATGACGGCGTCATCTGCACTGATGTCTTTATCCGTATACCTTACTCTGACGGTATATCCGACCGCACCTTCGACCGCGTTCCAGCTGACGACTTTGGAGATCTCGTCGTAGGTAACTTCGGGGGTCGCGAGCATACTGCTCACGACGTAGGTGTACGTTTCGCTGTAATCGCTGTAAACGTCGCCCTTTTTTGCCCTCACGCGTATGTCGTAGCTGCCCGTAGACTCGACTTCCACAAAGAAAGTCGTCTTTTTCGTCTCGAATTTGCCGAGATTCTTGACGTCGACCTCGTAGCTTTCTGCTCCGTCGACTGCCTGCCAACTGAGTACGTTGCCGCTCATGTCCAGATTCATAGGCGCAACCAGCGTATCCTCGCACGCGACGAAAGCGAGCACGAGGACCGCAACAAGCAGGATTATCGTTGTTATGGCAATTTTGTTTTTCATAGATACTTCCTTGATTGTCCGCATTTTTGTCAAACTATGCATAACTATCATAACAAAGTTCGACATAAATTACAAGTATTATAATATTATTATTTTTATAATACACAATAATATCCGTCGGATCGCGCGGCTTAAGTAGCTATCGCCAAATCCGCGACACTCTCCGAAAATGTTGCCGCGAAAACCTCGTACCGATAACGCGCGGCTTAGCGTTGACTTATTTATCGCAGTGTGATATAGTGAAACTATGGCTGAAAAAAGACATATCTCCCAAAAAGATCTGCTCGCCGAAGACAAAAAACCTCTGTCCGAAAGGACTGCAGAGGAAGCCGGTGCCACACCTGCAAGCGCGAGTGTAGACAAAAAGAAGAAGGAAAAATCTCATATCCTCCCCGTTTCGGATACAATGGAATATCCCGAAAACGAGGACGAGCACATGATGGAGAGCAATACTTTCCTCGACGTCGTGTTTGATGAAAATTTCGAATACATCATCAGAAATCCGATCAAAAAATTCTTCGGTTGTCTGCTGTGGATGTTCGGCATGACCCTGCTCCCTATCGTGACTTTCTTCATGTACGGTTTCAAGGTCAAAAATAAAAAATATATAAGACGCATAATCAAATCGGGATCGGGCGCACTGACTGTCAGCAACCACGTTCATATGATGGACTGCGTCATGGCTTGCCAGACCAACTGGCCCAAGATGAGCTACCTTCCCACCCTGCACACAACTTTCCAGCTGCCGTACGTCAGGCACATCGTTCACCTTCTCAATGCTTTCCCGATACCCAACACTACGGCGGGAACAAAGAAATTCATCGAAGAGATGGACGGGCTTCTCAAACGCGGCAAATTCGTGCACTTCTTCCCTGAAGGTGCGCTGTGGCCGTGGTACGACAAGATCAGGACGTTCAAGCCGGGAGCTTTCCACTTCGCGGTGAAAAACAACGTACCCGTCATACCACTCGCCATCAAATACCGCCCGCGTAAACTTACAAAGATATTCAGCAAACACCCGCTCGTCAGCATAGAGGTCTTGCCTCCCGTATATCCGAATACCGAGTTGCCTGCCAAAAAGAGCGTATACGATCTTACAATGCGCGTACATGACGCGATTGCTCAGTGCGTTGAATACAACAACGAAAAATACTTTACCCAGAAAGTAAACAAAAAAAGATTCTGGCAACGCTCTCCAAAAGAAGAAAACAAAACCGAATAACGACATCCGCCGCAACCGCGGCGGTTTTTTATGCTCTGTACCCGCTTTTCCGCAACACGCAAAAAGATCACGGTATTCCCACTCCGTACGATCCCGCGATCTCCCTGCTAAGTTATAAAAGTAAATATGCCGAAGGCGAACAGGACGAGGCGAGGCTCGGGACTGACCGCTTTTCCCTCAGACGCGACAAACGACGCAGTCAATACTCTTGCCGAATAAGCATCACTAATAAAAAAAATATGGATTGCCGAAGGGAGAGGGTGCGAACGCGGGTGTGAAAGTGAGGATTTGCGGCTGTACGCGAAAAGGTCGCGGGGTAATACCAGCCGTATTATCCTGCGAACTTGACAAAGTACAGGCACAAAACAGCCTTTCACACACCGTGAGCACCCTCTCCCTTCGGCAGAAAAACAAAAAAACAGGCCGGGATGACTCCCGACCTGCCTTTTAGAAGGGGGTAGGCTATTTTTTAATAGCCTTGAGTAAAGCAAATAAACCTTTGAAGAAATGACCGTTCATCATTATCACGATGCCGTCGACCATCTTCATGTTGAACATGCCCTGCGAGCTGAACGCCAACGATCTGAGAGGCGACGTCTTCATGACCTCGTATATCATCAGGTAGTTGGGATCGTACTTATCCGCATTCATGGACATGCGTATCATCGGCTTCATAAACTTGAGCATAAAGCTTGCAAGTCCGCTCGTATTTGCCATATCCTCAAAACTGTCGTCAGAGGTAAACGAGCCTTTTTTGCATTCGTGCTCTACGCGCGTTATTTCACCGCCGTTGAAAAGAGACTTGAAGTCGTCGTCGGATACGGGTTTTTTGACGTCGGGCGAGAAATACCAACCTTTCGCTACAGGTTTGATCTTCTCGCTGTCTACGCCGCTGACCGACACCGTCTGCCTGAGCTTGAGCTCTCTGACGTTTCCGCCGACCGCAATCTCGTATTCGCCGCTCTCGACCATCCAATTCTTTTCATTAACATCATAAAACGCAAACGCTCTTTTGTCAAGCACAAAAGATACCGTTGCCGAACTTTTCGCCTTGACTTCGACCTTTTCGAAAGCACGGAGCTGCAATTTGGGCATATATACCGCCTTGCTCGAATGCAGGACGTAAAGCTGAACTATCTCTTTTCCGTCCCTGTCGCCCGTGTTCTCTACGGTAACGGTAACCGTCACAGTACCGTCTGAGTCTATCTTCGTCTTGTCGACCTGAATGTCTTTGTATGTAAAATTAGTATAAGACAGACCGAAACCGAACGGAAAAAGCACCGGAGCGTCCACGCTCTCGAAATATCTGTAACCGACGTATAGTCCTTCGCGGTATTCCACGTTGTATCTTTCGCCGGGGAAATACGCCGTTGAAGGAATGTGTGCCAGCTTGAGCGGATAGGTCTCCGCGAGTTTACCGCTCGGGTTGACTTTGCCGTAAAGCACGTCAACGGTCGCTCCTCCGCTGTTCTGTCCCGCAAGTCCCGTCAAAAGCACGCCTCTGACTTCGTCTATCCACGGCATTGTGACGACCGAACCGCAGCTCAGTACCACGATGACGTTCTTGTTGACCTTTGCTATCTCGGAGATAAGAGTGTTGTGAGTCGAAGGCATTTCCATATCCTTGCGGTCGAAGCCCTCTGCCTCGTACTCTCCCGGAAGTCCCGCAAATATAACGACCTTGTCGAAATCCTTAGCCCTCGCGACAGCCTTTGCGATCAGCTTGGAGCATTCCTTGCGGGTCTTTTTGTAATATCCCTCTTCGAACCCGAAAGCTATTCCTTCTTCTTCTAGAGCGTCGAGCGCGGAAGTTATCTTGTGACAGTTGATAAACGAACTTCCCGCACCCTGGAATCTCGGATTGCGCGCCATATCTCCGACAACGAGAATTTTATCCTTTTTGCCGAGCGGGAGGATCTTGTTTTTGTTTTTGAGGAGCACGCAGCAGTCTGCCGCCGCCTTCCTCGCGAATTCGTCGTGTTCTTTTATATCGTATGTCGCACCCTTTTTGCGTTTGCCGTCGAGTTCGAAAACCACTTCGAGAATGCGGTCTACCCTTTCGTCGAGTACTTTCTCGTCGAGTTTCCCCGCCTTGACCGCCTCGACGATGACCTCGTCGTTCATGCCGCCGCTGCTGGGCATTTCGACGTGCATACCTGCCGCAACGCCTTCCGCACGGTGATTGACCGCGCCCCAGTCACTGACGACCAGACCGTCGAATCCCCATTCTTTGACGAGAATATCGTCGAGCAGATGCACGTTCTCGGTAGCGGACTGACCGTTGACGAGATTGTACGACGCCATGACCGTGGCGGGTTTGCTCTTTTTTACTATCTTCTCGAACGCGGGAAGATAAATCTCTCTCATCGTACGCTCGTCAACGACTGCGTTGACCGACATACGGTAGGTCTCCTGATTGTTGATAGCGTAATGCTTTACCGATGCGCCGATGCCCTGCGAATCCAGTCCTTCGACGAAAGCCGCGCCCAACTCTCCGCTCAGATACGGATCCTCGGAATAATATTCGAAATTTCTGCCGCAAAGAGGCGAACGCTTGATATTGACGCCTGGACCGAGAACGACCTGTACCCCCTCTTTCTGAGCCTCTTCTCCGATACGCTTGCCTATCTCTCTGACGAGATCCCTGTCCCACGAGCACGCCGTGGAACAAGCCAGCGGAAAACAGGTCGCGTCTACGGATACGTTCATCTTGGTGCTTACGCCCGAATCCTGCTGAGTTCTGAGACCGTGTGGACCGTCCGAAACCATTATCGAAGGGATACCGAGTCTCTCGATACCCTTGAAATGCCACATATCCTTGCCCGAGCACAGGGACGCTTTTTCTTCCAAAGTCATTTTTGCGATCAAATCTGCGTATTTCATCTGCTTCTCCCTCTTTATATCGTTACGCGCGCCTCGTCGCGCACGCGTGTATCAAAAAAATGTTGCGATTTTGCAAAAATTTCGATTTTTACAAAATCAACTGACACATATTGTCGTATTATATCTTCTATTATGAAGATACAAACAACGAAATCCCCCGAGGAGGACTTATTATATGTTATATCAGACTTACGGTAACTTCGATGCAAACGTACTCGACGCAGGATGTCGCGTTCCCCGCAGCGGAATGAGCAACGCCGACAAAATATTTGCCCGCGCGATAGTCAAAAGACAACTGCTCGTCATCAAAGACCTTATGGCTCTGAGCAAGACCTATCCCGATCTGATCGACAAGGACGTTACGGGCGGACTTTACGCTCTTTACACCCTGCTCGAGGACAACGTGAACTCAATTGTTTCCCGCTAAGACGTGACCGAGCAGCTCGTCAGTCGTGACACCGAGAAAAGCCGCGATCTTGCAAAGGCACAGGAGTGAGGGTTCGCTCTCACCTTTTTCGTAATGCGAGACGGTGCGTTGCGAGACGCCGATCTCAGCCGCGATTTTCTGTTGCGAGATATTCTTGACCTTGCGCAACTTTTTCAGATTTTTCCCGAATTCCATATCAATATTACTCCGCACACGGTGCGCCCTTCCGAAATTGTAATACGAATTTTATGCATATTCTTCGTACCGATTTCATTATAGCACAGGTATTTTGATAATTTCAATGTATTTGTCATTTTTTTTGCAAAAAAACAACCCTATTTTATACATATAAGTACGGCAACAATCTCTAAAACCCGCCCGGTCAGCACTTTCCCGACGGCAGCAAAACCCTGTCGCTTTGTGCTCGAATGACGTTTTAGCACGAAAAACGGCATTTACACGTCGGCTTCGAAATACAAAACGTACATAAAATCATACCGTTTAGTCCATATAATTTCCGTAATCTGCGATATTTGTCTCCGCCGACGGACAGCGACGGACGTCGCTGTCGCGATCACACGAAAACGGGCATGGTCAAACGTAGCCCGAAAGTCATAATTTCACCAAACGGGTGTGTTTTTTTCAGAAAAATGCAGTTCTCCGTATTATTTTCAATACCTTTTGCCCGAATAACGGCCAGACTGCGGTTAACCCGCCTGCCGCCCGCCGATATTGAATAAATATGCAGTCTCTGCTCAAGTTTTATGCACCGTTTTTATCTAAAAAAAGACGGACGCTTTCGCGCCCGTCCAGAAAACGTACTTCCTGTCTTATTTTCTGAAGCTGAATCCCTCTTTTTCCCATCTGGTCACCTGCGACAGGATTATGCCGATAAACTCGTCGTTGTTCTTTGTCTTTACGATATAGTCGATAAGCTTTTCGGTAGCCTCCTGACTGTCCATCGAGCTTATCATCTTTCTCATTGCGAATACGCCTTCAAGCTCTTTCTGCGTCAGCAACAGATCTTCTCTTCTCGTGCTCGATCTGTTTAGATCTATCGCGGGGAACACTCTTCTCTCGCTCATCTTGCGGTCGAGATGAATCTCCATATTGCCCGTGCCCTTGAATTCTTCGTATATTACGTCGTCCATACGGCTGCCCGTATCGATAAGCGCGGTCGCGATTATCGTCAGACTGCCGCCGTTTTCGATATTTCTCGCGCTGCCGAAAAATCTCTTGGGGCTGTGCAGCGCGCCCGGATCTATACCGCCCGAAAGCGTCCTGCCCGTGGGAGGAATGGTCATATTGTACGCTCTAGCGAGCCTCGTCAGCGAGTCCATGATTATCACTACGTCCTTACCCAGCTCGACGTTGCGTTTCGCTCTCTCGATAAGGAGTTCAGCCGACTTGCAATGGTGTTCGGGAGTCTCGTCGAAAGTGGAATATATGACCTCGCCGTTTATGCTCCTCTGCATGTCCGTGACCTCTTCAGGTCTCTCGTCCACGAGAAGGACGAAGAGCATGACGTCGGGGTAATTCAGAGAAATACTGTTGGCTATCTTCTTCAGGAGCGTGGTCTTGCCTGCTTTGGGCGGCGAAACGATCATCGCTCTCTGTCCCTTGCCTATAGGCGCGATCAGGTCGATGCACCTTATCGCGAAATCGCTCTTGCCCGTCTTGAGCTCGAGTCTGAGTCTTTCGTCGGGGTAAATCGGCACGAGATTGTCGAAATTGGGTCTCTGGCGCAGGTTTTCGGGAGGATTGCCGTTGACTTCGTCCACCGCTACGAGCGCGGGAGGCTTGTTCTCGGCATTGCGACGCGCTCTGCCCGACACTTTGTCGCCGGCGCGCAGTCCCACCGTCTTGATCAGCTTTGCCGAGACGTAGGTATCCTTGTTGCCGTACTCGCAGTTTTCCGCTCTCAGGAAGCCGTATCCGTCGGGATGGATGTCGAGGACGCCGTGCTTTTCCTCAAGCTCGTTCTCAGGATTTTCCTCCTGCTGAGGCGCGGGCTGAGACAAATCTCTGTCGGGTCTCTGTTTCTTAGCCGCGTCGTCAGAAGTCTTTTCGTTCTTTTCGGCAGGCTCGAGATCTCTCGGCTTGTTTACGGGACGACGACCGCGCGTACTTCTCGTGGGCTGTATTTCACCTTCCACAATACCGCGATACTGCGCGATTATCTCTTCTTTCTTTTTCGAAGTCGGCGAGCTCACGCCTATTTCGCGAGCGACTTCTCTCAATTGAAAAACGGTCATTTTATTCAACTCGTCCTCGGTGTAGAATTTTTTGTCGGTCATTTTTTTCTCCTGATAATATGTACTCTCCTCGGCGCGCAATTATTTGCATTCGTGTAAATATGTCAAAATCCGAGCCGTTTAATCGTCTGTAAATTTGGTTTTGAAATTGAAAAAGATAAAAGGGAAACCTCTTTTCTATTGTTGCCCGATACGCGCCGTATATGCGCGCATCGGGACTTAAATCAGAAATTTTCGTCCGAGAAAACAAAAATCTTCGTGCAGTCGCCGTCGAAATAATCGCGGTGTATCTCTATCGAATCACCGTCTACGCGGACGATCTGCTCCTCGTCGAAAAGCTCGAGGAATTTGTCTACCTTGTCCACGTCGATCCTGCTCGAAGGCGTCTCGTAATGCATCGGGATCACGATGTCGGGCATCAGAAAATCGACATACTCCTTAGCCTGTTTCGCGTCTATCGTATAATTCCCTCCGACAGGGATCATCAGCACGTTGACCGTACCTATCGAATCTCCCAGTTTTACCGTGCATTCTTCGCCGATGTCTCCGAGGTGGCAGAGGTCTACGCCGTCAATTCTGAATTTGAATATCAGGTTTTCTCCCCTCTTTTTGCCGTCCTCGTCGTCGTGGTAACTGAGAAGAGAGGATATGTCGATACCCTTCACTTCCCAGAAGCCGAGCGAGTCTATCACCTGCACGTCGGCGTTGAGTTTTTTCAGGTCGTCGTGATCGTTGTGGTGGTGGCTAACAGTCACTGCGTCGGCGTTGACGTCCTGCATCTCGTAACCGACCAGCTTCGCGCTGAAAGGATCCGTCACGACGGTCGTGCCGGTGGATTCTTCCAGTTTGAATGCCGAGTGACCCAGCCAAGTTATTTTCATAATTTATTCCTCTATATCCAAAGCTATCTGCTCCGGTTTATTCGCATTGAATTTTGCTATCAGCTCGTGTATCTTGTCGTGCGGGTCGAGCAGCTCGCTGAGCGATTTGTTCTGGTCGCAAGCCGAAATGATGTACGCGAGGAACTTGGACATATCCGCCTGGATAAACCACTTTCTCTCGAGAAGCTCCTTGGGCGCGTAAGTCAGATTCGTGCTGATGACGGCGGTGAACAGTCCCTGTTCGTAAGCGTCGTCGAATTTCTTGAGACCTTCGGTGAACAGCGCGTAGGTCGCGGAAAGGAATATCTTGCCGCAGCCTCTTTCCTTGAGCTCGTTGCACAGCTTGAGCATCGAGTCGCCCGTCGCGATAATGTCGTCCGCGACGAAGATGTCCTTATTGCGGACGTCGTTGCCGATATATTCGTGAGCGACGATCGGGTTTCTGCCGTTGACAACGTTTGCGTAGTCTCTTCTCTTGTAGAACATACCGAGATCGGTGCCGAGCACGGACGCATAATAAATATTGCGGCTCATCGCGCCTTCGTCGGGGCTGACTATCATGAATCTCTCTCTCGTCATGTCGAGATCGGTGTACGAACGCAACATCGCCTTGAGTATCTGATACGTCGGCAGGAAGTTGTCGAAGCCCATAAGCGGAACGGCGTTCTGCACTCTCGGATCGTGCGCGTCGAACGTGATGATCTCGCTGACGCCCATATCGGTCAGCTCCTGCAACATCTGAGCGCAGTCGAGAGACTCTCTCGCGTTGCGGCGGTGCTGTCTGCCGCCGTAGAGGCTGGGCATGACGACCGTAATCGACTTCGCCTTGCCTCCGCACGCCGCGATGACTCTCTTGAGGTCGCAGTAGTGGTCGTCGGGCGACATGTTGTTCTCGAAGCCGAACATATTGTATGTGATCGAATAATTGCCGACGTCGCAGAGGATATAGAGGTCCTTGCCTCTTATCGTCTCCATGACGAGACCTTTGCCGTCACCCGTCGTGAATCTGGGGCAGACGTTCTTTATGAGGAAGGTATCGCGATGAAACTTCTTGCCCTGCGCTTTAGCCTCCTGGTTGTACCAGTTGACGAGGTAGTAGTCCACCTTATCGCCAAGCTCTTTCGCACCCGCAAGCGCGATCAAAGCCATGTTGGAAGTGTCTTTGTCGAAATTGAATATAGACTCAAAAAACGGTCTCATTCTTGCCTCCGTATTTATAAATATTGTCTTTTGATTTCAGAGTATAAAACGTGTCCGCGTCGGCTGCAAAGCAGATTCGCGGCAAAAAAAGAATTTTTCGAAAGTCAGGTAAATGATCCATAACTCCTCTCAAAAAGTCAGGCGAACGCGCGCTCGCACGTCGCTACATAAACATCTTACCATTTTATAAGTTTTATTTCAACTAAAAAAAGGAGTGAATTTACAATATTTTTGTCAACATTTTAACGCATCGCAGACGACGCGCACGAGTTCACGGTCTTAGCCGCGAGAAAGTTTCGGCAATCGGCTCGTCGAAAACCAGCGTCGCTCCGAAGGCATGCAAAGGCGTTTTGTTGATAAGAACGAGGTTCTTGCCTCTGAAAAGCGTGACCAGCCCAGCCGCAGGATAGACGTTGAGAGACGTCCCTCCCACTATCAGCGTATCTGCGCGGGCGATCTCCTCCTCCGCCCTTTCGAATACGTCCGAAGGGAGCGGCTCGCCGTACAATACCACGTCGGGCTTTATCACCCCTCCGCACGAACATCTCGGCACTCCGTCGCTGCCCGCGACGTATGCGGCATCGTACTTCTTGCCGCACTTCACGCAGGTGTTGCGATGTATGCTGCCGTGCAGTTCGAGCACGTTCTTACTACCCGCCGCCTGATGAAGCCCGTCTATGTTCTGAGTGACCACCGCGTTTAGCAACCCCTTGTCTTCGAGCCTCGCAAGAGTGACGTGGGCGGCATTTGGTCTCGCCGAAAGCGGCATCATGAATTTTTTGTAAAAGTCGAAAAACACGTCTGTCTTGTTATAAAAAAACGTGTGCGACAATATGGTTTCGGGAGGATAATCGTACTTGGAGGAAAATATCCCTCCCGAAGAGCGGAAATCGGGCACGCCGCTCTCGGTCGACACGCCCGCGCCGCCGAAAAATACCGCGTTGCCCTTTTTCAGCATTTCTTCTAATCTGCCTATTCTCTCGTCGTAATCCTTTCTCATTTGCTCAAAACGTATGTCGTTATGCTCTGTGCGGGCAAAGCGACTTTGCCGCTCCATACCGTTTCGACTTCGTTCCAGCCGCTCTGTTCCTCAGCGGTCGTGCATACTACCGTCGCTTTCGTGTAGTCGCCGAGCCCGCCGACCGTCACGTTTTTGTCGCTTTTCGAATTGTTTATGATGACGACCACGACCGTGCCGTCAGCTCTCTTGTACGCACTGTAATCGAGATTTGCCCAGCCCGTAAGATCCGAACAGGTCGCCCCCACTCTGATGTCGCCGTTTTCGATATAGCGCGAGAACTGACCCATGACGTAATACCTCTTCAGAACCGACAGCTTCTGACTGCCGTCTTCGAGCACATCCCAGTAAACCAGACCGTCGTTGTAATCGCAAGGCGAAACGGCGAGCCACCAGTTCCAGTCAATGGCATCGAGCATGGTCAGGTCTCTGCTTATCACGTTGCCCAACAGCAATCCGCTCTCGATCGTGTCGTATCTGCCGCTCTCCATCTCGCAGTATTCGGTTATCGAAATGCCGAGTCCGGGATAATTCTTGTCTATGTAATTCTGATATTTTTCCCTGTGCTTTTTGCTGTCGTCCGCGCCGTAAGAATGAGCCGATATATATTCGATCTCGTCGAAATAGTCGTACTTGCTCATCGCCTCGAGATACTCTTTTATGTCCTTGCGGTCGATATAGAATTTGTAGTTGCCGCTCTCGAGCACGTCGCATTCGTACGACGTGCCGTTGGCATCGTTGAACGCCTCGAGCTTATCCAGGAACACGTCGTAAAACGCCGCCAGCGGTTCGGGATCGAAATGACAACCTTCCTGCGAAGCACCGTCTCCGCCCCAGTCCCATTGCGGTTCGTTGACGGGACTTATCACCACTTCGGGCACGTTTTCAAGTCCCGAAAGATGCTCTTTCACGATATTGTCCACGATTATCAGAAGATAATCGCAATACGCCTCGTAAAATTCCTCTTTGAGGTTGTTCTGCTGCACCTCGGCACCCGTACAGGTCCCCGATACGGTCATAAGATAATGAGGAGAATTGGCAAAGAAGACTATCTTGTCGATATTGCCCGCGGCAAGAGCCATATCGAGCATTTCGAGCGCGCCCGCATCGCGGGTAAAATCGTAATTGTTTTCGTCGGCAAACGCCGCTTTCAGAGTCGCGTCGTCTGCATCGAGATAGTTCTCTGCAACGAAAAAGCTCTCTGCGCGTCTGTCGGGGTCGAACCAGTCGTAACAATACGGAACAACGTCGTCGAGATTAGAGTCGAGCGAACCTCCGCCTATATTGAATCTCGCTATGTTGAGCCTGAGACCGCTGTCACCGTAAAGCATTTCTATCGACTTTTCTTTGACCTCGTCGGTACCCTCGAGACCCAGTCGCTGGAACGTCCATGCCATAGATGCGCCGAAGCCCTGCACGGTCTGCCTTTCATCGTTCAGATCCACCGTGATCCTCAGATTCGAATACGCGCTCACGCTGTAAATGCCCAGGCACACTGAAGTCACGATGACGAGCACGAGAAGTACAAGCCCTGTCTTTTCGGCGATTTTCCTGCCGTGATTTTTGAAAAACGACTTTACGTCGCCCAAAGTAATCTTTTTCAAACTCATTCTCCCTCTTAACGGTTTTCTCCATTATAACAAACCCGCACCGCGTGCGCAACAATATAGATGAAAATGCGGCGTAAAACGCCCGAAATTGTCGTTTTATGCCGCTTTTTCGCTGAAATATCCATAATTGCGGTCATTTCGCCGCAACCTCTTTTATCCTATCTGCAAGTCGCGATCTTGGCGAATTTCGCCTGAACGGCGTTTGAGAGATCGGTCGGAGAAGTCTCCACCTGATGTCCAACTTTACCCGCGCTGTATACTATCGTCTCCTTGTCTTTCGCGCTCTCGTCTATGACCGTGACGAACTTCTTTTTCATGCCTATCGGACTGCATCCCCCGTGGACGTAACCCGTCAGAGGTAACAACTGTTTCTGCGCAATCATCTCTACGTTCTTGACCCCTACGCTCGCCGCGGCGGCTTTCAGATCGAGACTTCCAGTCACGGGAACGACGAAGACGTAGTTCTTGCGGTCGTGTCCGACGGTGACGAGCGTCTTGAACACGCAGGACGGATCTTTGCCGAGCAACGCGGCGACGTGCGCACCGTCAGTTGTCGTATTGTCGTATTCGTGCGTTTCGTACTTTATGCCGAGGGTGTCGAGCACTCTCATGACGTTTGTCTTTTCGGGTTTCTTGCTCATCTTTTCTTTATTACCTCGTATTCTCCGCTTTTCAGTATCGCCGCCAGATCTTTTTCGTTCTCGGGAGCGCGTTTAAGCAGGATCCCGCCGCCTTCTCCTCCTTCGAAATGATAATCGCTTCCGCCCGTAGAGATAAGCCCGAGAGAGGCGCAGAGCTCTTCTGCCTTTTCGTTGTGCGAATTCTGGTATGCATGCAGATTTGCGATCTCTATGCCGTGGACGTACCTGTAATCCAACGGAGTGCAGATGCTCCTGAACGGATGCGCGACGACGAGGACGCAGCCGTTCTTTTCAGCCCACTCGTAAAACTCTCTGTCGCTGAAATTAAGAATATCATAGCCGTCCCTCAACAATTCTTCGGGAGTAATGCCGTAAACCAGTATCTCCCCGTAAGGCGGCGAATATTTGTAATATGTACAGAAATCGGGTGCGGCCTCGAGACCGAAAAACACGTCGATACCGTACTTCGCGCATTCATCCTTAAGCTCGTAGTAGTCGTGCATATAATCCGTCATCACGTTGAGTCGGCTGCCGAACTGCTGCGCAACGTAACCGAAAAGATCCGTTCGGTTGAAATGATTGGTCACCACGATCCCGTTGTAGCCCGCCTTCGCGTAGTCGTGCGCGATGTCGGCAGGTTCCGCCTGACCGCAATGACTGTTGTGTATCGTATGAAGATGCATCTCGAGTTTATACATATATCCGCTCTCTGAAAATTTATCACTGATCTTCGAAAACCCCGTTGAGCGCGCAATACGCCGCGCCCAGAAGTCCCGCCTTGTTTCCCTTTCGCGCCGCCCTGACGTCGGTATGCCCGAACTTTGCGTAAAACTCGTCCAGCCACAGATTTTTCATCTCGGCGAGTCCCCCTCCGAGCAGTATCTCCGCGGGAGCGTAGTCTCTCTTTATCATGCAAAGAGCGTAGTCCAAAGCAGAAAAAAACGAGACTTTCGCCGCTATACATTTTTGGTCACCCGTGTCTGTAAGGGCATCTTTTACGGTATTCTTTCCCGCATCTCTCTTTATGGCGGTAGCCGACAGGTATTGTTCGAGACACCCTTTCGATCCGCATCTGCAATCGTACCCGTTGTCGACATAAGGGATATGCCCCAGCTCCAGATCTTTCACATGATCTGCGTCGAGTCTTCCTTCGGTAACCATCGCGCTTCCGAGCCCCGTGCCTATCGTCAGCACGAAAGTCGAGTGCGCTCTTTTCGCCGTAAAATAATGCTCGCACACTGCCGCGGCGCAAGCGTCGTTGACGACGACAACGCGGCGACCGAGAGTCTTAGAAATGTCTTTTGAAAAAGCGTAGCCGCAAAACCCCGGAAGCGAACTCGTGGCTTTGACGACCGTACCGTCGTCCCAGCGCACTTCGCCCGCCGTTGCGATCGCGACTATGTCTGCGATGTCGTCGGCAGATACCGCTTCTATCGCTTTGAGCACGTTTTCGCGCACCCCTTCGAATCCGAGATCGGAACGGGTGGGAACGCTCGCGAAATTCTTTATCTTATAGCTTTGGGGAAGTCTGACGCGCCCGACGGAGATCAATGCGGATTTGACCGCCGTGCCGCCGACGTCCGCGCATATCATCTTCACGCGTGCCTCCTTGTGGTCTGCTGATTATTCGTCGAAAGAAACTCTGTATTTATAGGTAAAAGTCTTGCCGGGTTCAAGAGTGTGCACGAACGCTTTATCCTTGAGCTCTCTGTCCGGCTCCAGCTTGTCGGGTGCGCCGTGCCACGGCTCGATGCAGACATATGCTCCGCTCTCCTCCATGCTCCAGAAAGCCAGCACGTCCACTTCTCCGAAATCGAAATAGACGCTCTCGCCGTCTGCAAGACGCAACGCGAGTTTGTCCGTACCGACTTCGGTCAACATCACTGTCTTATATTTTATCATCACGTCCTTGCCCGTGCTCAGTCTGTCGATAGTGCCGAAGGGTGCCTTGCCCGTGATGAAATGTCCCTTCTCTTCGAGAGTAAGATAGTTGGGCGAAATAGGCTTGAGGAAGTCGATATAATTCGCGCCCGTGTCAATCTTTCCGTCTTTATAAGTCGCGCACACATTGAACGCGGGATGCGCTCCCATCATAAAATACATCAGTTTGTCGTCAACGTTTTTCGCGGTATGAGTTACCTCGAGAGCTCCGTTTTCGATCCTGAAACGCACCGAATATTCGTACTTGTACGGATATTTCGCGAGAGTATCTTCGTTCCACCTGTTGATAAGCACGGTCTCGTTGTCGGAGACTCTGCTCTCCTCGAAAGCAGCGTGTCTGCATACCCCGTGCAAAGGCACGTCGTAACGCTTGTCGTCAACCGTATACCACCCGTCCTTTTGTCTCGCGACGAACGGAAAAATAACGACGTCCTGTTCCTTCCAGGAATCCTCGCTGCCCTGCCACAGAAATTCTCTGCCGTCTCTCAGTCTCTTTACGGACGCCAGCGTCGCGCCGCAGGTGTTCGCGCATACGCGCAGTTTTTCGTCGGATACCGTAACTATCATATTAATACCTCCGCAATTTGCAATTATTATACCACAAACGGCTGCGTTTGTCCATATCCCGCGGCATAATATTGCGCATACGGAGACGCGCGTCCGTATGTGCGCGAAATTATTATTCGGACACTCCTTGACAACTTCGGCTTTATATAGGATAATTAAACTGTACGGGCGATATGCCCGTTCAATAGCTCATACACAAGGTGTCAAATGAAGTCCGTAATAAGAAAATACGCAAAACTCATGGTCAAAGTCGGTGCGTGCGTACGCAAAGACGACGAAGTACTGATCATATCTTCGCTCGAGGGCGCGCCGCTCGCACAGGCGATGACGGAATACTGTTACAAAGCGAAGGCAAAACGCGTGACGGTATCCTACGTCGACGACAAGGCGACCCGTCTGCACTATTTGTATCAGGACAAGGAGACCCTGTCTGAAATCCCGTCTTGGGAAGCGGATATGAAAAATTCGTGCAGAGGCAAACATGCCGTTACTATACGCATACTGTCCGAAGATCCTCATCTTTTCGACGGTATAGATCCCGACAAGATCGCCGCGAGATCGCGCGCGACTCACAAGGCTGTAAAAGAGTATTACGACAACGCTATGGCTAACAAGATACGCTGGACGCTTTGCGCCGTTCCTTCTGAAGAATGGGCAAAGACGGTATTCCCCGATCTCTCGCCCTCTAAAGCCGTCGCGGCTTTGTGGAATCTCATAATCAAAGCCATGCGTCTGGACTGCAAAGACAGCGTAAAGGCATGGCAGGACTTCCAGAACCGCTCTCTCGTCAGGATAGAAAAGCTGAATTCTCTCAGGCTGAAAGAACTCAGATACAAAAACTCTCTCGGTACCGACTTCACCGTCGGACTTCCCGAAGGCGCGTACTTCAGCGGCGCAAAAGAAAATACGACTTACGGCGCGCCGTTCTGTGCGAACATGCCGACCGAAGAGATATTCACTCTGCCCGACAGAAACAGCGGCAACGGCAGGATAGTGGCATCGATGCCCCTAGTGCATAACGGGACGGTCATAGAGGATTTCTATCTCGTGATAAAAGACGGCAAAATCGTTGATTTCAACGCGAAAAAGGGTTACGAGACCCTGAAAAACGTAATCGAAACAGACGAGGGTTCGAGATACCTCGGCGAAGTCGCGCTCGTGCAATACGACTCCCCGATACAAAACCTCAAAACTCTGTTCTACAACACTCTTTTCGACGAAAACGCAAGTTGCCATTTTGCGATAGGCAAAGCGTATCCGCTCATAAACGGCGCGGAAAAAATGTCTGATGAAGAACTCGCGACTCTAGGCGTAAACTTCTCGGACGAACATGTGGATTTCATGGTCGGCACTTCCGACCTCAGCATAACGGGCATTTCCTCCGACGGTACGGAAACCCCGATTTTCAGAGACGGTAATTTCTGTTTCTGACAACCTGTCCTAAGCGGGGGAAAACACAATGATAGGCATCTACGTCATTTCAGGCATAATGGTGGCGACCGCATTTCTTACCGCGGCGTTTTACGTCAACGAACACCGCGTCGTTGCTACCATAGCTAAAACAGTATCGTCGCTCGGGTTTATGCTGATAGCGTTTATTGCTCTCAGCAAAAACTTCGACAACCTTCTCAATCTGAAATACGGCATGGTCATGCTTACGGGACTGATGCTGTGTTTTGTCGGCGACGTATTTCTTATGATAAAAGAGCTTTTCACCGAACGCACCGCAAATCTTTACCTTTTGCTTGGCGTAGGAGCATTCGCACTCGCGCAGATAATGTTTGCGATACGTTTCATAATGTATGCTGACAGGTTCGAATACTGGCTCTTGCCGATAGTTCTCATCTCCCCCGCGATCCTTCTCGTGTCTCACAAACTGAATGTGATAAAACTCGAGAAAACGGCGATAGGACTGCTGATATATTCGGTGATAATCGGCTTCACCATGATATGCGCGCTCAACCTTCTCATAGTCAACCCGTCAAGGCGTTCGGTAGCTTTGTTCGTCGCACTGGCGGCGTTCATGATCTCCGACACCGCGCTTTGCTACACCTACTACGGCAGATCGGTGAATCTGAGACGCATACTCAATTATATCGTAATGCTTTTCTATTACTCGGCGACAATACTTCTCGCATATTCGATATTGCTGTAAAACCCGATACATATCCGCAAAAATCAAACCTGAAACATTAATGCAAAAAAGATCCGCTCTTTCGGGCGGATCTCTTCGTTTTCAGTTCTGAGCGGATTGCGTTCTTTTCTTGCGCGGACGTCTCTTTGGAATATTGAAATTCTCCATCATATAATCTATGACGCGGCAAGCTTTTCTAACCGCAAGATCGGAACGGATCGGCAACATGAAAGGAACTTCCTGGTAGGCACTTGTTTCGCTGAGGTCGCGCTGATGATACTTGCCGTCTTCGAGTGCGGCATCCTCGGGATCGAGCGCGAGATAGAGCTTGAGCGTCTTTCCGCCGATAGCCATTTTTGCGAGCAGATCTCTGCCCATACGGTAACTGTCGCAACGTGCGCTGTAACGGCTCTTGACCTTGCGGTAAGAAGTGAGATGCGCCTGCAACCTGTCGTGCCATTCGATGACTCTCTCGTCCATCTCGGAAAGTCTTTCGATAAAGCTTTTGCGGATATCGATGCTTCCGACGACTCCGACAGCAGTTCTGTAATCCGCAGGCTCTTCGTACCCCTCGTACGTTTCCTCCGCCTGTTCTTCGTAAACATCTTCCTCTGCGGGCTCCTCATACGCCGCGACTTCACGAACGACCTCTTTGGCGGGAACGGGCTGATCGAGTTCTTCGTCTATATCGAATTCCGAAAGATCCTCGAACTCTTCGTTCTCGCTGTATGAGAATTTATTTTTGTCGTCGATTTTCATAAATTCCTCCTGATCACACTATGCTTTGAAAAAGCGGTATTCTTATATTACTACATCGCGTCGCGGACTGTCAATGAAAATCCGCAGGCTTTTACGGTCAATTTTCTTGGCTATATGCTTGTAAAACGGCTTTTGCGAGCTGATCGGCACACGACGTGCCTTTGCCCGCGCAGTTGACGCCGCCGCATTTCTCGACGACTTCCTGCACTGTCATGCCATCCACGAGACGCGGGATCGCGATCAGGTTTCCGGGGCATCCGCCGTAAAACACGACGTTTCTGACCACGTTGCCGTCCAGCTCGAAGTCGATACGCCTCGAGCATGTACCTTTCGTCATATAAGTATGTTTCATATCAACCTCACTTGAATTCGGGATAAAACTCTTTGATGTACGCCTCTACGTCCTTGCGCTTGCCTCTGTACGGACCGGGGTTTTCCATCTTGTTGGACACGAGCGCGGTCGCCCAAAGGAGTGCCTTATCCATAGGCTGCTTTATCCTCTCGGTGATGTATCCCGCGAAAGTCGTGTCTCCTCTGCCGCTTCTTCCCGAAAGATTCCTCGCTTTTATAGGGCAGGTGCACAGCTTTTCGCCGTCATACGCTATGACCTCGGTATTGTGCGTGATCACGACCTCTTTCGCGCCCCACGCGTGCAACATCTTCGCCGCCACGACTCTGTCGGGCTGACCCGTCAGTATCTCCGCCTCGGCAGCGTCCGTCTTCAGGTAGGTTATATAAGGAAGTATCTCCTTTTTCTCCGCCCAGTCCTCGAAGTACATCGCGCCCGTCTTCTTATCCGCATGCCGAAGAAGTGCCTGTACGTCCACCGCGACTTTGCCTTTCGCCGCAAGAGCCTTGATCAGCTCTCCGTCGAAGTCGCCGTAGATCAGACCCGCGAGATGATAGACGTTGCAGTCCACCTCGGGGATATCCTCTATCCTGAACGGGTCCGCTTGACCTATGCAGGTGCATGTGCGTCTTTCCTTATCGGGAGTATGGTATTTGTTGCGGATTGACGTGCTCGCGCTCGACGGGATATAGAAAATGTCCTCTTTGTCGATGACGAACTCGTTGAGTCTGTCCTTGTCTTCGGGCGCGACCTTGGTCACGACCCCGACCTTGTAGCCGCCCGCATACGCCGCGGCGGAAGAATATATCACCGCTCCGCCGACCTCGATGATCTGGTTGTCGAGATAGTCTATATTGTAGTCGAGCGAAATATGACCGATAGTCAATGTGTCGTATTTTTTCATAACTATTATTTCTCCGTGATTATTCGGTTATAAATTCAAAATCCGAAATGTTTCTGGTTTCCTCGAATTTGAGATATGCCACGCCGTATCTCGGATCGGTTGCTGCGCCAAACTCTTTGCCCGCCTCTTTTATGATATAGGGACGTCTGTTATCCTCGTCTCCGTCAAACTGAGAGCAATACCATACGTCGCTCATCCTGACTACGTCGTCGACCGTAACAGTTATCTTTATCTTTTCTTCAACTATCGGTACGGTATACTCGTAATCCACGAGATTTGTATTGAATATTTTACTCACGACGTCATTTCCGGTCTGACCGGAAGCACCGTCTCCGAACAATGTCTTGTCGTAACCGATACTCTTGAGTATTCTGTTCATCACCTTGCACTCGTCATCGTCCATGGTATTGACGAATATCCTCGTATTCTGTTGCGCGTTCGCTTGTTCGAGCGGTATCTGAGCACTGATATAAATCACTGACGGCACAAGCTTGTTTCCTTCAACTTTGGGTGCCAGATTAGCCGTATTTACTTTGAGCGTGACCATAAGATACGACGTACCCGCATGTTCTGTCGTGTCGAGGTTGAAATAACTTCTGACCAACGCAGCTCTGTTCTGTTCCTCTTCGCTGCCGTTAGTGTAATTGGGCAGGATATACGACTGATAGAAATTTATGTCTCCTGACACACCGCCGACTATATCCGTGAAGTCGTTGCCGCTCATCTTCGTCGACATATACGCGTCAAGAAATTGAGCCTCGATAGTCACGTCCTGACCGCTTATCGAAAGCAGGAATGTAGAGTTGCCTTTCGCAATATCGTCGTCGGTCATGTTGTCTTCGTCGATCGGCGAAACGTAAGCGGAGTTCGAAAGTGTCTTTCCGTTTTCGTCGACATACCCGTCAAGGCCTTTGTGTAGTCCCTTTATCGTGGAACGCATAAGTTCGCCCGAAGGCTTGACCTCGCCAACCTCGTCGTATACCTTGTTGACTGCAAGCTCGAATATCGTCGAGAATTCTATGCCCGCCGCACGGGTTGCCTCTTCGTCGACGAATTCTATATCCACGCTGCCTCCCGCCTTCATTTCACCGAACGCAGTCGCGAGTTTTCCTTCGATCGTCTGTTCGAGGCCCGCCTTGCTGAGCTCCTGACCGTCGCCAGTTGAAGTCTGTCCCGAGAATCTCCTGACGAAGAACAGCATCTTGTCGATGTATTCGTCTCCTATCGCGTTGATGTCTACGCTCGCATCGTAAATCTCGTTACCGAACGTATCGTATCCCACCTCGATCGTGACGATGATGTCGATACCGTACGGGAACAACGTAGCGTACTTCTTGTTCTCTTCTATCGTAGTTTCTCCCTCGACGTTCATATCGACGTCTCCCTTGATCCTCAGCTTTATGACCGGTGTCGTGCCCTCGTTATATATGCTGATGTATTCGATCTTGCTTGTGGGTAGTATCTTCATCAGGTTATCGAGTTTGCCTGAACCGTTTACTATATTTGCAAATTCGAACTGGCTGAGATAGGGATTCAGTTCTTCATAGTTCGTCTCATCCTCGAGAAGTCCGGCGTTCTGTCCTTCTGCCGCGGTCATTCTGAGTACGGACGCATAATTGTTTCCGATTTCGGTGAGTTTATCCTGAATGTTGTTTATCGTCCAGTCGTCGCCCGTCTCGATATAATATTTTTTGTCTATCTCGCTCACGAACCCGCTGATACCGAGAGCTACCTCGTCGGCGTTCATGTTGGTCTCGACTTCCGTACCTTCCGCATCGTACTTATAGGTTCTGGAAAGGATAAAATACATATCCTCGCCCGTCATCTTATACAAGTCGTTGAACTCATCCTCGGTCATATCTCCGTCAAGCTCGGGATCGTACTTGAGTTTCGAATTGTTTGCGAGCACTTCGAAGATGTTGGGCAGTATTGCGCCCGTAGACGTGAATTCTATGCCCACGCCCATATTCGTTTCAATATCGGCGAACGCCTCGAATATCTTTTGATTGAGCTGATTCTGAAGTTCGTCGAAGGAAAGACCCGAGACCTGTCCCTCTCCGCCTTCCTCTCCGGTTTCAGGAGTCTCGCCGCTGTCTCCGCCTTTCTTCTGAACCGCATTCAGCAGGCTGATCAGCGTCTCGAAATGTTTGCGGCTCTCGTCGTTGCCCTTCTTGTTGATGTCGATCAGCGCGGTGCTGGACTTCGTACCGTCAGTCGCGGTATACTGCGTATATGTGAGGAAAACGTAGATTGCGTCGGGAAGCAACTGTTTGACGAGATTTTTCATCACCGTGTTGTCTCCCAACTGAGCGTCTATCACACTTGTCAGATCGAGCTCTATCGTAACGTCGAGCGTAAAATATTCTCTGTTTTGTGAATCGATGCCTACGCCCTTACTGTCGACAGCCATTATCCACGGTTCCATATTTTCGACTTTGAAGTTCTGGTTCTTCAGATAACCGTTGAGCAACGCAGCGAGAGTATCCTCGTCAGCTACGGGTCTGAACGCTCCTCCGTCCTCGTAATCGAGCCCCTCTACGATCCTGTCTCTTATCTCTATCCTCCTGAGCGAATTTTCGTCATCGGAAAGAGTGCTTATTTTGGAGAAGAGGTTGGACGCGGTTATGAATTTGTCTGTCTCCCCCGCAGCCGTATCGGGCTCGTTGTTGAAATAGTATTTGGTGCTGAACTCGCCGTTGATAAAGTCATTTGCGGCAATTATCTGACTTTCTTCGTTGTACCCGTCGACGCCGAGAGATTCAGCCGTAGGAAGTTTGACGTCTCTGACCAGCGCGAGGAAGTCTCCCTGGGTAAGATTCTCTGCACCCAGCATATTGATAACCGCCTGTATCGGCTTGGTGTTGAGAGTTCCGCTGGGAGTAAAGTTGACGGGAATAATATCGTTGATTTTTGCGATGGTATCGTAGACCTTCGCGTTTATGCTCTGCATGAAAGAAATGCTGTTTCCGTCTTCGTCTTGAGCAGAAAGGAACTTGTCAAGCAGATTGTTGACCGCTGTCTGCTGCTTTTCGCTCATATTGTTGACGATGACCTGCGCGCTCCACGTCTGTTGGTTGGGGAATACGCTTGCCGTAACGTAAAGAGTCTCGGGCAAAAGCGCGGGCAACGCGTCAACGGCACTGCTCACTATCGAAGGAACTTCCTTGCCCTGAAAAAGCTTTGAAAGCAGCTGTTCTTTGTTGTTCGCTAAAGCAGTCTTTGCAGCATCGCGGAGATTGAGTTTGATGGTGACGAGTACGCGCGCGTCTTCCTGTTCGAGCACGGTCGCCTTATCGATTATGACCTGTTGGACCGAAACGACAGCCGCTATATTCAGACCGTACTGAGTCTCGAAATTCTTGAGCGCGTCTATCTCGGAAATAACGCCGAACGCCTCGTTGAGAACTGCGGCAAGTTCTTTATCAGAAAGCTCGAGCATTTCTTTTTCGAGATCGGAATCGGTCTTGCCTTCGAGGACGGAGAAATCGAACTCCAGGCTTTCAAGCAGATCGTCGAGAGCCTGATTGCCCGTGATCGAACCGTTTGCACCCACTTCGGGAGCACTCTCGTCAGACATAACGAGAGGCTTTCCGTTGCTCAGCGTAACTTCTTCGGTAGCGTTTCCGTTCTCTCCCGACGTAGCATTTGAAAGTATACCGCTGACTATATCGTTTATGGATATTTCGCAATCCTGAGAAACATATAAGCCTTTCTTCAGATCTGTATAAAAGCTTTCCAGATCGGTTTCCGCATTGTAGGGATTGGTAACTATACCGCTGCCGTCCTTGTAGAGATCCGCGAGCATGGACACAGCTTCGGGCAATGTGAGCCCGGTAGGCTCTTTTGCATACATGTCCCACGCGACGAACGCCCCTACGAAAAGAGTGCAGATAAGCACGAATACTATGCTTATTGCGGCAAATCCCGTAAAGAAACGCCTTCTATGTCCTTTCTTTTCGATTTTCTTCGCATCTTTCTCCGTATAATAATTGTCGGAAACGGAATAAAGCTTGTCGTTTTCGGATTTTTCTTCCGAACCGACCTTTTTCAGCTTCAAATCTTTTATTTTCTTGCTCATCCCCATATCTCCTGCTGAGAATATTTTTAATTATTATAACACATTTTTTTTGATTTGTATAGATATTTATAACCTATACTACGAGGTTTTCCTTGATAATTTTTCCAGATCTGCGTATTTTGAGGCAAAATCTTCGCGTTTTGCGCCCGTGTTGACAAAATAACGCTGCACGGTATATAATCGGATAGACGGCAATCATAACTTTCGACAAGATAAAAATATGGAGAAAACGGACATGAAAAATACTTTCAGAAAAGAAAAAATCGCGCTGACGGCGTTTTTTGCCGCGATATGCGTGATACTTCTCGCACTCAGCATATTTCTGAGTTACTATTCCGCATACGGCGACGTACTGTTTACGATACTCGGCGACAAGTCGGTCAAAGAGGCAAAATACGACGAAATGAACAAGACGGCAAAAAAAGGACTGACGGTATTCTTCGGCGACTCGCTGACCGAGTTTTACGACACCTCTTCCGCTTTCCCCGAATTCGAGAACCTGAACAGGGGCATATCGGGCGACACCACGAGCGGCATGTTGTCGAGGCTGGACAACAATCTGCTGCCCCTCGAACCGTCGAGAGTCATATTCCTGGGAGGCGCGAACGACCTGAACAGAGGCGTTACGCCCGAAAAAATAGCCGAGAACATACGCGAAATACTGACGGAAATAAAAACAGCTCTTCCCGACTGCGAAGTATTCGTCGAATCTCTTTACCCCGTCAATCCGAATACTAAACCAGTATATCTTAACAGCGTCGCGGACCGCAAGAACGAAGACATACTCAAAGTCAACGCTCTTATAGAACCGATATGCGCCGAACTAGGCTGCACATACATCGATGTCAATTCTCTGCTTTCGGACGCAGACGGAAATCTGCGGGAAGAACTGACGATGGACGGTCTGCACGTCAATGCGGACGGCTACGCGATCGTTACCGCGAAACTCAACGAATACCTTATAAAATAAATCGCGGCAGCAAATCACGCGATCTCCCGCCGACTTCCGTGTCGGCGGTTTTTTATGCACAAAACCGCTCTTGTTTCGTTTCCCACAGTATACTTTATCCGTCTTCGCTTTTGTCCTCGTCTGAAAACTGTGTCGGTGCAAATCGTTTATTTGCACGAAACTCCCTCACCTCTTTCCTTTCATGACATATAAAAGACCCGCCCTTCGCTGTAAAACGCAGGACGGGTCTTTTTCTTTTCGTTTATATCTGTCAGCTCTTGACCGCGCCGCCGATTGCAGCCGCACCGCCGAGAACGCCGCCGACCGTCAACAGATAGCAACCTATCGCCGGAGCTACCGAATTGCCGATAGTCTCGTTGCCTACCGCGTATTCGTTGCCCATAAGGATCGTGAACACGATAGCGAGCACCGCGCACAGCAGACCTACGATACCTGCGATTCCGCCGAGAGTCGAGAGCAGCTTGAGTCTTATGACCAGCTTGAGTATGAACAGCACAGCCGCAACCGCGACAGCCGCAGCAGCTATCCACGCGAACATGTTCGTCACAACGAAATATTTGACCTCTCCGTCGAGCTTAACTGCGGAATCGTGCATCTCCGCCCAGTCCTGAAGCGTCGCATTGCTTTCAACCGAGCCTATGACCACGTTGGTCTTCGACGTCGTCCAGTCGAGGAACAACCCCGTAAACGCGAGAGCCGCGCCGACTATCATTACGAGCACGAGTACGAGAGACAGAACGCTGACTCCCTTCTTTTTCTTCTTTGCCATAATACAACCTCCTTAATTTACTATTCTAAAAAAAGCGAGATGGCGCAGTTGTGGCACACCATCTCAAACCTACGCGTATATTATATCATAGTATTGCGCGCGTGTCAACGGACAAAACGTATCGAAACGTGTCTTAAAATACACTATGTCCGTGAGTTTGCGCATTCTTTCCTTTACACCTCTTTCGCAACCGCCCGCGATTCCGAAAGCCCGCGTCATTTTTCATCCTGCGCTTACCCGTCATTCTCTCGATGTCGAGAATGAATACCGTCGTCGCCATTCAGCGTCGGCGCACCGCGTCGCATTTTTCCGACACCTTTGTTATTTCTTCAAAATCTTTTACTTCTCTGTCGGGTTTCTCACAAAATATTTTTCAGATCATAAATCGCAAATAAAAATACGGACTTTCCGCCCGTATTTTTTCATTTTATTATTCCCACTCGATCGTGCCCGTCGGCTTCGGGGTCATATCGAAACACACGCGGTTGACGCCTTTGACCTCGGTGATTATCCTCGCAACGATCTTGTCGAGAACTTTCCAGTCGACGTGCTCTATCGTAGCCGTCATCGCGTCCACGGTATTTACGGCACGGATTATTACGGGCCACTCGAAGGAGCGCGCGTTGTCTCTTACGCCGACCGACTTGACGTCGGGGATAAGCGTGAAGTACTGCCATACCTTGCCCTGCAAGCCCGCTTTGGCGAATTCCTCGCGGAGTATCGCGTCGGATTCTCTGACCGCCTCGAGCCTGTCTCTTGTGATCGCGCCGAGACATCTGACGCCGAGACCGGGACCCGGGAACGGCTGACGGTAAACCATATCGTCGGGAAGACCGAGTGCCTTGCCGCATGCGCGGACTTCGTCCTTGAACAGGTATTTGAGCGGCTCGACCAGCTCGAATTTGAGGTCGTCGGGAAGACCGCCCACGTTGTGGTGCGACTTGACGATCTTGTTTGTCTTCGTACCGCTCTCGACGATGTCGGGATATATCGTACCCTGAGCGAGGAAGTCGATGCCGTCGAGTTTTCTCGCCTCTTCTTCGAACACTCTGATGAATTCCGCACCGATGATCTTTCTCTTCTTCTCGGGATCGGAGACGCCCGCGAGCTTGTCGAGGAACCTGTCCACGCTGTCGGAATAGATAAGGGTCGCACCCAGCTCTTCTCTGAACACCTTGACGACCTGTTCCGGCTCTCCCTTTCTCAGAAGGCCGTGGTTGACGTGCACGCATACGAGCTGCTTGCCTATCGCCTTTATCAGCAACGCGGCGACGACAGAGCTGTCCACTCCGCCCGAAAGCGCGAGGAGCACCTTTTTGTCTCCTATCTGTTTCTTCAGCAGTTCGACCTGATCGTCGATAAAGTTCTGCATATTCCAGTTAGCCTCGCAAGCGCATCTGTCGAAGACGAACGCCTTGAGGTCAGACTCTTTCATAGACGGGCACTTCTTCGTATCGTGACCGAGGGCGACGACGGGAATCCCCGACTTGTATATCTCGTCCGCGACGTCTATCCTGACGCCGTCGATGACGTTGTTCGGTCCGCCGTTTAATATCACGCCTTTGACGTTGGGAAGTGCGGCAAGCTGCTTGGCGGTGATGTCGTGAGGATGTATCTCGCTGTAAACGCCGAGCGCACGGATCTCTCTTGCAAGCGCGGAATTGTTCTCGCTGCCGAGATCGAGGATAACTATCATATCTTGTTTCATCTATGTTCTCCTTTGTTCAGGTCTGGTATAAATGTATCACCAAACGGACACTCGTGTCAATCCGTTTTGACTTTTTATTATCCGACTGCCCGCCCGATCAGTTCACCGAGCAGTTCACGATATTGTCTCTGGCGTCGTACTTGCCCGCGTTGGTCATCGGACGGGTGTTCACGCTCCTTGCCGTCACGTCGAACGAAGTGACGGTGACGTTCTCGACGTCGTACAGATACAGCCCGTACACGGGCAGATCGTGATATGAGCTGGCAGCGTGCGATATGAAGTAGCTGTGCGAAACGCGGGTTATCTCGGGGTATCCGTTCATATTGGCGTGCAGGACGTCGTTGCCGTTGTAGACGTCGAGATCCTCTCCGCACTCGCGGTATCTTATATCGAAGTTGTCGAGCGTGACGTTTCTGACGGGATATACCGTGCCTTTGTACTCGCAACCGACGATCGCGCACGCGATGTCTATGTCCTTTGCGAACACGTTGCTCACATTGACGCCGTCGATACCGCCCACCGTCTTGCCGTCGCTGCCGTTGTCCTTGTCGAGCCTGCACCCCAGCCATATCAGCAGAGCCGACGGCACGTTGTTCATAACTATATCGCTGACGGTCACGTCCGAGATATTCGCGCCGTCCGCGCTCTCTATCGCTATCCCGCTGTAACCGCCCGCTATTTCGGCGCAGAAAAAGTAGCAGTTGCTGACGGTCACGTTCTTGACGTCGTAGCCCGTCTCTGTGCCTATCTTGAAATTGTTTGCGAGCGACATTATCTCGCAGTCGCTGACGGATACGTTCTCTATCGGACCGACGTTGGACTTCAACACTATACCGTCGTCACCCGTCGCGATGAAACAATGCTTTATCTCGACGTTGCTCGTGCCGCATATATCGAAGCCGTCGCTGTTGGCGACGTAGACATTGTTGTCGATCACGACGTCTGAGATTTGTACGCCGCTGCACAGTTCGAGCTTGACCGTCCACGTCGAAGGCTCGTATAGCACTATATTCGAAAGCGAGATATTCTCGCAGTCTCTCGCGTAAATCAGATTGCAGCCGAATTCGTCGGACTTTCGCTCCCTCAGTCTGTCGCGGTACGAAAGCACTTTTTGCTTGAGGTTGAAAGTCTCCTGCGGCAGATTTTTAGTCGGATTCTTGCTTTCCGCCGTATAATCGGTGCCGTTGCCGTCGAGTCTCCCCGGTCCGACGATTCCCCAGTCGTCAACGCCTTCAGCCCTTATCAGCGCGCCGCCGAGAAATTCTCTCTTTTCCTCAGTCGTGTAATCGTCGTAATCGGGAAGTTTGAGCGCGCTGTCCTCTGCGACGTAAAGCGTGACTCCGCTCTTCATATAGAGAGTCCCCGTATAATAGACGCCGCCTTTCACTTCGACCACCCCGTATCCGCCGCCGTTCGCCGACGCGTCGTCGATAGCCGCCTGCAACGCTGCGGTATTCTCTTTCGCGCTCTTGTTCGGAGACGCGCCTTGAGTATTTACCGACACCTTGTAAAGATCGTCAGCAAAAACCTGTTCGCTCAGATATTCGTCGTAAGGCACGTCCGCGACGTGAGCACCGTCGCCGTCCGTCAGGCTATACTCTTTCATTTCGGACGCGGTTTTGCCGTCCGTGCCGTCGTCGCAAGCGACGAAAGTACAACCCGCGAACGTCAACGCGAGAGATAATACAGCCGCGAAAAATCTTTTTTTCATTCTTAATCACCCTTATATTTATTTTACGGAACTGCCGCGCCTTTCCGCTTCAGCCCGAACGCGAGTCAAAAACAAATATGACGACGCGATATGCCGCGCCGCCGTTATGTCAGCCTTTTATATCGAAATCGACCGTGACCTTTTCGCCCGCCTTGAGCGTGACGGTCTTGCTTTGCTGAGACAGCCCGCATGAGATCTCGAGAGTCTGGTCTATATCGCTCGATACCGTAACGCTCGCCTTGCCCGTTTCGAGCGACCAGCTGAGATTCTCCAACACGGCGCGGGTGCGCAGTCTTATACCTTTGATATAACCTTCGTCGAAACCGCTCGTCGGCAGCGCGGGCAGCACTTCGACCTCGCCCGTATACGAATAGACGAGAGCCTCGTTGACCATGCCGAGATAACCTATCGCGAAGTCGGTGCAATAACAGCTGCTCCTGTTCGTATGGTGATTGGTCATAAGCGATTTGTAATATATAGTCGTCAGCGAATTACCGTTCATCAGTCCTACCATCGCCTCTGTAACGCTGTCTCTGTCCTTGAGTCTCGCCGCGATCAGCGCGCGGTGTATCAGCGCGTGGCTCGCCTTGTTCTCGCTCGCCCTGTTCTCTATTGCCTGTATCGCCGCATCGCGCAGAGCCTCGTCGTCCTGCGTCTCGAACAACGGCCATACCATATACATGTGGCTCAGATGTCTGTGCGTGTTGTTCTCCTCGAACTGGTTAGCCGCCCACTCCTTTATCGCGCCGCTCTCGTCGTAGAGATACGGGGGTATCTTCTTCATCAGACTTTCCCACTTGCTGACGTCTGCCGTCGGATCGACCGAACGCCATATCTCTATCAGCATTTCGAGATTGCTCCTGCACGCCGCGATGTCGATCGCCGAATTCGCACACGAAGGAGACGGATAGTTGGACGGATTGTTCTCGGGAGAATAAGACGGGATTATGCAATAGGTCTCGCCCTCTTTGAGCGAAGTTTTGCCCTCCTCGTAATGAATGTCCCCGTTTGCGTCCGTATAATATTCGGGCACCATGAGCTGCGCCCAGTAGTTTGCCGACTTGAGGAGGAGCGGCAGAAGTATCTCGCTCCTCAGATCGAGGTATCCTTTCGCCTTTATCTCGGCTATCATTTCGTCGGTCAAAGGTACGTTTGTCATAGACAGCACGGCGCGTATCTCTTCGAGATCGAACTCGTCAGACAACGGGATCTGCACGTCGTCGTAACACATCAGCGTCTCGTACAGAGGCTGAAGCATCCAGCTCGCGCCCGCGTTCCAGTATCTGAAAGGATAGGGATAGCAGCTTTCTGTCAGAAGAGCCATATCGCCGTCGCTGTTGACGGGAGCCTGTATCGCGTCCTCGTAGCCGTGCGACGCGTACGCGTTGTCCATCCAGTCGTCCACCTGCCTCAGTATGAAATTGACATATCCTATATACGCATCCTCCATATTGCCCGTATTCATCGACGAGGTCTGCAGGTTTACGTTAGCGTCCATCGTATATTTGCTGCCCCAGTCGCGGACCCACTCGCCCGTCCACATACCGAACAGTCTGCTGGTACTCGTGCCCGCACAGCAAAGATACGCGTATCTGCCGGAGTAGTAAGCCCTTTCGGCAAGCGTATTGTTGATGGTCTTGTTGTTGAATTTGTATGTGGTCAGAGAATCGTTGGACACGTTGAGGTCTGCGCCGAGAGAGAATTCGACCGCGTTGTACTGCGGTGTGAATATGTCGGTATGCGCTTTCAGCGCGTCGCTGTAAAAGAACACGCCGTCTTTGACGTACTTGTCGACGACCGCCTTGACTTTTTCTCTTAAGGACGTCTCGAGAGCGTATTCTGTCTGATCCGCGAAATCGTCGTATTCGCCCATCTCGAAGGTGCGGCCGGACGCGGTGACGACGTATATCTTCTTCGCGCCCGTCACTTTTATGCCCGTTATCTCCTCGCCGAGATACTGCTCTTCCTCTTTGCCTTCCACGCTGACAAGCTCTTTAGTGCCGCCCTCGCAGAATATGTAGCTGACCGTCGCGTAACCGCCTTGTTGAAGTTCGCTGCCCTCGTACGAAGGGTAATGCGCGACGAACCCGAGATAGTCGAGTTCTTCGTCGACGGTCCTTTTATATCTGATGTCCTTTTCGCTGGGATAAACGTCTCCCTCTTTGCCGAAATTAGCCATCGTGGACAGACTGTCGTACGAGAAAGTGACGTCGAGCAGTGCGCCCGTAGAAGATGCGGTGAGCTGGGTTATCGTCACGTCGTCCGCCTTGGACGTAAACGTGAGCCTGTCCCACTGTCCGTCTTCGTCGGTATATCTCGTGCCCACCTGCGCCGTGTCGTAATCGGTATATCTCATATACGACGCGGGGTCCTCTCCCGCATCCTTCTTGTCCTGCTGAGTCATTCGGAGTATCGCGCCCGCATGGTACGAATAGACGTCCATGTACGGCTGGTCGTCAACGATGTCTTCTCCGTTGATTATCGCCTGCCTGACCGTCTCGAGCTCGTCAGAAGTGACGGGATTCACCCTCGGATTGGGGTTTGGAAGAATAAAATGTATATTCTGAAAAATCACGGTATCGTCATAAGGAGAGCCCGAAATTATCGCTCCCTGTATGCCGTTGCCCGTGACCATGCCTTCGCGCCAGAGATTATTGCTGTTTGTCCTCGTGGCGTTAAGCGTGGAGTATGTCGCGGAATAAGACGACTTCGCGTCTCTTTCAAACATCGCGCCGCTGTAATTCTCGACGCGCGGCTCTTCTTCTTTGCACGATGCCGCGAAAACCGCGACGAAAACGGCAAGAATAACGACCGCAAAAACAATCAAAAATCTTCTCGATCTCATATACAATCCCTCACGCAATAATTTTACCAAAGCACGCGCACGCTGTCAATTACGCAAATATGCATAAGAGTGTGTATTTAATCCATAAAACAGCACATAAAAAGCAGACAGACGCAGATAAGAGCCCCGCATTTTCTACCCCTACTCGAGCAAAAAAATATCCGCCGCACCGCGACGGATCTCCGATACGGATTTCAGCTCCGTTCTGTCCCTTCAGACTTTTCCGTCCTCAGGGCTTTTGCGTTATTCGGACTTTTCTCTCTTTTTCGCCTGCAGATTTTTGTGGATCGCTCCGCCGATATAAGCCGAACCGAACGCCACGACGGCAGGACCTATCGTCACCGCTATCGCGTAGCCGACGCCGAGCGGATAATCGAGCACACCCGTGACGAGGATCATGACCGCGGAGATACCGTACAGTACGACCCCCGCAAACGCGTTGACGAAAGCCCATTCCTTTTTTCCCGAAAAAGAATAAGAAGTCCTGACCCCGACGAATGCGTTTTGCGGCACGAAAATGCAGACGGCACCGCATACCGCGTACAACGTGCATATCAGCACCGAAAACAATTCTGCGAATTTCGAGCTTTCTCTGACCGTATATCCCGCCTCGGCGGCAAGCGCGGCGTTTTTGACGACGATGCCGATCTCTATCGCGACAAACGCGAGCGCCATGGCACAGAACAACGAAAAAGCCAGCCATACCGTCCAAGGCTTTACCTCGGGATTGTCTATCCTGACCAGCCCGACGTACGACGCCGTCGCAGCGATAAGGACTATCGCGAAATACGCACCGCCCATGATCACAAGCTCTTTCGAACTTCCCCACCTCGTGACCTCGCCTTCTGCGTTGTAATGACACGGCACGGTATCGGGCAGAAATATCCTTGCGACCACGGTCACGACAAGCGGCAAAAGCGCGGCGATCATCAGAAGTATCAAGGATATTTTTCCTGCCCGTGTTCGTTTTATGCGGTTTTCGTCTATGTTTTCGTCCGTTTCTTCTCTGTCGAGAAAGTAGTCTACGTTTACTTCGAAGAGATCCGCAAGACGTTTGAGATAGAAGATGTCAGGCACGCTCCTGCCGCACTCCCATTTGCTGACGTTCTTGTCGCTGACGCAGAGTTTTTCTGCCAGCTCGCGTTGAGTCCAGCCTTTTTCTTTGCGTTTTTCCGCGATCTTTTCGCCTATCTTCTGCATCACGTCCATGACTTCTCTCCCTTTAGACCGACGGCGTAACGCCGCCCTCGACCTCTTCCGCTTTAATTGTATGTGATACCGTTATCGGTGTCAATAGCGAAACGCAAAATACGCTCTCTACTATCAGTAGAGCCGTGTGGCGATACGGTTTTTATGTGGTAGACGCGTTTTTCAACGCGCGAATAAAAGCCTGCTTTTTCCGGTGTCCTCCTCCGCTGTTCCTCATTCTTGCCGAGCGCGCGTGAACTTCGCGAGCACGGGTGAAAGGATATATGCAAACAGCCTGTCGGCAGACGAAAGCCGTCGCAGCGATCTCCCGCAACGCAGCCGCGCCCCTGCAACGATATACAAATGACAAGCGCGTCAGCCGCCAACGGTCTCGCAATATACAAGTCCCGACGCCAAAAAAAGCCCGCCTTGAGGCGGACTTTTGCATTCTGTATCTTTTGTATCAGAGCATGCTCTTTCTGAGTTCCGCTCCGCTCTTCGCGCTGAGGTATGCGGGCGGCACGTCGAGCACGGTCACGCAACCCGTCTTGCCCTCTTTGCTCATCCTTGCGACTGCACGCGCGTACGCCACGAGCACGCTCGAGGTGAACGCGGGATTGGAGTCGAGCTTGAGCGAATATTCGACGACGTTGTCGAACTCGTCCTCCGCGCCCGTCTTGCCGCTCCTTATCACAAAACCGCCGTGAGGTATGCCCTTGTGGTTTGCGTCCAGTTCTTCCTGCGAGATGAAGTTGACCGTCGTGTCGTAGTCGGCAAAGTAGTTGGGCATCTCCTTGATCTCCTTTTCTATCTTCGCCTTGTCAGCTCCCTCTTTGACGACGACATAGCACTCTCTCGTGTGTTTCTGTCTTGTCGTCAGCGTCGGGTTCGCACCGCTCCTGACCGCGTCGAGAGCCGCCTGAACGGGCACGGTGTACTGTCTCGCGTCGAGTACGCCTTCCACTCTTCTTATCGCGTCGGAATGTCCCTGACTCACTCCTTTGCCCCAGAAGGTATAGGTCTCGCCTCCGGGCAACACGCTGTCGCCGTAGACGCGTGCGAGAGAGAACATACCCGGGTCCCAGCCGCAGCTTATCAACGCTACCTTACCGCTCTTTTTAGCCGCCGCATCGACCGCATCGAAATGCGCGGGGATATTCGCGTGCGTATCGAAACTGTCAACCACGTTGAAAGTCTTTGCATAGACGGGGGTCTGCTCCGGGAGATCGGTTGCCGAACCGCCGCACAGAATGAGGACGTCTATCTCGTCCTTATACTCTGCCGCCTTGCTTACGCTCTCCACCTTTACGCCCTTTGTCAAAGGCTTTATCGACGCGGGATCGCGTCTTGTGAATATGACTTTAAGCTCGAAGTCGGGATTGTGCTTTACCGCCGCTTCGACGCCTCTGCCGAGATTGCCGTAGCCCGAAATACCTAATCTGATCATAGTTGAAACTCCTTGAAAAAACTGACTATATTATATAATAACTCTGCGACTCTTGTCCAAAATATGACGATAAAAAACAGCGCTTGACCTCAAAAAAATGCCGTTATCCTGCCGACGAGCCCTGTCTGCCGCTCAAAACACTCTTTTCAGGCATAAAAAAGCGGAGAGAGTCTTGCCCTCTCCGCACCATACGTTTTGATCTTAACCCTTTGTATTCAGCTTTGCGAAAGCGATCGCGTCGCTGTAATTGACCTTGCCGATCTCTGCGAGCAAATAGACGTTGCCTTCTTTGTCGCCGTCCATACAGGAATAACCCGCCGCGCCGCCGTATATCAGCTTGCTCGTCCAGTTTTCGCCGTCGGTAGTCGTACCCACGGAAAGATTTACTCTCGTATGGAAAGAATCGGGATAACTGAGCATCAGCTTGCCGTTGTCGTTATATACCGACGCCATACAGATCGGAGTCTTGAGAGTCGTGAACTTCTCTTTTATATACCACGTCGCGCCGCCGTCGTCAGAATAAGAGAGTTTCTGGAACTGTCTGGGATGATAATCGCAGCATCCCGCTCCGTCTCTCACGACCATGACCACGTCGCCGTTGTCAAGGACAGCCGCTTCGCATTCGTTGCCGCTGCCCGCGACTTCGCTCCTGGACCATGTCAGACCGTGGTCGTCGCTGTAAATCACGAAGGAACTGCCGTTATTGCTTGCAGGCACGATTATCCTGCCGTCATATTTGCCGCTCTTTATCTGAACAGCCTTTCCCGGTCCGACCATCAGAGTGTCCGCGCGCACGCCGTCAGCCGCGCCTTTCTTGATATTGGGGTCTTTGGGCAGGCTGATATTGATAGGCTCTTCCCAGTCGAAAGTCAGATCGTCTTTGAGCTTTCCTCTTATATTGAAAGTATTGTAGTTGAACCCGGTAGCTTTGGTCGCGCTCATGTGCACGATGTTCAGCATGCCGTTATCTTTGTCTAGCACTACCGTGGGATTGCCGTATTTGCCGACCTCTTCGCCGAACGAGAATATTATCTTCTGCTCTCCCCACGTCTTGCCGTTGTCGAGAGAGAACTTGCCCAGCATATCAACTACGCCGACGTCGTGAGCGGAATTTTTCCTGCCCTCCACGAGTGCGAGGAGCACGTTGTCCTTGAAATGCGTGCCGTTCTTTTCGTTGAGGACGTCCTTGTCCATAACTATCAGAGAAGGTATCCTGTATGCCGAATATCCTTCGCTCTTACCCTCGAAGAGCAGATACGGTCCTCCTTCTATGTTGCTGAATTTGCCGTATTTCTGGTTGCGAGCCCATGCCGCTCCCGCAAGCATCGTCAGTACGTCGGTCGCCGAGATCAGCGAAGAAACGACGTACGCCTTTTCGATTATCGCGACGAGCGCGGCTATAAGCATGAATACGCAGCCCGCTATCAGCATTATCATATTGAGCGTATTGAGAGCTATCGGCTGGAAAAGATCTACGACGAGAGCTTTTATGATCAGATAAACCAAGAAAGCCACTCCGAGCGCGAGCAGCACGATCGCGCTGATAAGGGAGTCTGTGTCGGAAGGAGCTTTGAGCAATGTCACGACAAGCCCCGCCACGGGAAGTATCGCGAGCGTACCGCAAAAGATCCCCGTCATCGCAGTCGACGAAAAGAACAATCCCTCGTTGAAGATCAGGAACATGAATATCGCCACAGACAGCACGAGAAATGCGATCGCCGCCGAAACGAACGTGAATATGTTGTCGAAACAAGTATCCGCATACACTCCGCATACGACGAGAGCGGCTACGAGCAGCACGACGAACGCCGCGAAAACCGCTATCTGCGGTGCGTTCTTTTTAGCCGACATAATACCTCCTAAACGGCAAAAGCCGCGGATAAGATCTATCCGTTTTATTTTCTGTTATTATTTTATCATATAAAAACGGAATTGTCCAAAATTTTTACCGTTTTGTGAAGACAATCCGCATTTTATACCTGTCAAAACCGACGTTGACACTTCCCGACCGGCGATTTATAATATAATTATGACGATAAGAGGAGAAAAACAGTGAAAAAACGCTTGTTATTTGCCGTTTCGGCTTTGATCATACTCTGCACTCTTTTGTCTTTCGCCGCTTGCGACGACGGGAACGCCGTGGAAAAAGATCCTTACGAAGGATACGAGGTCTTCGACGTCATGAGCTTCAACATCCGCATGGACGCCGTAATCGACATCAAGGAAAAAGACTGGGACGATTCGCGCGCGGCTCTCGTATGCGAATACGTCAAAAACAGCGGCGCGGACGTGATATGCTTGCAGGAAGTGTGCCAGAACCAGTACGAAGATCTTTCCGCCGCACTCGACGGCGTCTACTCGATCGTATATTATCAGCGCGAATCGGGGCGCAACCCCGAGGGGCTGGCGATCCTGTACAATGACGAATTCACGCTCGAGGAAAGCAGCCGTTTCTGGCTGAGCTCCACTCCCGACGTCGAGTCTCAGGACTGGGGAGCTGCGAATAAACGCATAAGCGTCAACGCCGTACTCAAACACAACACAACCGGTCTCAGCCTCAACGTCTTCACTGTGCATCTCGACCACATCAGCGAGCTTTCGCGCGAAAACGGACTCGCGCTCATCCTTGAAAAAGCCGCAGAATACGACTGCCCCGCGCTGCTTTGCGGAGACTTCAACACGACCGAACAGAGCGACTGCTATGCGGTTATCGCAGACAAAATGCAGGACTGCCGCAAAGTCGCTCCCGTTACAGACATCGGACTGACGTATCAGAATTTCGGATACGCCAAAGAAACCGAGGACAGCCTGCCGATAGATTTCTGTTTCGCCGACAACGCCTTCAAGGTCTTCGAATTCGATATAAAGAAAGAAAAATCGCCGAGCGGCGTATATTATTCGGATCACTACGCGGTAACGACAAGGATAGGTCTGCCGCTCAGATCCGAATGACGCGCTTTCGGCAAAAGCCCTGGATTTTTTCTATGCAAGACGGATCCGCCCGTTCCGACGCGCTTTTGCAGACCGAAATATTAAAAAGCGATCATCCTCGCATTACGAAAAAAGCGCGCCTCGCGGCGCGCTTTTTCTTATATCAGTTATATTTTATCTTGAATACGGCTTTTTTGACTTTTGTGCAATCCGTGCTTTCGTCGCGTATGCTCGGGGCGTGCCCCTCACCAGGCATGAACATGCACCAGTCTCCTTTTTTCATCGTCAGGCACGCGACAGGTCCCCTCCATATCGCTATGTCCTTTTCGGCTGAATACGGGACTTCTTCTTCGAGCTTCCCGACAGGCACTCCCATGAGCTCTTCCCCGTCGAGGATCAGTTGGATGTCGGCATAATCCGCGTGCGTTTCCGACGTCGCGCCCCGACCGTCTCTCGGCTCGTAAGTCATGACGTTGACGTACACGCCGTCCGCGAGATCGGTCCTGCCTACGGGCGTATCCACGCCCATGGTCCTTGCCTTTGCGATACATACGGCGACTTTTTCGTCAAGGTCGTCGTAAAACGTATCCGATAGTTTCGAATATATCATATTTCTCCTTATTCTTCGGGCGCGAAAGTAGCTTCGAGCCTCTCGGTAAAGCGTTGCACGTCGTCCATGTTGTCGAACCTGTATGCGACGTACTCCGTCTTAGAATTCTGTATCGTGCAGATGAATTTCTTTTCGTCGTCGTAGTCGTACTGCGGCAGATTCGCGTCCTTGAGTATCGCCATCACTACCGCCTGCTCCCTCGGCAGGAACATTATCTTCGCATACGTCACGTTGCCGACGCGGTAGCTGTACGAACCTTGCAGCTGCTCGACCTCTTTTACGACGTTCGCGCAGTCGTCGAGGACCGTGATGAGGCTCGGTACGATCTCGCATAGAGCCTCGGCGACTTTGAGGTATCTCTCGCCCCATTCTTCCGTATTGAAACCGCGCAGATTTCTCACTTTAGAATATGCTATGTCGCTTTCTCCGTTGACGTCTCCCTCTGTCAGCATAAGTCTCGAAGGCAGAGCGAACGCCCCTTCGTTCTCGTCCACGATACCGCCCGCTATGAGCTTGCGGTACGTCAAAAATCCGAAATTAAGTCTTTCTTTGTACCAGGTCTCTCCTATCAGCTCGGGGAGCACGGGATCGTCGTCGAAAGGCGGCTTATCCAGATACTTGTCCCCCGTCAGAGCCACGAAGTAATATCCCGCGGCGTTTGCGAGAGTCTCTCTGCAATATGTGACCAGCCTGCCTTTGTTGAGTTTTCTCAGCTTATCGCCTGCGGGCGGCAGCTTGACCTCGACAATGCGCAGATAGTCCTTCGGATTGCATTTCAAAGCTTCTTTGAATCTCCATTTGAGCGCGAGCTGTACGTTGAGGCAGCTTGCGTCGGCATAGCTCTCTTTTGTAGTTACCGCATTCTTGTATTCCACGACTTTCGCCTCGGTGAATACGACGTATTTCGCATCGGCGGTATATGCGATCATTATGAGATCTGGGCTGCCGAATTCGCCCAAAGAAAACTCCACGAGATAATCGCACTTTATCACATCGTCGATAAAAGACGGCGTTTCGCCGACCCATTGGATTTGTTTGAGCAGCGCGTTCGGAGCCTTGTCTGCGCTGTCTAAAAGTATGGCGTTTACCAGACCTCTTTCCCCGTACAGATAGACGTTGTCCATAATTTCCTCCTTTGCAACATCCGTTGCTCCTTTCTATTTTAATTAGACCCCTAAAACCGCTTTTTGTCAATAGCGAATTTCAGAATTTTACATATTTTTACATTGCGCGGGCGCGCGCGCAGACGTTGCCGTACAGGTTTTCCACCGCGTTCCGGGCATAGCGAAATGCGCATTTTGCAAAGAAAGAGCCGCCCATTTCGGGACGGCTCTTATATACGAATCGTTTAAGATCTCTTTATCCGACGTCATCTCGCATACAGCTCTACGCTTCTGAGTACGGGAACGCTTCTAGACTGTTTGACGACGATTCTGACGACGTCGCTCTCGGGTGCGTTCTCGAACATCAGTATCCTTCTGTTGCCTATGACCGTGCTGTCTCCGATGAGCTTCCATTTTCCTTGCGACCTGACCCATACTTCGAACTGCTCCACTCTCTGCGAACTTCTCAGATCCTCTCTGAGATCGATCCTGTACAGCGACGAGGGTTCTTCGAGGTAAAAATCGAGTATGTATTCCGAAGAAGCGAACTTGTAGCCGTCCCTTTCGTTATCGAGCAGATTGTAAAGCTCTTGTTTTTCCGTCATCGCGTCGTTGTCTCCGACCTCGATCTTCGAGACGTTCAGTTTGTTCGCGGTGGTCGCCGCGATCGCCTCTCCGAACTTCTTGAGGGCTTTCACGTCCTTATCCGCAATGAGCCCGTCCTTGTTGGGAGGTATGTTGAGCAGAAGGCTGCTGTTGCCGCCGACAGAAGTGAAATATATCTGAAGGAGCTGATCGAGACTCTTCGGGCTCTGATACCAGTGATAGAACCAGTTCTTTCTTATGCTGACGTCAACTTCGGCGGGATAGAACGCGAGATCCTTATAGTTTTCGAGAAGTTCTCTGCTGCCTCTGTCTTCCGCCTCATCGCTTACGGTCTGGAGATTAGCCGCATCCCCCTCGCTGGTCTGGAAATGCTCGCTTGCGGCGTTGGACATGCTGACTACGCTCCACTCGCTCTCTCTCGCAATGCCAGCCTCGTTGCCTACCCACCTTACGTCGCTGCCCTTGATCGCGGTGACGCAACCGGGCTGAAGATCGTTTATCAGCTGCTCGTAGCCCTCCATATCGTATTCGAAATCGGGATCGAGCTCAGCATCTTTTCCGAGCGCGCCGTCCATCCACACGCAGAATATCTCGCCGTAGTCCCCGCACAGCAGTTCTCTGAGCTGAGCTTTGTAGAAATCGTTATATTCGTTGGTGCCGTAACATTCGGCATTCATATCCCACGGTGACAGATATATGCCGAATTTGAGCCCGTATTTCTTGCAGCTCTCTGACAGTTCCTTGACGATGTCGCCTTTGCCGTCTTTATAGGGGCTGTACGCAATGCTGTGCTTCGTGGTCTTTGTCTGCCACAGGCAGAAACCGTCGTGGTGTTTAGCCGTTAAGATCACGCCTTTGCTGCCCGATGCCTTGAGCACTTCGCACCATTGATCCGTATCCAGTTTTTCCGGGTTGAAATCGGACGGAGACTCTTTTCCCGTGCCCCATTCCTTGCCCGTCATCGTGTTCATGCCGAAATGTATGAAATTGTAATATTCCAGTTCGAGATAATCCAGCTGCTTTTCGGAAGGAAGAACGCTTATCAGCCTGTCGACTTCTTCGCTTTCCTTATCGTATCCGTTGTTGTAATTGCCGCAACCCTCGAGGAACTCCTCTCCTTCGGCATAGGTCTTTTCGGGCACTTCGTAGTAGTTATATTTTTTATTGCAGCCCGCAAACGAAAACAATGTACACATAACGACTCCTACAACGGTAAATACCGTCAGTATTTTTTTCATATATATCCTCCCGCTCGGGCGTATTCTCATTTCATCCGTGCCCGTTATACGTTCTCGAATCATACCTTCAAAGTCTTATCGACCTTTATTGCTTAAAAAGCGCGGTTATTCCCCGATTTTGCCTGTGTCCGTTGCCTCCCTTGACGGTAAAAAGCAGATTCGCAAGCAACGGAAACAACGCGTTGATAATCGACGGCCCCGGCGAAAACACCGTCGTGCCCACGCTCATTATCACCGTGCGTTCTTCGGGGCTGGGCGAAATGACCTGCATTATCGAGGTAAACGCCAGCGTATACAGTTGCATGAAAAACTGCATCAGATTGAAAAGCACGGTATATACTATCACGACCGCAAGCATTTCGCTGCCGTTCATTATTTCGGGGATCCACCCCATGAGGATTATCAATACCGTACACGGCAGCGGCATCCATATCAGATAAGGTCTGAATTTGCCGTATTTCGTATTCGTGTTGTCAACGAGATAACTGTTCAGAGGCGATCTCAGAATAGTGACGACGCTCGTCACGATACCGACCCACATTATGGTATCGTTGCTCAGATTTAGCGCGGCTGCGACGTAAATTCCGTATGTAAGAGTGAGGAAAGTAGGGACCATCGTCGCGGCGTTGATACCTATGCCGCTTATGCAATATGCGGTAGCCTCTTTGAAAGAAAGATACCTGTTTTTAGGAGCTTTGTTCCAATACGTCCTGACGTACTTACACGCCCCGCGTATCTTGACGCCCAGCGTGTCGACGCTTTGCTTGAAATTCCCCATAATTTCTCTCCCATTGCGTAAATCCGCTTTTTAATTATAATATATCTGCCCGTTCAAGTCAACAGTAAAAGCAAAGCCCGCTTCTTCTCCGCCGTCATATGCTCTTTTGCCTTCCCGAAAACAAAATTTTTACCTAAAAACAGAAAATCGGTTTACATTTTGAAATAATTGTGCTATATTCAATCGTGCTTGGGGATATAGCTCAGTTGGTAGAGCGCTTGCTTCGCATGTAAGAGGTCAGGGGTTCGACTCCCCTTATCTCCACCATACGCAAACAAAGTCGAACCTGATTTTGTTTGCTTTTTCTTTTATCCCCTTTTCACAGGCACAGAAAAAGGCAATCCGAAATATCTCGGGTTGCCTTATTATTTACTGCTCGGATATTATATCTTTTAGACTTTATCTTTTATCGCATTATATTTATTCTGTATTCGTTACTGTCAGAACAGATGTCGAATCACTCGTTCCACTATATTCTTCCACATCTTCTTTCAACACAATATCAAAAGCATGACGGATAATATCCTTCAATCGCTTTGGATCGTCTACAAGTCCCTGCTTATCCTTCTGAATAATAATATTGTAATCAAGATCAAAGGCTTCGTCTCCGTTTTGAGTTACCAACCTCTTTCCTCCGCTACCGATAAGATTAAAGCTGAACGTAACGTATTCTTTGACCTCTTTCTGCACTTCATTGATAATGCCGTCACACCATTTCGTCAATGCTCTAACGTCTTTTTGATTTGCAAATTTATACCTTTTCCCCTCCTTAAATTTTGAAATATCTCTGATTCCTGCTTGTCGGTTTGTCGGGCTCGGTCATTCCGATTAGACCCGCTTCTATCGCTGGCGCGAGATAGTGTTTTCTGAAGCCGTCTCTCGATTTCAGTCCCAGCTTGTCCATGAGTTCTTTTGCGGTCATCGGGTAACTTTGCAGAACCCCGAGCAATGCGGAAACCTGTGTGCTGATATGGTTCTGATGTTCGTGCGTTTCGTGCAGTATATCGCTGACTGCGTTCAGAATAGTGTTGAGCATAAACACTATAAACGCGTTGGACTTCCCTTGACTTGTCGATATTTTTATCGCCTTGTAATACTCTTCCTGATGGTCTTTTATTATGCTTTCTATCGGTATCCATGCAAATATCGGCTTCCAGCTTGCAAGTAAAGCAGTCTGCCACAGCCTGCCCATTCTGCCGTTGCCGTCGCAAAACGGATGTATAAACTCGAATTCGTAGTGAAACACGCTGGATTTTATAAGCATATTCACTTTGCTTTCTTTGAGCCACGCAAAAAGCTGATCGACAAGCGGACTCACCATATCGTGCGGCGGGGCGACGTGTATGACCTCGCCGTTCTGATTGTAAACGCCCACTTGCGTGGAGCGCAGTTTGCCACACTCTCTGACAAGCCCGTTCATCATGATCTTGTGTATTCTCAACAGGTCTTCGACGCTGTACGGGTCGATATTGTCAATCTCCTTGTATGCGTCGAAAGCGTTTTTAACCGCGCAAACGTCTTCTTCGGGAGCCAGCACCCTCTTGCCGTTGAGTACCTGCGTTACCTGTTGCATAGTCAGCGTATTGTTTTCGATCGCAAGCGAAGAGTGTACCGACTTAATGCGCGACACCTTGCGAAGTCGCGGCAATCTTTCAAGATCGTTTACGCTGTCAAGCCTGCCGATCTTCTCCATTATCTGTGCCGTCAAATCGAGCATTTCGTCTGTCAGATCGTACGGCGGAATATATTTATCCATGCATTTTCTCCTTAATTTGTATTATACCCCACCCTTATCAGCATGTCAATATCTTGCATATTATCTTGCGCATTATCTTGATACGTTAAGCGATAAAAATAGCCGAGCTAAACTGTTCGACTTTGTGTAAATACGCTCCACCAAGACAGCAAATCGGCACCTGAAACGGCGCCGATTTTGTTTGTTTTGGAGAGATAGGGGCAGGCGACCCCGTTATTTATAACGGGTTCGGCGCGGCAATACCGTCATCGTCAGTCGCAATAAATCCCGATGCCGCGGTTTTCGTCGCCAGACGAAACTCCCCTTATTCCGCTTTTTATACATTTGTAGAGCTAATTGAGAGAACTTTGTTTTGTCCTACACGACCGGTTCGCTCAAATAAATAGGTTTCGATACGCGCAAACACTATCATCTCAAGGTATTTTATTGGATAGACCCAATTTATCCGTCAACAAACCAAAAGCGATACTGCCCGTTATGGGTTCTTAATGTATCTCCGAGAAAATCCACAAAATATTTTACATTAAAAAGGAGAAGAACCTCTTCCCCTTTTTAGACCATCACCTATAATAGATTCGCTTTTCAGATTAGCCTTTTAAGCATGTCAGATGTTTTCTCTCGTCCAGACATAATCCGCGTAATCGCCTGTAATCAAGTCTTTCGCCGTGATCGGATCGGTTAATTCCTGCGGACTGAAAGTTATTTTGTCGTGAGCCATGTAACTCTTGACCGCGATCCAGCCGGAAGCCTCATTGAAAATCACTTTTTCGAGAGCATTGCAACCTTTAAAGACGTTTTTGTATATGGTCGTGACCGTCGAAGGAATAACTATTTCTTCGAGCTTTCCGCAATTGATAAAAATTTCGCTGTCAAGTATTTCCAAGCCTTCGTTCAGGAAAACGGAGCGAAGCGAAGTACAACCCGCAAAAGCTTGTTGCAAAATTATTGTTACGTTTGCGGGAATTGCCAAATTCTGCAACGAAGTGCATCCTTTGAACGCATATTGATTTATCGTCTGCAGACTTTCAGGCAAAGCGATTCCCGTCAGATATATGCGATCCGCAAACACTTCTCTACCTATAACCGTGACGCCCTCATGCAAAGTCACGTTTCCTTTCAAAGCTTTCGGGACGATGGCGATGGCGGTAAAATTCGAATTATAAAGAATACCGTCATACACAGCGAAATACGGGTTTCCCTCTTCGACCGAAAATCTCTCAAGGCGATTGCAATTTTCGAAAACATTGTCGTTGGAATATCTTTCCATTTCCTTCAACTCGGAAGGAATCACAAACTCGGTGACCGTATCGTAAACGTAATACAACTTAGTTTTATCCGCGCTGTAAACCGCGTCTCCGTCTGCATAGTAATATTCGTTTGCGGGATCTACCGTAAATTTTTTCTCTCCTGCAAGAGAATCGATAGGTTTTCCCGTATTACCCGATAAAAAGTTTTTGAACGATTTGTTCGAAGTAGGATAAGCAAAACCCCAATTGACGACGCCGATATATCTGACGTTTGCACCCAGCGTAAACGCAGAGAGGTTTTCGCAGTCTTCAAACGCGCTCGCGGCAATATAATACGTCTCGTCGGGAACGACAAACATAGTCGCTTTGCTCGCAGACGGAAACTTTATCAGCGTGTAAAGATTTTTAGTGTAAAGAACTCCGTCGACGTCGGAATAATTCAGCAAAAGCTGGAACGTCCTCGCATATCCTTCACAAACCGCACCCTTCTTTCCGAGCACGCCGATTATATTGTGTGCCCACAGTTCTTTTTCGGGCAGATTGTCGCTGCCGTACGCATAATCTATCGCAGCGATTATGCTGTCGTGGTAGCACATAGCAACGTCGTACGCGCTCGCTCCCGCATAAATCCGAGACGCGAGCTCCGTTACCGCCTCGTCTATCAGTTCCCTGCATTGCGCCCTTGTAGCTGCAAGACGGTATCCGTCGTCGATCAGAACATTTATGTAATCTCCCTCGATAATCACCTTGTTGGAACCTTTTGTAAACGCGATTTTCAGTATTTCGGTTCAATTTTACACCGATGGTTTCTTTTCGTTGGTTTTTGTGGCATGTCGGTTGACATTTTATAGGCATTTGATGTAGAATATAAAAAAGGTGTGCAATATGGAAAGAAAATTAGATATTATAATTGTAGAAGATGATCCCCAGGACCGCAAGGCAATGAGCCAGGCTGTCGAAAGTGCTTTTGAAGACTTCGAACTGGTCGCAGTAACCGACAGTTCGAATACCGCATTGAAAATCATTTCCGACGACAATCCGGACATCGTGATCCTCGACCTCGAACTCAGCTGGGGACAAGGTACAGGCTTTGACGTCCTGAAAGGCATCAAGAAAATGTCTCTTACATACCCTCCCTACACGGTCATCACCACGAACAACATCAGTGCCGTCACTCATTCTTTCGTGAGAGAATTGGGCGGAGATTTCATTTTCGTAAAAACGCAGAACGGTTACAGTCCTCAGGAAGTGATTAATTTTCTGAAAAGCGCGAAACACTCGATCGCAGGAAGACGTCCTATCGACGTTTCTCTTACCGAAACCGACAAGCATGCTCCTCAATGGAAAAAGAATATCCGCAAAACCATAGGCAACGAACTGTTGAAAATAGGAATATCTCCTAAGAATATCGGTTTCAATTATCTCCTCGATGCGGTATATCTTATATTGGACGAATGCAAAACGCCTATTACTGCAACAGTTGCTCAGAATTACAACAAAACTCAGACCAGCGTCGAAAGAGCAATGCAAAACGCGATCAACCGAACGTGGTCGACCGAAAACATAGAAGATCTCCTCGAAAACTACACCGCCAAGATCTCGTCGGTCAAAGGCGTCCCGACAATAACCGAATTCATATACTACTGCGCTCACAAAATCAAAACGTAAGCAAAGGACGGGAAATCCCGTCCTTAATTATATCCCTGAAATCGAAACATTTGTCCGAGCCGAAATCAGCACAAGACCTCGTAAAAAGCTATTTTATTTTCGTATAATCCAAGCAATTTTCCGTCTTTCGGCATTTGTTGCCGCAGCATTGCCGTTATCGGATATTATCGTCGGAATTGTCTTTGTCTTGCGATTTTTTGCCTGTAATGAAAAAATAAACGCTTATAGCCGACATAATGACCGACACGAGCAACAAGGCCATGAATATTACCCAGACAGCTATATCGGAATCTATTATCACTACGCTTGTCAACGCATCCTTCCCCGAGCGGATACTGAATCCCAGAAGCACGGCAAACGCACAAGTAATAAGAAACAACAACGCCGTCGATACTCCCAAAATGACGTCTCGTATCCTGCGATGTCTACTCTGTTTTTCTTCAACCGACGTCGATTCGGCAACGTCGCAATCCTTATTTCCATCTTTGCATGCATCCGAGAAAAAATAACTGCTGCGCAAGCCGAATTCCCTGATGATTTTTTCTATATTGTCAAACTTAGGAGTAACTATGCCGTTCTCCCATTTGAAAACGGTTTGTTTAGAGACTCCCGCCCTGAAGGCGAATTCCTCCTGCGACAATCCGTTGCTCTTTCTCAGAGCGTATATCTTTTCTCCTACCGTCATCGTGCATCCTTTTTTTCTTGTATTCTATCATATACCAAACGATCGTGTCTACACCGAAAACGGAAACTGTTTTACGATAATCCCGTTTTCGAGAGCAAGCACGCTGTCGAACGCGTCGAGTATCCCCGTATCGTGAGTTGCCGCGATCAAAGCGATCCCCTGTTTTTTCGCTTTTTCGGTAAGAAGTTTTATCACGTCTTTGCCCGTACCCTTGTCGAGTGCCGCGGTCGGTTCGTCCGCCACGATGACGAGCGGCTCTTTTATCAAGGCGCGCGCTATCGCCACCCTCTGTTTCTGTCCTCCCGACAGTTGAGATACTTTGCGCCCGATAAGTCCCTCAATTCCGAGTTCCGCAAGTAATTCTCCGATATGTTCACGCCTTTCTTTCGCCTTGTTTCTGTCAGAAAGAAAACACAGCGCGAGTCTGACGTTCTCCTCGACGGTCAGGTCTTCCTGTAAACCGTATTGCTGAAAGACGAACCCCACTTCGTCTGCCCTCATCTTTGCAAGTTCTTTCGCGCTCGCCGATGTCATGTCTTTGCCTTTGAAAAAATACTTCCCTTCGCTCGCCCTGTCCATCGCTCCTACGATATGCAAAAGCGTGGACTTGCCGCTGCCCGATACTCCCGCAAGAGCAATGCTTTCTCCTCTGTCCAGCGTCAGATCCACGCCTCTCAAAGCGTAAACCTCGTTGTCTTTACCGCGGTCGTAATACTTCTTTACGCCTTCGATCCTGATCAATTCGTTCATTATTCCTCCTCCGCTGTTTTCAGCCTCTTTACGAACACCGCATCTGTCGCCGCATTAACCGCGAACATCATTATGTAAACGACGAAAGCAACCCCTTGTCCCGTAAAAGTAAAAAACCTTATCCCGTCTTCGGACAGGTAACGTATATCAAGCCCCGTGACAGTTGCCGCTCCCGCAACCAATGCCGCGCCGTATACCGATGCAAGACACGCGAGCCTGACCGAAACGATCACGTCCTTTGTCGCGCCGAGCAACGTCAGCACGCGGTAATACCCCTCGTTCTTTCCGTAGTTCCGCACATATTGCAACGAAACGGTGAAGGCATACAACGCGACTGCCGCGACTGCAATATAGCTGAACAAAGTCACGGCATCATCGTTGCATTCTCCTCCGAACGCTTCTGCGCTCAGGATTATGCAAGACGCGCTGAGATTGAGAAGGATATAAACCGCAGCCAGCTCTGCCGCGATGAGCGCGAATGCCGCCGCCTCCCTTTTCATCATGCTGCGATAAAGCTCTTTCATTGCGTCCTCCCGAGGCTGTCTGCGGGCATTCTCACGGCGTATGTCGCACACGCGATCGCCGCACCGATAAAAGCGCACGCGACGTTTATCAAAAACACTATCGCACCGCCTGTAACGCCCAGATATACCTTTTCGCCGAGCAGCGAAGTGAATTCGGATATGAGAAGATCCGCACATATCCCTAACACCGCTCCCGCGGCTGAAAAAACAATGCAAGGCAATGCCGCAACGCAGGCAAGAAGCCATTGTTTTATACCGAGAATCTTGAAAAGAGCGTAAAACTTGTCGTTAGCCCGAACGAAACTGGTGAACAGCACCGCCACGTCTGCGGCAAACAGCGCGCAAACAGCGATCGACAGGATTGTGAACCACACCGCAAACCCCATATCTTTCTCGGTGATCGACTGCACGCCGAGCGAGTCGGCTATACTTTTCAGTCTGAAACGCGGTATGTCTTTTTCGAGATAAACCGTCTTATACACGTTTTTCGCGCCGAGTGCAAGCTCGTCGCTGCATATCAGAACGAGATCCCCTGCCTGACTTCCGAAAGTCAAAGCAACGTCGTCCACGGCGACGATGCGGTAATTCGCGCCGTTTACGGATATTACGTCTCCTACGCCCTTTTCAAGCTGTTCCGCAAGAGTTACCGACACCACCGCCAGTTTGTTTTGTGCTCTCACGTCTTCGACTGAAAAATAGCTGTCGTCGCTTTGCAATTGGTTGAGAGACTGTTCGTCAGTCACGCAATAATACGACAAACAAAACGTCGTTTCTTCTTCGACGACTATGGTCAGCTCACCGTCGGCGGGATACAGAGAAACTCCCGAGATACCGTACTTCTCAAAATATTTCTCAAACTCCCCGTCCGTCAGCGGTCCTTCCGAACTTCCTCCGAACGTATAAGCGAAATACTCTCCCGAACGTATACCGTCATACGCAAAAGCGATCCCCAGCCTGTATGTAAACGCGCTGAACGCCGTCGCGAAAAACACTATAATCGTGACGAGAAAGACAAAAGTCTTCTTACCGAACGTGAACCCGAAAACGGTCCGCATAAGTATGTTCATATACGCCTCCGACCCGATTTTATCATCCGCTCTTTTTTACCGTCAATACACGTCTGTATGATTCACGGTAAACATTTGTTGTATTTTGCTCATTTCTTCAAACGCCGCTCGCGCTACGGCAGCAGTCGATCTCTCCTTCAATGCAAAGTCTCGGTAAATTTTCGGCTTTGCTATTGAAAAGCGACGTTCGTTGTGATAAAATGAACATAAAGAAAAAATGTTCATATAGGGAGCACGAAGTTGCCGAAGGTACTGGGTATTTCCGAAAACAAAATACTCGACGTCGCAGACAAGATACTGCGCGAAGAAGGATACAAAGAATTGTCTGTCCGAAAGGTCGCAAATCTGTGCGGCATCGCGGTCGGGACTTTCTATCTGTATTTCCCTTCAAAAGACGACCTTGTGGCAAACGCGATACTGAGGAGCTGGAAAAAAGTGCTTTCGGCAACCGACGCCGCCGCGCGCGACTCCGACGATTTTACCGAAGGCATAATCATCGTTTATCGCGCGACGAAAGACTTTTCAGACGCCTATACAAAAGCTTTTTCGGAATATTCGGGGACGGTCGGCTCTCACCACACACTCGCGTCGCGTCACCTGACATTGCGTCTTCAGATCGCCGAAAGGGTCGCTGCCCTTGCAAACAATACGGGACACGCTGAGCTTGCGGAAAACTCCGACATGATCACGGAATGCGTTCTGACCGCGATAAACCAGTCCGACATGAACGAAAATACTTTGCGAAAATTTATAAACTTAACGCTGAAATAAACGGAGGTGCTTTATGAGCAGTTACAAAGATTTGAGAATAGTAGACAACTTTTATCAGACTTCGGCGTTTTTCCCGATGCCGACCGTAATGATAGGCACTCTGACCGACGACGGAAAAACGACTCTCGGTCCGTACTCTCTCATTCAACCGTATTACATTGCGGGAAAAGATTACTACGCGATGCTTCTTCTTTGCAGAAATTCGTCAAATACCGCGCAGAACATTCTCAAACGCAAGAAGTGCTCGATAAACTTTATATACGACAAGCGCAAATACTTCAAAGAGGCAGTGCGCATGGGATTCCCGGGCGATACACCAGCCGAAAAAATGAAAGACTGCATTTTCACTCTCGAGGACGGGCTCAGAAAAGAAGCCGATCCTCAAGGCGAATATCCTAAGGTCGTAAAAGAATGTTATCAGGTCTTCGAATGCACCTGGATGGATACGCTCGACAACGCGCAGGACGACAAACCGGGCGAGCTCAACGGTTATCCCGAGCCCTACCATGATTTCAACGGCATAACCTCGAAGTTCGGCGCACACTTCATATTGAGGATAGACAAGATACTCATGAAAGAAGAATATTACAACGCGATAGTCAACGGCGTAAAAGCGGGAGACTTCCCGCCCGTACCCGTAGACTACGGCTACCGCGACTCCAAGAATTTCTGGTATACCAAGCACCGTCGCCCGATACCCGAATTGCTGCCCATACGCGAAACCAGTCTCGAATCCGTTCAATATGCGGCAAAGAGAATAGATCCCGCAGTCAAATTCACCGACGAAGCGTGCATGAAACTCGTCAAAGTGCCGCGTATCTTCCTTCCCCTCGTGCTCAAAGGCTGCGTATCGTGGGCGAAAGAGAACAACGTGACGCTTATCACCGCAGAGCATATGGACATCATCAACGACAAGCGCGCGAAAGAAAAGAAAAAATAACCTTGCATTCTTTTCCACATATCCGAATATAATACGGAAAAGAGACTCTGCCGGCGTCTCTTTTCTGTTTTTACGAACGGATATTCCCTATTGCCGTTGCAAACCCGGCTGCTTTTTGATATACTTATAAATGTTATAAGGAGCGGTAATATGAAAAAACTTAACGATCTTTGCGAAAAATTCTTCGAAATGCTCGATCTGAGCGCGACGCTGGACAAAAAAACTGCAGAGAACGACAAATTGTGTTTGTCTAAATCGTTGGAAAAATTTCTGGCGACGGGTTATAAAGAAGACGCGTTTACTGTATACTTCTGTTTCAGCGAAATATTCAGACTTTTCGGAAAAGGATACGACAATACTCAGAAATTACTCGAATTGCTTTCCGATCACGAGTACCATTCGGGAGAACTGCTGTCAAAGCACCGCGACCACTACTCGCACTCCGTCTACGTCTTTTCGCTGGGCATCTCGATATACGCACACGACGCAAAAACCCGCAAGGCATTCCTCGATTTTTATTCTCTGCCCGATGACGGAAAATCAACGGCAACTTTCCTGTATCTGTGGGGCATGACGTCTCTTTTCCACGATATAGGCTACCCTTTCCAGCTGGCGCACGAGCAGATCAAAAATTATACGAAAGAAGTCTGGGGGGATTCGGCAAAAAGCAATCCGTACGTCTCCTTCGGCAACATTGACGCTTTCGTGGCGATAGACGACTCGGACCGTGCAAGGCTGAATTGTTCGCTATGCCAAAAACGAAAATTCTCCGATCTTGACGAACTGTTTGCATACGGTCTTTCCGCTAGACTCGGGTACGACGAAAACAAAATGCGCTCTTTCCTCAGAGAACGCGTAGTGAAACAGCCTTATTTCCTCGATCACGGCTATTTCGGAGCCGTCACCCTGACGAAACAGCTTTTCGAACTCCCTGACTTCGTACTCGACGACAAGCGTCTGGACGTTCTGACGGCGATCCTTCTGCATAACAATCTCAGCAAATTCGACATGAAAAACAGTCGCCCCGTCTCACTCTCTAACCACCCTCTCGCCTATATGCTGATGCTCTGCGACGAATTGCAGAACTGGGACAGGCTCGCTTACGGCAAGATAAGCAAACAAGATCCGCTCGCATGGGACATAGAAATGAACATATCCGATAACAGACTGGACGTGCTCTATCTTTTCGACGGCAGATACGTCGACGACGTCAACGGCGGAAAGCGCGAATGCAAAAGCTATACCGAAATAGACTGCGGAGACTACGCCGCAAACATCGTAGGCGGCAAAGGCAAAAAAGGATTTCTGGAGACATCTCTCGACCTTCGTCTTTATGCCGCCGAGCGCGAAAAGGCAAAGAAAAGCACTCTGTACGCTTCGGACAACAGCTTCATCAACCTTTGCGATTTCGCAAAAGCGATACACGCGAGCTATACGAACCTTTGCAACGGAAACAACAACGCCGATTATCTCAACGCGGCGTTCGAAGAACTTCCGCTCGAATTCAAAATATCCAATATCGAACAAGCAAAGTCGTATTCGGAAAAGCTGGAACTTATCAATTGCTTTTACAGCAGTAAAGATCTCGACTACCCCGTTGTAGAGAGTTTTACAGACACGGGCTACGGAAAAAAGAATGCCGACAACCTCGGTTTCCTTTGCCGAGAAGAGCACGTCCGCTGGGTGAAAGAAAAACTCAGAATGGGTTGGAGATACGGCACGGACTACGCTACCACTCAAGAGCGTCTAACAAAAAAAATGCACAAAGATCTCGTTCCGAACGAAGTACTGGAAAAAGCCGAAGTCGATAAGGACCGCGTCATGATAGACAACATAATTCCTCTGCTCAAGAGATTCGGACACAATATCAGGATATACAGCTATCGCAGCGGCAGAAAACCCGACCTTGAGATAGCGGGCACAGGACACAGATTCTTCACCGACGACCGCGAAAAGCTGAAAAAGCAGATAAAAGCTATCATCGCGAAGTACAGTGAAGACAACCGCGTGATAGTGCGCACCTGTTTCGGATACGGAGCCGATCAGCTGATCGCGGAATGTGCCGCCGAAATGAATGTGACAATAAAAGCAGTCCTGCCCACGACTTACGAACACTTCATATCCGTCGTAAAAGCCGACTGCATATCGAACGGACACAAGTTCGACGAATCCGACGAACTGAGAATGCGTCATCTCCTCGCTCAGACCGTTGTATGCAAGACAGTCAGAGACGAAGAAAATTTTTATCTCGGTGCGAGCAGATATATCATCGACAAATGCGACAAAGTCATAGCACTCTGGGACGGCAAGGTCCTGCCCTTGGAAAAAAACGGCGAACCCGTCAACCTGGGCGGCACATACCATTGCATAGAGATGGCAAAAGCACGCGGGCTCAAACTTGACGAAGACATCCATATCGTCGCGTGCCACAGGAACTGACGTACCTTTCCTAAGTTTTTCGTTTTCGACGAAATATTCCCGCCGTCATGATCGATTTAATATAAATGAGACCTGGGAGAAAACGTCTGTCGGCGAAAACCGTATCCCGATAAAAGAATTCGGGAGGTATTATTACAACGTCAATCACATTGCTTACAAAAAAAATATAGTTTACGACAACGACGGTTTGGCGGTTTACGGATCGATTGCTTTCGACATCGACATATACGTCATATAATCGTCCGACAAAAAAGGCGGAGGCAAAATTGCTCTCCGCCATAATAAAATGATTTTACTTTTTATTTTATTATGTATTCTCCGTTAACAGCCGCGTCTATCTGCTTGAAAAGCGACAATTCGTTGTCGAACGAATCGCATCCGAAATGCCAGATCATCACGCCTCCCGCGCCGCTGTCGATAGCAAACCGCGTCTTGTCGTATATAAGCTGTCTTCCGTTGTAGTAATTCAAAGCCGCAGGCTTCGCTACCCCTTCCAGGTCAACGTATTCCTGCATTACAGAGTTTTCATACGGAGAAAGAACGTCTGCTACGTCACTGTAACTTCCCCAGAAAGAGTCGCCGTTCATCGGCCTCGAATAAAAAGGAAGTCCGAGATTGACTTTTGTCATTTCAACGCCTTTTTTCTTCATATTCGACAGTATTGAATAACACGAATTGTAAAAAGAAGAATGATTCCCTCGGTCGTCAAACATATCGTATGCCATCAACTCTATCGAATCCAGCGACTCGAAGTCTTTTGCAGAATAGCCGAAAGTGCGTATACACCAGTCCGAGATAGCCGCCGTAAGCAATTTCCCGCTGCCGAGAGCTTTGTCCAGATCTTCGAGATAATCTGTAAAAATATCGAAGTCCTTTTTCTTCTCGGGATATTCATAATCGAACGACACTCCGTCGAGTCCGTATTCGTTTATAAAAGCAAGCAGATTCGCCGTTAGCGCGGATGCGTTGTTTTTCATCGCTTCGTTATGTCTCGCAATCGTTGTCATCCCGTCTCCGAAATCCTTGTTACCTAGCACCGTCGCGACTACTGTCGCCGCGGGATTCGCTTTTCTGATATTTTCGACCGCCACTCGCATTATCTCCGCCCCGTCGACCTTTTCGCCGTCGATCTCATAGTCAGCCAGTATTATATTTCCGTCCGCATCGAAATGCGCGCATCCGAACACGTTGAACTGCGTCACTATCCGCGCCGCATCTGCCTGCTCTTCGGACAGAAGATATGCCGTATCCGCATTGATGTAACTCATGACCGCAAAGCCTTCGGCATTTCCCTTTATCATATATGCTTCCAGCTCTTCGAGTTTCCAGTCCCCGTCGGCTGACAGCACTTCTATTCTTAGTTTATTGACCTGAGTTTCGCCAAAGGTGCAATAACGGTATCCGCCTATAAAATCGTTGCCGTATACGGGAACTACTGCATCGTCGGCGTATATGCGGAAGGACGTCACGTTATCCCCTTTCTCCTTAAGTACGACGGTGTTCAGCGTTACCGTCTTCCCGAAGTCGAATACGGCAGAATCACCCGCCTTTCCGCCGTCGTTGACAAACGAACCGCTTTCTGCCAGATCTTCGTATTTCGACGATATGGCATCCGGAGTTTTGTCTGAACATGCGCACAATGTCGCTGCCGAAAAAACAAGCACGGCAACGACAATAACACTCAATAATTTTTTCATGTTTTCACCCTTATCTTTGATTCTCGCAATAATGCGTTTTTACAAAATTTTTAAGCCCGTGTATGTTTTCCATATTTACTGAAAGACTTACGGTTTATCGGCCTTTCCGTCCCTGAAAACGAACCCTCCCGCGACAACGTTCACTTTGGGGCACGTTTCAAAAGACTGTTTTTCAAGTCCCTTTATATCCTTTGGGATCGTCAGATTCTCAAGTTCTCCGCAACCGAAGAAACCTCCCTCGGTCATTTTCTTCACTGTATCCGGAATTACGGCTTTTTTCAAAGAGCGGCATCCGTTGAAAACCGCTTCGCCCAGCTCCTCTACACCGAACGGTACGACCGCTTCTTTCAGCGATATGCAACCTCTGAACATAGCTTCTTCTAGTATCTTTATTCCCGAAGGCAAACTGACGCACTCGAGCGACGTGCAATCTCTGAAAGCAGCCTGACCGAGCTTATTTATATTTTCGGGCAGATTTATCTCTTTCAGATTTCTGACACCTGAGAACGCTCCTCCGCCCACTCTTTTTACCGTTTCGGGCAATATTATCTTCTTTATGCACACATTCCCGGAAAACGAGTTGTGACCTATTTCGGTAACGGCTTTTCCGCATATCCTGGAGGGTACGGTCACCGTCTCCGATGTCCCGTTGTACAACGTAATTCTCGCACCGTCCTCTATAAGTTCGTATTCGAAATCGTCGTAGATCCCGCTCTTTGCCACCGCTCCGAAACGAAGGCATGCTTTTACTATCTCTTCGGTCGCATCTACATTGCTCGCGACGGCAGATCTCGCGATATATTTCGTCTTGTCCCCGAAATCGGGAATACTTCCGCTTTCCGCGCCGTATGCCGCAAGCGGCATGTCTCCGATATGCACCGGGACAACGGGTTTGCCTTCCTTTACCGCAGTTGCCGTCTCCTCTGCCACAGCCTTGGAACACAAAGAGTTTTTGCTGACGTAAACGATAAGCCCGACGCAATTTTTTTCGGCGATCTTGCCGAGTGCCTTTTCGTCCCAGTTCTCACCGTAATATATCGATACGTCATACCACAACGCGACGCCGTGATGTTTGAGTTCGGCTATGTCGGATATGACGAGATCCGCATCCTTATGCGAATAGCTTATAAATACGAATTTGTTTTTTCCCGTATCCGCCTGCGGCAGTTTATCGTATCGCGGCGACGGCTCGGCTTTTTCGCCGACATTTGCAAGCACCTTACTCAAAGGCTTCCTCGCTCTCGGCGGGATAACTCCTTCGGCACCGTATCCCGCTATAAACACAGCAGTTATCTCGTCTTTCGTGCCGACCGTTTCGCGGGCTTCTTTTTCCACGCACCAGACGTCGCAGATTATCAGACTTCCCAGTCCCAGATCGGTCGCTTTCAGGCACATGTTTTCGAGACACGCTCCGACCGAAATATAATCGCTTGACGGATATTTCTTTTCCGCGGGCGTACATACCGCGAGAGCAAGCGGCGCGCGCTCAAGTATTTTCGCAGACTCGACCACCGTGCCGCGCTCTTCTGCGTTGTCTGCCGCCCATTTTTTCATCATGACGGCGATCGTCTTCTTTTGATCGTCGTCCAGCTTTACGAAACGCCAAGGCTGCCTGTTCTTCGCGGAAGGCGCGAGACATCCCGCACGCACGATGCTCGCGGTATCGGAGTCTGAAACGCTTTTGTCGAGATATTTCCTTACGCTTCTTCTGTCTTTCAGAGCTTCATCCAAAGAAAGCACTTCGCACCTCTTATCTTTATCAAATCTATTTTAGCACACGCGACGCGCGTTGTAAACAACCGAACGTAATCCGAACACGCTCTGAAACTCATCATTATCCTTGTTCTGCGCAAATTCAAAAGAGAGACGTATAAAACGTCTCTCTCCGACCTATCTTTATAATCTATACACGAAACAAAAAATCTTACTTTTCTTCGTTCTTCTCGTCGTAACCGAGCATATAGTCAGTGCTCTTTCCGAACAGTTGAGAAAGGTCTACCAAAGCCTGATAGCTGGGCTCCTTGAGTCCTCTTTCCCAGTTGCTGATCGAAACCTGTGACACGCGCATGTAGTTTGCAACGTACTGCTGGTTGTAACCGTGTTTGATTCTTTGCTCCTTCAATCTTTCTGCGAATTTCATTGTTGCCTCCTTCGCCGCAAAGCGGCATATTGAATATTTTACTCGTTCGAACGCTGAGACGAAATCATCTCCCAATCGAACGCATTGTCCTCGAATCCCATAAGCACCGCTTCTATCCTCTCTCTGTCGATCGGCAATCCGCGCTCATCTTCGTATGCCGAGAAAAACTCGTCCATATCGTTAATAATGTCGAGTGCCTTGAGATGGAAACAGTCAAGCACCTTTTTCACGAAGGGATATGCGTTGTAATAGTCGCCGGCAGCATTGCAGAGCGCGTACGCGACAATCCCCGCGATGTCCTGGAACGGCAAACCCTTCTTCACCGACGAAAAGCTCACGCAGCAGCATCTGTCGTCAACCATGATGAAATCGTCGAAATCCGCCTTGCCGAGTATCAGCCCTTCGCTGAGCGTATAGAACATCTGCAAGAAAATGCACAGCCTGCTGGCAAGATTTTCGAGTGAATGTTCGTCGTCTCCCATAGTCGCCGCCCTGTATGCGTCGGCAAGTGACTTCCCTTCGATAAATTCTGAAATGAGATAATTGTCACGGCTCTCGAGCACCCTCGGAGCGTAACCCGTTTTTGAAATGACTCTCATTATCCGCGCTTCGGTCTGCGGACGCAGTTCGTCGTTATAGATCTTTATCACGCACTTGCATCCCTGAAAACTGATCACGGATAAACTTTTACGGTCGCTATGCAAATGCTTTATCGTATTATAACTTTGCGACATCTTTAACCCTATAAACTATTATCCGCTATTTTGCGTCAATTGTCAAAGAGTTTTTTCGTTTTTCGAGTATCGTTTTCGCAATGCGCGCGCTCATGCCGGAATATTCGGGGTAGCTCGCAGGTCAACGGCTTGGATGTTTATAACGTACTTCAGATATAACGTCGGTTTTATATCTGTAAATTATAATATCAAAATTTATCGGTTTTGTCAACGGTTTTTGCATAGATAGCCATATTCGTGCTATTATTTTACATAAATGCGACAAAAAACGGCTATCCGAAAAACTTGCGTTATTTTTATTCACACGCGTTTCCCGTGCGTCCGTTTTTGAAAAAATATACCGAAAGTTTTACCGCCTTACACTATTGATTATCGCGACGATACATACTCCGACGTCGGCTATAACCGCCAGCCACATAATCGGCACCCAGACGAGCGATACGACCATGATCGCGAATTTTGAGACGAGAGATATTACGATGTTTTCGGTGACGCGCTTTTTCGTCACTTTCGCCGTCTTGAACGCGGACGGCAATCCCGACACCGATCCCGTGGACAAGACCACGTCGCTCGCCTCTACGGACGCGTCATTTCCCAGTCCTCCCACGCACACGCCGATATTCGCCGCCTTTATTGCGGGAGCGTCGTTGAGTCCGTCGCCTACGAACATGACTTTTTCTCCCTGCGCCTTGAGTCTCTCGACGATCTCGTATTTATCCTGCGGCAGCAACGAGGAATGATATTCGTCGATGCCGACCTGTTCCGCGACGTGTTTCGCGCCCGTCGCGCCGTCTCCCGTCAGCATCACGACGCGTTTGCCCTGCTCTTTCAGAGACCGCACGACGTCCGCCGCTCCTTCTTTTACGCTGTCGCTCAACGTCAAATAGCCCATTTGCTTGCCGTCCTCGGCAAAATATACGACGCTGCCGTAACCTTCGTAGACGTCGGTTATCTCCACGCCGTTATCTCGCATCAGCGAAATATTTCCCGCCAGCAATTCTCTTCCTTCGTATACGCACCCCACTCCTTTGCCCGCATATTCGCGGTAATCGGATATGCCGCCGACTTCGCGACTTCCCGAGTACTCGGAGATCGAAAGCGCGATGGGATGCGTTGACATGCTCTCGCATACTCCCGCGACTTCTTTGAGCTTTTCTATCGACACTCCGTTTGCGGGCACGGCTTCGGTCACTTCGAACACTCCTTTGGTCAGCGTCCCCGTCTTATCCATACATACCGCTGTTATCCCGCGCATCTCTTCGAGATAGTTCCCTCCTTTGACGAGCACGCCCTCTTTCGAGCACTTGCCTATCCCCGCGAAAAACGCCAGCGGTATCGATATGACGAGCGCACACGGACAGGATATGACGAGGAACACGAGTGCCTTTTTCAGCCATACCGTGGTCAGGGCATCGACGTAACCGTCGTAAAACAAAGGCGGAATGAACGCTACGATCAGAGCGAGAGCAAACACGACGGGAGTATATATCGCGGCGAATTTCGTTATGAGTTTCTGCGCTCTCGGCTTGCTTTCCTGCGCGTCTTCGACAAGCTTCAGTATCTTAGACGCCTGGGTATCTTCGAATCTCTTAGTGATCCTGACCTTGATCGTGTTGCCGGTATTTACCGTGCCGCCCGTGACCTCGCTGCCTGCCGAAACTTCGATCGGCATGCTTTCACCTGTCATGCTGCTGCAATCTATCGCGCTTTCGCCTTCTTCCACCACGCCGTCGGACGGTATTTTTTCGCCCTTGCGCACCAGCACGACGTCTCCTATCCGAAGACTTCCGCTGTCAACCTGCTCCGCGGTATCTCCTACAAGTCTGAGACAGCTCTCGACCTTAAGTCCGAGAAGTTTTACGATGTTGCCTTTCGACCTGGCAATCGCCGCGTCCTGCAACGTCTCGCCTATGCAATACAGCAACATGACGGCAACGCCCTCGATGTATTCTCCGAGAGCCATCGAGCCTATCGACGCGACGGTCATCAGCATGTTTTCGTTGAATACGTCGCCTTTGAATACTCCTTTGACAGCCTGTATTATATATTCGTAGCCTACCGCGAGATACGCCGCACAGTATATCACCACAGACGCTATCTCCAGCCCTCCGCTCGCATCGTCGGGAGCACCGAACTGACATATAGCGGCTATCATCGCGAGCACAGCTGCGACAGAAATCTTCAATATAGGCTTTATAAAATCGTTTATGCTCAGCTTTTTGGTAGCATTTACGTCGACGTGCCCTTTTGCGGCGCAACATTCGCACCCGCCGTCGTCGTGATCGTGATCATGCCCGTGGTCGTGACCGCAAGCACACGAATGCACATGATCGTGACCGCAGGCGCAATGCTCTCCGTGCCCGTGACTATCTACCTCGCGCAAATGTGCGCATTCATTGCTTTTTTCGTGCCCGTGTTTATTATGACTGTGTTTGCAATGCCCGTGTCCGTCGCATCGGCAACGGTCGTTATCGTGACTTTCGGCTTCTCCGTGCCCGCAATCGGACTCTACGCGATCGTCCTCGACGGGTATTTTTTTATCCTTTTCCATATACAGACTCCTTATTTGGATTTGATGTACTTGCCCACGGTGTTTATCAGGTTTTCTACCGTCTCGTCGTAATTTCCGCTCTCGAGACCCTCTTTTACGCAATGCCCGATGTGGCTGTACATAACGTCTTTCGCAACCCCGTCCAGCGCACATCTGACCGCGCTTATCTGCGTGAGTATGTCTTCGCAACTGCGGTTGTCGAAAACCATTTTGCTGATACCGTTGACCTGTCCCAGTATCCTGTTGAGTTTCTTCTCTATCTGTCCCGAAGTCTCACTTTGCAATCTGCAATCCATATTATTCTCCTTTCCGACAAAACTTTTACCGCTTTGCCCGCATACCCCCTACGGGTATATTGATTCTATATACAATATATACCCCCGTGGGGTATTTGTCAACAGAAATAACAATAACTAAATGATAATTTTCAATAAATTTAATTTTTATAATTTGAACAGCTTATAAATATCAGCCGAAAAAAAACGTAAGCACAGCGTTTCTACTTTAATTAAAGAATGCTTATTTGTAAACAAAATAATTTTGCCTATAATGCCAAAGGGCGGGGATCTCCCCGCCCTGAAATAAAATCGCTACGCTTAATTATCGCTTTGCGCTTCGCTTAATGTCCCGTCGATACATTTTACGACATAATTTTCAAAATTATTGTTCCACGACCCGGCTTGTTCGATATTTCTCCATTGTGCGATAGTCCCTTCGTAAATTATCGTCTCTATTTCCGCCTCGTAGAACGGTGCACCGGATATTTTGGTTACCGTGACCGGGATAGTCAAAGTTTTACCTTTGTATTGGTAAAAACTCATACCTCCGATCTCGGTTATACCGGGGGTCTCTCCCCAATCTATTACCGCCGAGCTTTTTGTGAATATACTATCATTATCGATTACCGTAACACTTTGAGGTATTTCTATCTTTTCAAGACTCTCGCATCCGTAAAACGCATTTTCACCGATAGATGTAGTATTTTTACTCAGGTTGACTTCTCTAAGCGAACCGCAATACATAAACAGAAACCTGTTTATTACGGTAACGGCATCGGGCAGCGTTACGCTTAATAAATTTTCGCAATGGTCGAACGCAAAATCTCCGATCGAAATAACTGATTGCGGGATCCGAATGCTCTTTATTTTACTGTAAGCAAAAGCGCTGTACCCTATTTCGTCAAACCCTTCGGGGATTACAATACTTTCACCGGCGTATTCCCTAAAAACACCGTTACCTATCTTTTTCAATGCAGGAGACTCGTCCCATTTTATCGTAGCGGTACTACCTGCAAATGCCGCATATCCGATATACCTTATATTGTCAACGATGGTTATTTCGCTTGCGGACGTATAGTCCTTAAATGCATATTCCATTATTACGTTAGTCTTTTCATGAAATGCAAATTCCGCTACGTTCTTGTCTTTCACTTTAACGAATACCGTATACGGATTTTCATCGTCTCCCAGATACAAACCGTTGCCATATTCGTTAAATTCAAGGCTGTCACAATATTCAAAACCCCCGTCAAAATATACAACATTTTCAGACAGTGTAATCTTTTTGAGGTTTTCACATCCGAATAAAAAAGCATTTTCGATCGAAGTAACGCTGTCCGGAAGAATCAATTCGACCAGACTGTCGCAGTCGGAAAACGTACCGTACTTTAACTCGGTAATTTTCGTATCCTCGATATTAATGCTATCCATGCTAGTGCAATTTGAGAACGCCTCTTCTCCGATACACCTTATGCCTGCAGGCAAAATAATATTTGCAAGACTTCTACACCCATAAAACGCGTTGTTGTTTATCAACAAAGTATCTTCGTGGATCGCACAAGCAGTTATATCTGTGGTTTTAGCTTTGAATAACAATACATATGGATTTTCGGCATTCCCCAGATAATACGCATTGTCGTATTCGTTAAAAGTCAGAGAATCGCCTGCAATAGAAAACGCTTTACTTCCGAACTCGACGATACCGGGATGCACATACAGATCAACCAGTTTCTCGCATTGATAGAAAACCGCGTCTCCCAGTCTGGTCACGCTTTCGGGTATAGTAAAACTTGTTCCCGAGTACCCTCTCATACATTCGTCCCTGAGTTCCGTTATCGCAGGATTTTCTCCCCAGACTATTTCAGCCGTAGTTGCCGTAAACGCCCTGTCAAGGTCCGTAAGCGTATCGGGCAAATAAATATAATCTATCGTCCTCATATCCGCCAAAGCGTAATATCCGATTTTTGTCGCACTCGTTATGCGGATCGATTTGAGCGATTGCGGAAGACCCGTCATGTGACTGCCAGAACCTGTCATGCCGAACAAATGTCCGAAAATCAGCGAGCCGCTCCCGTCTGCTTTTTCTCCGACAAACGGTATCGTAACGCTTTCGAGAGCATTACATCCCGTCAGGACGTTTGCTCCCATCGAAGTAAACGTGTCGGCGATCACAACGCTTTTTATACCCGACATGTTTCTGAAATAATTGTCCCCCACCGACGTTCCGCCCGTCAGTGCTACTCTCTCGAGCGAAGACGGTATTCCGCTGTTGTTTTCATAATCGTCGACGCCGAAAAGACAGCCGAAATAATCCGTCCCTTTTCCTTTCACATACGGAACGGACACTTCCACTATGCCCGAACAGCCCTGCAGCACACCGTAACCCATTTCGCAGTTTTCTCCGGCAATGGTAAATTTCAGCAAAGAAGTACAATTTCTGAAAGCGTAATCTCCGATAAAAGCTATATCGTTTTCGGCAGAAATTTCCTCGATATTCCCGCAGCCGTAAAATGCATTCGAATATATCGGGTAATTTCCCGAAATATTTACCGTCTTCAGGGATGAAGGCACATAACTCGAATTTTCGGAGTATTCGTCCGCGCCGAATATGTAACCGAAATAAGAATAATCGTCCGATCCGTTTGCTCCGATAAAGGGAAGCGTAATCTCCTGAAGGTCGTTGCATTGATAGAAAGCGAACCTGCCGATCGATGAAACGCATTCGGGAACTACAATCGATTCGATCCCTCTGCATCCGTCGAATGCCCAGTCGTTGATTTTTACCACGCTCCCGTCATCGGGTATCACGCTATTCTTGCATCCGGCAAAAAGCACCTTCGATTCGGTTTTGATCATACAATCGCCGTCGCTGTGAAAATACGGGTTATTTTTATCAACTATTATTCTTTCAAGATTCCTGCAATTCGCAAACAATCTTTCGCCCGCTTCTTCTATGTTCGCCGAAATATATATACGTTTCAGATTACCGTTATTTGCGAAAGCTCTCGGATAAATTTCTTTGACGGGTTTCCCTTGATATGTATCGGGCAATATTATCGTGGTTTCTGTCGTATTTCTAAATCCAGTGACAATATAATAACTTTCATCCCAAGAGAGAGACATCTCCAATCCCTCGCTTGAATATCCTATTTCGGGTTGATTACATACCGAGCAAATATGATCGTAGTATTCGTGCAGTCCGGTCGCATTGATCAAGATCTCTTCCTTTGTAGTTTCTGTTTCGCCTTTTTCGTCGAGGAAATATCCTCCGCACTTTTTGCAGTAGTAATATGCCGAATTCCCGTTTTCGCTGCAAGTCGCATCGACTTTCTCTATATATGACATTTTGTGACCCGTCGCGGGAAGCGTTACGTCTTTAATCTCGACTCCGGAATCATAAAAATATTTTCCGCATTTTTTGCAGTACATATAGTCTATGTTTCCGTCTTCGGTACAAGTCGGTTCATTTGCCAAAACCATAACAAATTCATGATCTGTTGCCGAAACCGATCTCTCCTCTCTTGTTTTACAAACGGAACACTCTCTGTATTCGGTGCCGCCGTCGCAAGAAATTTCACCGATCGGCATCCAATCACCCCATTGATGTGCCGTAGCGGGAATGACCGTATCTTCAATACTTATTTCATTTTCTCCTTTTTCATCACTGAATATCTTACCACATTTTCTGCATTCCCAATATTCGATATTACCGTCTTCCGAACATCCCGCCTCTTTGTACCCACGACAAATCAAATCATGTTCTTCTTTCGTCTGGGCACTGACGCAGCCTGTCATAAAAAGAAGTGAAGACAACATCGCCACAAACAAAACCAATACTATCCCGTTTGCTTTTTTCATAAAATCTCCTCCGTTGACATACATTTAGACATAACCATATTTAGTATAACATTCAAGATTAATAATTACAATAAATAAAACCAATCTTTAATTCATTATCCGCAAAAGTAATTATATCAAATGCTTTCCTGCAGTCTCAAAACTTATATAAAATTATAACGAAAAAAACCGAACGGACTTTTTGCCGTTCGGTTTCTGGTAGCGGTGATCGGAGTCGAACCAATGACCTGCCGGGTATGAACCGGCCGCTCTAACCAACTAAGCTACACCGCCAAATGGTTGCGGGGGAAGGATTCGAACCAACGACCTTCGGGTTATGAGCCCGACGAGCTACCACTGCTCCACCCCGCGACGTACGCTTTGTTGATGCTGTATCATAATAAAATAAAAAATTTTTTTTGTCAAGAGGTTTGACGACATTTTTCAAAATTCGCGGCTACCTGCGAATATCCGCGCCGAGTTTGTAGCGAAGATAACCCTCCATGTTGCTGGTCTCGCTGTTGATCACCTCTTGTGCTCCAAGGTAGTCCATAATGCTCAGAAGAAGTATCCCGCTGCCTACGATTACGTCTTTGCGCCCGGGTTCGAGCCCTTTGATGCCGTCTCTCTCTTCTATAGGTGTCGAGTGTATCCTGTCCACTAAGTTTTTTATTCTCTGCCTGGACAAGGAACGGTGATGCAGAGTTTTTTCGTCATAGCTCTCCAGTTCTGCATCTACGCTTGCGAGTGTGGACGCCGAGCCCCCTATGCTGTACAATCTGTCGAATGTTATACCCTTTGCGCCGTACTCTCCTACGGTTTTATCGCAGTATGCCTTTATCGCGTCGACGTCCTCACCGAACGTCTCCTTGAGTCTGACGCTGCCGACATGAAGACTTTTGCCGTATTCTATCCCGTTTTCGTCTCCGATAGCAAGCTCGGTAGACGCGCCTCCTATATCAACGAGTGCGATCTTTCCGCCCTCGTACGCGCCGAAAAACCCTATCTTCGCCTCGGTATCGCCTGACACCACGTCTATATATATGCCGTCTTTCTCAAGCATATCCACAAAATCCTTGCCGTTTTTCGCGCTCCTGACCGCCTCGGTCGCAAACGGGAACAACCTGTCGCAGCCCTGTCTTTTCGCCTCTTCGGCAAAACCGACTATCGCCGACCTCGTGCGCGCCATGGCCGCATCGCAAAGGTAGCCGCTTTTATTGAGCCCTTCGGAAAGTCTCGTTATTTCGAGCATTCTGCAAAGCGACTGCTTGCCGTCCGTTATCAGAAGTCTTATGCTGTTCGACCCTATATCTATGACTGCGTATTTCATAATTGATATTATATAGTATTGCCGCTTTCAGGTAAAGCGATAGCGGAAAACAAAATTTGAGCATTTGCGATTTTTTAGTTGACAATTTTGTCCGTTTATATTATATTGTAAAAGCAATTTTATGCGGCTCCATGGTCAAGCGGTCAAGACATCGCCCTTTCACGGCGGTAACCCGGGTTCGATTCCCGGTGGAGTCACCAAGAAAAAAGCACCCGAGTTAGGGTGCTTTTTTTCTTGCTTACTCCCGACGGGGAACGGACGCGCACGCGCTTTTACTCTCGACACGCAGATACTTTTGCGCGACGCGTTCGTGCTCGAAGAGCTTTGCGACTCACACGCATTAACTGCCGATATATTGAGAGACTTTCTGTCGCAATCCCCCGGTGGAGTCACACCTTTTTTCGTGCCGTCTTTTTTTGGTGACCCCACCGTTCATCTCACCCGTGTTTGAAATATTGTCGCTACGCTCCAATCTTTCACCCGACGCACGCGACCGGGTGTGACCCGGCGCAATACAGGCTTTGCGTTTGTTCCTTTCCCTATATCGTTGCGGTCGCACCGCCAATCGCTGTAAGGCGATTCCCGGTGGCTTACTGCGTATATGTTTCTTCCTTACTCCCGACGGGGAACGGACGCGCACACGCTTTTACTCTCGACACGCTGATACTTTTGCGCGACGCGTTCGTGCTCGAAGAGCTTTGCGACTCACACGCATTAACTGCCGATATATTGAGAGACTTTCTGTCGCAATCCCCCGGTGGAGTCACACCTTTTTTCGTGCCGTCTTTTTTTTGTGACTCCACCGTTCATCTCACCCGTGAATGTCAATATAAAAAATAAACCGCCGTCCGCGCAACCGTAACCTTTTGTCTCATTCTTACATAGAATGTATCGTACAGAAGATAAAGCTACCTTCAGTCATAAATATCCTCTATTCGGCAAAAGCTAAATGCGGGGAGCGGTTTCGCTCCCCGTAAAGTTTTGTCTCAGATCGGTTTTTTTCTTAAAACGGTGCGACCTCGACGCCGCAGACGAATTTTGCCCGCTCTTCGAGCAGTTTTTGCCCCGACTCGTCGCCGCTTTTTACTCTGAGCAGCTTTTCGCCGCCGAAACATACGTCGGGAGCTACGCGGCAGAGCTGTCGGACAACTCCTGCCGATCCGCTCACCGTACGAAGTCGGTAATTTTTTTGGATGTAATCTTCGAGATACGCATAATGCGTGCACCCTATGACGACCGCACCTATACCGCAGTCGAGATACGGCGCGACGGCATTGTCGAGAAATCTCTTTGCCGCAGTCAGATCGGGATAATCCCTCTCGATAAGATATGCCAGGCGCGAACAGTCGGGCGCGATCACCTGTCGCTTTCCTTCTTCTGTCAGACGCAAAAATCTCTTTTGCTTCAATGTAAGCGGAGTCGCAAGCACGAGGATGTTCCCGTCGAAACAAAGCGCGGGCTTGAGTGCGGGTTCGGTCCCTACGAACGCAATCTCTTTATATCTTTCCCTCAAATAGTCGATCGCGACCGCGGTCGCAGTATTGCAGGCGAGCACAATTACTTTCGCATCGGCTTTTAGCAGCTTTTCGGTCACTTTGGCGAGGTGATCTTTGAGCACGGTCTCGGTCAGCGCGCCGTACGGCATATAGTCGCTGTCGGCATAATAAAGAAATTCTCCGCTCTTTTTTTCGTATGTTTTCGCGACGACGGACAATCCGCCTATACCGCTGTCAACAAAAGCGATTTTCATATAATTTATTTATGCTCGCAAAACGACGTTATGCAGGCGGACACGAATGCGTTTTACAAAAAGCACTCTGCGAGCGCGGACGCGATGTTGCCTGCCGAGATCCTGACTTTTTCGTCGGCGTCGTACGGGACGAAATGTCCCTTTGCCGTACCGGAGCCGAGATCCCCCGCGCTTATTATGAAAGGAACGCCTATTGCGATAAACCTCGTGCCCACCGCATCCGAATCTATCGTGTAGCCTCTGCCTACGCCACCTCCCGGTTTCAGCGCGCTGTCGGTAAACTGATAACACGCGCCCAGTCTTTCGCTGCGCGCCGTTGCAAGCGCGTCGACGGCTATGACGTAGTCGGGACGGAATTCTCTCGCGACAGCCCCGACGAGCCTTGCGGAATCGAGATTTGTCAGCGCACCGACGTCAGGCGCGAAGACGCTGAGCCTGCCGCCCGAAAGCTCTTTGGTTTTCAGACATTCCACCACTCTTCTCCCCAAAGCGTCCGCGACCACGTCGCCGTTTCCCATGCCGACTATGAGAGCCTTTTTCCCTCTTTTTATAAATTTTCTCAAGGCGTAAACCAGTGCTTTGACCGTATCGGTATCGACAAACGTCTGAACGGTGACGTAATTTCCCTGTCTTCGGTTGCAACGCTTAGCCAGCTTTTCGTCCAGTTCGCAACAATCGAATGCCGCACCGAATTTCTCGAAAGATCTTCCCTCGATCGTCCTAATCTCGTCTGCCTCTATTATCAGTTTCTGCATATCAACCGCCTTTCGCGCGATCCCGTATCCGAGGTTGCCTCGCGCTTTTCTTTTTATTATCGCCAAAGTCCCGCTTTTCAAAAATTCTTGCAAAAAAAGTCGTAAATTTGTCGCATTTTTATTGCTTTATCAAAATTCTTGTGATAGAATAATTTAGCAAATACGAAAATGGAGGGAAACTATGCCTAACATTAAGTCCCAGAAAAAAAGAGTTTTGATCACTAAGAAGGAGAACGCTATCAATTCCGCGAAGCGCACCCGCGTACGCAACAGCATCAAGAAGTTCGACGCTGCCATTGCGGAAAAGAACGTCGAAGCTGCTACCGAGCTGCTCAAAGAAGCCGTATCTCTCCTCGACCGTGCAAGACTGGACGGCGTATATCATGCAAATACTGTCAGCAGATACGTCGGCAGACTTACTAAGAAGCTGGACGATCTGAAGAAAGCTCAGTAATAAACAGAAATCAAAACGTAAGCCGCGCAATTAATGCGCGGCTTTTTTATTTACCTTATGCCACGGAACACTCATTTGTCCGTAGACGTGATTTTCGGACATCTCAACATTACCCCGCCTTAACCGTCTGCATTTAGACATAAAAAAAGACGCGCAATGCGCGTCTTCTGTTTTTCAGTAAGTTATCTCCAAAGCACCTTGAGCGTCTCTCTGTCCAGCACTCCCCATCTGCCGTCCTGACGTACGATCGCTTTGCCGCCTTCGAACCCGGTAGCGACGTCGAACTCCATAGGCAGGACCTCGTTGCCGTCCTTGTCGATATATCCGCTCTTCTCTCCTATGCTTACCGCCGCGAGACCTTCGGCAAAGCTCGTCGCGCTGTCGTACTTGTAGTCGATGACGAGCTCGTTCTTCTTGTCGATAAACCCGAGCACCCCGTCTTTTTCGACGCACGCTCTGTCTTCGTGAAAAGCGTATGCGTTGTCGTAAACGGGCTGAATCAGCACGTTGCCTTTCCAGTCCTTGTAGCCCCATTTACCCTGGCGGCAGAATTTGACAATGCTGTCGGGAGTGAGCTGCTCTTTTTGCGGTTTTTCGTGCACGGGTCTCTCTCTTTTGCCGTATACAAGCTCGTAAAGGCTTACGTTTTCGTACGGTTTGTAATCGTACTTGGGTCTGCCGCTCTTGTCGGGCTGTTTTTCTCCCTGTTTGTTTTTCTTGTCCCTGTTGTTCTTAACGGGCGCGTTTTTCTGTTTCTGATCGTTCTGTCTGCCGTCTTTGTTCTGAGAGACAGAGGCGGGTTTCTGCTGTTTGCGATTGTCCTTGCCTTCCTGTTTTTGACCGCCGCGCGGGTTTTGACCTCCCTGTTGTTTGTGAGCATTCTGCGTACCCTGCGGTTTTGCGACGTCGCCCTCGGCTTTTTCCTCTTTGGGTTCGTCGGGTCTGAACGCAAGACCTATCTTCTTCAATGCGGCGGCAGTCTCGAGACACTCGCGCTTGCCGACGTATCTTATGCGGTATAATTCTCCCGCGCGTCTCTTGGCGAGATCCTTCGCGGTGACAACTCCGCCGTCACGCAGAATACCCGTCGTCTTTTCGGACAGACCGAGATCTTCGAGCGGCGTAGCAAGAGCCTCTGGGCTTCCCTCGGGCTCGTACGAGTCAAATATCTTCTTTTTATTGCGTCTTCTGTTGTCTCTTCCCATATAAATCGATATTACCACATTTTTGCCCGATAGGCAACATTTATTCTCCGAACGCCGCGCAAATTGTTTGCGAAAACGCGCGAAAAGTCGAATCTGCACGCGTTTTCGTACGCCCGCATTACTTCTTGGACGTCAGACTTTGAGGAATACCCCGAAAGAATGTTCCTTGCCGCCTTTAATCTTGTACTGCGGTTTCAGGCTCGCGATCGCGGGAACGTCTCCTCCGACGCCGCGCTGTCTGCCGGCCACGCATACGGTCAGGAAATCTTCCCTCTTGAGTTCGTGCAGATGTTTTGCCTCGAACAGTTCGTCGCATGTGTACGGATGCACGGTCATTTCGAACGGCGCGCCCGACGCCTCGAGCATAATGCCGTTACTTCCGCCGATCTCAGCGTAACGCACTCCCGTATGATTGCCGTTTTCCTGCGGAACGAGATAGTCGTGTATGAAGTCTTCGGCTTTGCCCTCGTAAACACCGAGAGTCGCCGACGTAGCCCTGTCGCAATAGTTCTCGTGCGGTCCCTTGCCGTAGAACTTCACCCCGTCCACGCCCTTGCCGAGCGCAAACGTAAAGCCGTATCTCTCCAGTGAGAACCACGGGACCACGTTCATCTCGAGCAGCACTCCGTCCGCTCCGAACGTGTAACGCGTTTTCAGCGATCTCAGCCAGCGCATCGACCATTTGACGTCCACCGTGACCCTGCCGTCCTTTTCTTCTGCCGAGACCACACTGCCGCGAAGTCCTTTCTGCGCACTGCGATACTTATACAGCAGCAGGAAGTATTTGCCGACAAAATCGGGGACGTGAGGCATGCTGTCGTTGTCTATCGTCGCTCTGAAGAAGTTGGGCTTTATCGGCGAAGACAGGATCTCTTTGCCGCCTTTCGTTATCGAATTTATCGTGCCCGTGTTCGTTACGGCATATACAGTGTTGCCGCAAGTCACGGTATACACTCCTTTCTCTTTCTTGAGAGTCGCGCCTTTTGCGGGTTTCTTTACCGAGAACGAATATGTCTCGAGGACGAACTGCTCGCTCGCGACGACGTGTCCTTTCTTCGCATACGGCTCGTCCTTTTTCAGAGTCAGTCTGACGTCGAGCACGCACTCTTTCCCCTCGGGGAGTTTTACCTCGGGAACGGCGTATTCGGTCACGCTGTCGTGCGCGCCCGCCACGTCAATCTTACCCTTAACTATCTCCTCTCCTTCTGCGGTCACGACGTAGCCGAGATCGAATTCGGAAAGATCTGTAAAACGGTATCTGTTCCTCACCGTCAGAATGCCGTCCTTGTAACCGAAATCCACCTGTCTGTACTGGTGCTTGACCTCGTACAGCGCGGGATTGGGAGAACGGTCTCCCCTTACTATTCCGTTGAAAGCGAACTTGCCCGCATTGGGTTTATCCCCGAAGTCTCCGCCGTACAGCCATTTCTGCACTCCGTTTTCCTCGCGCAATATCGTCTGATCCGCGAAGTCCCATATGAATCCGCCCGAAAGACGGTCGTACTTCTTGAACATATCCCAGTAGTCGGAGAAATTGCCGAGGCTGTTGCCCATACAATGCGCGTACTCGCATTCGATGAACGGCAGATCCTTGTACATATCGGGCGTATAGCGTGTGCCGAACGTCGCCCAGAACGCCGCGCAATGTCTGAAAGTCTTGTTCAGCGCGATGGTCTCGGTATCCTCCATTTTGACGTACATGCCGCTGAGCACCTCGCCGACCTTGCCCGTCTGATCGGGGTGATAGTGTATGAACCTTGTATCGTCTATTTCTTTTATGGCGTCGCGCATGCGCACGAAGTTCGAGCCGTAGCCCGCCTCGTTGCCGAGCGACCAGCTGATTATGCAAGGATGATTCTTGAGTCTGTTGACCATATTGCAGGCGCGTTCGACGCAAGCTTTCGTCCACTTCGAATCGCCCGCGGGTATCCATCTCGCAAGCCCGTGCGTTTCGAGGTTGGTCTCGCTCATGACGAGTATGCCCAGCTCGTCGCAAAGCTCGTAGAAAGCGTCGCTGTTGGGGTAGTGGCTGGTGCGGATCGCCGTAATGTTGTTCGCCTTGCAGAGAAGAAGATCCGCTTTTATCAGCTCTTTCGGCACTGCGTGACCGTACCTCGGGTGGAACTCGTGTCTGTTGACGCCGCATATCTTGATCGGCTTGCCGTTGAGAAGGATGAACGGACCTCTGCCGTCCTTCATAGGAGCGATCTCGACTTTTCTGAAACCGAATCTGCATTTGCGACGGTCGGCAAAAGCACCGTCGTCATCGAGTTTTATATCGAGATCGTAAAGTTCGGGCTTTTCGTGCGACCACAGGAGCGGCTTGTCCACGGTAGCCGACAGAGTAACGTGCGTCTGCTCGCCGTCGGACAGCGAAACCTCGCCCGTCATCTTTGCGACCGTCTTGCCGCCTTTTGACAAAACAGCGGTGACAATACCGTTTTTAAGAGGCTTCCCTACCGCGGCGATCTTTGCTTTGACGATCATTTCCGCGCTGTCGAAAGTATCGTTTAACTTACACATAGCGTAAAAATCCGCAATCTGCGCCTTCGGTTTGTAAATCAGGTGAACGCTCCTGAAAATGCCCGAGAGTCTCCACATATCCTGGTCTTCGAGATAGCTGCCCGTGCAATATCTGTACACGGTCGCCGCCAGTTTGTTTTCACCTTCCCTGACGAGGTCGGTTATCTCGTATTCCTGAAAATCGAAGGTGTCCTCGCTGTATCCGACGAACTGTCCGTTGACGTATATATCGGCGCAGCTGTTAATGCCCCCGAATCTTACAAACACTCTCTTATCCGTCTTTTCGACTACGAAGGTCGTCGCGTAGCAACCGACGGGATTGAGTTTCTCCTTGACGTGCGGCACTTTGAAAAGATTTGTCTGTTCGAGCGAATACGGATATATGTAATTGGTGTATATCGGCGTGTCGTAGCCCTCTATCTGCCATTCCGACGGCACTTTTATCTCGCCGAAAGAAGACAGATCCGCCCCCTCTTTTTCGTATCCGACGGGAATCTCCGAAGGGTCTTTGCAAAAACGGAATTTCCATTTGCCGTCGAGACAGACCGCCGTCTCGTTTCCCTTTTCGTCGAGCGGAAAGCCGCTTGCGTAACGCCTGATCGCATTTATCTCGGTCACTTTTACGTCTGCGTAATGGGGTATCATAATAATTTCTCCTTGCACATACTGTTTTTATTATACGCCCGCTACGGCGCGTTGTCAATGCGGGCTTTACACGCATGCGCGAATTTTTGCGCGCAAAAAATAAGTTGTAATTTTTATATACTATATGATATAATAGTGTCTATGAAAAAATCGGCAATAGTTTTAACGCTTACCATTCTTCTTCTGGCGGTCGCCATGACCATCGGTTTTGCAAACGACAACGTCGCCGCTGCCGAAGAGATAAAGATATACCCCGACTCCACGTCGTCGTACGCCGCGTACGGCAACGCGATAGCGTATACGACCGAGAAAAACGAACTTGTGCTCGCCGCCGAAGGCGCGTCGTTCACTCTGAAAGACGCATACGCGGGCAAGAGCCGCAGTATCGCGATGAACGGAGATTACATATTCCTTCTCTCCGTCGTACATGGCGAAAGCAAGGAGACGGTGTCTTTTACCGCGTTCCCCTACACACTCGACCCCGTATCGGTGGCAAGCGGTACAAACGCGCTCGGGCTTTTCTCCAACGTGACGGGCGAAGAGATCGCCGACAACGAATTTTTCGTAAACGAAAAGACGTCCAACGGGCTTACGATGGGCGGCTACGATTTTATATATATCGACTCGTCCGACAAGATATACTGCATGGCGCGCGCCGAACAGCCCTACTCGGGAGGAGTGCCCGCCGCCGACTGCGTATTCTTCGGCGATCTTACGACAATGCAGTGGAACAGGCAGGGAATTTCACTGAAGAACTTCTCCTCCTCCACCGACTTCTTCGTAGTCAAAGAGACGATATATTTCAACGCGGGCGGCAAGCTCTATACGACAAGTACGAGTACCGGGGCGGAATCCAATCTCCAGCTCGGCGATCTGAACGTATCTTCTCTCGCCTATGCCGACGGCATCGTCTACGCGCTCGCCGACGACGGGATATATGCCGTCAATCCAGCGGGATTTACATACAAGAAACTTCTCGACGAGAAATTCGACGGCAAGCTGCGGATCATGGAAGTCGACGACACGACTTACCTGCTTGCGCAGAGCGTGGAAAACAAAAACATCAAACAATATATCTGCAAGGGTACGTTCGACGACGCAACGCTCGAGTACTTCAACGTGTTCGACGGCATAATCTATCAGGATCCGACAGAGTTTTCTCTGCTCAGGGTCGGCAAGGCGAACGCAGAAATCAACGCGTACTTCTCGCCCAAGAATCTAAAGATCGAATACTCTCTCGAGCAAGGCGACTACGTTCTCGCGCTCGCTAAGCAGGACGGTTTCTATTACGTCAGAAACGAAGAAGGCAATGTCGCATACGTCAAAGAAAGCGAACTCACTTTGCTGAACGCTTCCGAGACCACCGACATCGGCAAGTACGCTCAGGCTCTGCACGACGGCACATCTGTCTACGTCTACCCGTACGTCTCTGACGACGTTGCCGCCACCGTCACGCTCGACGACATACTCGTCATCGTGGACAACGTGGCGGTTGACGGCGATACGCAGGTGTGGGGCTGGTATCACGTCTGCATTATAGGCGAGGACGGCACGTTGACTTACGGCTATCTTCAAAAAGAATACGCGAGCAAGTATACCAATTTCAATCTCCCGTCCTTCTCCAAAGACGCTACCGTTTCCGCGGAATCTCTCGGCGGCATAATCAACGTATACCTGCTGCCCGACGAAGAAAGCGAAGTGCTGGGCACGCTGACCGACGGGGACAAGATCACGCTCGCACAGGATAAACTCGACACGGATACCGAATGGACCAAGATAGTTTACAAAGACATGGTCGGCTACGTCAGAACGGCGAACCTGATCACCGAGGGGATAACCCCGCTGCAGGTGACCCTGATCGTCGTGTTCGCAGTGGTCATAGTCGCTACGGCGATCGTCGTCGTGCTCGTGGTCAAAAAACGCAGAGCTCAGAGATTCGATTACTGAGGCTTTGCCCGCGCCGCAAAGCCGACGCGTCTTTTCAACAAGGAATAAACTCAAAACGAGGAAGTTTTATATGAAAGCTACAATGACTCAACAGATCCTGGCTAAAAAGCTCGGGATACAAGCCACGGATCCAGCTCTCAAGGCGGGCAATCTCGTGCTCATAGAAGCGGATACCGCCCTTTCCAACGACGTCACCGCGCCCGTCGCGATAGACGTGTTCAACAAGAGCGGCTGCGCACTGTGCGACGCGAAAAAAGTTACGTTCGTGCTCGACCACTTCACCCCCAACCGCGACATCCAGTCTGCGAAACAATGCAAGATCGTACGCGATTTTGCACGCGAAAAAGGCGTCGACAATTTCTTCGACGTCGGCACGATGGGCATCGAACACGCACTTCTCCCGGAGAAAGGCATCGCCAAACCCTGGGACGTCATCATCGGCGCGGACAGCCATACCTGCACTTACGGCGCACTGGGCGCGTTCTCCACAGGCGTAGGCAGCACTGACATCGCGGGCATAATGATGAGCGGTAAGATCTGGCTCAAGGTGCCTTCGGCGATCAGATTCAATCTCACGGGCAAGCCATCGCCTAGCATAAGCGGCAAAGACGTGATCCTGTATATCATAGGAAAAATAGGCGTTGACGGCGCGCTGTACAAGTCGATAGAATTTGCGGGCGAAGGCGTGAAATACATGACCGCAGACGATCGCTTCACGATATGTAATATGGCTATCGAATGCGGCGCGAAAAACGGCGTTTTCCCGATCGACGAAATCACTGACGCGTATACGAAAGAATCCTGCGGCAAAACTTTCGCGAGATTTGAAACTCCCGATGCCGACGCATACGAGCAGACGATCGACATAGAGCTCTCCTCTATCCGCCCCGTAATCGCGAAACCGCATCTTCCTTCGAACACGCAGTTCGCGGACGAGCTGAAAGAGGATATAAAGATAGATCAGGTCGTCATCGGCAGCTGTACCAACGGCAGGATAAGCGACCTCGAACAGGCGGCAAAAGTACTCGAAGGCAGACACGTCGACAAAAACGTGCGCACCATAATCATTCCCGCGACCAACAAGATATATCTCGAGGCTCTCGAAAAAGGCTATATATCGACCTTTATCAAAGGCGGCGCGATAGTCTCCACCCCCACATGCGGTCCCTGTCTCGGCGGGCACATGGGCATCCTTGCGAGCGGCGAGGTAGCCGTCACGACGACCAACCGCAACTTCATAGGCAGAATGGGAGCCAAAGACAGCTATATCTACCTCGCGTCTCCCGCAACTGCAATGGCAAGCGCGATCGCGGGCAAAATAACCTGCGCAGACAAACTGGAGGACTGATTTATGATAAAAGGCAAAGTTTTCAAATTCGGTGACGACATAGACACCGATATAATCGTACCCGCGACCTACCTGTCGACTTTCGACCCGAAGGAGCTCGCGAAACATTGCATGGAATACACTAATCCCGAATTCTACGGCGAGGTCAAGCAGGGCGACGTAATAGTCGCGGGCAAGAACTTCGGCTGCGGTTCTTCGAGAGAACACGCTCCGATAGCGATAAAAGGCTGCGGCGTCTCGATAGTCATCGCCAAATCATTCGCACGCATTTTCTACCGTAACGCGCTCAATATAGGCCTTTATATCCTCGAGTGCCCCGACGCTGTCGACGGAATAAACGCGGGCGATACGGTCGAAGTCAACGTGGATACGGGCGTCATAACAAACGTCACGACGGGCAAGAGCTGGCAGGCGGCTCCGTTCCCCAAATTCATACAGAACATTATTGAATGCGGCGGTCTCATCAACGCGATCAAAGAGAATAAATTCAACTGAGGTAGTCAATGGAATACAATATCACGGTCATCCCCGGCGACGGTATAGGTCCGGAGGTCACCTCGGCGGCTGTCGAGGTACTTAAAGAAATCGGCAACAAATTCGGTCATTCTTTCAATTTCGAATACAGCATCTGCGGCGGTGCGGCTTACGACAAATACGGCGAGCCCCTTCCCGCGGAGAGCCTTGAAAAATGTCTGAAAAGCGACAGTGTCCTGCTGGGTGCGGTAGGCGGTCCGCAGTATGACTCGCTGCCCTACGAAAAACGTCCCGAGCGCGCGTTGCTCGGCGTCAGAAAAGCTATGGGGCTTTACGCGAATCTGCGCCCCGCAAAACTGTTCGACGCGCTCGCTAACGTCTGCCCGCTCAAGAACCCCAAGAATATCGACATGCTCGTCGTCAGAGAGCTGATCGGCGGCATCTACTTCGGCGAAAAGGGAATACGCGAAGGCAAGTACGGCCGCGAAGGTTACGACGTTATGGCGTACGGAGAACTCGAAGTCGAGCGCATATGCCGCCTCGCTTTCGAACTCGCTCAGAAACGCCGCGGCAAAGTCTCCAGCGTTGACAAGGCAAACGTGCTCAAGACCTCGGGCGTATGGCGCAAAGTCGTGCACGACATCCACGAGGACTACCCCGACGTGCAGCTCGAAGACGTGCTCGTAGACAATATGGCAATGCAGCTCGTGCGCGATCCGTCGCAGTTCGACGTCATCGTGACGGGCAACCTGTTCGGCGACATCCTCTCCGACCTCGCGTCCCAGTGCGTAGGCAGCATAGGCATTCTGCCGTCCGCAAGCCTCAACGAGACGACGCGCGGTCTTTACGAGCCTATCCACGGCTCTGCCCCGACAATCGCGGGCAAGAACATCGCCAACCCGATAGCGACAATACTCTCCGCATCCATGATGCTGAGATACGCTTTCGATCTGAAGAAAGAGGCTGACGCGCTCGACACGGCGGTCGAAAAGACTCTGAACGAAGGTGCGCGCACCGCGGATCTCGCCGAAGAAGGCAAACCCGTACTCGGCACGCGCGAGATGACCGAGGCGATCCTCAAAAATCTCTGATAAAGCAAACTGACAAAATAGAAACGACCGCGTCTTGCGGTCGTTTTTTCATTCATGCATATTTTTATTTATAAAGCGGTTAAACGGAACGTACATCGCTTGCCGCGGCTTATCCGACTGCCGCTCACTGACAATCGACAACAAAGTCTGTGCGCCCGCATAACAGCGCGGACGGAAAACACGCTTGTGAAAAACCGCGCTTTAAGCGCGGCATATATCTTTATATCAACGAAGACGTGATGACGTAATTCGCGGTAGCAGTATTGGTAGCTATCGGAATATCGTATACGACCGCGATGCGGAGCAAGGCTTTGACGTCCGGATCGTGAGGCTGAGCGTTGAGCGGATCCCAGAAGAACACGACCGCATCTATCTCTCCTTCGGCTATCTTCGCACCTATCTGCTGGTCGCCGCCGAGAGGTCCCGAAAGGTATCTCTTGACCTCGAGTCCCGTAGCGTCTCCGACGAGTTTCGCCGTGGTGCCCGTCCCGCAAAGATTGAATCTCGCGAGCGAATCCTTGTTCTTCATCGCCCAGCTTACCATCTCGGCTTTTTTCTGATCGTGCGCTATAAGCGCGAGCGTTCTTATCTTCTTCATTTCTTTCTCCTTGATGTTTCTATTGTCGTCACGCTTATTATATCCCAAACTCGTGATAAAGGTAAAGCGTTTTTACTCACAATGACAAGCGAATGCATCCGCTTTGGATCACAAATAAAAATTTCCGTGCCCGTGTTTGTAAATCAATCTACAGTTATCTTGAAACAGTACGGCAACGGGACGTTCGGTATCTCGCCCAGGCAAATCGTCAGGGCTTTTTCGTCCTGCGAAAACATAACTTTCACGTCGCTGCCGAGCAGTTTCACGCTCTTTATGTCGTATCTGATCCCGTGCTCGCCCGAAAAAGCGAGTTTCTTTATCCGAAACTTCTTTCTGCTTTTCGCCTGCACAGGAAAGACGTATATCGCTCCCGTCCTGAACGTAAAACGGTAATCCTTCGCACCGAATTTCATTCGCTCGAAAAACGAGCCCTGTCTGCGCTTTTTCCCTTCCCCGAAACCTACTTCGCACGGCTCGCAATCATATATCGCTTCGCCGTTTGCTTTCATCCACGTTCCGATGTATGAAAGTATTTCTTTTTCCTTATCGCATATCGTTCCGTCCGCCTTAGGTCCTACGTTAAGCATGAAACAACCGTTTTTAGAGACGACCTCGATCATGTTACATAATATTTCGACAGGAGATTTGTATACGTTCACGGAAGTATGACACCAGCTGTTTCTCGCCGTCGAAGTATCGTTTTGCCAAACATCGGAACGGATCCCGTCAACCTGCCCTCTTTCCACATCGAAAGTCGCGGCTCCTTTCATCACCGCTCCCACCTTGTAGAATACGGTCACCTGCTTGCCCCACTCCTTTCCTCTGTTGTAGTAGTACGCAAGAAATTTCTTGAGATAGGGCTTGAATTCTCTTTTCTGTATCCACCAGTCGAAGTACACGGCTGACGGTTGCAGCCTGTCTATCATTTCACACGAGGACGCAAGCCAGTCTTCGAGCCAGTCTCTGTCGGCAGTTATCTCCTTATCCGTCTTTCCGGCGTTACCGCTCGGCGGCAGGTAAGCGGGACTGTACAGATCACGGTATTCCTCTGTCGCCGCGACTTCGCTTTCGGGGAAATTTCGCCTCGCGAAATTCATGAACCAGTAGTGTTCGGCTCTGTGATTTGAAGCAAGAAACTCCAATCCTCTTTTTTGCAACGCCTCTTTCAGCTCCGTTATATAATCCCTGCCCTTGAGGTCGTACATATTCCAGCGGTTGAGCGAACTTGCATACATCTTTATACCGTCGTGGTGTTCGCATACAGGCATAACGAATTTTGCGCCCGCGTCTGCAAATATCCTCGCCCACTCGTCCGCATCGTATTCAGCGGGATCGAACATATCGATAAAACGACGATAATCGAAGTCGCTGCCGTATTTCGCTTTGTGATACAAACATACGGGATCGAACTTGTCGTACATTCTGCGCGGATACCACTCGTTGCCGAATGCGGGCACGCTGTACACTCCCCAATGGATGAATATGCCGAATCTGCCTTTCCTGTACCAGTCGGGCGTTCTGTGTGCTGACAAACTCTGCCAGTCGTCTTTGAATTCCCCGTTTTTTATTACCTCGTCTATCTTTGCGAGATATTCCGCTATGCCGTTCATTTCCCCCTCCGCTTTCATATAATGCCGTTATTATAAAGCCATCCGCGTACATCGTCGTCGCACTCGTTTGCGTTGCCGCCCTTTACGGATAAGCCTTCGGCGACTTCGGCTTTCGGGCACAGTTTCTTTATGTCGGACACGCTTTTCGCAAGTCCGCTGCCCTCGTTGGTGCAAAGAGGCAATATCTTTTTACCCGCAAAGTCCGTACTTTCGAGAAAAGAAAACACGGGCATCGGCATCGTGCCGCACCAGTTTGGATATGCGACGATAACGGTATCGTAGCCGGATACGTCTTTGTATTCTCTGAGCTTGGGTCTCGTGCCAGACGCCATCTCGTCTCTCGACTCCTTGACGCAATCTCTGTACCCGAACGGATAGTCAACCTCTCTCTTTATTTCGAAGAGATCGCAACCCGTCATCGCAGCTATCTTATCCGCGACGATCGCGGTATTGCCCTTTTCGACCGCGATTATCTTACCCGAAAAATAGTTTTCTCCGCTATGCGAAAAATACGCCGTCAACAATTTTATCTTAGCCTCCTTTTAACTGTGTTCCCAGCCGATCCCGCCCTCGCTTTAATATTGACGGGGCGGATGCGGAACGATCGTTTTTTATAATAAAAGCCGCTTGACAAGCGGCATCATCTGTTCTTTTCCTTAACTGCGGCGCGTATCCTGCGCTTGATCTTCTGAAGAGCGTTGTCCACGGATTTTTCACTCTTTCCCGTCTCGAGCGCGATGTCTCTGTAAGATCTGCCGTCGAGATACAGCCTGAGAACGAGTCTTTCTTCCTGAGAAAGATTTTCAGCTATGTTTTTCTTGACCTGTATTGAGTTTTCACGCATTATTGCCGCATCTTCCGCCGATGTCGAACTCATCGTGTAATCGACGTCGTATATGGAAACGTAGTTGTTGAGTGCCTTGTGTTTATCGCGATTTGCCGCCTTTACCACGTCTATTATCCTGTTCTTTACGCAGCTGTATGCAAACGCCGAAAACGGCACTTTCGATTCTTCGTCGTAGGCGTCTATTGCCCTGTACAGAGCGATCATGCCTTCCTGTATCAGATCTTCGTCTCCCGCTCCCACGAGAAAATACTGACGCGCGACCGAGATCACGAGACTCTTGTAGCGGGTAAGCAGTTCTTCGGTAGACTGCATCTGTCCCGCACGACTCTCTTCTATCAGCAAAACGTCGTCTTTTACTATCACCTGAAATACCTCTGTCTGACCACTTCGTAGCATATTATCCCGCAAGCTACCGATGCGTTGAGCGAATTGACCTTGCCTCTCTGTGGCAGGGAAACCGCCTTGTCGCACAGTTTAGCGGTCAGTTCTTTGACCCCGAAACCTTCGCTTCCAATGACTATTGCGACGTCGCCGTCGAGCCTCGTTTCATATATGCTCTCGCCGCCCATATCGGCGCAGTAGACGTTTACGAATTCGTCCTTCAGCATTCTTATCGCGTCGTTTATGTTGCCTACCTTCGCAACGGGAATATGATTCGCCGCGCCCGCTGAGATCCTGACGACCGTCTCGTTGACGCTCGCGCTTCTTCTCGAAGGAATGATTACTCCGTGCGCTCCCGCGCATTCTGCGGCTCTGAGTATACTGCCGAGATTGTGAGGATCTTCCACTCCGTCCAAGAGCAGAACGAATACTTTTTCTCCTCTTTCCCTGGCTTTTGCGAGTAGATCGTCCACCGTGCAGTATTTGAAATCCTCGCTCTCAGCGATGACTCCCTGATGTCTGAGTTCGCCCGCAAGTTTGTCGAGTACGCGTTTGTCGACGAATTCCACTCTCGCGCCCTTGCCTCGCGCGCTCTCTACGATCCTGTCGAGATCGTGCGCGCCTTTGAGCAGATAGAGTTTATTGATTTTTTTATCGCTGTCTAAAAGTTCTCTGACCGCGTTTTTGCCAATAGATAACATCAGTTGAGATTCTTCCTCTTTTCTCTGACTTCAACCATTTTGCCGCAGCTCATTTTACCCTCTGCACACGCGCCTTTTACGCAGGACGGTCCGCAATCGGCAAACAGCGTCGGCGAAACCTTGCTGACGAGCGCAAGCATCTGCCACGCGACGTCTCTTATCTCCCACTGTGCTCTGTTGCAGCAACGGAGGCTGAAGAAATGCATGAGCTCTCTCGCATTCATGGTCACTACCATCTTAGTCTCTGCGGCATTGGGAAGTACGAAACGCGCGTCCTCGTTGGATTTTTCGCAATCTCCTCCCAGCACTTTCTGCCATTCGTCGTACCATACCTGCATCGTGTCCATCTGTTTTTTGAACTTCTCGACGTATTCCTCTCCGAGAGCCTCTATGGATTCGGGTATAACGTAATTGAACGAGCCTTTTTTGTTAGCCGCGACGTATCTCTGCGACTTGACGCTGAAACTCGCTATGCGATGACGCGTTATCTGCGCGAGCAGACTTCTCGACACACCCTCGATGCCGAATGTGAACGACGCGTGCTCTATCGGCGAGAGATGTCCCATGGATACCAGTCTCGCTATGAATTTGGAAACGTCGCTTTCGTCTACGCCGCCTTTAAGATCCATTATATCTGCATCGCTGTAACACAGCTTTGCGGCAAGCGCGACGACCTGCTCCGGATTTGGCGTATGATTGAGCAAAACTACTTTTGGTCTGACCTGTGGCATTATATTTCTCCTTACTCAGGGAAAACTCCTTCCCTTTCATCATGTCGGGCGTCTGATCCGCCCCCGTTCATTCTTCTTTGTATGCAACGTCTGCGAGTTCTTTGAGTCTTTCTCTCTGACCGCTCAGATAGAGATATCCTATCAGAGCTTCGAAACCGCTCGCCTTTCTGTAATCTGTCGACGTCGCGTTTTTTGCTATATTGTTTGTATGGCTGTTCTTCGCACGCCTGTAAACGCCCTCTTCGTCTGCCGTCAGCAACGGCAGTATCCTCTCTGCCGCGACCGCCTGCGAATGAGCCTTTACTTCCTGTGAAACCGCCTTGTGAAGTACGCCCGCCTTACAACCCGTCTCGAGTGCGGTGCGGGTGCGGACGTACAGCATCTGCACGCTGTCGCCTATATAGGCAAGCACTAGAGGGTTTAGCTCCCGTGCCTGCTTTTCGGTCACAGTCTTTCCCGCAACGGGAAGGCAATCCGTCTTATTTTCCATACTTGCTGACGAAGTAGTCGAACAGCAGTTCGTCGCTGTACTCGAGCTGTCCCGTCATCTTGAGAGTGCACTGCCTGATATATTCGCGGCAGCTCTTCTCCATAACGCGAATTATCTCGAACGCTTCGTCCATATCCTTGCCGGCACAAAAGACGCCGTGATTTGCCATAAAGCATGCGTTTCTGCCCTTCATCGCGGCAACGGTGCCCTCTTTGATCTTCTTCGTTCCCGGCAATCCGTACGCGCCCACTCTCGCAGGACCTCCTACGAGTTTCTGCATTTCGTCGCTCATAACGGGCAGTTCGATACGCGCCGACGCAAGCACGGAGCACCATACGGGGTGAGAATGTATCGTCGCGTTTATCTCCGGTCTGTCAGCCATGATAGCCGCGTGTATCTTCCTTTCGCTGGTCGGTTTCTTACCGTCGCTCCATACCGAAGTATCGCTGATCTGCACTACGGGCATGTCCTCGGGCTGAAGAGCCACATAGTCTAGTCCCGTCGGAGTGACGAGCATATGGTCTTCGTCGAGCCTGACCGCGGTATTGCCCCAGGTACCCTGCACGAGGTTTTCCTTGAGCAGATTGACACCGCTGTCTTTGATGACTTTGCGCAGTCTTATTTCTTCATCTTTGGTCCACGCCATATTATTCGCCCTCCCTCTTTGAAATATTTTCCTGATTGACTTTGCTGTATTTCTTTTGATATATGATGTTCATCAGCTTGGCTTCGACGCAGTTGATCGTCTTGTTCCCGCCGATAACACTGCCGCACACATAAGCGTGACTCGCCTTGTCGAGCACCAATGCGCATGTATAAGCCTCATCCATCGTTCTGCCCGTGGTCAGCGCGCCGCCTCCCGGAACGAGGACCGAATTTCTCTTTTTAAGCTCTCCCACAAGTGCGTCGGTAGTCGCGCTTTTACTCGTTCTGCAATTAAGTCCGACGATCTGAGTCATATCGTCAAGCACCGCCGGTATCGTCGCTTTTGCTCTCGCGACCGCACATACGAAAGGCGCGTGAGTATACAGAACTGCGTGCACTTCGGGTCTTTTAGCGAGTATTCGTGCTATAACTATATAATCCTTATCTTCGGTATCGAGAGGCATCTCGATCAGGTTTTCCTCCTTGAGCACGTCGAGAGCGACTTTTGCGTCGTTTACGCAGAAACCGTTTTTTGTACGCATAGCGATACGGTCTCCTTTGCCGTTCATACCCTCTGCGACGATCTTAGCCGCATAGTCGAGTACGGTGTCTTTAATCTTTTTTTCAATCATTATCGTTTCCTCCGAATCTTAATGCGTTTGCCTTATAATAAGTTCTCTTGAGGCTCTTGAAGAGTCTCTTGTAAGTCGCAAACATCTCTTCGTAAATATGAGCGTTCACGGGATTGGGACGGTATGTCTTGTTCTCCTTTACGAATTGCTTAGCCGCTTCGAAATTCTCGAGTTCGCCGAGGCCTATCAACGCGATGATTGCCGCACCGAGCGCACCCGCGTTGCGAGGATTGTCCACGATCGCGAATTCCGCACCCGTTATATCCGCTATTATCTGCATCCATGCGTTATCCAGCGCGCCTCCGCCGATTATGCGGAATTGTCTGCAATGAAAACCGTAGTCCTTTTCGAAATTTTCGAGTATCCATCTCAGATTGTAACCTATCCCCTCGTATACGGCTCTCATAAGATGCTCTCTCGTATGCTCGGGACCTATGTTGAACAGCGTCGCACGGGTCGTGGTTGTGCTTACGGGGCATCTCTCTCCGAGCATCCACGGAGTGCAGATCAGATGATTGCTGCCCGCAGGTATGCTCTCGATAACCTTATCCATATACGCATATATGCCTTCGCCCAGTTCTTTCTGTTCCGTGCGGAAGAACTGGTCGATAAGCCATTGGATATTGCTGCCCGCAGCCTCGGTTATGCCGACGACGAGATTCATATTGACGTCCGCACTCTGGATTGCAGCCGCACCGTGTTTGAATGCTGTCTGGTTCTTGCTTGCCGCTCCTACCCACGCCGACGTGCCCAGATAAATATGTATATCTCCGTCTCCGTTCATACCGGAACCGACGCACGCGCTCTGGGTATCGTCGCAACCTCCGAATACCGCGGTACCTTCTTCGAGTCCCATTCTCTCTGCGGCTTCCTTCGTCAGCCCTGCGCCTATCTTGTCTGTGCTCTTGACGAGCGGCGGAAGTTTGCTCATATCGAGCCCGGTCAGCGAAAGCACAGAAAGCCATGTCTTCTTCTTAAGGTCAAGCCCGTAACTGGACGCGCCGCTGTATTCCGCAACCATTTCGCCGGTACATTTGTATTTCAAAAATCCGTTTACGTCGAGGAAATACTTTGTATTGTTATAGACGTCGGGACGTTCTTCTTTGAGCCATATAAGTTTTGCTATGACGTCCTTGCCCATGATCGGCGTGCCTGCGACCAGTTTGAAGAGCCTTTTGCCTCCGAGCTTTCTCATTATCGAACGCGCCTGTTTTTCAGCCCTGCCGTCAACCCATGTGATATTGTTGTGAAGCACGTTTCCCCACTGGTCGATCGGTATAATGCCCATCGCCTGCGTCGAAAAGACTATGCCTTTGACATCTTCGGGAGCTATGTTTTTCTCTTCGACGAGTTTTTTAGTTGCCGTGCAAACGGCATTCCAGTATTCTTTGGGATCCTGCTCTACAAAACCGGGACTCGGATAATATGTAGGATACGGTTCGGTTTTCGTTCCCACGATATGTCCGTCGAAATCAACGAGTACGGCTTTGTCCGAACTGGTGCCCATATCGTGCGCGATGATATATCTTGCCATCTTTTTCTCTCCTCGCTTATTGAATGTATATAAACGCAAAAAGGGTTGCGCACCTTTTCGGTGTGCAACCCGTCCACTCGGGATATTCTATCCTCTTCAGCTTATTTCTTTGCCGCCGCCTTAGAAGCTTCTTTCTTAGCGCGGTATTCCGCAACCTGCTGCTCCATCGGGACAGTACGTTCCTTGACAAGCTTGAACACGTCTTCAAAACGGTTGAGTGCATCGTCTATGATCTCGTCGGTATCCGCCATCGAAGTATACAGGCGGCTACCCGCGAGAGTCACAATGCCGTGAGACATATATGCCGCACCCATGTGCTCCATCGCCTCTTTTCTGACCATGATCATGTCCTTCTTCTTGAGGACCTTGAGCAGGTTGAGGATGTTCATCGACGAGAAGTCGTAGCTCATTGCGCCCGTGCACTCGAGGTGGACGATAGAACCTTGGTTGTACGCGACGTACGGGAGCTTGTACGCTTCGATAAGTCTTACGAGACCGTCGGTCAGTCTGTTGCCTGCAAGACCTGCCTTGACGCAAGCATTGTTCTTAGCAATCTCTTTGATCGCAACGTATCCTGCCATCGCGGAGAGCGGGTTTGCCGCGAGCGTACCGCCGACGTATGCTTTCTTTGCGCCGCCGGCAACACCAGCCGCCATAAGGTTGACGAACTCTCTCTTGCCGCCTACGCCGCCTGCCGCGGGATAACCGCCCGCAACTATCTTACCGAATACGGTGAGGTCGGGCTTTACGTTGAACAGACCCTGCGCGCCACCGAGACCTACGCGGAAACCGGTAACGACTTCGTCGAAGATGAACAGACAGCCGTATTTGTCGCACAAAGCTCTGACTTTTGCATTGTAATCCCAATCTACGGGTCTGGTGCCGGATTCGGGTCCGACAGGCTCAACGATAACCGCCGCCGTGCCTCCTCTCATCTTGTTGAGTTTGAGATAAGTCTCGAGCATTTCGCAATCGTTAGGTCTTACTTCGTCGACGACGGAGAAGATGTTGTTGGGGATACCGTGCGACTCGAGGAACTGTCTCGTGCCGGGCACCTTGAGTCCGTAAACCATCTGATCCGACCAGCCGTGGTATGCACCGCCGATCTTGATGATCCTCTTGTTCTTGGTTGCGCATCTCGCGATACGGATAGCCGCCATGACGGATTCGGTACCGCTGCCGAGCATACGGAATTTCTCAACGTTAGGCATGTGCTTGTTGATCTCTTTCGCAATCAGAAGTTCAGCCTCGTGGAAAAGACCGGTAACGGGACCGCATTCCTTGATCAGCTTTATCGCCTCGTCCCTTACCGCGGGGAAGTTGCTTCCCAGTATCGTGGGACCGCCCGCCTGAAGGAAATCGATATACTCGTTACCGTCAATGTCGGTCAGGTAAGCACCCTCTGCTTTGACCATACACATCGGGAAAGGCTTGTTGAATGCAAGGTTGTGCTGAACTCCGCCGGGGATATATTCTTTCGCCTCGGCAGTGATCGCTTTGGATTTGGCGCACTTTTTGTCGAAGTACTCAGATACTATCTTGTTGTACTCGTCCTTGGGAACGCTGTAGATGTTTGCATCGGTAAGCTGCTTGAGACTTTCGTTGATCTCTTTGGCGTTAGCCCATCTGGTGACGCCGTAACCTGCTTCCTGTTTGCCCTTGAGTTCGGTATATGTAACCTTCATTGTAAGACCTCCTGTTATCTATACAAAGTCATTATGTATAGTTTAACACTTTTCGCGCGCGTAGTCAATGGTTAATTTTGCAGGCCGATAACCAATTTTCATGCCTTTTGCCATTTATTTATCACTATGCTTCCATTTGAGTATTATAATACGATTTTTTTTGTTATGTACGAAAATCGCAAAATTAGTTTCGGCTTTTTATTGTTCGCCGAGTTATACCTATGCTATAATTAGTATATCAAATCGCGGGGAGAAATTATGGAAAAAGTCAAACGTGAAAACGCAAAATTCGTAATTGAATTTACAAAAGAAGTCATAGACCGCACGGGTCCGCGTCTTCCTACGTCGCCTGAGGAAAAACTGGGCGCGGAAATGATCGCCGAAAAAATGGAACAGACTTGCGGAAAACCGAGCGTGACCGAAAAGTTCGTATGCGCGCCGCGCGCTTCGATCGCCGCTATCCCGATACTCGGATTCATCGGCATAATCGCATTCGGTCTGTACTACATATCGCCGATAGCGAGTCTGCTTGCAACGGTGTTCGATTTCGTACTTGCAGCCCTTCAGGTATTCACATATTCGGGCAAGCTCGACTGCCTTTTCAAAAAAGGCGAGTCTCAGAACGTCTACAACTCGATCGAGCCCGCCGGCGGCAAAACCGAACGCACGATCGTGCTCGCAGGTCATATGGACAGCAGCTGGAACTGGAATTTGTCTCTGACCAATCCTAAAACGGCAATTCCCAAAACCGTCATAGGCGTAGTCAGCATTTTCGCACTGATGATTACCTCTCTCGTCGCAGCGTGCGTCGGCAATCTCAGTTTCATGTCGATAAAAGAGCTGGCAACGGCCGAAAGCTACACGGGCATGCAAATTTTCAGAATAATTCTATATTTCCTTCCTCTGCTTTATCTTCCCGGTTGCTACTGGCTGAGCATCTATCTTTCGTGGGACAAAAACAAAGCTTCTCCCGGCGCAATGGACAACCTTACAGGCTGCGCTCTCGCAATAGCGGTTACGGGTTATTTCAAGAAAAACCCCGATAAAGCACCGGAAAACTGCCGCATAATCTGCATGGGATTCGGCAGTGAAGAGGCAGGACTCAAAGGCTCTATGGCTTTCTGCGAAAAGCACGGAAAAGACGGCTTTTTCGACGACCGCACATACGTCCTCAATCTCGATTCCTTCAGAGACGCAGATTACTTCAACGTGGTCAAAGGAGACGCATGGCTCGGCTCAACGTTTGACAAAGGACTGACCGAGGTCTGTTTCAAAACAATGGAAAATATGGGGCTCGATCCCGACGTCATCAAAAATCCCGCGGGCGGTTGCGATTCTACTCCGCTGACGCGGATCGGCGTCAAGACCGTCACCCTCAACGCACAGAACCCGACGACCACCGACTACTACCACACCATCAAAGATACCGTGGAAAATCTCGACGAGGACGTGCTCGCGACTTCTTTCGAACTGCTTGTAAAAACAGTTGAAGACGTAGCGAAATACGACGACAGCCTGCACGACAAAAACTGAAAACGTCGGATATTCAGCGAAAAAGACGGGGACTTCCCCGTCTTTTCTTGTTTATGCTTTTAATTTATTCCGCATCCTCGGCATAGGCAAGAATATCGTCGTAACAAGCCGAAATCTGCGTAGTGACGACCTCGAGCATCGCCTTCGCCTGCTCTTCCTGCTCGCAATCGTCGCCTACCAGCACCTGACAGTAGCGATGATATATTTGTCTGTAAGGCTCGTATACCTGAAACGTACCTATCACGACGTGTCTGAGATTATAGTCGTTGAGTTCGCGTCCGCACGGTCCCAGATTATCCTTTGAAAGATTGAGAGCGACCGTCGTGAAAACCTGCAACGCAGGCACGCCAAGCTCTTCGAAGTCTATGAAATTCACTTCGGCAATCGCGCTCCCTTCTTTTGTATCCCCGAGTCCCGTCAACGTGACTTTGAGCACGGGCACTCCTCTGACCTCTGTCAGCAAAGTATCCAGCCTCGCCTTTTTCAGATAATCCTGCAGTTTTTCGAGTAGTTCAGTCTGTGTCATGTCTTTCTCCGTATATCCTGATTCCGGATCGCTCCGCTCCGTACTGATTATTTCTCCGACGCTTCGATGTAAAAACTTACCGGTCTGAAACCGTCGTTGCACGAGATCATCGCCGAACAGGGATCTTTCATCCAGCCGTCGTAAAAATTGCCGCCGCCTTTCGACAGCTCCTCAACGAAATACCTCATACTCTCCCACGCGCTTTCGCATAATCCGTCGGGTCTTCTGCCGTCGACGGATACAAACGTATCGCCTTCGGAAAGGTCGCACGCGTGCTTTATCGGGTTTTCATATCCGGCGATCAGGTCGTCGTAACGTGCCTTTCTCAGAACCGTTATCCTGACTTGTTTCATAATCCGATTATAACATACGTTTTACTGTACCGCAACGGCAAAACGTCTGCCCGAGCTTTTCTAAATAAAATATATCATTCCCGCGGCAGCCGAAACGAGTATTGTGGCAATCGGCGGCATGCTCTTCTTTTTGACGAACCTGTATATTATCATCGTCGCGCCGACTATCGCAAAGATTATCAAAGCGTGCCAGTTGAACTCTCCCCTGACGTCGAAGTCGTTATAATTCGCATACAGGCATTTGACGACCAGCAGAAGACCCGTAGAGATTATCAGTCCCCATATCACGGGAGTTATCCCTTCGAACGCCGCCTTGACGTATTTGTTCTTCGCGAAATTTTTGAATACGGTAGCTATTATAAGGATGATGCAGAACGCAGGCAGAACGATGCTGATCGTCGCGACGAGACTGCCGAGGAATCCTGCCTGGTTGCTTCCGATAAACGTTGCTATATTGACCGCGATAGGTCCCGGAGTCGATTCCGCTATCGCTATGTAGTTCCACAATGCGTCGGCGTCGAGCCAGCCGCGGGACGTGACCTCCTGCTGTATCAGCGCGATCATTCCGTAACCGCCGCCGAACGACACCGCACCTATCTTGAGGAATACGAGGAAGAGTTCGAGGTAGATGTTCATGCTTCGTCGCCCTCCTTGCCGTTTCCGTCCGTCACGACCTCGGAATCATATTCCGAAGAGCGATCGCCTTCTGATGGTTTCCCTTCGGTATTTTGGATTTTTTCCGTATCCGTGTGCGTTTTATCCGCATTTTCGTCTTTTGCGTTCTGACCGCCTGAAACTGCGCGCCCGAGTTCTTCGCCTATTCCGTACGAGTAATTTCCGTCACGACAGACTATCTTCGACGCAAGTCCCGTCTCCGCGTCGCGCGACCCGACGCTTGCGTCGCCTCCGTTATCGACGCTTTCCGTATCGGCTTTCTCCGACCCGCCGTCTCCGCCTTTTTTCTTAGCCGCAACGTCTCTGATTATCTGCAACGCAATGCCGAGAGCCGCGCCGATGAGTATCAGATATATCGTCGAAAAATCCAGCGAAAATATGTCTATGCAGGTCGCCGCGCCGAACGTGACGAGGAACACTCCTATGCCGAAAGCGTTTTTCTTCCCTTTGCGTATCATGTTCACTCCGGCGACGGTGATCATTATCGATATGCCGACCTTTATCCCCTCGAACGCATACGCGACGGCTGTCAACGCCATGAAAGCGTCGTAAAATACCGAGATCAGATATATTATCGCAAACGACGGAATACAGACCGCGAGGGTCGCGAGAAAAGATCCGACAATCCCCATTATCTTGTACCCGACGAATGTCGCGCAGTTTATCGCGATCGGACCGGGAGTGGATTCCGCTATCGCTATTATTTCGTAGAGTTCCACTTCGTTTATCCATTTTTTGCGCACGACGAATTCGCGCTCTATCAGCGCGATCATCGCATATCCGCCTCCGAATGTGAACAGCCCTATCTTGAAATAACTCAAAAACAGGGTCAAAGCCAGTTTGACCCTGTCAGCGGCGATCTTTTTCATCTGTCTCCCAGTGATTTATAATCTCTGATCTCCACAATATCTTTATACGCGGGACGTATTATCTTATCCGCATTGATCAGTTCTTCGAGTCTGTGCGCAGACCAGCCGACTATACGCGCTATCGCGAACATCGGAGTGTACAGTTCTTTCGGCACTCCCAGCATACTGTAAGCGAAGCCGCTGTAAAAATCCACGTTTGCGGAAACGCCTTTGTATATCCTGCGCTCGTTTGCTATCGCCTTCGCCGAGAGCCTCTCTACCGTTTCGTAGAAGGAATACAGCTTGCTCTTCCCTTTTGACTTCGACAGATCTCCCACGAAACGCTTGAACACCTGCGCCCTCGGGTCTGAAAGCGAATAGACCGCGTGTCCCATGCCGTATATAAGTCCCTTTTGGTCAAAGACTTCTTTGCGCAGTATCCTGATCAGATACGCGTAGATCTCGTCCTCGTCCTCGAGATCGCGGACATGCTCTCTGATATGTTTCATCATCTGCACGACCTTGAGGTTCGCCCCGCCGTGCTTAGGTCCTTTGAGCGATGCGAGAGCCGCAGAAATAGCTGAATATGTATCCGTGCCCGAAGACGTAACGACCCTCGTCGTAAAAGTCGAGTTGTTGCCGCCGCCGTGCTCCATATGAAGTATCAGCGCGAGGTCGAGCACTTTGGCTTCGAGCTCCGAAAACTTCGTATCGGGTCTCAGCATTCTCAGAAAGTTCTGCGCCGTGCTGAGTTTTGGATCGGGATGGTGTATGTAGAGACTTTCGTCACAAAGATAATGATTGTATGCCTGATAACCGTATACGCTGAGCATAGGAAACACGCTTATCAGCATAAGGCACTGCCGTATCACGTTGTGCACGCTGATGTCGTCCGCCTTTTTATCGTACGATCCCAGAGTCAGTACGCTCCGAGACAAACTCATCATCATATCCTTGCTGGGTGCTTTCAGAATGACGTCCTTCGTGAAATTGCGCGGAAGCTTGCGGAAATCCGTAAGCGTATGCGTAAATTCTTCGAGCTGCTCCTTGTCTGGCAGGTCACCCATAAGGAGAAGATACGCTATCTCTTCGAAACCGTATCTGTCGTCTTTTATCAACCCGTCTACCAGCCCGTCTATACTGTATCCGCGGTAATAGAGTTCGCCCTCGCACGGTACAAGCTGCCCGTCGACTTCTTTCGAGGAAACAATTTTGGAAATGTTTGTAATACCCGCGACCACGCCCTGTCCCGATTTATCGCGCAGACCGCGCTTGACGTGAAAGTGGTCGTAAAGAGAAGTATCGAGAGGGTAACTTTCAAGGCATTGCTTTTCGTATTTGTCCAATATCGCCTTATCTGTCATGGTTACCTCCTTTGCCTCTCGGCAAAAATATTTTTTCGGCTGAGCCGTTTTTATCTCAAAATCAATCCTGCCCGCTATCGTCCTCGTCGCAACAATGCGTTTCGTAAACGACGCAACCGTCCACAGCCGCAAGAACCGCTTTCTCTACCGCTTTGACCGCGGCTATCTCTATAAGTACAGGATTGAGCACGGGTCTCTTCCCCGTAGCCATCACGAACAGACTGTCTCCGTCGAAATCGGTATGCACGGGGTATATCGTGCGGGCGAGACCGTTATGAGCAACGCTCGCCACTTTGTTTGCCGCCGTCTTGTCGAGTTTCGCATCCGTGATTATGCAACCTATCGTAGTGTTTCCCGTAAGCAGTTTCAGATATTCGCCGTTCAGGATACGCTGTTCCGCACCGATGAAATCACCGTTCTTCCCCTTGCATCCCGCTACGATTTTTCTTGTCTCCGTGTCTATTACGTCACCCAACGCGTTTACCGCGACTATCGCCGTGACGGTCACGCCCGCGACCTTTACGGTTGCCGCGCCGACGCCGCTTTTTGTCGCATACTTCATCCCTCTGAACTTGCCGACGGTAGCTCCTTTGCCTACGCCCACCTGCCCGAATCCGACGTTCTCCGAGCACGCGTTTTCGCATGCCTTCCTGCCCGCCGCCTTGTCAGGCCAATGGTAGTCGTCGTATATCAGATCGAATATAACCGCACCGCATACTATCGGCACTCTTTTGCCTCCGACCTTTGCCCCGACGCCTTTATCCTTGAGATATTCCATAACCCCGCAGGTGCTCTCGAGCCCGTACGCGGAACCGCCCGTAAGCACAACGGCATGCACTTCCTGAGCCGCCTTTTCGCTTCTCAGAAGATCGGTCTCTCTCGTGCCGGGCGCACCGCCGCGCACGTCCGCGCCACAGATACAGCCCTTTTCGCACAAAACCACGGTAACGCCCGTGTAGTCGTCGTTGTAATGGCCTATCTTTATGCCTTTGGGAACAGTGATTTTCATATCCTCTTGAATACGTCGCCGACGAGTTTCATGTCGCACTTGCCGACGTAGTTCGTCTTAAAATGTTTCATTACCGAACCGATGCTCTTGTCGGGCAGCGAAAGGATTATTTCTCTGATCTCGTCTTCTCCCATCATCGCGGGAATGAACGCCTTGACCGCGGCTATCTGCTCGTCGAGCTCTGAGACCTTTTCGGGTCTGCCTGCCTTGACGAAACTCTCCTTTTCGTCATAGAGCTCTTTCTCCGTCTTCTGTAATATCGAGATAACGTCCGCGTCCGTCAATTCCTGTCCTTTTTCGCGTTTGTCGATCTTTGCGAGCATAATTTTGTTCATAACAACGCTGAGCACGTCCGACGCACTTCTGTTGCGGTCTTTCATCGCCTGTATTCTGGCTTTCTTTATTTCTTCGTCCAACATAATTCCGTTACCTTCCTGAAATACTTTAGTGAATATTTTACCATTTTTCACGCGTTTTGTCAACCCGCGCCGTATTCGGCTTGTCAAGCGGCGTTGTCCGCGCTTTTTTCTTGCTTTATTTCCTCGAAAAAATACGAAAAAACGCACGCTGCATCGAGGCATCGCGCGCAAACGTACTGCCGTCATTCTGCGTCAGGCGCGGTAGATAACGTTTCTGCCGTTCTCAAAAGGTACGTCGTTGAAAAGCCTGACGGTATCGTTTTCGTCTCTCGCGTTTACGAACTCCACGGCTATATCTCCGCCCTCGTAATCGAATTCGTACGTTTTCTGCCCGAACTGCGTCAGTTCTCTGAAATCGTAACCTCCGTCGGGCACGACCTCCTTGCCGTCTACGTATATCTTCATTTCGTAATTGTACGGGCACGCAAACCCGTAATTCGTGATCAGGAACGACGCCTTGTCAGAGCTTATCTTCAGATTGCTCGCAACCAGCTGATAGCCGAGATGATACCTGAGATAATCGTATATGCTTATCCTGCCGTCTTCCAGAAGCGCGGGATTGCACGGAAAACCGTGTTCTTTCATGTCGCTCTCGGTCAGATATACGCTCTTGCACTCTTCGAGACAATATACGTTGCCGTCTTCTTTGTAGTTGTGCTCTATCGACATACTCGTCAGCCCGTATCCTACGCATTGGGAGACCAGCCCCGTCTTGTCTATGCGTTCGCCCGCTCTGCCCCACGGCATCTCCCCGTCGGTCACGGTATACTTGCATTTGTTCAGTAATTTAGCATAATTTTCGTCTTCCCACGACATCATTCCCCACTCGTGATCGTATCCCACGAGGTAATCGTCGTGCACGCCGAATCTCCACTCGATCTCTTCGGGAACTTTGCTGAGAAATTCGGGGGTCCGTACCATCATAGGAATATCGTTCGGGACGGCGTCGGCAAGAGCTTCGATAACTTTCTTTACGTCGATATTGTGTATACTTCCGTGACCTTCTCCCCAAAGACCTATCATGCCCAGCTGGACCGCATATACCGTCGTATCGAACAGCTCTTCGTTATCGGCGATAAACGTCTTTATCGCGGCGCAATGCCTCTCTATGTCTGCGGTTTTCGGTCCGTCTTCCGAAGATTCGGTCTCGTAAGCGAACCTGAGCAAAATCTTGAGCCCCTTGCTTCTGACCGTCTCGAAATACTCCTTAAGCTGCTCGAACGCGCTTTGCGGAATATCCGTCCTGCTGTATTTGCCCATGTATACATAGACCTGCATCAGCCTTATGCCGTCGGCGGAATACGCTTCGAGCTGGCTGTCCAGCCTGTCGTAATAATTTTCTCCGCTCAGCGGGTAAGCCTCGTTCGTCCCCAGGTTGATATACGTTTCGCCTCTGAATCCTCTGCTCTGATTGGATATTTCTCCGTATAAGCCCGTATAAAGAGGGATGCTATCGTCGGTCTCTATCGCATAAGCGACAGGCACCGCAGGATAATCTTTGATCACTATCTTGTCGCACGCAGTCAATCCGAACGACAGCGATACCGCCATACAAAACAAAATCAAAACCGAAACAATCTTTTTCATTCAGCAATCCCTCCTTAGCTCGTGACGCCCCCGTCAATCGCAGCGCGTCTCTCGCCGCATTGCATTAAAATTTTAACATCCGCGACGTTGCTTTGTCAATGCAGACCCGACCCGCGCGTCCCCGACAACAGCCTTTTTCTCCGCTTTATTCCCGACGAATCCCGACCGGTAAAAGTTTTGCCTTCCATTCTATTGCTTTTCGCAAGAAAATATTGTATAATCAATGAGCAAAATTAATTACCGTGCAGTAATTAATCCGACAAAAAATCAACAATCTGTTTCCATAGCTCAGTAGGATAGAGCGTTCGCCTCCTAAGCTGTTGCCCTATCCACCCAAAACCACAATATGTTGTGATTTTGATGACAAGCGACCACTATATATTGTGGTTAAACGAAAAACTGGTATAAATTCTGGTATAAAATATGAAAGAAAATCACTTTCATATTGACAAATAAAATAGCTAATGTGCTCATAGTTAAACGGATATAACGAAGCCCTCCTAAGGCTTAATTTGGGGTTCGATTCCCTATGGGCACGCCAACAAAAAAAGCAAGGCATGATTTAATGCCTTGCTTTTTAATATTTGCAATACTTTGTAAAAATCGTATTATACTACCTTAAATTCAAATCTGAAGATAATGAATTAATTTTCATATGGATGCGTTATTTATTTTGCTATTCCACTAAGATCAGAAATTTCATTTGTCATTCTATCGGCAAGTTCTCTACTCGGATTATACATCATTGCTAACTCATTTGCTTTTTTTTGGAGTTTTCCATATAAATGTCTATGCCTAATATCAAACATAGTAAAAATATCAGACCAAGTATATGCATATATTTCATAATTACTTTGACAATTTACCAACCCCTTTTTACCTCTTTCGTTGTATGAATTGCGTCTATCGATAACTTCCGGGCTAAGCTCACAGCAAACACAAATAAATTTCCAACTATAATAAATACTGTTAAACTCAGGTTCTTTTTTTATTGCCATCATATAATCTTCAATTTGCCTATATATGTCAAAAGTTAACTTAACATATGGCGCTTTTAATTCCACTATTATGTTTTGTTGAATTTCACCATTCGGCGAAGCAACATCTCTCATTCCAGAAATAAAAATATCTGGACGCTTAGATTTGTAGCAAGGATTATCATAGTTTATTCCATTGATATTACGATCTAAATATTTAAGATATTTAGTCAACACTTTATCTAATCTTTCATCTGCTGCTACTAAATTATACTCTTCTCCAAACAACCAATAGTTTTGTTCGATAATTTTTTGAATATGATTTCTTTCATTAGTGAATTGTTCATTATTAAAAATCAACGTTTTAATTTTTTCTATAATCTCATAACGCGCACTGATAGTGTTTAATAATTTTACTACACTACTTGGTTCATATTTCTTTAAAGTATTTGCTAATTGTTCTCGTTCTTCTTTGGAAAGTTTCTGAATACTATCTAAAATCGTAATAATATTCTCACGCTCATCAGTCTTAAGTATAAGATTTAGACATCCAATGATGGCCTTCTTACTATCCTTTTTTGTTCTAAAAAACAGATTAGGTTGAACACAATACACTGAAGACACTACAGACTTTAAATCCTCTTTCTGAGCATTAGCAATTGGGTCATCTGCAAAATCAGGAAACAATCCGTCATCAATATAAGATTGTACTATCCTTGGGACTTCTGTTTGGATATATTCTTTCAATCTATTTTTCACGTAATCAAATATAAAAGTCTGCAATTCCTTAAAAACTTTGTCTGTTTGTGTTTTTTCATATTCAAATCCATTTTCAATTCCTACACTTGAAAAATCATCAAAATACGTCGATTCAATGAATACACTATGATAAAATTTCACCGCATTGTTATTACATTTCGTATGCTCTTTAAATTTTTCTACATAACTTTGATCTACATAATATGCAAAAGATTTTTGGTTACTACCCTCTATCCACTTGATAAAATCAATTTTGAAAACAAAATTATCTATTGTTTTTGTAAATGAAGAGCTTAAAGAATCATCGATTACTAAAGAATATGGAATTTCTATTCCATTTAAAAAAATATGCTTATCTTTATGTAAATACAAATATTTTGCAAAAAATGCAGCAATTTGTTGTTTAAAGTCCTCCCCTTCTAAATTTTCGATTTTCAATTTCCCCAATCCAAAAAATTCGACTTTCGTTCCAGTAGTTTCATCTGTCTCTACAGGTTCTGTATAATTGCAATAATCTCTTTCACAGTTTCTTATTGTTATTGTATATTTATAATTCTTATCTCCTTTTTTATATACAGTTGTCCATTTAGCTTCACCGCAAATATTGCTAAAAGTATACCTACCTTTGCCTTTATTAACTCGATCAAAAAATACATTATTCTGTTTTTGAGAAATTAGAAAAGAGCCGAATGTTTCCTCTCTTGTTTCATAATTTATGCCGCTACCATTATCTATTATCTCCAACGACTTTAAACCATTAAATGTATCTGAAAAAGCTTGAGCAGAAATTGAAACTTCAGTTGCATGTGCCTCAAATCCATTCAATATATATTCTATAATTGTTTCTATGTAATCCTTTTTTAAACCTGCGCCGTCAAAACTTTTATCTTTAATATTAACTTTTTCTTTCATTTTTAAAATACCCCCTTAATTATAAAACAAGCAAAAATATAGCTAATATTTAAATATATTTTATATATAATATCATTTTAAGTCAAGATTTCCTTTATCAATTAGATAAATAAAACTAACATTACAATTTAATTACTCATAAACTTTAATATAATTAATTAAAAAATCCACTATCACATATCATTTTAAGAGTATCTATTGCCTGATCGTAAGATACCTTTTCAAACAACAATTTCTCTGTTATGTTGATGAAATCAGATTTGAAAAACTCTTTTGAGATTATTTCATTCAATAATTGCGTAATAGTTTTATCTGATTTTGCAGACTCGCAGAAACGACTTTTTGCCCTTCCATTTTTTGTATCAATAAAAAGTCTTTTCAGCTCATCATTATGATTAATCTTCGGATAAATTTTGTATATATCATAGATATGTCTGGAATGCTCGCTTATTTTTTCGGTTAAATAATAATCGCAAATTGCAAAAATTTTATCCAAGTAAGTTCTTTCAAGGCTTTGCACATTGACGTTAAATTCTCCGATTCCATATTGCGACGCTATATCCTCAAATCCGTTCTTTAACAAATATTCGCCGATTATGCTGATTGTAGGTTTTTGCTCATACGGAAACGATTTAATAGAAAACACGGTATCTATCTGAATGCCCGACTTTAATCCTTGCTGTTCAAATATTGGCATATACGCTATTTTATAATTGTTGTATTGCATTTTGCTCATGATTTGTTCTTCGTTCAAAATTGTCAAATCATACTTTGCGCAAACACCTTTTATTGCCCTGTTAACTTTTTTTCTTTCCCCCTCTGTAATCGTTTCAGGTATCATAGTCAAATCTATGTCTTCAGAAAATCTGTCTATTATCTTATAACACTTAGACAAAGAGGTGCCGCCTTTAAAAATTAAATTCGGCACCATATCAAACAGGTCTTGTAGTATCAGCGAAACATAATAATCCTTTTCGATTATTCCGGATTCGATCCCTTTTTCGGAGTTGATTTTCAGAATTATCTGTTCAAAATTTTCCTTATCTTGATGCAAGTACATTGTTTACCTCACTAACGATAAAATTCTTTGCGGCTTTTGCGGGCATATCTTTTGAGTACTGCAAAATTTTATCTGATGTAAGATTTTTCTCCCTCGCAAATTCGATAACCCTACTAAAGTCTTTTGAATCGATTTCAGACGCTGTTATTAAGTTAAATATTTCAAGTATCATCATCGCTGCACAATTGTCGTTATTCAATTCCGCTCTTGATTTTTTTATGATTACTTGTTGCTTACCGATACATACCGTTCTTTTGTTTGTCGATTCATTATTGGTTCGAATTTCAACGATATTTGCAGATTGAGTAGATATGCCAAAGGCATTCAACAAAGCAATGCCGGTATAATATCCGTAATTATTCTCCCCGTCTGTGATATATTTTTTATTAATTATTTTTCTCGGATCCAAGACTGAATCACCGAATATCGTTTTCTTAGGAATATAATAAATACCTTGATCAAACCTTTTAATCTGTCCTCTCTCTTCAAGTTCATTAATAATCTGATATATCCTGCCTCTCGTATATTCGGGCAAAGCTACGCGTATATCCTGAATGGATATCGGCTCATTTTCAGAGTATTTATTTTTTAATATTTCAATTACATTTTTCATGATCTTATTATTCTTATTAAATATTATATTCCTTTACTTAAGAAAATTATACATTTTTATACTTTTTTTGTCAACATTTTTCTACAATTGTCAATTAGATTTTTACTTTAATATAGTGTATCTCTATTATTTTCATTTCACATGCAAATTGACATATTTTATATCAAACATTGTCAGTATGTTGATAATCTTTTACATTATAAATTTCAAAATCTACGTTAAAATGCAAGTTAATACTTTTTGACTTGTTAAAAGCTACATATTGTTTTATTACACGGCTAAGCTTGTTTGAGTCGTATAAGCTTTCTCAACTCAATCTCAAGCTCATCGTAATTTACTATTGCTCTGCCCCGGTAACTGTAATAAAACACGTTGCCGCGTTTAAGACAAGCCTTTACGTCGTCCATTGTTGCTTTTTGCTTATGAGAAGCGTTGTATTCTTTCAATGCGTTTTCTATTCTCCGCACTTTTGGGACGTCTTCCTGAACCGGATATTTTTTTGGTGCGATCGCTTTCATAAATGCGTCGAAATCGATGAGCCATGCTTTCTTGTGTTGTTCGCAAGGCACTTTGTATTGCAATACAAAGCGCCTTATGTTGGGACGTCTTAATATGGTTTCTTTGTCTTGTTCTGCAAACAGTCTTTGAAGATATCCGCTTGTTACAAATCTCATTTTTTACCTCCTGCCCTGAAATATCCGTAAAACTCGTCAAGATTGATCAGCCATGAATTGCCGAATTTCATAGCTGTCAATCTTTTGTCTTTTATAAGGCGTTTAACGAGTTTCCAAGTCAAGTCGGTTTCAGGGTCTTGTTTTTTGATTTCAGTCAAGACGTCGTTGATCCTTCTTATCCTCGGTATGTACATGTTTCACCTGCCATATTTTGCAATATCTATATTATGTTGTTTAAGGCGTTGACGACCTTTTCTTTGGTGTCGGGGATAAAATGCGCGTAAACCTGGAGCGTTACGGTCGAATCGCTGTGCCCCATGTATTTGGTGACAGTCTGAATCGGCACGTTCTGCGAAAGGAGCAGGCTGCAATATGTATGTCTGAGTCCATGACAGGTAACGTGTTTCAATCCCCATTGCTCTTCGAACTTTTTGAGCCACTTCCCGATCACGCCGGATGCAAGAGGTTCTCTGTAAATATTTACGGCGAGATAGAAATCGTCGAGTTGCTTTTCAAAGTCGTCGAAAGCTATCTCAAACCATTTGTAGTACTTTTTCAGATCTTCTACCAGCGCGTCGGTCAGCGGAATCTCTCTGTTGGAAGTTCTTGTCTTCGGCTCTTTTTCGTAACTTCCGATATTCCTGGAATACAGTCTGTTTCGTCTGATGTGTATGACTTTCCTTTCAAAATCGACGTCAGACCATCTCAGCCCGTGCATCTCTGCCGTTCTCACGCCTGTCAGCAGCATCAACTTTAAGACGACTTTCTTATATATAAACTCATCGTCCAAAGCATCGAGCTGTTTTACAAACTCCTTTGCCTCTGCAAACGAGAACACCTCCTTTTCAGGTACCGCACGGAGCGAAACGTTGTTGCTCCCTATTCCGATTTTTGTCGAACAGACGGGATTCTTTTCTATCCATTCGTAACGAACTGCTTCGTTGAACAGAGTACGCAATACTCTGCGATAGCCCTTTACCGTTTCGGGAGAATACCTTTTCACGTTGTCGACCATTTCAAAATATTTGTCTCTGTTCAATTTGCAGTATTCGCAAATACTCTCGACCATCTTGATCCCGATATGCGCGCCCTTTCTTCTGAGATTGTAAGAGGTGCTTCTGGGGATGATCTTTTTCTCTGCCAATTCGCGCAGGCTGACCGACGGCGGAAAGTCTTTTTTCAGGCGGAACTGTATTCCGTTATGCTGATAAAGCGAAAACGAATTGAGAAACAGCTGCACGTCGCGCACTCTGATTTCGGATATCGGCTTATCTATAAGATAATGATCTTTAAGAAAAGCCGTAAACCGCTTTTCGACCTCGCATACATGCTCGTAATAATTCACGGAGTGGTTTAATCTCACGGTTTCCTTCCACTCTTTCATAAGCTCCGAAAACGTCAGAACGCCCGTATGCAATTCTGATTCTGCGTTTTGATAAGCTAAGTTCAGGTCGCGTTCAAGCTCTAACGCAAGCAACTCGACATGCTTTCTGAATTTGGGTTCGCTGAGATTTTCAGTATTGTAATATCTCTTGACGTACAGCTTGGATTTGCCGTTGTCAGGGTTTTTACAGCTGACCTGAACTTTTGCTACAAGTTCACCTTTGGCATTTCTGGATATCTGAAAATATGCCATTGCCTGCCTCCTACTTGATGTCGGAGATGTAGTCCATAAGACTCTGAACGTCCACGAGCAGTTTCGTGCCTGCGTTAAGGCATTTTATCTTGCCGTTTTTACACCACATACGGATGGTATGAACGGTAACTGCCGTTTCGGGATCTTCCTTGCGGATCATTTCTTGTGCTTTCTTGATACTTCTTAACATTTTCTTTTACCTCACTTTGTTTTTTTAGTAAACAGCATTTATTGTCAAAACCGATGACAAGTTCTGTGCTGTTTCCGATGCCGATTATACCCAAGTATCTTTCGTTTTGGGAGTACCCGGCAAAAGCCTGTCAAGCAACCTATGCGTACATAAACAGCAACTTTTCACAACTACGGAGGAACTGAATAACAACCAAACCGTCGGATGATTTTCATAGCCGTTTTCTCCTTGTATTATTTTGTCTTTCGACAGCAGGAGAAAATCGAAAAAATGCTCCGCAGTCAAGGACAAAGGAGAAAATATTGATTAAAAATAAATAATAAATATAGTATCAATATCAATAATTTCTCCCCTTTACGGCGGAGAATTTTTTCGATAACCGCAGAAAAAAGAAAGACAAATAAAACTTTGATTAATCCATTGACACGAACATATGTTCGTATTATAATTAAACTATGTTAAGAAAAAGCAATGTTTTTTTGACGAAAACTGCGATTTTTTTATTCCGTAAACGGACTCGTAAGATTTCTGTGGTACAGGACTCTCTCCCCTTGCCGATACAGTACTTAAATACGCCGAGATCCGTTTCATTGAGAGAAAGGAGGTGTGTTTATGGGACTGAACATAAACCCCGTACAGCTTTACTGCCCCAACTGCGGTTGTAAGCTGACCGGATTCAGGCGGGACGACGGCGCGCTGAAAATTCAATGCACCAGGTGCAAAGCAAATATTTTCAGCAAGCAGAAGTCCAAAAGAGAAATCAACCTGAAAATATCTTCAAACTGACAATTCAATATCTGCGTTTGCCTGCCCTTGTGCGGGTCGGTGCTGAAAAAGTGCATCAGGGTAAATCCCGCAAAGAAGCAAGCGTAAATGTTCGTAAAGCATAACCTGCCAAAGCGAGAATCACAACTCGGCGAACAGTAAAACCGTTAAAGGTTTACTGCTCGTCTTTTTTATACCTTGCAGCCCGATAACGGTTAAAACCGCTGTCGGGTTTTCTTTCGTTTGCAACAAATACATTTCCCGACGGCTTATCCGATAAGTCGCCCGCCCCCAATGGGCTCAAGGGGAAAGGAAAAGCAATGGCAACGATAAAGTATCCGATCAACGGCAAAGACATCGACGTCGAAGTAACGCAGGAATTCGCTCAAGCGTTTGAGCAACTTAAAGAGGAAGAAAAGAATAACGAAAGAAGAGAAACAAGACGTCATCTTTCTCTTGAAGCTCTGACAGAAGAAGGTTTTCAGGTCGAAGATCCGAAAGCAGATATTGAAGATCAATTATTTAAAAAACTTGAAAACGATATTCTTTTCACAGCAATACAAAGTTTGAACCCCAATCAAAGATGGTTGATCGAACAAGTGTTTTTTCACAACCGTTCTCAGCAGGATATTGCAGAAGAGCTTGGCGTCAACAGACAGATTATTCATAACAAAATCAGCAGGATTTTGAAAAAGTTGAAAATTTTTTTGCAAAAAAACGTTTACATTTGCGTTTTTCGTGGCTAATAAGTGAGGGGGTTAAACATGGCAGACAAAAAGATAACATCAGAAGCTGTAAGAAACGACCTTAAAGACATCAGATATTATTACGCAAGAAAAGAAGTTTTCGAGTATGCGCTCAAGTTCAATATCGAAAACAAAGTCTTGAGAAAAATAAATATCTACAACAAAGCAATCAAAGAGGCTGACCCGATGCTGTTCGATTTCTACGTATCGGTATACGTCAAAGGCTATACCCTTGCGTCGTATTCGGAGATATGCAACTACTCTTACGAATACGTCAGAAGAGTTAACGGCAAAGTGATCGACTTCTTGAGAAATAAATTACAGGAGGCAAAATATGAATAACGCAAATCCCGATTTCATGCAAAGCGCAACCAATGTGTACAGGACGAAAAACTTTATCGTCAAACAGACTATCGGCATTCAGTATGGAGTTAAAAGCGACAATCTTATGTTCAGCGACGACACCTATTATGCGAGAACGCCTGAAAGAGACGCTCAGTATATGTCCTTGTTCGCAGGTAAGCACAACCCTAACGGAAGACGCATCGCAACCGCGATGAATTCAAGAAAGTACATCGATTAACCGTATGGACTCAAAAAGGATGTACAGACCGAAGGCATACGAAGAGATAAAAAAGTTCGGTACTCTCCTTCAAAGTTCATACCCTTAATAAATCGCAGCCCGTCTGCGGATAAACACGGCTCTAAGGCTGATAAAGAGGCGTAAGCTGTGTCTTGCAAGATAAGAGCGGCCGCTCACACTAAGACACGCAAGAAAAAAACAAAGCCTGATAAAGTCGTGCCCACAACTTAATATGCGCTTTATTACAAACACGGGCGCAAAAAAAATACAGGAGGTTAAACAAATGGCAGGAAGTTTTATTCGCCGTTGGATGGTCCCTCACAAGAGGGCAAAACGTTACGCCGAAGAGCGTAAAGCAAAGGTACATCAGCGCGGACCTAAAGAAGGAAAAGAGCTGACGGACTACGAAGCCGGTATCCGTTCGGGATATCTGCAGTGTCAGACCGACCACGCCGGCATTTACAAATACAAAAAGGCTAAGGAAGCCGAAAAATCAAATAAGAAATAACGGAGGAACACACAATGAGCAATATCAAAGTAAAAGTCGAACGCGCGGCTTATGAAAGGAACGACAAATCCTATTTCGCGTATTTTATCAGAGGCAACATCAGAGGCAGAGACATAAGAGTGCTGATCGTACCGCCCGACAACGGCGGATACAGAGTCCTCGACATCGTTTTCGACGAAGACATGGAAGCGGATTTTGTCGTCAGACCTTTTGAAATCAAAGACGAGGCGACAGGCAGGATCATACGCGGCAACAGTTACGCCGTACAAAGTACGGACGAAGACGGCAAAGTTTACGAATGCGCCGTAAAGCCTTACCGCAAATCCGACAAAGCTCTGCTCGACATGCTGCTCGGGTAAACTGCGCAAAATCTGCATCGGGCGGCTTGCATATTAAAGGTGCTTGCCGCCTTTTTTCAAAGGAGGTATAAACATGAAAAACGAACTTCAGAAACACAAGACGGCAGATACTGTGAAATGGATCGCGGTATTCATTGCCATTATAGTGCTGACGGCGGGAATGCTCGCCGCTCTCACCAACGGGTTCACCGACTTCAACCAGTACGGCTGGCTTGACGAAAGCGAAGAAAGCAAGCAGGAGCCCACAGACGTTACGGACGACGACGGGGATAAACTCGTCAGCGGCAAAGTATACGATATGCCGTCCGCGATGATATTCAGAAACGCCACTTCTCTTTCTATGTCCGCAAGCGGCGGCATAACGGTTACGGCAACCGTAAAGCCTGATTCTGCTGTAAATAAAAACGTAGATTGGACTGTTTCCTGGCAGAATCCCGAAAGCGAATTCGCCACGGGCAAAACCGCAACCGATTACGTTACGGCACAGCCTTCTTCGGACGGAAGCACGACCGCAGTAATATCCTGTCTTGCACCTTTCGGAGAGCAGATAAAGGTTTCCGTAATATCCAGAGCTAATCCCGGTGCATATGCGGTGATGACTGTCGACTACGAAAAGAAAGTCAGCGGAGTTTCAGCTATTGCTACAAACGAAGACTACTCTTTCAGCGGTACTACGCTTAAGCTTGACGATTCCTCAGGCTGGAGCAACAGCGACAAGAACTATTCCGACTACTGGGATCTTACTTATACCTACTCCGAAGGCACTCTCGATCCTGCAAGCGTTACAAAGGTCGAGTACTACGTCAAATCTTCGGACGAACTTTCTCAGGCAGTTAGTTCTGCAAAAACCGAGTACGTCCAAATGACCGACAACAGAAGCGATATGCTTGAAAAGGCACTCGGTATTGCGTTGTTCACTGAAAAAGTCGACAAGACTAAAGACCCCGTATATCAGGTTGGCGAAGGCGGCATCAAAATACCTGTATGGCCGAAGATTACGACGTTCAACTCCGCTACATGGAACAACGTGGTTAGCGCGCTTAACGGGCTTACGGGATATGCTTTCGATCTGAAAATCGTGACGACTAACAGTAAGGGCGAAACCGAGGAAACCGTCTTGCAGATATCCGTAGACAAAAGCACTATCGGAGCGCAGGCAAACAGCATCGAGCTCGACAACGAAAGTCTGATATTCTGAGAGGCTGCCTATGAACGCAAAGAGAAATATGGCATCGACCGTTGGTAAAGTTATAACCTATATTCTCCTGATACTCGCTATTGCGGGTATCGTGGGGTTCTTTGCGTTCTTTACTAACGGTTTCACAGAGGAATTCAAATCCTTCTATATAGAGCAGGACGGCAAGCCCGTACTGAATACAAACACGTCTACCAACATGGACTTCGGCAAGACTTACAGCTTTAACATAAAGTACGTTTTCGACGGTATGACAGACAGCGAAAGCAAAGGCTACTTTGTAAAAATAGTGCCCAATACAAACACGGATACAGATTTTTTGTTTACGGCAGGCGGAGAAGAAATCTCATTTTCCTCAATAAAGGAGCTGACATCTGCTTTTACGATCAACAGACAGACCGACAGCTTCACCGTAACCATCCCTGACAAATTCTCAATGGCAGACGTTCTCGGAAAGATCTATAAGGACTGCGAAATTATTCTGCCCGAAGACTTCGACGAATCCGCGTATTGGTACAGGCTGGAGGTATCTTCCTACAACGGAGAAATTACGTACAATATCAGATTCCGACTGGGTGCTGACGTGCAGAGCGTTGAGCTGGACTATTCGCAGATCATCTTCCCGTCCGGCACGACAGTTGACGCTCCGAACGAAGAAGTCGTTTTAAGCGATGAAGCCGTACAGTTCAGACAGTATGTTGAAGGCGCTTGCAAAGCGGATTACAACGGAGCCGTTACTCTTCTCTCAAGAGCCGACGCCGAATATGAAAAACTGTCTGAGAAAGAAAAAGACTTGCTGTATGTGGCGAGCGCGTACAAGGCAAAAGAATACCTTGGAAACTGTCTGAAAAGCGGTCAGATAACCGCAGAAGCGCGTGAACAGGCACTTGCTTATCTTAGCGAATACAAGGAGGAATGACTATGACCGTTATACATAAGAACTGTGCGATAGGCGTTATCTTAACGCTTGTTTGCCTTGTGCTGGCATTTCTCCTGCTTCCTTGTCCAGTATATGCCGAAAGCGTAAACGGCGGATACAGCAGCGTACTCGATGACCTGAAAAGCGACCCGAACTTTGACGAAAACCTTTATCCTGTCAACGAAACGGATTACAGTCTTCAAGTTGTACAGATAGCAGAAAGTAAAGACGGAGAACTTCTCGTCTACGTCTATCAGCCGAGTAACGGCACAAAGGACTTTACGGCATCGTCCGTCAACATCTCTACCGCGATCAACGACAGCCTGTTCTATAAAAATTACAAGCTGGAACTTCAAAGCAGAGAGGGAGCGTTCTGCAAATACCTTGTCAAAGAGTTTGAGCTGAAGTCCGACGCAATGAGGTATTACGACATATCCGCGATATTCCGTCCGTATGACGAAACGACGGATAAAGGCTTGCCTATCGACAACGAAAACGACTTGAACGAAGTATCCTTCAAAGTCGCAAAGCTGTTTACCGCAGTTACCGTTGACGGCAAAGTGTCTTACTCGTGCATCGAAACCAAAGTGATAGAGGTCACGGACAAGTACGTCGGTCATCTCAGATACTCCAACGGCTTCTCTCTGTGTCCGTCATCGTGTCTTGCGTATTTTGTCGCGTTCGATACAAACTTGCCTATTGACAATCTGTACGAGGCAGACATCTACTTCGTAACGCAGGATTACAGGTATTACCACCGCACTCCGAATTGGGCGCAGTTTGATCCCGGAGAGGACACTATGACGTACGAAGATGCGGTCGAGCGCGAATTAACGCTTACTTACGATACAGTTGTCGAACACGAAGGCGGCGGACTGTTTGCGAAAAAGTACACATGGAAACGCATTGAAAGCGTTGACGAGTTTATCAAAAACGAAAAGCTTACGGACGAAGGACTAAAAGACCTTGAAAATAAGAGTTGGGTTCTGCGCTTTTACGAAGCCGATTACTCATTTGTACAAGGCTCTAACTCCTTTACGGAACAGTCTACCAAAGTAAACGACGTTACCATTCTTCGCCTGAAATTCGAGACGGACGGAGTCGTGTACAACCTCGGAGTCGTAGACAACAAACAGTCTCCGACTCAGGGACAGCAACCTGACAACGAAAACACAAACGAGTGGGAGTTTCCGTCTTTCGGCGATAAGGATTGGGAAAAGATTCTCGGAACAATCCTTCTAATGATAGGCATTATCCTGATCGTCATTATGCTCGCGCCCCTTCTTCCCGTTCTTATAAGACTCGTTGTATGGCTCATCGCTCTGCCTTTCAGACTTATAGGAGCAATGGTAAAATCGCTGAAAAACATAAGGAGGAACAAATGAAAACGGTAAAAAGAATTGTTGCGATTGTTCTTGTTATCGTTACGGCAGTAGCGGTCGGCTACCTCGTCTTTACGGGTAACCGACTGACTGTCGGTTCGGAACATACAACCGCTTATCTTTCAGAGAGGTGTTTATATGGATAAAAGAAGAATTTTTCATATATGCGCGACCGCAGCGCTGACCTTGGTTTTTGCGTTTGCAGGCTTGTATTTTTTCAAGTCATCGTATCTGAGACTTGCAGAAAGCTTTTGCGACGCTGCGGATTCGTTCAAGTACTTTTTTCAAAAGCTGACAAAACAAGACACAACCGCCGAACTGTCCGTCCTGAATTACTCAGAGCATCTGAAATGGAATATTATTCTTCCGTCAGACTTTAAGACGTTCGGGGAAAGATTTATAGAGTATTTTTCTCTGCTATCCAGCCATTCCAACATAGCTATGTACGGCAAAGAAGTAGCTGTTACAGCAGGCAAAATATCTAAAGTTACGGCAATCGTAGCACCCTGTCTTATGATCATTGTGCTGATACTCTCGCGTTTGTATATGCGCGGAAACACTAAGCACAACAAAGATACTTTGCCTCTTAAAGTGTTCAGAACGGTATCGGGATATACATATCAGCCGATCAAACGCACTGTCCTTTTATACAAAAGCTGGCTTGACGACAACAGTGCAATATATGTGCTTTGGGCTATCATATGGCTTGTAAATCTGAACATCGCTACGGTGTTAACGGAATTCTTTGCATACTACTTTTTCTTTATATCTTCGTTCGATCTTTCGACGCTATATCCGCAGGTATGCAAACTGTTTATCGACTTGCAGGTGATATTCGAGGCTTTCCCGTGGTGGTCTCTCGTTCTTATCGCCTACGTCCTGTTTGACAGATTCCGTAAAAGGATAGCGGACGATACCCTGCATCATTTCGAAGCGAGAAACTGCGGATTTATCAATACTCTGCCGATAGTCAGCATGACCTGCGGAAGTATGGGCAAAAAGAAAACGACTATGGTAACGGATATGGCTCTGTCACAAGAGGTGATGTTCCGCCAGAAAGCGCTCGAGATATTGCAAAACAACGATATGAAATTTCCTCACTTTCCTTGGCTCGCATTCGAACTCGAACTGAAAAAATGTATGGAACACCATACCGTCTACAATCTGGCAACCGTCGCAAATTTCGTCCGCAAAAAGCAGGAACGTTACGAAAGGCATACCGATGCCGACCTTCAGCTGTTCGGTTACGATGTCAAAAGATACGGGATATTTTACAGCGACGCGCTCAAAACACAAACTCTTTTCGAGGTTATCGAAACGTATGCAAAAGCGTATTTCATCTACGTTATCGAAAGCAGCCTGATTGTGTCAAATTATTCTATCCGTGTAGATAATACGCTGTTTAACGAAGGCAACTTTCCGCTTTGGGATACAGAGTTTTTCGCTTACGGAAGACGTTGTTCGAGACATTCGCACATACTCGATTTCGATACCCTAAGGCTCGGCAGAAAGGTTATCGAAAACAATCCTTTGGCGGGCAGTTTCGAGTTCGGCGTAGTAGTCATTACAGAGGTTGGCAAAGAACGCGGAAACAACCTCGAATTAAAAGAGGTCAAAAAAGGCAACGACGAAACCAATCAGAAAAACGACCTCTTCAACTCGTGGCTTAAGATGTGCCGGCACAGTGCAACCGTGGACAGCTTCCCTTTCATAAAAGTCTTTACGGACGAACAGCGTCCCGAAAGCTGGGGAGCAGACGCAAGGGACCTTTGCGACATAATAACCATACAAAGTACGGACGGGAACAAACTCGCCCTGCCTTTCTATACGCTCGAAGATATGGCAAGCGAAATACTGTTCAACAGTTTCCTTTCCTTCTACACAAAACTGAGGTTTAAGCGCGGCGACAATACTCTGCTCTGTCATATTCTGAAAAGCGCAACCGCATGGCTGTGGCGCAGGAACATACGCATTTACAACCGCTACGGTTACAGCGTCCTGAAAGTAGCAAAAGAGCGCGGAACAATGGACGGCAAGCAAGAACGTCAGCGTTATTACCTTATGAATAAGAAGATATACAGCAGACGTTTTTCAACCGACTGTTTCTCCGACTACTTCAACGATATGGCAAAGAATTGCGACATAGGCTTGAGAGATTACCTCGAATACGTCAGCGAAAAAGCGACCGTTGATGAACTCAGAATGCAGAACAGCTACTTTGTCAGAAGTCTTTACAAAGACAGCTAATACGGAGGTGATAATATGCCTTATCCTGAAACCAAAGTCTACTTTGACGGCAGTCATTATATTGCCATACCGCACACGACAAGACCAGGTCTGAAACGTTCGTATCAGCCGGAAGAAGAAATAGAATTATCGGAAGAGCCGTCTTCTTCTCTCTCCGATGCCGAGCCGATCGAGTGCGACGTTCTGCCGTTTGAAGATAACAGCGCCGACGTCAGCAATATCGGTATCGAAAATAGCACTGAAAACCATTGCGGAGTTACTGAAACATCGAATCAAACCAATAAAAAGAGAACGACAAGAAAAGAATTGTTTGAAAACTTGTATGACGAAACCAGAAACTTAAAGCGTGCCGAACGAAAGAAATTCATACTAAAAAATATGGCACAGTATTTTAAGAATATGAAATCCGCAAAGGAGTACGTCGACCGTCAGTTCGAAAGAAAACTCAGAAACCTTATCTGCAGAAGAATAAGGCTGACGCGCAAAGTAAACCTGCAGGAGTTCAACTATTTCTGCACTTTTACCTACGACGGATCCAAGCATACCGAAGCAGAGTTCAAAAGCAAACTGCGAAGCTGTTTTAAGATGATGTGCCATCGTAAAAAATGGAAATACGTCGGAGTCTGGGAGAGATCTCCCGAAAAGCAAAGGCTGCATTTTCACGGTTTATTCTATATCCCTGACGGGTCGATGCCTGGTGAACTGATGAAGGTGAACGACTACTCTCCCGTAAAAAAGAAGGTGCAGTATACTTTGCAGAACACCTACTTTAACGAACGCTTCGGCAGATCTGATTTCAAGCCCGTCTGCGACCGCTCGGAGTTAGGCAATGCCATAGCCTACCTGACTAAATACATGGAAAAAACGGGCGAAAAGGTCGTCTACTCAAAAGGTCTTCCGCAGTTTTTCATAACTGACATAGAAGACGACGATGTAGTCTGCACAATCGGCGCAGACGATTCGAAACTACTGCTCTTTGACAACTTCATATGCTGGGACGAAGGCGAATATATCGGTCCCGTAAGCAAAGACACGATAAGCAAACTGAGAAAAAGCAACTAAACAGCAGCTAAAGATTACGGTCAAAACCGAAAACCGCGCAACGGCTAAAGCGGAAGACCGCCCAAAGCGGTTCAGCGGGCGGCTCCGCTTCCGTTTGCGTTTCGTTTTACGTATCTTCCCTTTTCTGCCTTTTGGCGTGTGCTTGTCGCGACGGCGCGCAGCGCCGGCGCTCTCGTATCAAGACAAGCACACGCCGCGGTTGCAAATTAAATTCCAATCACAGATAATATTTTCGTTTAATATTTTTTTGCTATCAGTGAAATAAATTTCTCTGCATCTTCTTTATTGTATTCTTGAGATATTATATCAAATACTCTTTCAAGTATTGTCTTTTGCTGTATGGTCAATTTATCATTGATGTTTAACGCACTATATTTTGTTAAAGTTTTTTGCATATGTAACAATTTTGCAATTGTTCCAAAAAAACTTTCATCTGCAACTGATGACGACTCATCTATATCCATAAGAACCGATTCACTCATTTCTTCCATCATTTCCAGTGTTTCTGTATTTAGTCCATTTATATCTTCATTATCTAAAATGCTAAGTTTATCCTTTGATAAGCTTCTTTCAGAAGATTTTTTACGGATATCTTTAGTTATATTGCTTGCCCATTCCTCTATTAAATCTACAAAGCTATAATACGCATTATTTTTTTCAAAGTCATCTCTTCTAGAATTAATTATTAGTTCAGGATCAATTATATAAATTTCACCAATAAGCCACCCGTTAAATCGTTCTTCTTTAAAAAAATGATTACAGGTCGATTTCCCACCGACTAAAATATTGCCTTGACGAATTCGAATGCCTTTTATTTGATTATCCATAATGGTGCCCATATAATTTGTATTTGCATACCATAAAATAGCAGCCATTTTTTCGTCTTTACATAATGGAACAATTTCTACATCTTGTATTGTATCAAATATCTTTTTCACTCTATCAGCTACAAATGTGTTTTGATATGGTTTATATAGATCTTGTTTTTCCCCATCCACATTTAAAATAACTCTATAGCAATCTATGTGGTATCCTATATTCTTAATTTTCTCATTGATTAATGAGCCCCAATTAAAATCATTATTGAAAGGCAACGGACAATGTTGAACCAAATAATCTTTTACTTGTTCGCAATCTATAAGCTTATCTGCCATATCAACACCCTCAAGTATTACTTCGAAATAATGACTTGAAATTTTCTCAGGTGAAAATTCAATCGTAACGATTTCGTTGATTACAGATTTAATGCTCATTTCAGTTTCGTTACCCATAAGCAATAATCGTTTTAGCTTTTTTGCATCAAATTTGATTTTTACTTTATTATTTTCATTTAATGCAGATGTAATAAAGGTTAAAGTATCACAATAACCCAAACCTGACAATCTGCCAATTCCTCTAAACCCACGAGAAACTTGCCTGTGCTTTTGAGAGTTCCCAATATCCAATAAAGTTCTTACAGCTTTTTCGCTCCTAATTCCAATGCCGTTATCTTTGATTGATATAGCTTTTTTATTTGTGTCAAGACAAACCTCAATCTTTAAATCATTTTGACCGCATAAACCTTCTTTAATTGTTTCATCGAAAGAATCAACTGCATTTTGTATATACTCTCTATATAAGTCAAAAGGAGAAGCATACATTCCATTAGTCAAAGACTCCAACGTATACTTTCCAACCATAAAATCCAATTCCATCATTCATCCTCATCAAAAAGTGTAATCTGATTGTACATTTGAGTTAGTGAGAGCTTTATTTGTTCAATCAAATACTCAACGCCAACATTTTCATCTTTAGCTTGCTTTATCAGTGATGTTTTGAATTCTTCCATTTTGTCCAATAGTAATTCTTTTGCATTGGAAGAATCCAACTTTTTGATTGAATCTATTAAAATCTTTTTCTCTTTCGATTTTAAAATACCTGCATTTATAAACAAATACGCACTTTTGACTATATCGTAATTAAACGTTTTAATATGGGTTTTAGCCTGTATTTTTGCCAAACTTCCTATAATAAATGGCGGTTCTGAGCCTTCAAAAGATAACTCGGCAAAAATATCATTTACCAATTTTTTTCTAAATATTTTATACGCTCCTTCAATATAAGATAGTGGAATCCTTCCTGATGCTATATATCTAACCATTCTTATATAGATTAAAGGAAATTCATTACATATATAATTTACAATAAACGTAGCTTCATTTCCTTCCAACGTATTTAAAGATTTAAGCAACATTGGCAATGTAAAATAATGAATGAACAACTTTTTATGCAAATCATCTTTTAACGTAATATATTTTTCTATAGTATAGTTATTATCTCCAATTTCACGAATAAACGCTTCCTTATTATCTCCCAATTGATTAAACAATCTCGTCCATTCTGCTATATATTTTTGATTTTCGTTCCAAATTTTTAGTCTGCTTTCCAACTCAATTGGAGTTTCATTCTTATGTTCTACAAAATATCCTCTCCAACCAAGATGTTCTTCTGGCATAGCTAAAAATTCAAGAAATTGTCTCACATCTTTTCCAAAATCTGCCTCAAAAAAAGAACGTGACGATACTCCTTTCCCTTGTGTCGGTATCATCATTCTTTGTAACGCTCTAAGATATTTCATATTCCATTTTTTACCAACATATCCTCTTTTTAAATCGGAAAGCGGTATATATCTCATTGGAAATGAAAACAAAGTTATTTTATATCCTAATTCAGCACTTAATTCCTCACATAAATCTAACGATATTTTCATCCTGCAATACAAATCCTCAGGTGTATCGGCATGATAATTATGACCTTTTCCTTTAAAATCATCTCCATTATAAAGCATATAATTTGACATGTGCGTAATACCATTTTCCGCACATAATCTTATCGCTTTTTTATATGCCTCAGCATCTTCAATATGGTCAAAAGCAATTCTAGCTGGACGAATTGCAAGTTCACCTAATCTTTTTGCTTTATGAGGAGTTAGAAGAAAAGCATCTAATCCTTGATTAAAATCAACATATCTTTTAACCTTTTTACCTGTTTTAGGATTTGTGTATGTAGCACCTTTGGCAAATCCCAACTCTTTAATCTCGTCAACAATTTTGTCAAAATCTGGCGATCTAAGAACATTATTATCCATTAAAAGCAAATCTTTTTTGGGACCAAATTTTTTTTCTATAAATCTTATGCTATCTTTAATTGACAAATATGGAATATATTCTGGCTCAAGTGTTTGCACTGCACAAAATTGACACTTCATTCCACACCCTCTGGTCATATATGTGAAATAAGCATCGTGTGCAGGATAAACGTATTGATCCGAAATATCGTCTAATATACTATAATCCAAAGGCATAGTATCTACACATTCTTCACCTTTTAACCCCAATGTCCCCGTGTGATTTAAAAGTCCAGTATTATTTTTTACCGTAGGAAAATTTTCTGCAATAAGTTCTGGCATAAGAGTCGCCAAAATTCCTCCGGTATAAACTTGTGTCGGATCCTTAACTATGGATAAAGCATATTCAAGTGCCTTTTTTGTGTTTTCCCATTCAAAAGTAAAAAGCGTTGTTACATATACCCTATCCCATTTCTTGTCTTTGAATGCATCAGGTAACTTCCCTTTAGCAAATCTAACATAATCCCCGATAATATATTTATGAAAATACGATATTTTCATAAGACCCATTGGAGGATATTTATTTGAATATCCTGGTTCCAATAAAAGTATATCTGCCATATTTCTTCTCCTAATTCTTCTCCTAAGTTTTACTTAATAGTACTCAATATATACAAATAATATCTAGCTCTTGTTATTGCAATGTACTCTCTACTTCTTATTAAAACATCTTTTGGAAGTTTTTCGTATTCATTTTTTATATATATAATAATATCAGCTTCTAAACCTTTAAATTCTTCTACAGTTTTAAAGCAAATCTCATTATCATTAATTTCAGATAATTGTTTAAACGATATGTCATATCCTCCAATTCTAGTATCATCTGCCAACACAGAATCCTTAAAAGATTCATTCGAAAGAATGACAATAGATTTTGTTTGAACATACTCTTTCTTCGTAAGCCTATTTACTATATTCGTTAATGATTTTAATGTTTGTTTACCACTCCTATACGTCATTATTTCTGGCTGAACTCCTAACAATGTATTTGCTATAGTATCTGAGCCAAGATTAGTTCTGTCCACTGCGCACTTGTAAATACATCCAGTATTTCTAATGTTATATCTTAGTATAAATGGCGGGTACTCAATTGCAAAAGCATTTTCAAAATGTTTTGAAAAAATATTTTGATTCTCGTCATAAAATACATATAAATTCGATTTTTTTTCATCTTTTAAAAGTGCTCTTACAGATAATCCCATATCTATATCAAAATCTTGCGCTTCATCGACAATTATCGAATCGTAACGCGTTTTAATTTTATCGTTATTAAGATAATCAAAACAACAGCGACTTCCGTTTTCATTAGTTGGGATTTTATAATAATCCTCTCCTAGAATTTCAAGCATTACTTCCTCGTATGTACAGCATTTAAACAATTCATCACTATCAACCTTCGAATTTACAAAATTAGCCAATTCTTTATTACAGCATAGAAACAAAACCTTTCGATTTAATATAATATCTCTTTTGGCTTTTTTTATTGCAATGTATGTTTTACCCGTTCCTGCTCCTCCGATAATTTTTACTTGTGGATAGTGAAATAAAATATCCAAAACACTATCTTGAACAAAATCTATTTTCGCAAATTCTTTTTCTTTTATTGGTATCAATGCACCCGCAGCCGCTGATAAAGATATTCTCTTATTTACGACATTAATAAAACGATTTCTTTGGTCAATAGAAAATGGCGTATTGATATTTCGATTATTTTTCCAATAATGAAATATTTCATTAATTTTTTTTGCAAGACTTTTCATGTCTTTTATATCTATGGTAAGATCATCAGGAGCATCTTGAGCTAAAGAATTATCTATAGCATAATTTGGAAAAGCAACAGCATATCCATATACACCTTTAAAATTCAAATTAAACTCTTCCGAAAAATAATCGTAGAAATGCCTCATACTTTTTTCAGCTTGATAATAAGGACTGCATTTTAATTCTCTTCTAGTGTTTGTATCTCCGTCGTATGTTTCGTTAAGATACCATATACCATTATCGATTTCAATGCCTGTTCCACCTTTTACTTCAATTGTTAAAAAACCGAATTGCGGATCAAAAACAAGAAAATCACATTCGCTATCTACTCGTTTATTTTCACTGTCTTTTTCAAACCATCTAATTGAATAAAACACCTGCATTCTATCCGGAAGCTGATCTTGAAATGCATAATATATGTGTTTTTCGCTTAAAGTGCAATCGTAATTTGCCAAGTCAGACGGATGCATTATTGCCATTATTATTCCTCCCAAAAACCTATCGTTTTCTTTTTTGTTTCCTTATCTACATGCCCGATAATATAAGAACGGTCAAGATCTTTATTAAAATGCACACATGAAACTTCATTTAAAAATAAACACCCCGTACAGGCTTTATATCTTTCTATGCAAATCGGATCAAAAACACATTTTTGTGCCAATGCAGCTGCTCTAAAAATCCATTTGTCAAAATATGCTTCAAATAAATTTCGAAGAGAACCCAAGCTAAAACCTTGAGAATTCTGACAATAAATCAAAATAGCTGGCACGCCTGCAAATATATACTCAGACAATGAATCTTTCCCTAATCCCCCAATTTCAGCTGCTGCTTTAATTAATAAATGAGATATAGAATGAATCAACCTGTATACATGAAATGTTTCCGGTGTCTCTGTTTCTTCTATTGATGTAAATTTACGAACGCTATCGGGTTTTATATTGTTAATGAACCATAATTTTAATTCATATTCCGACTCCAAATTTGGAGCAAATTCTTTTTCAACAAAATTGTTCTTTAACAACCATTCCATAATCATTCTTCTATCTAACTCCAACAAAATGCCTTCTGTGTTCGTTTTTATAGCATAAATATTCTTTTTGCCTCTTACCTCTTCTTTTAAGGCATGCAATTGCACTCCGGATTCATATTCACTTTTTACGCGTGTAAAGCCATAAGAACAGGCAATAAAAGGGATTTTATCGCAAACTTGAGCCGATTTTATACCAAATTTATGCGCAATATCCCAAAAGCATTCTGGATTAGCATTTGTATTTAACAATTTTGCTACTTTTATTGCATCATCTAATGTGGATACATCATGGAGATCTTTGACCATATTGTATTCTAAAATAGATTCTGACACTTTTGCTACATTTGCCATAGTATTAATTAATTGAACTTTAATTTCGTCAACTATTTTATTGTAAGAGTTTCCACACTTTTTTTCAGCAATTATTAATGCAGCTATTTTAGCCTGCGTTTCGTCTTTTAACGCAGTTAATAACATTTTATAATGTTCATCAAATATTTTTTGAAACTCGTCATCATCCGTAGTTATACCTTCTTTAATTATTTTATTCAATTCTTCTTTTGTAATTTTCTCTAACCAATGCGCAAGAACAATAAATTTCCCATAATCTTTTACATTTATAAAATCTTCAAGCTTTTCGTCAATTAGATCAATCAAACTTAAACTATATGTAAAAAATTGTGAAGGATCTAGCGCATGTTTTGGTCCTAGTTTTCTTCCACAAATAGGGCAAGTAACAGTCATATTTATTTTCCTATTACACCCCTGAGCAGTACATATAAAGTTATATTTTCCATCCCATTTTATATACTTACTACCGTGAGTAGGACACTCAACAGGATGCTTATCTGTAGCATAACCGCATTGGCAAAAATATATTTGTCTAAACTGTGTGAGTTCCACTCCACACGAATAACATTTATGATGTCTTTTATAGTCTTCGGCACTTTTAAACTGATAAACTTTTTTACATTTAGGGCAATAAAAAGTTAAAGGGCTTATGCTTGCCACAATTCCTCTTTCCTCATCTGATGCCTTTGGAGTTAATACATCACAATTATTTTCGTTTAACTCTGTTCCAAAACCAATCGTTGGCGGAAGCAAGGGATTTCCGTATAAACCTTGTTTATTAAACGATTCTACTTCTTGATTAACCGTCCTGATTAATCTTTTACTATTAATTCCAACTAATTTTTCACTGTTCCATCTTTCAACTTTCGCAATATATTGCTTACGTTCTTTTCCTCGTACTGAAAAATCTATCCATGATTCTGGTAAATATTTGTATAACGATTGGGTTTTTCCTCGTTTCATTTGTCTATCTGTACTCATAGTCGGCTCTCCATTTTATCCTAATTCTATTATCAATTGCTGATCGGTATCTCTTAAATTGTTCATTATTCTATACCCTAAAATATTAAAACCTTCAAAGATGTTTTCGTTTAACCAGTTTCTATCAATAATCGAATCAAAAAAATTGTTAACGAAATCATCTATGCTTTCCTTATATTGATTTCCAACATCAACAATTACCTCACCCGACATACATCCATACGCTGAATATAATTCATTTTTAACATTTTCTTTATTGATATTTCCTTCTTTAATAGCCTTTTTAATGTTTTTCATGTAAAACAGATTGCCAAAAACATATTGCAATTCTGGATCATATTTGTTTAAAAGTAAACCTGAAAAAATACCTGGCAACGTTTCATTAATTGCTTTTGTCGCCCATCTGTTTATAGGAACTGGTTCTACCATAATATCCTTGAACTCATGAAATTTTATAAAATTCCTCAAGTAACTCTGATCAGTTTCTCTTGTAGGTCTAATTATATCAATCACAATACTTGAATATTTTCGTCCTGTTCTTGAATATGCTTGAATATATTCTGCAGTATTCCCAGGTATTCCATAGAAAAACATAATGTTAAACCTGTCTGCGTCCACACCATGAGAGATCATTGATGTCGCAGCAATAAGATTAACTCCTTTAAAAACATCTTTAGCGTTTTCAACTTGAGCAAGTACTTCTCTTACATCTTGAAATGTCTCATCTCCTGTCATTTTGCGAGTTATAAATGGAACGATGCCTTCCTTTTGAAGCTCAAAATTAATAGGCGTTTCCAATGCACCTTCCACATTATTGCTATCTCTTTTTACATTGTTATACTCAAGGAAAATCCAATAATCTTCCAATATTTTTTGTACATCTTGTATTGAATCTATCCCTATATTCGGAATATCCAATACAAGCTGTGGATTAGCCAAATATCTGTATACGACTTGCCTCATATATTTTAATGAATAAACCACGGAATTTATAATTGCTTTTCCGTAAGGCGCATATCCAAGAATTAATCGTTGATTGTCATTTTCATCAATGAATGAATAAAAATTCTTGTTTAAATATGGCGATTCACAGGGAAACCTTAAAGGATCTTTTCCGTATAATTGAGTTATTTGCGCATCGTATGAAGATATCGTTGCCGTTGCTCCAATTATTTTTATTTTTCTTTTTGATTTGGAAACATTTTGCACAAAATAATCAATAAATGATTCATAATGAGAAGCATATGTTCCCAATGATTCTCTAATCAGATGCAATTCGTCTTGAATAAATAATGTTGGAGCGGGATCATACATATCAACTTCTTGATAATTCTGAACTTCTACATCACAAAATTCTTTACTTACTATACAACGACAAGATGAAGTGTATCCGTGTTTAGGGCATCGCATAGTAGCTCCTGAGAGTATGTTCCGAAAATTCGGATTGTTTCCTAAAATTGCTAATTTATCTACCGTACTTATAATTGCTGAAGGCAAATACCTATATATCTCACTATCAACCATATAAATAGGCAGTATTTTACCTGAAGTGCATTCAGGATTGTCACAATAATGGATTAATCTGTAAGTATTTTCATCAAAATCCAAATGAACCGTCTGTTTTCCACAAAACGGACATATATCAATGATCCGTTCTTCATCCTTCTCGTCCTGAGACATATTCCTATAGCTTTTTACTCTAGCCTCACCTATTTTATTTGGAGTATTGTTATCTCCGACAAAATACCCTAACGAAAACTCTTCTGTATCCTTAATCTCACTTATTGAACGTCTTAATAATTCTGCTTGTGCTAAAGTATTTGCTAAACGTTGCACTTGCTGCACTGAAAGAAGACGTAGAGGATATCTTAAAATAGAAGTTACTCCACTACTTTTACCTCTAAAGCGGTCAAAAAACAAATTAAATACTAATACTCCTAAAAATGCTTCTGTTTTTCCTCCTCCTGTTGGAAAATACAGTAAAGATACCCATCCCAAAGTTGTTCTTTCTTTCTCTTCATTAGTCATTAAATTTGGATCACAAGCAACTATGTCTGGTATAAGTGAAACGATGTAAACTATTTGAAATAGTCTCCATGTATCATATTTTTTCGCAGTGTTTAAAAAAGCTTTATTCATATAAATAAAACTTTTTATAACCATTGGATAATCTTTTATTACCTCTATACCAAATTTAAATCTATTAATTTCTTGTTCAAATTCTTTTATTTCACTTGAAAACTTTTCACGCCCTGCCTCTGTCAATGAATTCTTCTTTCCCTCGAAATCGGATTTCCATTGTTTTAGTTCAGAAATCATTTTATTTTTAATTTCTTGTAAAATATCAATAGGTTTGTCTATCAAATCTTGAAATTTGACTGCTAATTTATCATTTGTCAATAATCTCTTTTGAATATACGTAGGTAAATGCTCAGTCATTATAGCATTTCTATCTTTATCAAAAGTTATTGAACAATTTGCTCCTATCGCTTTCTGTTCTTTATTGTATTTGTAATCATCCCTAAAATAATCCAAAACTATAGGGGCGTAATTTGCACCACTTAAAATTACTTCTAACCCGGAATTGAATAATGTTTCAATAGAAGTTTTATCTTTATCCTTATTATTAGATTGGTGTGTTTGTAAATTAGATTGTACAGCTGACGTATTAACTAAATTTACACTTATTAAATATCTGTTTTTAATCTTTTTAACCTTAACGTCAATATATACACTCCAATTTTGGTTAATAATAGGCTCTTTTTTTGCTTTCGTATTTAAAAATTTTGCATATGTTTCATCGGATAACAGATCTTCAATAGATGTTTGTTCATACACAACATATTTATATCTAAGCGCGTCTGCATCTAGCCCATCTTTTATCGTTTCCAAATAACTTTGCAATTGCTGATTATGATAATGATTTTCATCCATTATTCCATAATTCAATAGTTCATCATAAATTTCTAACAATAAAAAGTCAATATTAAACTTATCCTTATGTATTTGAATTTTTTTGTAAACAGGAACTAATTTTATTTTTACTTTCTTTATATCAACAGGATTTTTCTTGTATTCATCTACCAATGTTTCGAAATCAAAAAAATGCTTTTCAAATCTTGAATTAATTTCATCAAGAAAAGCTTGCCTTTGCTGATCTAATGTCGGATATACACGATAATAAAAATCCCCTTTAGGATATATACAAAGTTTTGCATTATTAAATTCATGTTCTTCGACATAAAAATCCATACCAACAGATTCGATAAACACGTCTGAGTTGTATCCACTTTTATTACTATTGCTCTTGTTCGAGAGTAATTTCCCCACAAAAAATACATTTTCAGGATTTTCATCGACAACAAAATCTGAGTTATCCCCTGTTATTTTCCCTTTAAAATCCTTTAATATTTGTGAAGCTAATTTCTGTCTAGCTTTAGACAATTCTTTTCCCATAATACACTCCTTTATAACATATCATTTGTTTATAATAAAAGATTTTACAGTATTATATTTAATCCCTACTGATTGAAATATTTTATCGTAGGCTTTATCCTGATCAATATTAATTTCGTCTCCATATTTGCTTACTATATTTAACGAGAGAATCAATTCTTCTATAGAATTAACAAAAAAAGGCAAATCTTCTGCCAAAACTACAGCATCCTCATAAGGCTGCTTAAATATATGTTCTACTGATTCATAGTTTATTATTTCTTTAGGAAGAATTTTCTTTGCGCAGAACAAAATTAAATAATCTCTCAAATTATCTATTTCGTTACTATATGAGATATTTATAACTTGTTTAAAGATATAATGCCAGTCATTTAAGCAAGCAATATTTATTTCTTCTAACTTTTTAGTGAAATTTAATATATCATCTTCTCCATTTTCTCCGCAAGAAATAATTTTGTTAGATATTGCTTCTTTAAGAGTTTCAATTATCTCCTCACAAGAAAGCTGTTTAAAACTTTGTTTGTTATCTCTACGTTCTTCGCCATAAACTGTATCCAAATCTAAATCGTAAATTTTTCCTTTTATTTCTCCATTAAAGTCAAAATAATCAACTGCTACGGCACTTTTAGATGAAAATTTTCCAGTTCCTACGATGCCTTCTCCCGCAAACACAACGTCTTCAACTTCAGTGTCGTTTATGTCCATTGACTTTTTTGCTATTAATTTTCCTCCGCAATATAAATTTTTACATTTTTTTATAGATTCTACTATTAAATCGTTGCCAACTTCAATATGTTCTGCAATTATATTTCCTTCACATAGCAAATTATTGTTGCAATTTATTTTTTCAGCCTTTATATCTCCTAAAACGGTTAAATTTCCTTTAACTTCTATTTCTTTAGCATTTACATTTCCAATAATAGTAAGATTGTAACATGCTCGAATATACTCTGATTTCATATCATCGCCTATAATGGTATACGACTCGTTAAACATTAAAGGAACATTTGAAGAAAAAGCCTGAATCAAGTTTTTCCCGCCGATTTGAATCTCGGAAGAATCGTATTGTTTTACGCTTGCAGTTGTATTGATATCGTTATTATCTTCCTCTTTTGAAGCTAAAACTTCTTTGACCTTGTCATCTTCAATTACTGAAATCAAACCTTTATCAAATGCTTCCATTGCAATGATCTTTTCTCCATTTGCAAATTGGATAATAATTGCGTTTGATGCATCATGATGCTTTTTATATGTACCAACTCCAAAAGTTCTATGTTTTAATTTTGTTATATTTTCTATTAAATGCATTTTCATCCCCTCACGTTATAGATTCTTCTAATAATCTGACATATTCAGATTCGGTTTTGTTTTCAGGTAAAATAATATGTAAAACTTCTTTTGCTCTCGTACAAGCGACATATAAGTTTCGTATATCAGAATGTATTTGATCTAGGGTTTCAACAATTTTTTCATCATCGACATTTTGCAAATTTGGCTTTTTCGTTTGTGCATAAAGCCCCAATGGTTTTATTCCACAAATAATAGCTGCTCGAAAATCCAAACCTAAGACAGAAGCGAATTTAATTAATTTTACCCCGTCGCTATGCCCGTACCTGACAGCCCATTCATTATCCGTAGAAAACATCTTGCTATATGGAATTCCGTTTTGCTCTAACTTTGACTCCAATGGCGATTCTAAATCATATTTATTATCCAGCCAGCCATCAATTTTAGGCCTATAATGAGAATTATACATAATAACCGCAATTTCATCGTATGGTATTTTGTAGAAATCATGGATCTTTTTAATTGACTCTACTACCATTTTCGCTTCTTCCGAATTGCACGGTGTCTTAAGTTTTTTTATTTCAACACCTTGTCCGTGTGACACAGATTGTCCTCTTAAAAACATATCAGGATCTAAAGCATAGTTATCTTGAAAAGATAATAAATACTTTTTTGCATTGCTAACAAATCGATTAATGTATTCGTTTATCTCTACGCAATTCCTGTAATTCTTTTCAATTCTAATGTTTTTATTTCCACCTCTATAATTGGGATAACCCTCACCCACATTCCATGGTGCTTTTCCGTGTTTCTGCTGATTCTTTAACTTTTGTGTTTTATCTCCACATATTACAAAAAGGTGATCATTGCTTTCTTTATTTTCTAATAAATTAAAACATAATTTATACCATTCAGGGTTAAACTCTTGCACTTCGTCAATGAATATGCCATAAAATCTATCTTTTATTTGACCTTTATTAAATCTTACTATAGCCGTATCTACCCATCCGTCAAAATCGCCATGAGCAACATTAAATCCGTTATTTACAAGTAATGTCTTACACAAAACATGAAAAGTCATACATTGAACATTTTTAGCTCTCAATCCTGCTTTATCAATAAACCACTCGTATAACGAACGGAGATTATCATTATAACAAGTAATAAGAAACTGTTTTTCAGGATTCATTGCCGCTGCCTTAAAACACTTTGATATCAGCAACACACTTTTTCCCGATCCTGCACAAGCAAGAATGAGCTGTTCGCCTTTGTTGATTTTATTTACAATATTTATTTGATTTTCATCCAACCTAAATGCCTTAACAACCGAATCATCTTGTGTTACTACTAGCATTTCGTCATCCACTCCTGCACTTGACTGTACCGACTTATTAGACACCACTCTAATAGTAACATATTCAGGAGCAATTCTTTGAAGAATTGAGTTTATATTAGCGTCACTTATTTTGATTCTTTCATTTGACACTTGAGTTATGGGGTATTTTAAATATTTATATACTGCATTTTCAAAAAATGACTCCCTTGATTGTGCCAAATTCTCAGAAAACATGCATTTTTCTTGTATGATTTTTTTTAGTTCTTCATCTTTTATACTTGCTACGATATCTTTATAGCTCAGTTTTGGAAAAACCAATACAATATTAATTGCAATTTTTAATTTTGAGTCACTCCCTACCAACAGTTTATTCCCCGACAATCTGTCTTGGATAGTTTTTGCAACATTCGGATATACCATATTTGCATAAACAGTCATTGTTTGTTGGAACATACTAACGTCTTCAAATAAATCGAAAAATTTATACATTACTATTCCTTCTGTCGTTAGTAAAACATGCATATAATCGTTTTGTTGCATAGCTGGATTAACTCGCAACAAAAAATAGCCATAATCCTCGCTAGACATTGCATGACGAAGAAAGACTTTTTCAAAACGTGATAATTCTATTTGCTGATAATCAGACGGCAATATCTCCATAAAGTCTATTTCCTGTTTAGTATTTTTATTATCTCATCAATAATCTCATCCACTAATTGTTTTGACAATTTTTGCGATAAAATATCACTCACTATTGCAAGAATTTTTTTCGATTTTTTATCTATTCCTGAATTGATTTTATTTATTTTATAATTACTACTCTCGCTAACTTCTAAAATGGTTTCATCTATTTGTTTTTGTAAAACATCTTTTTGAGGTTGTAACTCTGGTCTAACTTTTGTTTTTTGTAACGCTTCCCCTGCTTCTTTGAGCCTATCTAATAGTCTTGTTTTATCAACAGTCGAATTAAAGCCCTCTTCCATAGCAACTCCTGCATCTCCCACTTGGCGAGACACATCGTTTAAAACTTTCGTAGAGATATCATTTCTTAAAGATGAGGCTTCTCGTATTTTTTTAGTGATTTCAGAACCTATACTATCTTGCAACTTCTCAATAAACTTAAAGTATTCAGATGTTTGTTCAAAATCATCCCTTCTTGCATTTGGAATTAGCTTATCTGTTACAACAAATATTTCGCCTTGCGTCCAGCCATTAAATCTTGCTTCTTTGAAAATTGAATTTAACGTTCTGTTATCGCCAATTAAAATATTTCCTTTTCTAACTCTTATACCGGAAATTTCATGTTCTGAGACAGAGCCATACCAATTACAATCACCATACCACCCCAAAGCGTATAATTCGTCTTCAACTATAACTTTAAAATAGTTCATTTTTAATATCTCATCGTTTTTCATTCTGTTGCGATCAGAATGATATCGATGCCTGTTTGGCTTGTAGATTGGTTCTAAATCCTCTGGATTTTCTCCAATAAAAATTGGAAACTCTTCCACTTTATACCCATTATCTTGAAGAAAAGCATGTAGACTTGAGCTGTAATAGAACTGTCTTGTTTTGTATGGCAAAGGAGCTACTTGAGAAACATAGCTACGCACAACATCGATATTTAACAAATCTGAAAATGAGCTTACATTAATCATTTCAACGGTGAAATAATGCTTTTCAGATTTTTCATATTCTTGCTTAACCGTGGTAACAACATTGAGAACTGCGGATAAATCTAAATCCTCATTTGCTCCAGGAACTAGTAAGTGTCGCAACTTTTTACAGTCGTATGACACAACAGTTTTTAAATCTTCCCCATCTGCTGAAGTTGTAAAAACAAGCATATCGCAATAACTCATTCCCCCCAAACGGCCTATGCCCCTGAAGCCTCTATTGTTTGAATGTCGTTTTTGAGAACTACCGATATTCATTAAAGTTGAAATCGCTTTTTCTGACGATATTCCTGTTCCGTTGTCTTTTATAGAAATTTTAGAATTTTCCTCGTCAACAATAATATCTATACGCATACTCTGAGGCTCTATCAAATTCTGAGAGACTGCGTTTTCAAGTGCATCTACACTATTTTGAATATACTCTCTATAAACAATTTTCGGATCTGAATACATTCCTGTTGTTAAAGATTCTAAAGTGTATTTGCCTACTTGTATATCAGTATTTAACATGCTTTTCTCCTTTCGTTCATATAATATTACTTTTTTACTTCTAGTTTTGGTTGACAACAAAATCCTATATAGGTGCTATAATAAACAATAATTGTGCTTTAATTAAACTTGAAAACTCAATGACCGATTTTTAACAGCCCCCTTTTCTTCCAATATTTAAATTATAGCAATTTAGTTATATTTTTTCAATATGTTTCATATAATAATTATAATTATAATGTGAAAACAAATTTATTATTGACTTTTGCTTTGATACAGCATAATGATATGCGATTTTTGTTCCGCTTCTCGCATTCATAGTTTGCACATAATTTTCATCATAATAAAAAATACAAATATCTGAAATATCTATCATATAAAAATTGCGTTTTACATAAGACGCCTTTCCTGCAAGTTTTACAGAATCAGGCATATATGTTTCATCGTATATTGTTAGAAGATAATTTTTGTAATCTTCATTTATGTATTGATATTCAGCTCTAACATAAACACTTTTTATATGTGGCCTTATTTCTTTTAACTCCGTTACCGCTTTTAAGCATATTGTATCGAACTGACTTTTACTCCCGAATAAAAATGTGTTTACTTCATTGGAATCAATTAAATATAACAAATATTCTTTTAACCACTGATAGAAACTTTTATCTATCTCGATATCCCGATGTCCAATAAAAGTAGCGATCATACCAACACCTCAAATATTACGACGCTATAACGTCACATATTATACACCATTATGTGAAACATCTCAATCAAATACGACGGTATAAATCCGTATTTTTAACGCCTTATGTTGATACACTAATAAAAAAGAGGTGTGAATTTTGACCATTTGCCAAGCTGTAGCTAAACGCACAAATCAACTTTTAATAGAAAGAAAAATGAGTCAATATCGATTAGAACAAAATTCTGGCATTCAGCACGGAACCATGAACAGCATCATGAGTGCTAAAAATAAAGGCATTGAGCTCAATACAGTTATGATGATCGCCAGAGGTTTCAATATGACCATAATTGAATTTTTAGACAATCCTATATTTTCATCTGAATCTTTGGAAATAGAATAAAGAATTTTAAGCCGCCCTGCTTTCGCAAGACGGCTTTTAATATTATTTGATATAATACTCTTTGTCGCCAACTGTAATTTTGTTACCGATTACAATTGGGCTTTCATTTGCATATGCCTGAATGGTGATTTTGTCCGTATCGGGTGTGATTTTAGGTATATTGCCTTCTTCAAAGCTGTCTTCTTTGCTTACGGCTATTACTTTGAAGCCTTTGGATACCATATATGCCGAAAACTCCCAGAGTTTTTCGAACTTGCCGTTGCTATCCGCGATAACGGATAAATCTTCTGCGGGGTGATATGCTGTGATTCTGTAATAATTTGCCATTTTGGTTTCCTCCTGTCAACGGTATCTTTTGAATAAATATTTTGTAACAAGTCCCTGTATCGGATAGACTCTGTCTTTATCAAAAGGGACTATTGTTTCTGCTAATTCGTAATGGTAAGCAGTTTTTGCAACGAAAGCTACGCATTTATAGCCTTCTACTTCTATTATCACATAATTGTCCAGATCGTCAGATTGAACAAAATATGCAAGAACGTTTCTTGCCTTTTCTGCTTGCTCTGCCAAGGCGGGGTGATCATTCTTAAACTGTGAAACGGTATAAATGTTATCCAGATAGTTTTTCATCATAATTCTCCTTATGCTATGTTTTTAATACTTCTTTTTGCATGCGGCAGCCATATCTTGTTGACATAGCGCAATATGTCGTCGCTCGGTTTGCTGTCATGATCCCCGTAGCATTGAAGGACCTTGCGTTCTTTCACGGAATATTCAATCGTGACCAACGGCGTATCCGGTTCCTGCCTGTTTCGGATAAAAAATATCAGCGATTCTTCTCTGACAAACCGCTGATCGTAATTCATTCTGCCTACGCAATGATGCAAAACCTCTCCTTCTCGGATAAGATCCGTCGGGCTTTTAGCTATAATGCAGACAAACGCGCTTTTCTTTGAGTGTTCGAGAGGGGTATACTTTTGCGCGATCTCTGCAAATTTCTCATAGAGTTCTTTACGTTTTTCTTCGTCTTCAAGTGTCTTTTGAGTAGCGTATTCGTCTGTCCGTATATCGTGCCAACGCTTAAAGTCGTGCGGCAACAAATTCTTTTCCTTCGTCAGATCCAAGCTGAGATATTTACAAGCCTTTATGTAGTCGCAATAACTGCTTATATTAGTCTTCTGTTTTGCAATATAGTCAAAGAATCTTTCAAGATCTTTACCCTTGAAAAGTTCCTTTATTTCATCTTTGTGGCTATCCGTACGGAGCGCTAATTTTGCCTGCCTGTATGCTTGCAGACTTGCGATATCCTTACCTGTCCGATACGCTCTTATGATGACGTCGATATAGCAATGCGAATCGAGTATTTGTTGTTTATTGCGTATCAACCATTTGCAGAAGGCTTTGTCTTTCGCGGTCAGCTTTAATATCATTTTGCTTTGAGCGATACGCGCAAAACCGAGTTTGATAAGAAGTTCGATTTGCGGATATTGTCTGTAAAGACGAAGATAATGCAGTACATCGCAGCCTTGATATACGTCATATGCGCTGAATCTGAATTCCGGCATCTTCGTCACGAACTCTCCGTTTACTATGTATGCCCACGGGTCGTACGCTTTATCTGCAGCCGTGTACCAATTCGAGTCCTCAAACCATTTCTGCCTGGGCTGAATACCCATATCGTGCCAGCCTATGCTGTAACCCGTTGCAAGATAACTGTTGTATTCCATATCCTTTACAACGCATTTTTCGGAGTCTATGCCGTGAACGGCAACCTGTTTGCAGTACCACTTCTTTTTGTGGTTTTTAACCGCAACGGTTACTTTGACAAGCTCTTTGCTCCATATTGCAAGATAGGCGTAAAATCTGACGTGTCCGTCTTGTGCCTCGTACTTTTTCAAGTCCGTTTTGCGTATCTTTTCAATCATATATTTCGGAATGCTCTTAACGTATTTAATCATGTTTCACCTCACTATAAAACAGTCGCCGAGTATCTTTCTCAGCTTGCTTATAATTTCGTCTTGCGGTTCAGAGATTACTTCTCCCGTCTCTGCATTTATAACATCAGTTTCGTTAGGATAAGTATGTATACTGCTGTCTGATTCGATTACCGCAAGTTTATGCGTTTCAAGTATCTTTTTGAAATACATGTCCGCAGAATGGTACGGAACTCCCGTCATAGGAACACGGTTTTCAAGCCCGCAGTCGCGTCCTGTCAAAGTCAGGTCGCAAAGCACCGACGTAACCTTTGCGCTGTTGTCGAAAAACTCGTAAAAGTCTCCGAGCCTGTACGCTACAATGCTGTCGGGGTATTGATTCTGAACCTTGGTATAAATTTTGTAAAACGACGGAACCTGACGGTCAGTTTGCTTACTCTCTTGCTTTTCGCCTTCGGCGAGTTCTGCAAGCATTTCGTTGATTTCATCCTGAGTGGGCGGTTCTTCTTTGTCTTCTTCGTTTTCGTTCTCTTTCTCTTCCTTTTCCTCAAAATCGAACATGGATATTTGTGAAGTGCTCTTCTTTTGCTTAACAGTCTTAATTACGGGCTTGTCCGTAACCTTAGGCGCAGGCTTATATTCGCTTCCGTCCTCGTTGTACAGATTGCCTTCTATCGCGTCTTCTTCGAAATAATGCACAGCCCAGCCGTACACTACTTTATCTTCTACGCAAGCCGAATTTGCGCCATTGGAGGCAAGTTTCCTCGCCTCGCTTGACGCATATTTCATAAATCCGTCCAACGTCTTTTTGTTTATCAGCGTTTTGCCGTCTTTTTCGATACGGACTCCGCTATTGATTTTCTCTGCCAGGACTTCGCTTGCGTTCTCTTCGAGATATGCCTTTACGAGTTCCTGTTCCTTTGTTTTAGCTTCAAGATTAAGTTTCATTTTTGCCTCCTTAAAACGGTAAATCTTTCAGCAGTCTCGCCACGGTATTATCCAGCTTTTCAAGCGTGGTATAGTTGTTGAAACCGCCTCTGTAATCCACTTCGTTTTTTGCCGTGCGGACGAGTATGTGGCTGTACCACTCGTTGGAAAAATATCTTACGTCGCTGATTGACAGGTAAACACACTTATTTTCCGAACTCTTGATGAATGCCGAAAAGCAGTAATGGCTTTTGCTTACGTTAACAAGCTCCCAATGGTTTTCTTTGCACATCGTTTTCAGATAATTTATGTACTTTGTCTGAAAGGATTTGTAATCTTCGCCCGTATAGCATCCGGACGAAAATTCGTAATCTATGTACTTCTTAAGGTCGTTGAGTTTTGCCATATTTCAGTTCTCCTTTGCTTTCAATCCCAGCCCTTTTCTTTGAATATAGGCTTTATCTCTTCATACTTGACGGGATAATAATCCTCTATGCTTATAACGTCATAAGCCCATGTGCCTACAAGGCTGTAAGTAGTGTCGTCTGTCGGGGCGCTGAAATCTCCTCCGCCCAATCCGTTTCCTAAACAGGTCATGATCGGCAAAGGGTGTATGCACCAATCGCCGTGAAAGACGTTCCTCTTGTAGTATTGAGAGCAGTCGATATATTGCAGTTTTGTGTGATTTACGATAAACTTGCCCGTGAGATTGAGCATTGACATTTCTATTTCGTTGTTTTTCAAGCCTTTGCGCCATGTCTTTTTGTAGAGTTTCGCAAGCAATTTTTCCGAATATCCGTTGATACCGCCAGGGTATCTTTTTATGTAATCGTTTGCGTAATCGCCCATCCAGACGACTCTTCTTCTCTTCTTATACAGTGTTCTGCAGAACGAATCCACAAAAGCGTTGCCCCACCACGAATGTTCCATGAGTTTAGCCATCGTATATTCTGCTTTGCCGTTGATTATGATACTGCGGTCGTAGACCTTGCTTCTCTTTCCCGTCGTGGTTAATACCTTATAATACTGTCCCATTGCGTTTTCCTCCTTATGCGATCCTTCTTATTCCGCCGCCGAAGCTTTGTACCGTTATGTTTCCGAACTCGCTGCACCAATCGTCGTCTTTATTCCATACATAAGCGAAAACCGTGTGTTTGTTCATGCTCGTATAAATAAGCGAATCCCACTCGTCGGGATAGTTCGTTACGATAAGAAAGTCGTAAAGCTCGCCCATGTCTGTTATCTCGTGCGTAACCGCATATACGGTACAACTGTACTTCTTTTCGAGTTCCTGCATTTTCGCATAAAGTTCAGGCTCCTGGTCAATCCAGAAGCCTGCGAAACCTTCGTAAAAACACACTTTGTCTTTGTCCTCAAAGCCCTTTATATAAGGCTTGTAAATATCCATCTTTTTCAATATCTCGATTGCAACATCTTTTTTCGTTCTGTTTTCCGTATTATTCATTTTCTTTTCTCCTTAATCGATAATTTCAATAATTCCTCCGTCGTATTCTTCAGCCATATCGCCGTAAAAATGCCTTGCGTAAGCTTCAAAGTCTATGAAATCGCTTAACCTTTCCGGCACGTTTTCTTCTGTTTCGCTGAACATCATTATCCCGTAATCCGACCAGTCGTAGTTGGGATAAATGTTTACGTAACTATCCCAATTCCTGCCTTTGCATCTGACAAGTTCTACAAAATCGTCAAAGCAACGTACTTCGATAAAAGCCGTCATCTTGTCGTATTTGTAACTGTCGTTAAGCACTTCAGCTTCGTCCAGAATATCGAACAGAGTCTTCGGATGCCAGCTGTTCCAATTTCCGTAACTGCTGAATATTCCTTCGATATCCTGTATGAACAGCTCTTCGTCTATGCCGTTAAGCTCAAAGCCCTCTTTTTCGAGTTCTTCGACTATCTGATCCCAGTCTGAGAACTCAGAAAGATCAAGCCATTTGCTTCCCAAGGCTCTTTCGTTGCACGCGTTATACGAACCCCATGAGCCTATTACAATGCTTACTTTAGATGCCGTATCCATCAGGCTGCCTCCGTAAAGTCGTCGACATAGATTTTCTTGAACATAACACCGTATTCAAAATACAGATATCCGTCCTTGTCTTCCATAAGCTCATATGTAATAACGCTTATCTTGCCCCTGTCTGTAACCGCTACCGTTATCTCGTTTTTGGCAACGTCGATTCCGACAATGTTGAACGTAACAAACTCATCACCGTCGAAGAATTCGAATTCAGCAAGGTAATACCTCTTGAATTCGTAAGCTAAGGAAACTTCTTTTTCCATTTTTCTTTACCTCCGATTTTATTTTGCCTTTCGGCAGAGGCCTAGTAGCACAGATTGAATTAAGATCGGCAAAACTTTAATACCTTATTTCAGAAGTCAACGAAACCTGAAAAAATATTGTGAGAATTAATTGCAGCAAAAAAGCCGAGAAGATTTCTCTTCACGGCTCATACAAACTCTTTGATTTGAACAATATTTTTTCCGTTGACTTCTGTGAAACCTGTGCTACGCTAGCCTAGACGAAACGGCAAAATCGAAAATTCATTGTATTGCTTTTAATCATATTTTTATCTTGTTCAAAAATTTCTTATTTCATTGATAATGATTCTTTCTTGATTAACCCCGACAGCTCTATCATATATTGTAAATTCTATCGTAACACCAAACATATCGTATCTTTGGATATAATCCATCAAATAATCAATTTCTGGAATATTTGCAAGTTTTCTATCGAATATATCTGTATCTATCATGTATTCTGCTGTTCCATTATACATCGTCCTATGATCCAACTCTGGTTTAGAAGTCGCACACAAACGAACCCTTTCTTTATCAACTTCAATTGCTCCTAATAATATTTTATTTTTATAGGAATTTATTGACACAGCAATTATTATTTCATTGTCGAAACGATTGGCAACCTTTTTGAATTCATCAAAGTTTTTTACATATTCATAATGTGCACTAGCTTTTTCAGAATGTCGTATAACGTACAAATCGGCTTTATTATTCAAAAAAAACCGTTCAATTTCTTCGACGTCATTTTTATTTACAAAAATCTCCGGAACTCTATTTACCCCGAGTTGTTGAATTAAATCCCTGCTCTCCTTTTTATTTCTCACAATAAAATTCATTTCAGATTATCCCCTCCTGACAGTGCGCAAAATTTTCAACACATTGTACACTTTTTGTCTTCTGCCAGCTTATGCCTTTTTAATTCTTCTTTCGTCAATTCAGGAACTATCGAAGCCTGCACAGATCCTCTGCATCCCATTTTCTTTCGTTCATTTGCCATTCTTTGATCTGCAGATATGTCTCCTGTTCTCGCAATATAACCTGCATGCGCAGCAACTTTTGCAGAAATAACTGCTTCTTTCAGGTCTCCGACATCCGGCAGCCCTAAATGTTCGGCTCTTGAAACAGCTGTAACAAAGTCTGCTCCGGCACAAACTGCCGTTGAAGCTGCGATTGCCGATGCCACATGATCAAAACCTAACGCACAATCAGTTGAAACGGTTAAAACACGATATGGCACTTTGCTTATTTCCTTTGACTTCCTGACGACTTCAGGGATCAAATTTATCGGGCAATGTCCTATCCCTTCTATCATGACCGAAACTCCTTGATCAACTGCCTTTTTTGCCAAAAATGAATTTATCTCAATTTCTTCCCAATATTTACCATTATTATTTACTGCGTCAAAAATGTTTGCCGGTCTGTAAACCGCACCGAGACTAAGGGTAATAGAATATTTTTTTGCGATATTAACAATATCATCAAAATAAGAATAATAAAAATTATCTTTTCCTGTTGTTCGCATATTATTCAAGACCATTATCCCTCCACGACTAGTACAAGGAATGATCCTTTCATTGGAATAAAAATATTTCAAATCTTCGTACCTTACACTTGCATGTATAGTCAACATGTCTATACCTATTTTACCTTTTTCTTCTATTCCATTTAGAACCTCGTCTTCAGTAAAATATTTTTTTGATTCATTTAAATCCGCTGCCCTGTCATAAACCGCAATTGTCGAAAGCGGCAAATCAACAGCCTCTATTAATTTCTTATGTATTTCATTATATTTTGGCAGCAGTGTATGATCAATAATAATATCCGCACCAAATTGTTTTGCAATTTTTGCTTTTATTATCTCTTGTCCCAAATCATTATCAGGATTGCTCGCTCCGATACTTGCCAACACTTTTGGATATTCATTATCGCCCGCAAATATTTTATTTGACCTTATCTTATTCCCTATCTGTATTTTCATTCTCCACCTTCAATTATGATTTTATTTTATTAATGAAGTGTTTTTTCTTGAATCTCTGACATATAACAAATATCCTGTAGGATTTTTTACGTTATTCGGATCTTGAATTTTATTTATCTCAAATCCGTTTTTCTCTAAAAACTCAGAAAGCTTTTTACACTTATAATTTCTTACATCGAAATCGGAATGCTTTTTTGTCAAATCTATGCCTATTACACTTGCCAGAACCCAACCTTCTTCGTCAGAATTTTCATCGATTATCTTTGAAATCGATTGTAAAATATCCTTCAGTGGTGTTTTGGAAGATTGCTCTGGAACATCCTCTTTTTGCGAATAACTTGTCTTTGCTTGGACTTTTGATTTGGCAGTCTTTTTAGCATCTTCTTGCTTATCAGTTTCATTATTTTCTTCAGATAAAACGTCCAAAAATTTAAACTGACTGCAGGCAGAAACGAACGGCTTCGGAGTTTGGGTTTTGCCCATACCAATTACAATCATGCCTGATTCTTTAAGCCTTGCCGCCAATCTGGTAAAGTCACTATCTGAGGATACCAAAATAAAACCATCCACAGTCTTTGTGTACAAAATATCCATAGCATCGATAATCATTGCAGAATCCGTGGCATTTTTTCCAGAAGTATAAGCGTATTGTTGCATCGGATTAATGGAGTACTCTAATAGTTCCTTTTTCCAGGAATCCAAATTAGGTTTTGTCCAATCTCCATAAATCCTTTTATATGTAATGACTCCGTATGTAGTGCTTTCGTCTATGATAGTTTTGATATATTTACTGCTGATATTATCTCCGTCAATCAACAATGCCAACTTTCTTTCTTCCATACATTACCTCCTCCATTCTTTTTAGCATAATCCAGATGATTTCTTATGATTATATTATATCACACTTTTTAACCATGAATTAACATTAAAATACTATCGTAATATTATCATGCAATTATCGGACTTCTTTTAATCTTTTTTCTATAATTAAACTTATCTCCTTCAATTCCAAAGCATCTTTGTGCCATTGGTCGAGTTCATTTAAAGAAACATCGTCTAATCCTTCATTAACATGCCCGATCAAGCGATTGCACAAAAATGAGAATCTCTTTGTCTTTTCGTCAGCTTCAAGTTTTTTTGCATTTTCTCGCAAACCTTTTGTAGTTACAATTCCGGTTATTTCAATAATAGTTTTCTTCTTTGCCTCTAAATCCTTATAGTATTTTTCGACCTGTTCCTTATGTTTGGATTGCAAAAGATCCCAATCTATCTTAATTAATTGTTCTATTGTATAATTAAGCGTTGAATCGGCTTGATAAATTATATTCAATTGCTTTGCGGAAGCATATTTCAAAAACATTTTTAAAACTATGGTCTGCCATCCGCTTGCAATACCTTTTTCCAACAGATCCAATCCGTAAAGAATTACTTCCCTTTCTTCATTTTTGACAAGAATGTCATTTATTGCTTGCTGTGCTTTTTTATAAGACACATATTTCAATATAGACAATACCGATTTCGGTTTAAGTTCTGTAATCGTTCTGTTCTCTATCAAGATATCTATCACTTTATCGCAAAGATCAGCATTGCCTTGATACTGTATGATCTTTTCTTTATATATGTACAACCCGTGTACTTTCGATATAATTGTCTTGCGAACGCTATCGTTTCTTATCAAGAAATGATCCCCGTCCTCATAGTATGTGTTTTTATTTGCAATCAAATTGTTTATGACAGAATTGTTTAGGACGTGCCATTCATCGCCATCTGCATTGTCATGAATTTTGCCTTTATACAAACCTATATTTCCAAGTTCTAAACATAATGTTTTCTCAAATATTTCATTTTCTAAAGAAACATACTCTTTGGATATTTTTACCTTAACATTTTGATTTTCGTCAAACATTACCGAATACTGTTCTGCCTTTGCACCGTTCCAGACTGTTTCAACAGCCATATCGATTATTTCCTCATTTATCATAAGAATATTCGGAAGATCTTTATATTCTACTAAATCACCTTGATAAATTCTTCCTTTAAAAACTGAAATGTCTAATTGAGAATAATAATCATAACGATTTCTTTCGTCAATTTTCAATGTCGGTATCATTGAATTCTCCATGATTCTACCAAGCTGCTCTTGCGTAAATGTTTTTACTCTTGAATAAATGTTTCTGAAATGTTTATTCAAACTTCCGTCTCCGGTTATGTTATCGATATATTCAAAAACATCTTTATCCCTATTTTTATTATTGACTGTTCTCAACGCAAGACTGCTTATCAAATACTCGTCATATGTTGCCTTTTCAAATGTATTGTATTTAACTTTGATTTTTTTGACTTGCTTATTTAATTTTAATTTTAGGCTTACTTGCAGACTCATAATCAATACCTCCTTCGAATTTAATGATGCGCCCATATCTTCTTATATCATCAATAATTTCCGAAAAATATTTTCTCTTTCCACCAGATAAAACCTTCATCTCTATATTTGCAAGAGTTGTCGGATTCCCGAATATAAACAGCTTGTCCCTTGCTCTGCTCATTGAAACGTTGATACGCCTGAAATCGTTGAGGAAATTTCCTCTTGACATATCGGTTACAACAGTGTTTACCAAAACTATATCTGTTTCTCTTCCTTGGAAAGCATCAACAGTATCAATTTCAAAACTCTTAAACTTCTTTTTTGCATAATTGATGAGTTCTTTATTCTCCCTCTGGAATTTATTGATTTGCGCAGCATAAGGGAAAATAGCAGATACTGTTACCTTTTCTGGATCCAATGTGTTTTCTAGAAGCATTTGCAAAATCTCTTTCGTTGCTTTCAACTCTTCCACATTGTATCTTGAAGTACCTTCATTCGCTTCTTTTCCATACTTAACGTCAACGAAAAACACGTCTTTATCATTAAGCATTGAGTACTTATCGCTGAACTTTACTTTGCTTGAATTTACTTTTTCGCGCATGCCGATAAGCTCTCTGTTGTAAAAAATATTGTATACGTTAAGAACTCCTGAAACAGAGCGATAATTAACGTTTAACGTTACGAGTCTGCCAACTTTTTTAGCTTTTTCAAGCGTTTTTGCAAATACAGATTCTTCGTATATTTTCTTTAACTTTTCAAACTTGTCTTCTTCATAAGCATCCAAGCCTTCAACTTCTTCTTTCTGAAATTCAAGAAGAGGAGCAAGCTGATAATCGTCACCCACCATTATTATTTTGCTAACATAAGGCAGATATCTTAAAACCTCGGTAATCGGACATTTAGAAACCTCATCGATTATCAGCCAGTCATAACCCTCAAGAAGTTCCAAACCTTTCCTTCCTCCGATTGCGCTTGTAGTTGTAGTTGCTCCTATTACAGAATAATCCGAAATCTCTGCGCTCTCTGAAAATCTGAATTTCTTTTCTCCTTTAAAATTTGCCATATCCTGAAGTATTTGATTTGCCAAAACTTCATTTTGTGCACGCTTGTTATGGTCGCTGAATTTTTTTGCCCATGTTTTATATATTGTCGTATCAATTTCCTGTACAGAATATTTATTACGCCTGTTAGTGATCCTGTTTGGAATTATCGGGTCATAATTTTCCATAATCTTGTCTAACACATTGTCAATAGCAACATGTGTTTGAGATGAAATTACCACTTTTTGTTTCAATTCTTTTGTGATGTATTGCACAATAGCGTTTATCACATAGGTTTTGCCCGTTCCCGGAGGTCCTTTTATAAGACTTACCGGAGACCCGTCTGTTGCCATCAAAAAAGCCTGTTTTTGTGAGTCGTCCAAATTTTTGATATATTTATCCTTATTGTCATTCGGAGTCCTTCTTGAGTAATTTGAAGGCATTTGCTTATCTCCGATTATGTACTCCAAAAGTTGCGCCGCTGCACCCGACGCGCCTTGATTAATCAAGCGGAGAGAATTATCTATAGACTCTATCTTTACTTTTTGTCCCATATCGTATAGATGAAGATATTTTTCTCTGCTCTGCATATTTTTTGCTTCACCAGATAAAATCAGACAACTATCTTCAGCGATAATGTTTTTCAAATCGAAGCTATTAAGATTTCTATCATTTTTTTCGTTAATTTCACTTTCATTGCTTAAATATAAGCTATCCGAAAATCCTTTTATTTTCTTAATATCTGTTATTCCGGCTTTTATTTTTACATCTATCAGCCTCAAAACGCAATCCTGCAATTCGCTTGAAAGACTTTCATATTTATAATCTTCCAATTTATGTCCTATTACGATATGATTTTGATCTGAAATTTCAAATTCGTCTTCCACCCCAATGGCTTTTTGTTCAATAGGCACAAAATAATACGGTTTTGATATGCTTTCAACAATATAGTGAGCGTTATTGTTCAGTTCACTTGACAAAGCCTTGTAAAATTCAAAAATCTCCATAAACTCGTCAAATTGCGAAAGATTGAAAACCAAGTCCGGATTTAAACTAATAGATTTTAGTTTTGGTTGCATCGAATCGATAGATTCAGGATAGTTAGAGAACTTAACTTCCTCTTTCACTCCTACAATATCGTCAAATACGTTATTTTCATCAATAACAACTTTTCTTACATAAAATTCCCCTCCGTATGGCTCTTTAAACGAACAACTCAGATTGCCGATTAAAATCAGACATCCTCCATCTTCCATCATATAAATCAATTTTACGTTATTTATGGCATTTATAAGACGATCATCAAATTTATCTTTCTTCAAGTCCAAACTGTTCGTTGTTATTTTAACCGCATGAAAGTCCCCGTCATCTACGATATCCAACAGGTCCAATTGCTCTAAACGTCTATTTTCTGCTTCTCGTGAATTTTCTCTTACTAACAGATGTTGCGCTTTTGTTAATTTTAAATTCAGCATTTGCCCTCCAAAAATCAATCGAAATCAACTTTCTTACGCTATTTATAGAAATATGTTTTTACGAACTTAACATTTTTCACCTATTTTTATCTTAAAATTGTGATAAGTTCTGCTCAAACTCTGTTCTGACACCCCACACATAGCTGCAATCTGCCTCGCAGTCGGCAATTCCCCTTTCATTTTATAGTAGTCAATCATTTCAGCATTAAACATCTTTTTATTGCCAGCTAATTTTTTTGCTTTTACCACGTCATAATCAAGAGCTTTTATAATCTCAACAGTCAAAAGCATTGATAACAATTTCTTTTGTCGTTCCTGTACAGTAGCAAAAACGCTGTCAATATTTTCGAGAAGCACTATAAAAGACGATTCATTAACAACCTCTTCTTCCACTTTGCTCGTAAGATCGGTTTGTTGATCAAACAGCTCTATCTCATCCCCGTCTTCATTTATAACGGTACTTGACACAGCAACCGCATTGTTATTTGTGTCAACAAGATCTTTCATCTTGACAACATCAATATTCAATGCCTTCGATATTTTATCTTGAGTTATCGGATCGCAGATATCCAAGCCTTTACTGTTTGCAAACGCAATGACTTTTCGAATCAATTTGTCATCCTCTTTTGAAACCTTTATCCCATGTCTTTCTTCTTCCACTATCTCTTTAGCCTTGGCGATATGTAAATCTCGTTTCATCGCACTATTAAATAAATGTAAAAATTCACCTCTTTCTCTTTTGTAATATCTGATACATTCATCTGCCGTTAAAATAAGCGTCATACTGTAAAAATCAAGTGGTTTATTCGGATAAATAAAAAATCTATAGTAATCCGCAAGATGTGTTAAAAGATTGTATCTTTCCGTCTTATAGAGCATAGGAGAACTTTCCTTGTCAATTTCAAAGAGAGGGGAATTGTTTATTAAGTTTTCGTATTCTTCCCTCGTATACATAGTTTTCCTCTTATAAATCCAGCAAGGTATTTAATGCTTTTACCGCATCTTCCGATGTTTTGTATTCCATAGAATTTGTCACATTATTAAGATAATAAAGCGGCGTCAGATCGTAAAGCACAGGATTAATAGGTTTAGTGCTACCTAAACCGGTACCGTCGTCCACAAAATCAACTTTACCGTAAACAATGTTTTTAATTTTAGCTTTGAAAAATTTCTCAGCAAAATTCATAACTGAAAACATAATAATCGGCAACGGTTTCGGGCCATATGTGATATCTCCGATTATTTCAACATTCTCTTCAAGTTTTGCTATCATATCCCGAAGGAGAATTTCATGAACGTCTCGCGTTTCCTCAAACGGAGTTGCTATTGTAATATATTCAATATCCGCACCTATTGCACGGTTAATCTCGTTCAACTCTTTTTGAAACTTTCCGGCATTTATTGCGCTATTGCCTTCAATATCAACTTTTGAAAGAAGAACAACTTTTATTTTCTCTCCTTTCTTCATTGTTTTTGCAAGCACAGAATTAACCGGGAAAACAACTTCTCCTTCATATTCGATAGATACATTGCCTTCAACTTTATATTTGAAAGCGTGTAATTGTTTCTTCATAGGAAGATTGCTGAATACAATTTTCATATTTATTCTCCTTTATACTGATTTTCAAAATTATATTTTCCATCCAATAAATATTCATAATTTTTTGTCGGCAACGCATTTAACTCTTCTTCAGTCGTGCCCAACATCTTTAAAAATTCCTCGAACTCCACAACTTCAATCTTTTTTCCTCTTTCTATTTCTTTTTGAACATATTCATATTTTGAACAATGTTCTTCTTCTCCGTTTTTTATTAAGTGATACCTTACAAACAAATCAGCTTCGGTTGCTTTTCTGACATATTTGCCCCCACAATCACATATTAATTGTACTATATTCATCATATTTGCGAAATGATAAGTTTCATAATTTTTACTTAAAGACACTTTTTTATCTTTAAGTGTTTGCGCCCTTATTGTTTTGGGGACTACGTTCCTGATATGCCTAGCAAACAAAAAATTGTTTTTACTCCCCTTTACTAAATAATCTGTCTTTTCTTCGTTGAGCTTTCTGAAGCCTTTTTTTAGTTTTTTAATATACCGTTTTAATTTATCAGCTTCCCTCGAAGCTTCTCTTTCAGCCTTTGTTCTCAATTCTTCATCATTGAAACCGTATTTGAATCCGTCTGTCCGACCGAATAACGACTCGTCTTCTTCCATAAATTCTTGTATCGTTTTTTGTTCGCTCTTACATATCTCTTTTGCCAATTCAAAAGTCAGTCTTGCGTCAGCGTCGCTTCTGTGTACTATTGTTGGAACATTTTTACACCATAGCTCATAAGCCTTCCCCAAACTTTTTCTTTTCCCTGAAGCTTTGATTTCCAATCTCTGCACATCGAAATAGTTGATTTTGATCGGTTCTAAATTATATCTCTCACATTCATCCAAAACATAACTTACATCGCAGCTTACATTGTAACCAAACACAAGAGAATCATCTTTTAAAAGCGACTTAATTCTATTATATTGTTCATCAAATTTTGGATATTTTTGAACCTCTTTTTTGGGATATGCCATCATCTTTTTTACAACATACCAATCCCATTTATCTATATTTGGATTTATTAAAATGTCTTTTTCATTTTCAATAATATTGAAGTTTTCGTCAGTAATCATATACCCTAAACTATATAACCTACCCCTTCCGTTTTCACAACTAGCACATTCAACGTCAAAAAATATGTATTTCATTTGTTTACTCCTTCTAAATTCTCTTAATTTCTAATCTTTTGTTTTGTTGAAAAAAACTATTTTCAGCATTTATTCATTAAGCTGTTTCCCAGAATAAGTTATCCCATTTGCTTATTTCACTTTTGCCCTTATACTGTTTATTTGTTTTGTTTTTCGTCCTTTTATAAATTGATATATTGTATTCTTTTTCTATATATCGTATATATTGGGGAAGTTTGTCCAATGTTTTTTTTACGGAATAGCTGTGAGCGTTAGAATAGTCCCCTATAGAATCAATGCTCACTCCTTTGCTGAAAAAATCCTTATTGCTTTTTTTAAAATTTTGCTCAAAAAGAAAATACACCTTACCCCCTGCTTTTATAAAAAAAGTTTGTGTTTCTTTTGCGGTTGTTTTACAAAATACAATAGTTCTCATGTTTCTTCTCCTTTTTGGATTCATGCCTTAATATAGAAATCAAATGTTTCTAAACTTAACATTTTTTTTATAATTTTTTTATATCTTGCATATCCATATTCAAGAGAAGCTATTAGAATATCAACTTTTCACATCAAAATATTTCAACAACGATTTATATTGATCCTGACCGAAGCGGCAGGTTTCGATCAGATAGTTTTTGTCGCTGGTCCATTCACGAAGTCCGCGATAATAGAGCCACTTGTTGGCGTCGTCGATGTAAAACGGGATCAGGTTTTGCTCGAGGCATTGCTTGAAGGCAACGAGTCGACCTATTCTTCCGTTGCCGTCCTGGAACGGATGAATTGTTTCAAAGCGATAGTGGAATTCGACTATATCTTCAAAAGTAACTTTTTTGAGAGAATTATACCATGCAATCAGGTCTTTCATCTCTTTGGCAACTTCGGTCGGCTTTGACGTTTCGATTCCACCTACGGTGTTGGGCAAGGTCTTGTATTTTCCTGAGCCGTATATTTTTGCGTGCTCAGTGCCTTCTTTTAAGAGCTTTTGCAATGTTAAAATAAAGTCTTCAGACATATCATCCGTAGCGTGCTCGATGACATAGTCGATACATCTGAAATGATTGTTGGTTTCAATGATATCGTCGATCTGAACGTCAGACGACAATACTCCTATCGCTTTGGTTTCAAAAATGTAACGTGTTTGCTCTTCTGTAAGTTTACTGCCCTCGATATGGTTGGAATTATAGGTCAGCTTGATCTGCGTTTCGTGATATAGTCCGCCGCTCAACTTTAAGCGCATTTCCTTACGCAGCGTATCGAGTATTTCGTTGGATTTAGTGATCTCACTGCAATCCGCGCCCAAATACTCGGAAATTCTTTTCACGACTTTATCGTTGATGTCTTCGCCTTTGCCGATTTTTGCAATAGTTCTGGACGAAATGCCGATTTCAGCACAAAGCGCAGACTTCGTCAATCCTTTCTTTTTCAGCAGATCTTTTAATTTAGCCTGATCGATAATCATATTTCACTCCTAAAAACAAATCTTTACTTGTTGCGATATTATTATATCCTAAAAGTAAAGATTTTGCAATAGCAAAAATATTAAAGTAAAGATTTATAGCAATACGATTATTTGCTGCTCTACTAAATTAAAAAATCATAACCGCCGTAACTACCGACGATTATGATAAATAAACGATATTGTAATATTACTATTTAACTCTGTAATAATAACTCGCTTTGCCCACACCCTCTCTTTTGAGTTCACCGAGAGCAACAAGTTTACGGAGAGAGCCTTCGACCGAGCTTAGGCTTAAAGACGGACACTGCTGTATTATGTCCTGCTTTGTAAATTTGCCGATGATATTCAGCGTTGCTTTGCGTACCATTGCGACCGCTGATGTCTTCTCTTCGACGATTGAAAATCTGTCCTCAAAGTCCTTATACGCCGCCAGAACGGTACTCAGAATGTATTTTATAAACGGGACCGGGTTTTCTTTGCCTTCGTGCCAACCGTCCTGAGATGCGCGCAGAGCCGAATAATACAAGTCCTTATTTGCCGCTATCTTCGCTTCGAGCGAAATGTATTTGCCGATATAAAATCCGCTGCGGTAAAGAAGTAACGTCGTAAGCAATCTGCTTATTCTGCCGTTGCCGTCGTTAAACGGATGTATGCACAAAAAGTCGTGTATGAAAACGGGGATCGCAATCAGCGGTTCGACTTCCATATTTCCTATTACTCTGTTGTATTCTTTGCATATCGCATCGAGCGCATCGGGAGTTTCGTAAGGAGCAAGCGGAGTAAACAAAATCTCCGTTCTGCCGTCGGGATAATTTGCGCTGATATAGTTCTGCACGTTTTTAGTCTTCCCTGCCAGCGGATTATTCATATGGCTGTACATGATCTTGTGCATCTGTAAAATATAGTTTTGCGACACAGGGATAACGTCAAAATTTTCGTGGATAATATTCAATACGTCGCGGTAACCTGCTATTTCCTGCTCATTGCGGTTTCTGGGCGCAGTTTTCTCCTCGACCAACTGTCTGATACGGGCAGAAGTCGTAACGATGCCCTCGATCGCATTGGAAGCTTCCGTACTCTGGATTTTTGCTATCTCAACAAGTTTTTCAAGCTGGCTCGGTCTTTGTTTAAGATAAAGTTCCTGCTTGCCGGCTTGCTTATAAATCGCGGCAACCAGACTTAAAACTTCACCGTCCCAAGTCTTACTTTTTAACTTTGAGTAATTAAAATCTCTCATTTCAGCCACCTTATCGTTAACTTTGCCCTTAAATTCTATCCTATTTTAAGGGAAAAGTCAATAGTAAAATGGCAAATTTTATGCTTTTAAGCTATAAATATAATGTTTAGTAATGCAAATTTTCAGTTTTTTTCTGAAAAAATTGCGAATTCTCTCAATTTCAAAATCCTCGAAAACCCGCATCAGCATTGAGAAAATCAGGGATAAAAAGTTGGTATAAAACTGGTATAAAATTGGTATAAAATCCGGTATAAATTTTGAAAAACGCAAAAAATAATGGACAAAACTTGTCAAAATGTATTACAAAATTTTGCATTTAGGTAACACATCTTCGATTTTTGCGTATTTTCTGCTATTTTTTGATAAGTCTGCACGTCTCCTAAGCGAAAGGCCGTGGGTTCGATTCCCGCCGGGAACGCCATGAAAATCGCGTTGAAAAGCGCGATTTTTTCATTTTAACGCATTTTCACAACAATCTTATAAACATAAAAGGCGAACTCCTATCCATCGATTCCCGCAGGTGGGAGACCATCTTTTCTTACCTTTTTCAGATACTCTTCAAGCTCGCTCTCAAGCTCGTCGTAATTGACGATCGCCCTGTCCCAATAGCTGTATGAGAAAACCTTCCCGTTAAAAATACAAGCC
>CALWHF010000003.1 GCA_944380305.1 uncultured Christensenellaceae bacterium
ATTCGTTTCCTTCCGTGCGACTGTTACAATATACAACATTCAGAGGATTATTGTCAACGATTTTCAGGCAAATTTTTTATTGTTTTTTTATTTTATCGCGCGCTTTATAAGATTATTCTCAAACCCTATAAAGCACGCGTAAAATTCCGGAAAATTATTCGTCCTTGCCCTCGTCTTCAGCCTTCTTCTCTTCAGCTTCTTCAGCCTTGACCTTCTTGCTTGCGGACTTCTTTGCGGGCTTTTCTTCTGCCTTTTCCTCTTCGCCTGCGAAGTTCATAAGATTGAAGAGATCGCCGAGCGTTGCGCCTGCGCTCTCGGACTGCCATGAAGTCGTCTCCTCTTCCTCTGCCGCCTTCTTAGCGGGTTTCTTGCGAGGAGCAACGTTTGCGGGCTTCTCGAACTTCTTAGCGTTGCGGGACGCTCTCTTTTCCTTAGCCTCCTGATATTCCTCGTCAGAGATTTCAATGTCTTCTGCCTTCTTCTCTTCCTCGGGGAGCAGAGCTTTGATGGAAAGAGTGATCTTGTTGTCGTTGAACTTGATGACCTGCGCGGTTACCTCGTCACCCTCTTTGTAGAGATCTGCAGGGTTCTTTACATAGCTGCGTGAAAGTTCGGATACCGGTACGAGACCGTCGACGTCTCTCTCGATGAGGACGAAGATGCCGTACGGGAATACGCTTCTGACCTTGCCCGTAATAACGGAGCCGACGGGATACTTCTCTGCAGCAAGCTCGTAGGGCTTCTTCTGCAGCTGCTTGTAACCGAGCGAAACTCTGTTGGTCTCTCTGTTAGCCTTGAGAATGACGAAGTCGTAGGACTTGCCGATCTCGAGAACGTCGCTGGGATGAGCAACGCTGTAATGAGAGAGATCTGCGATGTGAGCGAGACAGTCGAAACCGTAAACGCTTACGAAAGCACCGAAGTCGGTCAGTCTCTTAACTTTGCCGTTGACGATAGAGCCGACGGTGAGTTTGCTCCACAGCTCATTCTCTTTCTGAGCCTTCTCTTCTTCGAGGATGACTCTCTGAGACGCGACGATGGAACGTCCTCTCTTGATTGTGATCTCTTTGGGCTGCTCCGCAACCTCGACGGGAGCCTCGGTCACCTCTGCGGTAGCCTCGGTTGCCGCGCCCTCTGCGGGAACTTCCTTTGCCTCTTCGGGCTTGACTGCCTTTTTGGGCTCGATAGCTCTGAGTCTCAGAGTCTTGCCGACGTACTTCTCGAGGTCGGTGACATAACCGATCCTGATCTGAGACGCGGGAACGAATATCTTATAGCTGCCGAGCTTGCCTTCGAGACCGCCCTTGACCACTCTGTCGATCGTGACCTTGAACTCGCCGCCCCTGATAGCTTCTTCGGCTTCTTTGTCTTCCTGATTGCGCTTGTCGACCGCTTTCTTGGAGAACGCAATGCTGTCATTGCCTTTCTTGTTCTGTTTCTCGATAACCATAGCGGCTATCTTGTCGCCCGCTTTGTAGTTCGCAGGCACATATTCTATGCCGTCAAGCTCGGCGTCGGTCTTATCGATAAAGCCGTCTTTCTTGCCGCCGAAGTTGATGATAATGCCTTCTTCGTTTGCGCTGATTACCGTGCACTCTCTGAAAATCTTACCTGCTTTAATGTCCGTGTTCTTCTTCTCAGACGCTTCAAACAGTTTACCGAATTCGGTATCCTTGTTGGTGTTTTGAGTGTCGCTCATTTGTTTTACTACCTCCTCGATCAACTCTTTCGGAGTTGACGCCCCGGCTGTCACGCCGAGGATTTTGAAATTGTGTTTATTTTCTATCACCGACGAGATGTCGGCAATATTTTCGATAAAGTAGGTATTGTCGCAATACCGCGTCGCAATCTCGAAAAGTTTTGTCGTGTTGGAGCTCGACTTGCTGCCTATAACCAGCATCGCATCGCACTTTTTCGCGAGTTCTTCGGTCTCGGATTGCCTATCTGTTGTAGTATAGCAAATCGTCCTGAATTTTTCAACTGTTTTACAGCGGTTTTCGATACTTTTTAATAAAATATCGTACTTATTTTCGCTGTATGTAGTCTGCACAACAACGCATAACTTTTCGCCCTCGGGAAGGCTTTTCACGTCGTCTTCGTCGTCAACGATATACGCTTTATCGCCGCACCAGCCGTTGATCCCCACGACCTCGGGATGATCTTTCGCGCCGATTATCACGATGCCGTACCCGAGCGAGGCGTATTTTCTGACGAGATTGTGTATCTTCTTCACGAACGGACAGGTCGCATCGATATACGGTATCCCCTTTTCTTTCAGCTCTCTCTCCGTCCTTTCGGGCACGCCGTGCGAGCGTATCACGACGGTGCCGCCGTCGTATTCGTCAAGCGAATTTATCGCGTCGATGCCCCGTTCGGAGAGCTTTTTGTTGACGTAATCGTTGTGTATCAGTTCGCCGAGCGTACACGCCTTGCCTTTGACGCTCATGGCGGTCTCGACCGCATTGCGTACACCGAAACAGAAACCTGCATTCTTAGCGACTAAAATTCTCATAAACTCCCCTCGACAAATCCGTATTTTGCCTTCGCTTTCTCGTATTTTCTGACGCTGCCGTGGTATTTTTCCACGATCTCGTCGATCTGTCTTCGCATATCCTGCATCTTTTCGCGGACTATTCGCGTGATCTCGCTTTTGACTTCGTGCGCCTTTTTCCCGACGTACTCACTTACGTCGATAGGGTCTCCGACGATAAGCCTGTTCTTTCTGAAACCGAAAGGTCTGAGCGGTCTGTAATACAGCGTCGGGACTATGACCGCGCCGCTCTTGACGGCGATCGCCGCGGCACCGTCCTTGAACGGCAACAGCGATTTGAAATCCTTTCGCTTGTTGCATCGCCCTTCTGGAAAAATCAGGAGTTTCCCTCCGTCTTTAAGCTCGCCGAGCATCGATTTTACCGCTCCGAGGTCCGACTTGCCTCTTTTTACGCCTATCGCTCTGCAAAGAGCCGCCATGCCTTTTTCGACGAATTTGCTTTTGAGAGCCTCGGCTTTGACCGCGATCCTTCCTTTGAACGCGAAAAGTCTGCTGTATATCGCGTTCGCGTCGATAGCGGAATAGTGATTGCATACGCATATCACGTTTCCGCGCCCCGGGAATTTTTCTTTGTAATATATTTTCGTCGGCCACCAGACGACGCGCATCAGAAAACGCCCGATCGCGCCGAGCATACGGTAGAACAGATTTGGTCTTTCGCCGCTTTTGCCGTCGCGGCAACGGGATTTCGGAACATTCATACCACACCTTAATATGTAAAAAGCGGTAGACTCTACCCTTATACCCCGCGGCGGTCGTCAGACCCGTCCGTCTTCTTCCGTGTCCCGTGCTTTCGCGCGTTTTTGCGATATATGTATATCTCTGTCAGTTTTCTTTATCTTCTACAACTTGATTCTTACTGTCAATAGCTGAATGTTTTGCCTCGGACAAGACTTTTTTCGCCTCTTCGTATTTTGCGAGATTGCCGCCGTAATTCTCCATAATGTCATCGATCTTCGCTCTCAGTTCTTTCATTTTCGCAAATACGACCGCACATGCCTCGTCTTTCACGTCATGCAGCTGTTTGCCGTAAAACTCGGAAAGATCGATCGGATCGCCGACGATAAGCCTGTTCTTTCTGAACCCGAAAGGTCTCAGCGGCTTGTAATAAAGCGTGGGTATTATCGGAGTTTTCGTCTTGAGCGCAATAGTGACGGGTCCCTCTTTGAACGGCATGAGCTCCTTGTAATTCTTCGACTTGTTGCGCGTTCCTTCGGGGAATATCAGCACTTTGCCGCCCGCAGAGATCTCCTTCATCATTTCTTTGATCGCCTTGATGTCAGACTCCCCTCTGCGTACGCTTATCGCGTTGCACAGCGCAGTCAGAAAATTGCCCACGAAACTGTCGTCCATAGCCTCAGACTTGACGACTATCCTGCCTTTGAAACCGAAAAGCTGGTGGTATATCGCGCAGGCGTCCTCTATCGCGTAATGATTGCAGATGCAGATCGCCTTTCCCTCTTTGGGAAATTTTTCTTTATAGAATATCTTGGTCGGCCACCACACGCATTTCATAAGAAACCTGCCTATCGAACCGAGTATCCTGTAAAAAAGTCCTATCTTCTTTTCCTTTTTCGTCGCGACGGCGACTTCGTTGTTAGTGTGTGTTGACATAGCGTAAAATAACCTCTATAACCTCGTCTGTCGTCATATTAGTGCTGTCTATCAAAACCGCGTCGTCGGTCTGTACGAGCGGCGCGAAATCTCTGTGAGTATCGTTGTAGTCACGGTCGTTGACGTCGGCGAGTATCATTTCGTAACTTATATCCGAGCCTTTTGCTTTCAGCTCTTCGTATCTCCTTCTCGCCCTCTCTTCCGCCGACGCGGTGAGAAAGAATTTGTATTTGCTGTCGGGCAGAACGAAACTCGTAATGTCTCTGCCGTCGAGCACTATATCACTCTTTTTCGCGATAGCGCGCTGCTGCTCTACGAGAAAGAGTCTGACTTCCTTTATCTTGGATACGTCGGACGCCAATTTCGAAACGGCGTGCTCTCTTATCGCAGACGAAACGTCCTCGCCGTTGAGAAAGATCTTTTTTTCGTCCCCGTCGCCTCTGAACTCGATCTCTATTTCGTCAAGCAGAGGTACGACTTTTTTCGCGTCGTTGACGTCTACGCCCTTGCGGTGAACGTAAAGAGCTACCGCGCGGTACATCGCGCCCGTATCGAGGTATATGATCCCCAGTTTTTTTGCAAGCATTTTGCTGATAGTGCTTTTACCCGCTCCGGAAGGACCGTCGATGGCTATGTTGAGCATATAAGCCTCCGAAAATAATTTATGCGGAAGAACTCCGCTGTTTTAAGTTTATCCCATATTCGTGCAAATATCAAGTAAATTTTTTATATATAAAATCACGCGACCGTACCCGAAAGTCCGAATTTCTTATGTCGAGTTATTGTTAGTGCCGCTTATTCACGGGCGTATCTCCGTTCAGCTCAAATCTCTGACAACGGCTTTTGCGGTACTGAATGCTATCTGCAGATTGAATCCGCCCGTCAGCGCGTCGACGTCGAGCACCTCTCCTATGAAATAAAGTCCTCCGACCAGTCTGCTCTCCATGGTCTTAGGGTCTATCTCGGATACGTCAACTCCTCCCTGAGTGATTATGCCGAGATCTGCTCTGTCTTTGCCCGTAACTACAAAAGAAAGGGCTTTTATTGCTTTTGCTATCGACTCTCTTTCTTTCTTCGAAACGTCACAGCATTTTTTGTCGCCGTCGATCCCGCTCTGATTAAGAACGCACGGAGCGAGCGACTTCGGCATAAGAGTAAAAAGCATTGTCCTGACCGCGGACTTGGGTGCTGAGGAGATCTCTCTGACGAGTCTCGCATCCAGAGTTTCGGCGTTAAGTGCGGGTTTCAGGTCTATCTCGAGCACAGCTTTGCCTTTTGTCGCGCCTTTTTCGTCGAAATACTTACCTGCAAGCGACGATGCCGTGAGGACCACAGGACCGCTGACTCCCGTATGAGTGAAAAGCATTTCTCCGAATTGAGAGGCGACCGACTTTCCGTCAACGACAAGGCTGACGCCTACGTTTTTCAGCGAAAGTCCCGCAAGCCCGTCGACTCCCTTTGCAAGAAGCGGCACGAGTCCAGCCGTTGGAGGTTTGACCGTGTGCCCTGCTTTTTTAGCGATCGCATACCCGTCTCCCGTACTTCCCGTAGACGAATAGGTCACTCCGCCCGTGGCGACGACCATCACGTCGCACGGATATTCGCCCCTGTCCGTGACGACCGACTCAACTCTTCCGTTTTCGGTCTTTACCGAGATTGCGCGCTCGTTCAATCGTATATTCGCGCCGCTTCTCGTCGCGTATCTTTCGAGAGCTTTTACTATGTCTCCCGACTTGTCGGACACGGGAAAAACTCTGTTTCCTCTTTCGACCTTAAGCTTTACGCCGAGCGATTCGAAAAAGCCGACGGTATCGGACGGAGAAAATCCGTACACCGAAGAATTCATGAATTTGGGATTGCTCACGACGTTTTCGAGAAATACGCGCACGTCGCAAGCGTTGGTAAGGTTGCACCTGCCCTTGCCCGTAATAAACAGCTTTTTACCTACTCTTTCGTTCTTCTCTATGACTACTACGTCGTGCCCCGCCTCGGCGAGACCGCCCGCGCATAAAAGACCCGACGCGCCCGCGCCTGCTATCACCGCTCTCACAGTCTTATCCCCTTTACCGCCTCGAAAAGCGCGGTATCGTCGAAATTCAGCTTTACGGGAGAGATCGTCGCGTAGCCCACTCCGTTCAGAACGACGTCGGTATACCCCGCGTTTTTGTCGTCGGAGAGCGGATAGCCCGTGATGAAATAACCTCTTCCTTCGACGTACTGGTACTCGTCGTGGTACTTTCTGTCTCCCGTCGTAGCAAAACGCACCCCCTTGAGTTTCGGCGGTACGCAGGGAAAATTGATATTGAATATCGTGTTTTTGTCGGTGGGCAGCAGACCTATCAGGAATTCCAGATTTTTAGCTACGAAATCCGCGACGTATCCGTAGTCGTTATCGTCGCAGTCGTACGAGACGGCAAGTCCGTAAACCTCGTGCATGCACGCCTCGAGCGCGGCATTGACCGTGCCCGAATACGCAATGTCCGTGCCGATATTGCAGGTATTGTTTATCCCGCTTATAACGACGTCGGGCTTGTTTCCCGCAAGTATCGTATCTATACCGAATTTGGTACAGTCTGCGGGCGTGCCGTTCAAAATATAGCTCTCGTATTCTTCAGAGATAGCCATCTGCATATAGTTCAGCGCGCTGTGGAACGTAAGACTCCTGCCGCTACCGCTCCTCTCCGTGTCGGGAGCGACAATGGTGACGCTGTGCTCTTTGCAGAGTCTTTCCGCAAGAGTCAGTATGCCTTTTGCGTATAAACCGTCGTCGTTTACCAGTAAAATTTTCATAACTACAATATAACAGAAAGCCGCCGTAAAGTAAAGAACATTGCCGTGCGGTGGCGTTGCTTTTTGCTGCTGGCAAAAAAACACGCCGATGCAACGAGCCTCGACGTGCGAAAAATATCGGTTATTGTTTTAACGATCTCGGAAGATATTTTCGTTCAGAGCGGTTTCTGTCAGGTATTCGGCAGCCTTTACGGGATCCGCGAGATCTTCGGACGGAATAGCGACGTTTCCGTCTTTTCCGACGATGAACCAGCATTGATCGTTTTCGAAAACCACCTCGGTAAGCGAAGAACAATCGGAAAAAGCAAACGCTCCTATCGAATACGCGCTTGCGGGAACGACGAATTTTTCAAGCGAGGAACAGTCGTTGAACGCTCTCTCCTCGATGCTCGTAAGTCCCGATCCCGTAGATACGTTTTTCAGCGACTTGCAACCAGAAAAAGCGTATTTTCCTATCTTTTCGAGACTGTCGGGCATTGTTACGCTCGTCAGCGATTCGCACCCGTAAAACGCATAATCCCCTACGGACTTTACGCCGTCGCGTATCGTAAACGCGACGTCAGCTTTCCCCTGCGCATAATACAAAAGTACCAATGCGTCTTTGTCGTAAAGATCGCCGTTTATATCAGAATAATACCCGTTTTGTTCGGATACCGAAAAGGACGAAAGAGCCTTGCAGCCGACAAAAGCAGCTTTGCCGATGCTCGTCACGCTCGAAGGTATGCCGACATACGTCATCGAGACGCAATCTATGAACGCATCGTCTCCTATGCTAGTCAGTCCATCGGGCAGATCAGCACGGGCAAGCGAGGAACAACCGGCAAACGCCGATTTTTCAATGCTTGTCACGCCTTCGCCGATAGTTACGGTCTCCAGTTGATCACACCCGTAGAACGCGCTCTCGCCTATTGTCGTGACGGTAGAGGGAATCTTGAACGACTCGGCAGAATCGTTCTGCGGATAGACTACGAGAACGCTCCCGTCCTTGCTGTAAATTATATTGTTTTCGCTTTTGAAATAAAGACTGCCGTCCGCAACGCGCAATTCTTCGAGTGCGGAACACGAATCGAACGCCGCACCGCCGATACTGCTTACGCTTGCGGGTATGACCACGCTCTTTATCGAAGAGCACGAAGAAAACGCCCTTGCGCCTATATTCTCGACTCCTTCGGAAATAACGAGTTCTTCGAGCGCGCTGCAACCGCTGAACGCCTGACTGCCTATCGTCTTAACGCTTGCGGGTATGGTAACGCCTTTCAAAGAATAACAGCCCGCAAACGCGAATTGCCCGATGTCCTTCAGACCTTTCGAAAATTCTACGCTTTCGAGCGAAATGCAATTGAAAAACGCCGATTCGCCGACCGAAGTCACGCTCTCGGGTATCGAGACGGAAACGAGATCCCAGCAATTAGCAAAAGCATATTCGCTTACCGATCCGATCCCGTTGCCGATAACGACCGAGGTCACGCCGTATACGTCGTTGAAAGCATCCTTGGCTATGGACACGACGGGTTTGCCTTCGTAAAAAGACGGTATCGTAACTTGTCCGACGACGTCTTCAGCCGACGTCAGAACGTAACCGAGTCCGTCAGTATCGAGCGCGTAATTCAATCCTTCCGTGCCCGAAATTATTGCGCCGCAGACGGTACAGGAGCCATTCCCGCCATCCTCGTCGTGCACGGCTTTATCCGTGATCTCGCCGCAATTCGCGCATTGTTTCCAATGATAAACGGTGTCCGGAACAAATTTATAAGAATGTCCCGCAGCAGGAATAACGAATACACTCTGACCGCTAACCTCTTCGGTTGACTCTGCGTCCGAAAAATATTTGCCGCATTTTTCGCAATGCCAGTACTCTGCGTTCCCGTCCTCGGTACAGGACGGCGAGACCGCCTTGATATGCGTAAGTCGGTCGTGCGTGCATACCGAAGTGCCGTCGCAACCGACAAATACGACCGTCGCGAATAAAACCAGCGATAACGCCAACGCAAGCACCTTGCAATTTTTCATGTCATTCTCTCCTTATCGCGGCGACGTCGCATAAGCGACCTCATTTGTCGCCGATCTCGTTCGGTTCAATTATAACTCATCGTCTTTCCCGTGTCAATGCACGACTCACTCAAGCGACGTACCTCTTGCGCTTTGTATTGCGATTAACACGCTATATAACATCCTGCGCAAAAGCCGCGTAAATTCTCGTCATCACCCGATTTATCCGACGATACGGATAAAACAAAAAACGCGCCGTTTCCGACGCGTTTTCGATTCTGCTTTTATCAGACGGGCTGAATGCCGTTCACGGTATCGCCTATCTCGCTGTCTACCTTGTACTTGTTCGCCTGGCGGTACTTGAAGTAGTTGAGAGCGACCTGCGGGAACAAAGCGTACGACAACACGTCTTCTTCCTGCTCGATATATTCCTTGATCTCATCGCGGTAACCTGCAAGCTCGGGCTTGATCAGATCTGCGGGACGGCAGGTGATCGGCTTTTCGTCGCCGAGGACCTTCTTGACGATCTCGGGATTCGGCTCTGCGGGCAGCTTGCCGTACTTTCCTCTCAGGACGTCTTTCGTCTCTGCGGAGACCATCTTGTATCTCTCCCCGCTTATCACGTTGAACACTGCCTGAGTGCCGACGATCTGGCTGGTCGGGGTGACGAGCGGCGGATAGCCGAGGTCTTTTCTGACGTTGGGAACTTCGGCGAGCACTTCGTCGTATCTGTCCATCGCGCCCAGCTTCTTGAGCTGTCCGACAAGGTTCGAAAGCATACCGCCGGGGACCTGATATATCAGCGCGCGGACATCCGTCTTGAGCGACTTTTCGGTCAGCCAGCCGTCCTTCTTGAGTCTGTCAGCGACTTTATCGAAATAGGAAGACAGCTCGTTGAGGGTCTTGAGGTCGAGTCCCGTGTCGTATTCCGTACCCTGAAGCACGGCGACCATAGGCTCGGTAGCGGGCTGAGAAGTGCCGTTGCCGAGAGCGGAAAGCGCGCAGTCGATGATGTCTACGCCCGCCTCGATAGCCTTGAGGTAGGTCAGGTTGCCCGTACCCGACGTCTGGTGCGTGTGCAGATGTACGGGGACTTTGACGACCTTCTTGATACCCTTTACGAGTTCGTACGCGGTGTACGGCAGCAGAATGCCTGCCATATCCTTTATGCAGATGATGTCCGCGCCCATCTTCTCAAGCTCTTTTGCGAGCTTGATGAAGTACTCGTTGGTGTGCACGGGGCTGGTCGTATAGGAGATCGTAGCCTCGCAGATACCGCCGTACTTCTTGCAGCTGTCCATCGCCTGTTTCATGTTTCTCGTGTCGTTGAGCGCGTCGAAAATTCTGATGATGTCGATACCGTTCTTGATGGACATCTTTACGAATTCGTCAACGACGTCGTCGGCATAGTGCTTGTAACCGAGAATGTTCTGACCGCGCAGCAGCATCTGAAGCTTGGTGTTGGGCATTGCCTTCTTGAGCTGACGCAGTCTCTCCCACGGATCCTCGTTGAGGAATCTGAGGCAGGAGTCGAACGTCGCACCGCCCCAGCACTCTATCGAATAATAACCGACCTTGTCGAGTTTAGCCGCGACGGGGAGCATTTCGTCGAGGCGCATACGGGTCGCAGCCTGCGACTGATGCGCGTCTCTGAGTATAGTTTCTGTAATCTTGACCATATATCTTACCTCGTAATTCAATCTTATTTGCCGAACAGCGCAAGCAGAACGCCTGCCGCTACGGCACTGCCGATAACGCCTGCGACGTTAGGTCCCATAGCGTGCATCAGCAGATAGTTTCTCGGATTCTCTTCCTGACCTACGTTGTGCGAGATTCTCGCCGCCATCGGGACTGCGGAAACGCCCGCCGAACCGATAAGCGGATTGACCTTGCCTTTCGTGACCCAGTACATGACCTTGCCGAGGAGCAGACCGCCCACCGTGCCGCCCGCGAACGCGAAGACGCCGATGACGATGATCTTGAGAGTCTGCCATGTGATGAACACCTCGGCGGTAGCCTTCGTACCTACGAGCACGCCGAGCAGTATCGTGATGATGTTGATAAGCTCGTTCTTGGACGTGTTGGTAAGTCTCGGGACGACTTCGGATTCCTTAAACAGGTTGCCGAGCATCAGCATGCCGAGGAGCGGGACAGCGCTCGGAAGAATGACGCCGACTACCAGCGTGACCACGATCGGGAACACGACCTTTTCCGTCTTGGAAACGGGTCTCAGCTGTTCCATGATGACGGCCCTCTCCTTCTTGGTCGTCATCAGCTTCATGATGGGCGGCTGAATGACCTTGATGAGTGCCATGTAGGAATATGCCGCGACCGCGATGGACGGCAACAAGTGCGCCGCGAGTTTCGTGGTGACGTATATCGCGGTAGGACCGTCTGCGCCGCCGATGATAGCTATCGCGGACGCCTCCTCACCCGTAAATCCTATATTGATCGCGATTATGAACGTAAGGAAGATACCCAGCTGCGCCGCCGCGCCGAGGATAAGGCTCTTCGGGTTTGCGATAAGCGGACCGAAGTCTGTCATCGCGCCTATGCCGAGGAAGATCAGCGGCGGATAGATGACCCACTCAACACCCTTGTACAGGTAGTAGAACAAGCCTTGATCCGCTACGACTTCGTGCGTGGAAGTTACGGTTATGTCAGGGAATATCTCCTGCACTTTCGCCGTGACCGCCGCGACTTTTTCGAGCATGCTCATACCTTCCGTATTCACGTTCAGCATCTGAGCTAGCTGCGCGATCGTGCCGCTTATCTGCTCGCCGTTGTACTGCAATACGGTGGAAAGATCGCTCGCGTCGTAGAAAGTATATCCCGCAGTACCGTACAACACGTTGTAGGTGCCGGGTATGTTGATTATGAACATACCGAAACCGATAGCGAGCAGCAGGTTCGGCTCGAACTCCTTATACACCGCGAGGTAGATCAGCACGCACGCGATGACGAGCATCACGAGGTTCTGCCACAGCGGAGTAAGCGAGGTCATGAAACCCGTGCTCATCCAAAGGTTTTTCAGGGAATCTACAAGGTCGAGCGACAAAATTGTAGATGAAAACGCCATTGTTTTGCCTCCGTATTACGCTATCGTGCAGAGCACCGCGCCCGTGTCGATATTCGCGCCTTCGCTGACCGAGTAGGTGATCACGCCGTCCTTGGTAGCGACGATCGGGGTGTCCATCTTCATTGCCTCGAGGATAACGATGGTATCGTTCATCTTTACGGTCGCACCGTTCGCAAAACAGAGTTTCTTGACGAGACCGGGCATCTGGCTCTTTACGGGTTCGCCCTTTCCTGCCGCAGCGGGAGCAGCGGGTGCGGGAGCCGCAACGGGAGCTACGGGCGCAACGGGTGCAGCCACGGGTGTCGGAGCAACGGGCATTGCCGCGCCGACAGCTCCTACTTCTTCGATTTCTACGGCATAAGCCTTGCCGTTTACTGTAACATTGAATTTACGCATATATATTATCCTCTCTCAATTATTTAATTTCTCTGATGGAGCGGACCCTGAACGGGAGATCGCTCGTTTCGACTGCCTCTGCGCCGTAATACGCCGCGATAGCCGCCGTTATTGCCGCAACCACTTCGTCTTCGTCCGTATCCGCCGCGACCGCGGGTGCGGGGATTTCTTTCACAGGCTCGGTGACGGTGACGGCACCGCTCTTCTTTGCCGCGATCTTTGCAGGCAGATTCTGCAAATATGCGACTGCCCTGATTATCGCGATCAGAAGAAACAGCACCACGAATACCATTCCGAGACCGAGAACGAAGACAAGCAGACCCGTCAGCAGTCTCTCGCCGAAGTTCATTTTGCCGATGCCCAGCAAGTCGGGAGATCCCTCTACCGCACAAGCCGAAAGCAACGTCGCCATGACTACCGCCAGCACTACTATTACGGTTATCAATGCCAATCTTTTCTTCATACTACGCTCCTTAGATGCCGAGCAGCATCATCAGCGCGGACGCGATGTAAGGACGGATATTCTTCGCTTCGACGACGTTGTCGAGCCATCCTTCCTGCGCTCCGAGCATCGGGTTTGCCTGTATCTTTGCGTATTCTTCGGCGAGCTTCGCTCTCGCAGCCTCGGGATCTTTAGCCTTGCCGAGCTGCTCGCTCATCAGAGCGTTGACCGCCGCGTCGTTGTTTATCGGAGAAATTTCCGCGTTCTGCGTAGCGAGCGTATAGTCGAAACCTATGCCCTTACTCATCAGCACGCTGTATCCGAAACCTATCGCCTTGCCAACCGCTACGCCTATCTTGTCGATAGAGCTGTTTGCGATCGTCGCGACGAGATCGCCCGTGACTTTAGCCGCGCCCGCAAGTTCTTCTTCGAGGCTCGGATTGACGCCGAGAGTATCTACGAGCGTTATGAGCGGAATATCGAAACCGTCGAGTTTCTCGACGAAAGAAGTCAGCTTCCTGACACCTGCGAGAGTCATGTATCCGTCGCCGACCTTGCTGTCGGTAGCCGCGATACCTACGCTTATGCCGTTGATCTTCGCGAGAGCGCAGACCACTTCGGGAGCGTATTCTCCGCAATATTCGACGTAATCGCCGTTGTCTGCGACAGCCTTTACCTTCGCTACCGCCGAGCACTCTTTGTTGAGCGCGCTCGATACGCGGTTGGGATCGTCGGTGGATTCTTCTTCGTCAGCCGCAAGGAGAATGCCCGTCAGTTTGGTCAGCTGTTTCTTGAGATCGGCTTCGTTCTTATATACGAACTGAGCGAGGTCGCTGCCCTTCTTGTGCGCCTTGTAGCCGATCATATCGGCAAACTTCGGATAATCCTTGCCTTTGGACGCGAGATACATCGGAGAATTGACCGACATGATCGCGCTCTCGGACATGAATACGAAATCCGCCATAGCCGCAAACGACGCCATCATGCCGACGGCATTGCCTTTGACTATACAAAAATGAGGTACTTGTCCGCTCACGATAGCCGCTTCTGCAAGCACCTTCGCAAAGCCTTCGAGTACGCTCACGCCTTCACCCACTCTCGCTCCCGCACAATCGATTACGGAGATCAAAGGAGTGCCCGTCTTGACGGCTCTCTGCATACACCTGACGATCTTGTCGGCGTGTGCCTTGCCGAGACTTCCTTTGAGTACTTCCGCATTCTGCGCGAAAACGTGGAACGGGCTTCCGTTTACGGTAGCATAACCGGTAACAACGCCTTCGCCGAGCGCGCTTGCCGCGTCGTCAAAACCCTTTCCGGTAACGAAAACGTCGGTCTCGACAAAACTGCCTTTGTCGACGATGCCGTCAAGGAAATCTTTGACTTTCGAGCAAGCCTTTTCGATCGCTTTTGCGCTGACCGTAAGATTGCTGTTCTCCATATTAAACCCTCCAGAATATATAAAGTTTTAATTATCTTGAGAATAATTTACACCATTACACATTATAAATATTTATACCCCAAATTGCAACTAAATTTCATCGAAAAAAGCCCCCTGTCTGCCAATTTTTTAACATTACTGTTTTGTAATAATTTTTATGATTTTCCGAACTCCGATATGGACAAAACATATCAACAAATGAGTATCATTTTGTGCACTAATCCGCACAAAAAGATCGTTTGCACGCTATAAAACCGTATTTTATCACAAATCGAAAAAAGCGTTTTGACGGAACGAAAGAAAGACAAAAACGAGACTAAACAAAACACCTCCGAACCAGTGTAAACGGTCTTCCCTCCGCGTCTCTGATACGAAATCCCGCCATATATAATATTGATATAGTATATATATCCGTCGCCGCACGCAATATACGGGAAACTACGGTTTGAGTGACGGCTGCCTTACCCTGAAAAGGCAAATAAAAATCCGCGTTTTTACGCCGCGGAAAACCATGTCTCCGACCTCACAGACTCTTGAGATAAGCGATCTCGTCGTCTGTAAGATACCTGTAAGCCCCTCTGCCGAGACCGCCGAGCTTGAGCTCGCCTACGGCGATGCGCTTGAGGAACACGACTTCTCTCTCGACAGCCTCGAACATCTTTCTGATCTGGCGGTTCCTGCCCTCGGTTATCGTCACGCGAAGGCGCGACACGCCGTCTTTGTATTCTATCAGTTTCACGCGGCTCCTGTTGGTCTTTTCGCCGTCGACGATAACGCCTTTTCTGAGCTGGGCGAGTTTATGTTCGGGCATTTCGCCCTCGACTTTTACGAGATAAGTCTTTTCCACCTCGTGACTGGGGTGCGTCAGACTGTACGTCAGATCTCCGTCGTTGGTCAGAATAAGCAGCCCTTCGGTATCGTAGTCGAGCCTGCCGACGGGTACGAGATGAGGGATATTCACGTCTCCGAGATAATCGAAAACCGTCTTTCTTCCCTTTTCGTCGCTGACGGTAGTGATGCAGCCCTTCGGCTTGTACAGCATGATATAACTGTATTCGGCTACGGGTCTGACTTTTATGCCGTCAACCGCGACCGTATCGTTTGCGGGATTTACTGTAGTCCCCAGCTCGGTCACGACTTTGCCGTTTACCTTTACTCTTCCTTCCTCTATCAGTTTATCCGCGCCTCTGCGGGAAGCCGCTCCGCACGACGCCAAATATTTGTTCAATCTCTCCATCGATCGAATTTATCTGCCAGTCTCCGACGAGATTCATCAGAGAAAGCAACGCTCCTTTGTGCTTTATCTCATTTATAGTAATTACTTTTCGCGTAAAAATCAAGCGATTGCCGTCAAATACGTTCAAAGTACCGACCGTATCGCCTGCATTAAGGCTGTCGGGATATGACTCAAGCGGCTCGAAAACGTATCTGAAATCCTCTCTTTCTCCGTCTTTTATCGGATAATATATGTCTGTATCGAGTCTCAAGGCTATATTCTCCCCTTTGAGCATGAATTCGTCGAGATTTTTAGACGAATCGCCTATCTTGACGTAGTCGTATTTTTCGAACGCGTCGGAAAGCAGATATTTAGTACGCTCCCACATATCGGGACAATTGATGACAACGCTGACAAGTTGCATTCCTCCTCTTTTAGCCGCACCGACGAAACATCTGCCAGAATCCGTGGTATAACCTGTTTTCACTCCGTTCGCGCCCTCGAAAGAAGAAAGCAACTTATTTTTATTGTAAAAAGTTCTGGCACTGAGCGTATCGTTACCTTCGACGTCGTGAGATTTTGACGATACGATGCGGGCAAAGGTCGGGTTCTTCAACGCATATGCAGTTATCAACGCAAGATCGTATGCTGACGTATAGTGTCTATCCGAATGTAAACCGTGAGGATTATCAAACAAAGTATTTTTCAGCGAAAGCCTCTTTGCAAGCGCGTTCATCATATCGACGAACGCATCCACGCTTCCCGCGGTTGCGATAGCGACGGCAGTCGCCGCATCGTTGCCCGACTGAAGCATCAGCCCGTACAGCAGATCTTCGAGTTTCCATATCTCTCCCTTTCTGAGATAGATCGACGAGCCTTCTATGCCCTCCATCTCGTCGGTTATCTCAACCGACTTGTCAAGCGGCGCGTTTTCTATCGCGACAATCGTCGTCGCGATCTTCGTAGTGCTTGCCATCTCGAGCCTCATATCCTTGTTGTACGACGACAAGATCCTGCCGCTCTCCGCATCGATAACTATCTGTGATGAACCGCTCTGGATTGCAAAAGTTTGCGGCATTTTCAGCCATAATATTGCTAATAGAATAATTATTATTCCAATAATCGCGCTAATTGATAATAATTTTTTGTTTACTTTTTGTCTTTCAACATATTGAGCGCGGCTGAAATCAAGGTTTCCCATTTCCCTTTCCCCTCCTTTTTGTCAAGTTTTACCAGTTCCTGATCGTTGTCTTTGCAGACAAGAAATCCTATCGGAGTGATATTGACTCCTCCGCCTCCGCCGCCTGCGAAAGGCAGTGCAAAATTCTGTTTCACGTTGCTCTGACCGTACTGTCCGCCACCCGTCACGAACCCTACCGTAACTTTGGATATAGGTAGCACTACGCTGCCCTCCGGCATGACGATCGGCTTGCCGACCACGTTCTCGCTGTTCATCATACCTTTGATATTGTTCATCGTAATGCCGATGAGTTCGTTCATTTCTCCGTCGTTCAAGCTGCTTTCCTCCGTCTGATTTATGTGTAAATTATATATCTATGATTTTACGCTTTTCTCTTCGTCGCGAGCGACGTCAACACGGATCTCGCCTTAAGCGATTCAAATATTATCCCCGCCAAGCCCGCGCCCGTCTCTATATCGAATGTAAAGACTGTATTTTCGTATCTGAAATTGGGATACACGGCTATATCCCCTTCTTTTACCCTTATCCTGTCATACGTCGCGGCATTCAGTGTGCTGAGCGCAGCACCTATCGTCGCAGCAACAAGCGACGTTGACATACTGTCCCCCGTGCCTACGGTCAGATATGCTCTCAATTTCTTCAGCTTGATTTTTCCGACGCCCGCCAGCACGTCGCATACCGTTGCGATCCTGTCTGCTATTCCCGTTTTTACTTCGGCGTTCTTATCGCTTTCTCCTGACTTTTCTCCGCTTTCGCCGTTATTTGCCGACATTTTCACTTTTTTCAGATCTTTTGAGTTTGTCTGACTGTAAAAGTCGCCCCCGCATTCGAATACCCTGTATCTGAGCATATGGATATTCGCAATTGCGAACACGTCAACCACGAAAATGCCGCTTGCCAGATCGAAATACCCCTGCACGCGCACCCCGACGATAAGAAAAGCCGCAATTATCGCGGCAGTTGCCGCAACAACAATCAATATCGCATAGACCATATCATTATAGTGCGCAAGTTGCCGCTAATTATGTAAAAAGTCGTCTCCGACAATGCATGACAGACCGAACGCCGTGTTTTGCCCCGCTCGAAAGGAAATCCGAAGTTTTCCGATCCGACACAAAAAGCAAATTATTGCGTAACGCCGTCATTTAACGCGTATTCCGCGACGATCGTCACGGCTTACCGTATCAATGCACGCCCGACGCGTCTTTATCGTTAAAATGCTGATTTATGTTTGCAGTTATTATTTTGCCTTTGATCATCTGCCTGGCGATCGTTCCGCAAACAAATTCGACGAACGAGTCTCAACGGAAGTTTGCAAAAAAAAGCGCGTCTATAAAGACGCGCACGATACGTTCGACAAATATCGGTTCACGATCATCCGTCGTATCTTGAAACCGTCAATACGAGTTTTCCTTCTCCCGATAATACCGCAATAAGCGAATCTCCCGACATTCTGCCGAGCTTCGTATACGAATACGACGTGGTAAAACTCTCGTAAAAGAATACCAGACAATCCTTTCCCCAAAGCATAATATCTCCCGACTCTATACGTCCGACGCTTTGCGGAGAGGTCGGCAGACTGAAACCGAGATAGGAATATTTTTCATGCGGCATATCGCTCATATCGAGTTTCAGAGGCAATTCCGAGTACAAAGCCCTTGCGGCACCGTTGTCATACAGTTCGGCGTAAAAAGTCTCGTCAAGCCCGTCAACGACAATCTTTATCTTCATATTTTCGCCGTCTCCTTCGTCTTTGCCGCCTGCTCCTTCGTCAGAATTGTCTCCGCTTTGCGATAGATCGGGGATATTCTGCTTTTCGTTGCCGTTCTCTCCCGAACATCCCGCGAAAAGCGTGCAAGTCACCGTTATCGCCGCAACGACGAGAAAGACGTGGTCGCCACATACAATCTGCTGTACAACGCGTCGCTTATGGTCGAGCAAGGCATCGGATACGCGGTCGGTCTCGACAGGATAATAAACGTCAGCGGAGACAGCCCGCTGAAGTTTCTGCCGTTCGACCCGCCTCTCGAAACGCACCTCGACGTTGCCTGGAAAAAACACTGCGAGCTTTCACGAGCGGCAAGCGCGTTCCTCTTATCTCTGCAACAAGTCGTAAAAAGCGCATAAAAAAACAGGCTTTTCAGCCTGTTTTTTTGTTTAGATCAGATTATATTTTCATTCGTCGTCTTCGTCATCCGACTCGGCGATCTCTTCTGCAACCGACGTCCCGACCGCATCCGCGTCGTCTTCGTCGTCATCGTCGGATGCCGCCGCGTCGAGATAATCGTCGTCTCCTTCGACGAACGTGACTTCTTCTCCCTCGAGAAAATCGGGGCTTTGCGTCGAGTCGAAATACTTGTCGAATTCCTTTTCGTGACGCTGACGCTCGAGCTCGCGGGCTTTCGCTTTTTCTTCCGCCTCTTCGAAAGTATCCGCGATGTCGACTTCTCTGTACAGCCCTTCACTGGGACGGTTGTAGTTGCCGAGCACGACGAGCCTGTCGAGTATCTCTTTGTAATCGGGCAATTCGTCCAGGCTGCGCAGACCGAAACGCTTGAGAAACTGGTCGGTCGTGATATAAAGCATAGGTCTACCGGGGGTGTCTCTTCTGCCATGAGCCTCGATGAGTCCCACTCTGAGCAACGTCGTTATCGCGTAGTCCGCGCTTCTGCCTCCTCTTATATCCTCTATTTCGCCTCTTGTGACGGGTTGCTTGTATGCGATTATCGCCATGACCTCGAGGAGCGCGCGCGAAAGCTCTCTTTCCTTGACGGGTTTCAAAGCCGCAGCGACGATCTCGCCGTATTCCTTATTGGACGCGAACTGAACCTTGTCGCCTATACATAGCAGGACTATCCCGCAAGGATCCTGATATTTCTGTTCAAGCCCCTTGATAGCGTCGTTCAGCTCCTTTCTCGTCACCTCGGGCGGCAGTTTGCTCATGATGTCAGAACGCTTTATCGCAACGCCCGCCGCAAATATTATCGCCTCGACGATATGTATCAGATTATTCGTCATATTTGTCCTCCGTCTTGGTCAGCTCCCCGAGATCTACGGGTTTTCCGTCCGCATCCTCGTTTATCGTGAGCACGATGTCCTTGTAAAAATTCTCCTGAGTCGCCGTAAGGTATTGTTTTTTCATAAGTTCCAGAAGTGCCTGGAAAGTCGTGATTATCTCCACTCTGGACGCGTCTTCTTTGTAAAGATCTGAAAATTTGACCGTCTTTTTCTCCTGCAATACGGTAGAAATTAGCGTGATCTTCTCGCTGACGGTAAATTTGTCCTTCTTGATCTTCTTTATCGCCATCTGCTGCTCTTCTTTGGTAAAGCGCAGGAAAACCTGACCGTAGGAGTCTATCAGTTTGCCGAGGTCGAAACTCTTTATTACTATATCCGCGTCCTCGTCGGTATACATCGGCTCGCGGTAATACTGGTTGAGGACCTCGATGCGCGCCATCTTGTCCGCCTGCTCCTTGAACATCGAATATATGATGAGCTGACGGCGCAGTTCTTCCTGCGGATCGTATTCTTCGTCCTCTTCCTCTTCGACGACTTCCTGCGGCAGAAGCGCGCGCGATTTGAGCTGCAAAAGCGTTGCCGCCATCAACAAAAAGTCGCTGGCAAGATCCATATCCACGGTATCGATCTGATCCATGTAAGCGAGATACTGACTCGTCACGTCGGATATGCGGCAGGTCATTATATCCAGTTTCTGTTCGTTTATGAGCGTACACAAAAGATCCAGCGAACCTTCGAAGTCCGCCAGTTTGAGTGGCACTACGTCGCTTGCATGATACTCGTAAAATCCTGCCATATTACCTCTATAACGCGAATATCGCGTTGAATATCGACTGCATCATGTTTATTATCGCGTTCATATAAAGCCCGAGTACGTCCAGATAAGGTGAAATGTATCCGAGCACCGTGCTCAGCACGAGAAGTCCTATCAGAAGAAAAGAACCGTATCTGTAATTGAACGCAACGTATCTGTTGTCGGGTTTTGCCAGCGTTTCGACCACGCGGAAGCCGTCGAGCGGATACACGGGAATAAGATTGAACGCCATCAGCGTCAGATTTATCAGCACTATATACTGCAGCAGATACGCGAAATAAAAATACGCGTAATATCCCGCGGAATATATTTCTATATTTGCCGCCGCCCCTTTTGTAGCGAAGACGTACAGAGCGAATAGTCCCGTAGCGACGAACGCTATGAGCAAATTGCATATTACTCCTGCAAGAGATACAGTCAGCATGCCTTTCTTGTAATCTCTGAAACGCGTCGGATTTATCGGTACGGGTTTTGCCCAGCCGAAACCTACGACCGCCAACATCAGAAATCCGAGCGGATCGAAATGTTTTACGGGATTGACATTGAGCCTTCCCGCGAGTTTGGCCGTATCGTCGCCGTTCCAGTACGCAACGATGCCGTGCGCAAACTCGTGCATGATTATCGCGATAAGCAACGCAGGCAGATAAGCGAGAATGGATATAAAAACCAGTCTCTTGTCCGACGCAGTCGCAAGTTGTCTTATCAATGATATAAGCATCAGTCTATATACTCCAAAGAAACGTCGTTCCTGACAAGATCCTCGTAGGTCTGCGGCTTGACCGCATACGCGCTTTTGCCGTCCTTTACGAATACGACGGGCGGGATCGGGTTGCGGTTGTAATTGCTGGACATCGAATAGTTGTACGCGCCCGTGGTAAATACCGCGATAATATCCCCGCGTTTAGCCTGTGGAAGCGCGACGTCTTTGAGGATTATATCCCCGCTCTCACAGCACTTGCCCGCAACGGATACGATCTCGGTCGCCTTCTCCGTCGCGCGGTTCGCTATAACCGCATCGTATTTCGCGTCGTAAAGCGCGGGACGTATGTTGTCCGTCATACCGCCGTCTATAGCGAGATATTTCCTTACGCCTTTTATATCCTTTATCGCACCGACCGAATAGAGCGTAACGCCCGCCTCTCCGACTATCGACCGACCCGGTTCTATCATGAAGAACGGCTTTTTGATGCCCTTCTTCTCCACCGCGGTCTTGAGAGACGAAGTCAGAAGCGCGACGTAATCGCAGTATTCCGCGACGTCGTACTTCGGATCGTCGCCGCTGTAATAGACGCCGAAACCTCCGCCGAAGTTGAGTTCGTCCACTTCGATGCCTCTCTTTTTCAGCTCAGCAACGTAGTCGGTGACGACGTCTACTGCGAGCGCAAACGCCTGCTTGTCAAATATCTGCGAACCTATATGGCAATGAAGTCCCGCAAAACGCAGATTTTTCTTGGTCAATATCTTGTCTATCGCCTCGTCCGCATAGCCGTTCTTTACGCCGAAACCGAATTTGGAATCCACCTTCGCGGTCTGAATGAAAGAATGAGTATGCGCCTCCACGCCCGGATTGACGCGCACGATGACTTTCTGCACCTTTCCTTTTTCGCCGCATATCCCGTCGAGAAGATCTATTTCGTCGAAACTGTCGACCACAAAAGTGCCGACCCCCGTCTGCAAAGCGAGTTCTATCTCGGATACCAGCTTGTTATTGCCGTGGAAATATGCCTTTTTCATATCGAACCCGACGGAGTCAGCCGTATATATCTCCCCGCCGGATACGACGTCGATATACATGTTTTCCTGTTTTGCGATCTCGTATATCGCCTTGCAGGAAAAAGCCTTGGAAGCGTACGCTACGCCGCCCTCGCCGTATGTTCTTTCCACCGTCTCTCTGAAAGCGCGGCAGACCTGTCTGATATAACTTTCGTCCATAACGTAAAGCGGAGTGCCGTATTTTGCAACGAGATCGACCGCGTCCACGCCGCCTATCTGAAGATGACCTTTGCCGTTTACGTTCATTGTATCTCTGTAATTCATATTTTTCTCCTATATTATAAAATTTTAACAAAAACACGACGTCAAGTCAATTTTTTATAATATAAATATATTTGCTACATTGTAAGAGACTTTGCTTTATTTATGTTGAAATCTTCGCAAATTATTTAACTGTTTACGTCAGATTCACTCCGCCGTTTTTATATTATGACTGAATGCATATGATAAATAATCCCGTATAATTGTCGCACAAGATAAGATAAAAGTAATTTTTAGTATTTTATATGATTATTTAGGCTATCGTTATAATCGAATTTTTAATTATATTATATTATTTGTTAGAATATTCAAGTAAATTTAGTTACAAATATTCTAAAATTGCAATATTAACACGCAAATTATTTCCATACAAAATATTTATTCCTTTTTTCTCTCCTTGCTTATACGATCCGATATTTTGAAAAAATAAGACTAACAAGCCTCTTACCTCGTAAATTTTATCAGAAAATCTGTCTATGTCTGAAATTTGTAATACGACTTGCTCAGCGTAAAAATAGGATAGAATATATAACTCCCCGTCTGTCCGCAATACTGCGCGAGATGCGTATCGCGTAAAATTTAGCCAAATAAAAGCACGCGTTCATCTTCCGCCCGCAGGCAATAACGGCATACTGTAATAGCATTTAGCGCAGCAGAGTAAATTTGCAACTTTACCTGTTAGTATTGTCTCTGTACTGCACGCGACGATAAACAACAAAAAGGCGCGACATTCGCCGCGCCGTATTTCGCCGTATTGTCTTACCACTTGCCGGCAAGATCCTTTATGATGTCCCATATTGTCGCTCTGGGAACGTCGCTGTCGCTTACGAGATCGAAATAATATACCTTGCCTTCGTGCGTGATCTTGATCTTGCCTATCACGTCGCCTTTGCTTATCGGAGCTTTTACTTTGTCGGGCATTTCGTACTCTATCTTCACTTCGTCGCCCTGCTTTATTAATATCGACGCGTCTGTTGCGGCTACGGGAGTCATAGTCTTTACTCTGCTTCTTTCAACCACCACGCTTCTATCTATTTTTTCACCCTTTTTGCATACGGTCTGATTTCTGAAATTCGCAAAGGTGTAATTGAACAACTTGCAAGCTTCTGCAAATCTCGACTTGCTGTCGTCTGCACCTATCACCGTTGCTACGGTCTTAATTCCGTTTCTTTCGGCACAAGCAGATACGCAGAATTTCGCGCTGTCTGTAAATCCCGTCTTGCCGCCTATGCACCCCTGATAACTCCTTATCAGCTTGTTGGTATTGGTCAGAGTCGTGACTCTGCCCGACGGATGAGTGAATTCCTCAGTCCATATATCAGAATAATCGTGATATTTTTCGTGCCCGATAAGCTCTCTCGTCATCGTATTGACGTCGCGCGCCGTGGAATATTGCTCGTTTTCAGAAGGAAGTCCCGTCGGATTCGCAAACTTAGTATTTGTCATGCCTAGCTCCGCGGCTTTGTCATTCATTTCGGCAACAAATCCTTCCGCGCTGCCGCTTACAGTCTCCGCCAGTGCTACCGCGGCGTCGTTTGCAGACGCGACGATAACGCCTTTTATCAGATCGTCGACCTTGTATTTCTCGTGAGCGTCGAGAAACATCTGACTTCCGCCCATGGACGATGCGTATTCGGATACCGTCACGGTATCGTCAAGTCCTATCTTCCCCGCCTCTATTGCATCGAACACAAGGTTTGCTGTCATTATTTTGACCATGCTTGCTATCTCGTGTCTGCTGTCGGCATTCTGCGAAAACAGTTCCGCTCCCGTCGCGTAGTCGGAAAGATACGCCGAATGGCAGTTTACAGAAAACGCATTCACATCTGCGGTTGCGACCGTCTCTAGGTCTTCGCTTGCAAACGCCGCCCCCGAACATATCGCCACCGCGAGCGCGAGCAATGCTGAAATAATCAACAATTTTTTCTTCATACTTCACCTCTTCGTATAAGATTGGATTTAGTATAAGAAAACGCGCCGCAATTATACGGCGCGTATCGCAACGCATGATTTTCGTTTTCTGTCCAAGCCCCGATAAGCGTGTGTCGGCAAAACCATGAAATGATATATCGTTCGGGCAAGCGTTGTTGAGATATTATTCACTTTTCGTCAACGCGCTCACTTCTCTGACCTCGTATCCTATGCCGAAAAAGTCTGCTATAAGGCACGCTATGCGGTAAAATCCCTTCATCGTACCGAAATTCTTTGACATCTTGTTCTTTGCGTATATAAGGAGCGGCACGTTTTCTCTCGAATGATCCGTAGACGGAGTGGATGGATCGCAACCGTGATCCGCAGTTATGATCAGCATATCGTCGTCGCCGATCTTGTTCAGCAACCGTTGCAATACCGTGTCGAACGCGTTGAGACAATCGGCGTAACCTTTCACGTCGTTCCTGTGCCCGTAAAGCATGTCGAAATCTACAAAGTTGGCAAAAACCAGAGCGTCTCTTTCGGGTTTGTATTCTGTAAGCCGTTCTCCGACCTCTCTGTTACCGTGAGCAGGCAAAGCGCGGGTAATGCCGCATCCGCAGAAAATATCGTTTATTTTTCCGACGGACACGACCTCGACGCCTTTTTCGGAGAGCGCGTCAAGCACGGTCTTTGCTGGCGGCTGCAACCCGTAATCTCGCCTGTCGGGAGTGCGGTAGTAATTGCCAGAGGCGTCTTTTGAAAACGGGCGCGCGATTATCCTGCCGACGCTGTCTTCGCCGCACATGATCGCTCTCGCCTTTTTGCAATAATCGTACAATCTGTCCAATCCGAACGTGTCTACGCTCGCGGCAATCTGAAGCACGCTGTCCGCCGACGTATAGACTATCGGCAGCCCCGTAGTTTCGTGCTCTTTGCCCAATTCTTTTATTATCTCCGTGCCGCTCGCGGCTTTGTTTCCCAGCACGCCGCCGACTCCCCACGCCGAACAAAGTTTTTCTATGATGCGACGCGGAAATCCGTCGGGATATACGGGATACGATTCTTTGACGATGAGTCCCGCTATTTCGTAATGCCCCGTGGTCGTATCCTTACCGCGCGAGCACTCTATAAGCCTTGCATAACTCGCAAGCGGATTTTTCTCGTGAACGGCAAAGTCAAGCCCGTCTATGTTGTCTAGCCCGAGCGAATGAAGACACGGCGCGTTTACGAGCGGATATATCGCTTTGTAGGTATTGCTCCCCTCGTCTCCGAATGCCGCGGCGTCTGTCGCGCCGCCTATGCCGAGACTGTCGAGTACGATAAGATAACAGGTTTTCATATTTCAATTATACGATATTTTTTTCGCGCGTACAATACTTTTCGTGAGTTCTCCGTATTCAGGCGGCAAAACGCGTTTTTAAGCGTGTTTCTTGCAAAAAAATACATAATTCATTTCCCTCGAAGCTGTATAATGACTGTATGAATACGAAAAGTCGAATATCGGGCTATCTGCTGTCGTTGGGTATCAAGCCGTCCAGCAAAGGCTACCGTTATCTCAGCGAGCTTATCGCCATGAAGTCGCAAGGCACGGAGATACTTCCCCTCAAATACGTCGGTTACAGGCTCGTATCCGAAAAGTACGGCGCAAGCACCGATTGCGTTGACAAGAATATCCAGAACTGCATTTCCAAAGCATGGCTAGACGGAGATCTCGACGCTCTTTACCGCGAATTCGGCAACACGATAGATTGCGACAAGGGTAAACCCACAGCAAAGCAATTCATCATGCAGGCGGTCGAAAGGATTTGTAATTCGTAACCTCTGAGCGTAACGCGTCGTGCAAACTTCTATACCGATATTCCGCAAAACGAACCGAATATCCTCTCTTTTTACTCTGATCAATCGCGCTATTTTTCCGCCAATCGCGTGATCATTCGCAAAAACACGCTTTTCTGATATGGTCAAACAGATTCATGCCATATTGTTTCTCTCCACATCGCGAAAAAGCGATATTTTGTCGCAAAAACGCAAATTTTGTCGCATAACGACATCTATGCTCTCATATTTTTTAGTATGCGGACCAAAAGATTTTGTCTCAACGTGAATTATATCCGCAACCGTATTGCGGCGTTTTTCGACGAACACGCGGCACTCGTCGCGATCGTCTGTTGCTCGTTTCTGACGGGACTGCTTATAGGCATCGTGGTTGCGGTAAGATTCGGCGAAGAATACTACAAACTCAACCTTTTCGCCGAGCTGAAATCTCAGGAGTACGGCAAATTTTCGACTTTCTTCACATATTTTCTGCTTGCGCTTGCAACGCTTGCGATAAACTTCACCTGCGTATTCAAAAAATACTTCACCGCACTCGGGTTCGTCTGGACAGCATTCCTCGGATACCGTTTCGGGCTGGGTTTCGTTGGCGCGGCGAACGTCGCGCTGACAGACGGCATATTGACCGCTGTGTTCTTCTATCTGCCGCTTTGCATCGGATTCGTGACGATTTGTTTCGTATCTATCGGAGCTGCGAGCAAATACTGGATAGCGAAAGGAGCGACTTTGACCTGCGCGCGTTCGATGACGGAATTGCTCTCTTTTTATGCGGCTCTGCTGCTTTGTTTTACTCTGCTCGCGCTGGTTGTATGCGTGATAATGCCTTGGCTCGTCGCGCTGGTTTTTTTCTGAAAAACGCGTCAACAACACGCATATCGTATGCAATACCAGACCAGAATAATACGAACCAGCCCTGAGGCGCGCCTTTTATGCGTTTTTCAGCAATGCTCGCTTGAAAATATCACAATATTATCTGCGCTCACCTCGCTGAAACACACTATAAAAATCGTTGCCTGAGGGTGCATGCAGTTTTAAGCAGACAAATTTTTGTCGATACAAGGCAAATGCCGCAGGTAATATTATACATATTATCAAGGCATTTAACGCAGTAGCGACGGAAATATGCCGCTTAAAACCTTGTTCGTATTATTCTGGTCTGGTATAGGATACACCGATTAAACGTAATTTTGAACCGACACATAATTTCCCGAATGATTGTTCTGATTAGATTCAATATCGGATGAAGTATAAATTATAATAACTTAACGGTAAGTTATCAGGATGTTTACACTTTGAAAATTTTATAGTTTACCGTGCCGGGCGGTTATTCTATCGCAGATAACTCTATCCCTATGATCTGCGAAACATTGTCACGCGCTTGCGTAATGACAGTAACGCAGACTCAGCCTTAAAAAACAATGACGAATCGCGACAGCGACTGAGACCTCTGTCATACGGGCTGACAAACAAAAAGCGGACGGTTACCCGTCCGCGTTCTTGCTTGAAAAGATATGTTATTTCGCGTATTCCACGCGCCTTACTTCTCTTATCACGTTTACTTTGATCTGTCCCGGATATTCCAGTTCCGCCTCCAGCTTCTTTGCGATCTCCTTTGCCATGAACATGGTCTTGGAGTCGTCGACTTCTTCGGGCTTCACGATGACTCTGATCTCTCTGCCCGCCTGTATCGCGTACGACTGCTCGACGCCGTCGAACGAATTTGCAAGGCTCTCGAGTTTTTCCAGCCTCTTGACGTAATTCTCGAGCGACTCTCTTCTCGCGCCGGGTCTGGCACCCGATACGGAGTCTGCCGCCTGCACGATTATCGCCTCGAGGGTCGTGGGCTCTACGTCGCCGTGGTGAGCTTCTATCGCGTGAATGACCGCGCGGCTCTCCTTGAATTTCTTGGCGAGCTCTACACCTATCGTGACGTGAGTGCCTTCGAATTCATGGTCAACGGATTTGCCTATATCGTGGAGTAGTCCCGCTCTCTTTGCGACCTTGACGTCTGCTCCGAGTTCCGACGCCATCATACCCGCGAGGAAACAAACCTCGAGCGAGTGATTGAGGACGTTCTGACCGTAGCTGGTACGGTACTTGAGCCTGCCGAGAAGTTTGATCAGCTCGGGGTGCAAACCGTATACGTTTGCCTCGTATGCCGCTTCTTCGCCTGCCTCTTTTATCTGCGCGTCCATCTCTTTCTTTACCTTTTCGACGGTCTCTTCTATCCTTGCGGGATGAATTCTGCCGTCCGAAACGAGTTTTTCGATCGTCTGTCTCGCTATCTCGCGTCTGACGGGATCGAATCCCGAGATGGTCACGACGTCCGGAGTGTCGTCAATGATGAGGTCTACGCCCGTACTGTTTTCTATCGAACGGATATTTCTTCCTACTCTGCCTATCAGTCTGCCCTTCATGTCTTCGTTGGGAAGGGATACGACGGATACGGCTATTTCGGAAGCGTGGTCGACTGCACATCTCTGAAGTGCGAGTCCCACTATATTTCTCGCTTTTTTATCAGCGTCTTCTTTGGCTTGCTGTTCTATCTCTCTGACTTTGACTTCTGCGTCTTTTCTCGCCTCGTCGAGCATTTCGTCCATCAAAACGTTCTTTGCCTCGCTCTGGGTCATGCCCGAAACTTTTTCGAGCTCCGCGACCATAGCGGCGTGGGCGTTCCTGACTTCGCCTTCGAGCTGTTCGACTTCTGCCTCTTTCTGCTCTACCTGCTTTTTCTTCTCGTCGATGAGGTCGGATTTTTTATCGATAGCGAGTTCGCGTTTCACGAGCTGATCTTCGCGTTGAGAGAGTCTCTGTTCCGTTCTCGACAACTCGGCTTTTTTCTCTCGCGTCTCTCTGTCTAATTCCTGACGCAATCTTTGCTGCTCTTCCTTGGCTTCGACCTTTGCCTCTTTGAGGAATACCTTTGCTTCGTTCTGTGACTCTTCTTTAAGCTTATCGCACTCGTGCTTTACGCTGCCGACAGCGCGACGCGCATAGAATCTGTACACTACCAAACCGATTGCAACTCCGACGAGAGCCGTGACAATAGCTATCACGGCGACAATGCCGCCGGAAATTCCCGCACCGAGGATCGAGGTCAAGCCGATGTTACTGCTTAACATTTCAACCTCCTGATATTCAATTTTTAAGTTTCGTATACCCGAACACGTCGGGGTATTGTCTTATTATAACCTTATTTTGCGCGCGTTGTCAATGTAAATGCCAAAATTTGACCTAAAGCGGCATAGTTTTTGATTTATTGCGCGTTTACGCCGAGAATTTTGTCTTTTATCTCAGCCATAAGCTCGGGATTGTCCTCCAGGTATCTGACGGTGTTGTCCCTTCCCTGTCCGATCTTCTCGTCGTTGTAGCTGAACCACGAGCCGCTCTTGACGATAATCTTTTTCTCTATCGCGAGATCGAGGATACAGCCGCTCTGCGAAATGCCCTTGCCGAATATGATGTCGAACTCGGCGGTGCGGAACGGAGGCGCGAGTTTGTTCTTGACGACTTTTGCCTTCGTGTGGTTTCCGATAAACTCCGCGCCGTCCTTCAGAGTATCGCCCTTTCTGACCTCGACTCTTATGCTTGCGCCGAATCTGAGAGCCCTGCCGCCCGGAGTAGTCTCGGGATTGCCGAACATTACGCCGACTTTCTCTCTTATCTGGTTGATGAATATGATGCAGGTATTCGTCTTGCTGATTATGCCCGTCAGCTTTCTGAGAGCCTGCGACATGAGTCTTGCCTGCACGCCGACGGAGCTTTGTCCCATCTCACCGTCTATTTCCGCTCTCGGTGTCAGAGCCGCAACGGAGTCGATTACGATGAGGTCGATAGAATTGCTCCTTACAAGTGTTTCGGCAATGTTAAGAGCTTGTTCGCCGTCGTCAGGCTGCGAAACGTAAAGGTTCTTCACGTCCACACCTAGATTTTCGGCATATATCGGGTCGAGAGCGTGCTCGGCGTCGATGAACGCGGCAACGCCTCCCGCCTGCTGACATGACGCGATCGCATGAAGGGCGACCGTCGTCTTGCCCGAAGATTCGGGACCGTATATCTCGACAATCCTGCCGCGCGGCCAGCCGCCTATACCGAGAGCCATATCAAGCGTAAGGCACCCCGAACTGAACGTATCGACCTTCATTACGGTCTCGTCGCCGAGTTTCATTATAGAGCCTTTGCCGTACTGTTTCTCGATCTTGGCGATGGCGTCTTCAATAAGCGAGGATTTTTCCTTTGCCTTATTGTCGTCAATCTTTTTTTCCATAATTACCTCTTTATATTTTTCTTTTTATAGTCTGACCGACGGCTATATCGCCGCGGATAACTCCTATGAAACCGAACAGCGCGAAATTGACCGCAGAATTGCGCACGGTGTTTCTGTCGCCGTCTATCATCAGCTCGTATACGAGTGCGCCTTCAGAGCACGCTATCGCGACGTAGCAGAGCCCTACGGGAGTGTCGTATTCGTCGCTGTCGGGGCCAGCGCATCCTGTCGTGGATACGGCGTAGTCGGCTATACGGTTGGCAAGCAGACCCTGTGCCATTTCGAGCACGACTTCTTTGCTGACTATGCCGTATTTCTCTATGGTCTGGACCTTGACGTGAAGTCTTCTTATCTTCGCGCTGCCGTCGTATGTAACGAGTCCTTCGTAAAACGCCTTGCTCGCGCCTTCGACACCTACCACTCTCGCACTGATGAGTCCGCCGGTAAACGATTCCGCCACGCTGAAGGTCTTGCCCTTTTCTCTCAGCAAAGCCACCAGCACCTCTTCGAGGCTTTCGCCGTCTTCGGAATAAAGCCTGTCTCCGAGGATACCCTTTATCGCCAGCACGGTCTCGTTGAAGACGACTTCGTCCGCGCTGTTGTTTATCACTTCTATTTTACAGTCGAGATACTCCTCCGTTATCACGATGCTGACGCCCTCTCTTTCCGCTTTGCGGATTTCGTCGAGAACGTCTGAAACGTCGAATGCCTTGAGAGTACACAGATTTATGCAGTTTATCATGTTTTGCCCCTTTATCGAGTATGAGACGCGTCAGTTTTCTTCCCCGTCTTTTTGTTTGTCGTTATCGGCAAATATAGCCTTGTTTTTAACAATGTAATTTATGCCCGAATATACCGTCAGCACCGTCGCGAGTATTAGCATAATGCCTGCCGCCCACATCGTGGATTCGCCGAACGAACCGCCTATCGGCACGAACAACGCGGTACCTATCGCGGCGAGAGTGATGACCGTCTTCGCTTTGCCCCAGATGTCCGCGGCAAGAATGAATTTCTTTGACGCGGCGATCTGTCTGAACAGACCTATTATCAGTTCTCTCGCGATAATGATTATCGTGCAGATCATCGCGACGTACTTCATGCCCCAGATGAAATTGCCTTCCATAATGAAAGCAAGCCCGGTCAGCACGCATACCTTGTCCGCAATCGGATCCAGAAATTTTCCGAGAGTCGTGACCTGGTTGTACTTTCTCGCGAGATAACCGTCAAGGAAGTCGGTCAGCGCGGTCGCGATGTACAGAAGCGACGTGACGTAGCAAAGTACGTCTGCCACTTGCTTGTTCCCTTCGCCGTAAAAGTGCATTTCAAGACAGAAAAGCACTATCAGCACGGGCAACATGACTATTCTCGTCACAGTTATTTTTGTAGGTAAATTCATATCACGGTTTCTCCTATAAGGTCGCAACCTTCGCTTGAAATCATGCGCACGGGGTAAAAATTGCCCACTTCGAGGCACTCGGAAGACCCGAAATACACCCTTGCGTCCACGTCGGGCGCATCGTACTGCGTCCTGCCGTAAAACGCCTCGGCATCTTCGTCTATACCTTCGTACAGCACGGTCTCCACTCCGCCCACTCTGCGCGCGGTGTTTTCGTTCATTATCGACTCCTGCAAAGAATACAGTCTGTCGTATCTCGCCTGCTTGATCTCCTCGTCTATCTGACCGTCGAGCCTCGCAGCGGCGGTGTTGTCCTCTTTCGAGTATCTGAAGAACCCGCATCTGTCGAGCCGCGCGGTCTTCAGAAATTCCTCGAGTTCGTCCACGTCGCTCTCCGTCTCCGTCGGGAATCCTACGATGAACGTGCTCCTGATACAGAACCCGCCTTTGGCGCGGATCTTGTCAAACAGAGAGATTATCCCTTGCTTGGTTATCCGCCTGTTCATCTTCTTTAATATTCTGTCACTTATATGTTGACACGGTATGTCAAGATATTTGCAGATTTTTTTATTTTCGGAAATATATTCCAGAAGCTCGTCGCTTATACCCTCGGGATAAAGATACAAAAGTCTTATCCATTCGACGTCGAGTTCCGAAAGCTGTTTCAGAAGATCGACGAGCATGCACCTTCCCTCGAGATCGTAACCGTATCTCGTAAGATCCTGCGCGACGAGGACGAGTTCCTTAATAGGATACCCCCTGAGCAGGGCTTTGGCTTCGTCAACGAGATCGGCTATCGGAACGGACGTGTATCTGCCCCTGATCTGCGGTATCGCGCAGTATGTGCAATGATTGTCGCAGCCTTCGGCGATCTTCAGGTACGCATAGTGCGGCGGCGTGGTCAGCACGCGCGCCTTGGTATGCTTGCGGAAATCCTTGTCGTTGGGGATACAGACGGTATGTTTGCCGTCCAGATCGCGTATCACGCGCGGCAGAAGATGGTAACTGCCCGTGCCGAGAAACGCATCGACTTCGGGAAAACCGTCCTTCAGCTCGTTCATATAGCGTTGAGGCAGGCAACCCGTGACTATCAGATATTTGCACTTGTTCTTTTTGTATTCCGCCATTTCGAGTATCGTCGAGATTGCTTCCTGCTTTGCCTCGTCGATAAACGCGCATGTGTTTACGACGATCGCGTCGGCATCCGACGGATCGGAAGTCAGCCCGAAACCGTCCTCTGCGAGGTATGCGAGCATATTCTCGGAATCTATCCTGTTTTTGTCGCAACCGAGCGACACAACTCCTATCTTCAATCTGTCCTCTCTGTATGAGAAACGACGCGGTTTGCCGCATAATTTCCCGTGATCTTCGTATTCAGCGACGTTTTCTCCGCGCCGCTGCCGTGTTGTCCACACGCAAACGCGATGTCAGTTCATGTCGTCTCCGCCCTCGTCGGAGAACAGTCTGTCGTATTCTTCCTGCGTGATCAGTATCTCTCTCTGCTTATTGCCTGGTGCGGGTTTCGATATAAAACCTCTCGCCTCCATCATGTCCAGGAGCTTTGCCGCTCTCGGAAAACCGAGATAAAGCCTTCTCTGCAACATGGATATGGAGATCGAACCGTTGTCGATGGCAAGCTGCACTGCCTGCGCAAACATCGGATCGTGATTGCCGCTGCCGCCCTCTCCCGCATCTGCGGTAACGGATGCCTGATCGGGTTCTTCGGGCACGAAGTCGATCGCTTTCTGTATATCTTCGTCGAAATACGCCTCGTTGTTCTCTTTGACCTGCTCGACCACGGACACGACTTCCGAACCCGTGATAAACGCGCATTGCAGACGCACAGGGAGCGGCTTGGTACTGAGCTTATAGAGCATATCGCCCTTTCTCAACAGCTTTTCCGCGCCCGAATAGTCGAGTATCGTCTTGCTGTCCACGTTGGAGACGACTGCGAAAGCTATTCTCGTAGGCAGGTTGGCTTTTATCGTACCCGTAATGACGTCGACCGAAGGTCTCTGCGTCGCGAGTATGATGTGTATGCCCGCAGCGCGCGCCTTAGCCGTAAGTCTCTTGACGAGTGCCTCGAACTCCTTTGCCGACGGAGACTGCATTATATCCGCCGCCTCGTCGATTATTATCAGGATATACGGCATCTTCTGCATGCTCTTGTCGTTCTTGCAAAGAGCGTTGTATTCTTCGATATTGGACTGTTTGAAGTTCTTGATCTCCGAATACCTCCTCTCCATCTCGTCTATCGCCCACTTGAGAGCGTTGATGACCTTCGCGTTGTCGCTGAGTATCTCGGGCACGAGAAGGTGCGGCAGACCCTCGTACTTGAAGAATTCGACTTCTTTGGGGTCTACGAGAATGAGTCTCAGATCCTCGGGAGAATATCTGTACAACAAGCTGACCAACAGACAGTTGAGGCATACGGATTTACCTGCGCCCGTACCGCCTGCGACCAGAGCGTGCGGGAATTCGGTTATGTCGCCGACGTAGCACTCGCCGTCTATGTCCTTGCCGAGCGCGAAATACAGACCGCTCGACTTGCCGTTGTTGAATTCTCTCGAATTGATTATCGGTTTGAGTCCCACCGTACCCCTGTTCTCGTTAGGTATTTCGATACCGACGAAACGTTTTTTGGGGATAGGTGCCTCGATACGGATGCTCTCCGCCGCGAGACACATCGCGAGGTCGTTGTAGTGCTGCGGTATCTTGTTTACGCTTATGCCCGGCGGAACTTCCAGCTCGAGTCTGCTGAACGTAGGTCCTTTGACCACGTTCACCACCTTTGCGTCTATTCCGAAGTTTGCAAGACAAGTCTCTACGCTCGCTATCTTCTCGGCAAAATCGGTGCCCGAATCCACTTCCTCTTTATAATCCTTGAGGCAGTCGATGCGCGGCGGAACGTACGGCTTGCGCTTTACGGGTTTCTTGGGCTTTGGCTGCTCTGCCGCAGTGCCCGAAGTCACCGCGCTCTGCGATGCGCTTGCCTGTGCCGTGGGTTTGCTTTGTACGGGCGCAATATCCGTATTCACTCCTATGATCGGCTTGATCTGAGGCTTAGGCGGTTCGTAAGTCTTTTGTTCGACGGGCTTTTCGGGTTCGACGGGTCTGACCGTCTCTTCTTTCTTCGTGTAATCCGTCGCGTTGCTCCTCTTGTAGTCGTCGCCGCTGCCGGTAAATCCTTTCAGAGGATCGCCGCCTCTCTCCGTCTTGTCTTCAGCCTCCCCGAAGTCATCCATCGAGCCGCTGAGCAGAGACTTGCCGCTGCCCGTGCTCTTGTCGTCCTTGACGTCGTCGTCCAGAAGTTTGTCTATATTGTCGAAAAGACTGCGCGTCACTTCGTCGTCGGTACTCTTCTGTACGGGCGCATCGAATTCGCTCGTGTCGGAAGTGAACGATTCTTCTTCGGACGCATCGGTATTCTGCTGTTCGCGCATACGGCGCATATTCTCTTCGAGGTTCTTCAGACGCGAATTGTTGCTGTATCCTTCGTATATGTCCTTTTCTTCTTTTTCGGTCTTCTGAGTCTGAGACGACTGCGAGGTCTGGCTCTTTGTCGGACCGCTGCCGTAAAGTATATCCCATGAACTCTTCGCCTCCGCCTTCGTCTCGTCGGAAAGCGAGCTTCTTCTGACGTCTCTGGCGTTGTAGAGCTTGTCCATCGCCTCCTGTTTGCGGCGACGGTTGTATACGTCGAGAGCGTCGTCCACGACCTTGTCGCTTATCGCGTCGCCGTTGTCAGTCTGCGAGTAATAATCGGAATAATCCTCTACGTCCTCAGCACCGCCGATATTCTCCATATCGTCGTATTCGACAGGCTTTTTGCCGAACCTCCTGCCCATGCGTCTAGAGTGCTGTCTGCCGTCGACGTCGCCGTTGTACATATCGCGCTCGTCTTCCTGTCCGTAAGACGAGTCAGCCGTCGCACCGCCGTCGTAGACCACGGTCGAACTTTCAATCGCGGACGCCTTCTTCTTTCCTCCCTTGCCCGAGCCGAACTGTCTCGCACGGAAGGTTATCTCCTTGTTGAGCTGAGAGACGATGAGAAGAGCTATCACGCCGATCAGAAGAAGTCCCGCTATCACTTCGGAGACGATATACAGTTTTACGGGGAAATAGAGGATCAGCGCGCCCAGCCAGCCGCCCGCGGTATCCGCGTTGTCGTAGCAGGCTTTCATGTATTCGCCGTAACTGCCGTCGGCATATATCCTCGAGGAATACATGTGGATCATCGTTATCACGAGAGCGAGCGCGACGACGTAGAGCATCGTCACCCCTGCGGTAACGCTCCTCTTACGCTTGAGCATCATCGCCAGACCGACTATCATCCCGCTTATCGAATACGCATATACGGCATAGCCGAAAACCCCCGTCATGAATTTGGTCACTACCGCGCCCGCTTTGCCGAAAACGCCGAACAAGATCAGGCTAAGCACCAAAAATACGCTGAACAAAGCGAGGCCGTTGGCAAAACCGCCCGAAGAGCCGCGTCTTTCTCTGCTGTCGTATCTTCTTCTCAATTTTTACTCCTTTCCCGTATTGCACTTTCCCTTATGCAAATCACTACTTCGTTTATTATAGCACAGCGATCGGGATATATCAATTATATATTTAATTATTAACTTAAAAAAACGGATATTACCCCGCCGTCAGCGCGAATACCTCAAAACGACGAGGCTTGCCTCTCTCGAGCCCGATGCCGACGTTCAATTAAAGTGATAACCGTTTCGTGCATAAAAAATGCGGCACGCCGTGCATGCCGCAAACATATCGTTATCTTACGACTCTTTTATCTTTTTCCTAAAAAATCCTTGTCTTTTCGAGGGATTTCGGATTCGTCTGCGAATCTCTCCGCCGAGACCGTCAAAGAGTATTTTTCTCTCAGGCGCATCACTTCTTTCATATAAGGCGACGCGTGATGGTTGTCGAGTGCCGCCTGATCGGACCACCTGTCAGTCAGCAATACCGTTTCGGGATCTCTGAGCGAAACGTAATACTCGTATCTCTCGTTGCCTTCCTCTGCTCTTATGCCGTCCGCGACGCCCGAGCTTTCCATCTCCTCGGCAAACCGCGACGCCGCGCCGTTTTTCCCTTTATAATACAGATTTACGGTAATGCTCATCCGCTTTTCCTCAACGCATTTATTGCTTTTTCTCGCACTTGTATCCCTGCTTCGCGCTCAGTCCGTTCTGCCTGTCGAAGTTCTCTTTGTTCTTATTGAGATACAGTTCGAAAAGCTCTTTCGAATCCATGCCCGCAGTCAGACACATGCTGACGAAGAAGTGAAGAATATCCACTATCTCGTATTTTATCTTTTCGTCGTCGAGAGGCTTGGGATTCTTCCACCACTTGAAATTGACCTCGTCGATAAGCTCCGCCATTTCGCTCATCATTGCCAGAGTCTGACGCTGGAGCCACTCAGCCTTATCGCTTCTGTCAAGACCGCGCCTTTCTGCGATGTCATCGTTGAGAGCCTTCTGCATTACGAAAATTTTATCCAGTTTGTCCATATTTTTGTCGTCAAGTACTTCTCTTATGTCCATAGTGTTTCTCCTTTACAGTTTTATCGCCGCGAACAGGTCGTCTTTTATCTCTCTGCCGACGTAGGCGAGGCTGACCTTGCTGCGGTCGAATTCATTGGAATAAATTTTGTTGAACTCGTCGTATTTTATCTTGTCGAGCGTTGCTATAAGCTCGTCGAAATCGCTGACGCCGTCCGTCATAAGCAGCTGTTTGGCATAATAGCGCATGAGTGCGCCGTTGCTGTCCTGACCGAGTATATACGCCGCTTTCGCCTGCTGTATCCCTCGACGGAACTCTTCCTCGGTAAATCCGTTGCCGCGCACGTCGTCTATTATATCGGCTACTATTTCCACCGCTTTGAGTGCCGATTTCGTATTCGTGCCGACGTATATGCCCGCATAGCCGTTGTTCGCATAAAAAGAGTTGTACGAATACACGCTGTACGCGAGACCATGCTTTTCTCTGACCTCGGCAAAAAGTCTGCTCGACATGCCGCCGCCGAAGACGTATCCGCCCGCGTTTACCGCCAGATAGTTCTCGTCCTTTATGCTCACGCTAGGAAACGCCATGCCGACGTTCGCCTGCTCTATCGGTTTGAATACTGTTTTGTACGCACCCGTGGTGACGTGTGCGACGTCCTGCCACTTCCTGTTCGGATTCGACGCGAATTTTCCCACGAAATATTTTTCGGTAAGTTTTCGCGCGCGGGCGGCGGAGATATTGCCCACGATCGCAACGACGGTATTTTCCGCGCAGTAGTTTTTGTCTATATACTCCAGTAGATCTTCTCTTTTCAGAGCTTTTACCGTCTCCCTCGTACCTAGTATGGGTCTTGCTAGCGGATTGTCGCCGAAATAAAGCGTAGCCACCGTGTCGAGACACACGTCGGCATTGTCGTCGTCGCTCATCGAGATCTCTTCGAGCACGACTTTGCGCTCTCTTTCGAGTTCTTCCTTGTCGAATACCGAATCGAACATTATGTCAGACAGTATCTCGGCGCATCTCTCGCTGTCGTCGTCTATGCTGAACGTATAGAAACACGTTCCCGTCTTGCTCGTGAACGCGTTTATCTGCGCGCCGAGAGCGTCGATCTCCTTGACTATATCCAGCGAACCGCGGGTCTTCGTACCCTTGAAAAACATGTGCTCGAGAAAATGCGATACCCCGTTGTTTTCGGCGGTCTCGTTCTCGCTGCCGGCACCCGTAAGCAATCCTATCGCTACCGCGCGAGTTGATTTTCTCTCGAGATGTACGAGCCTCAGCCCGTCTTCAAACTTATATATCTGAGCTTTCATCTGCCCTCCGTTTTGATCCTAATCTATTATTAGTAGTATAAAATATTATATGCGGTTTGTAAAGTATTAACCGCTCTTTCATACGCGCAGAAACACGCTCATATACTACATTCGGAGGGTTTTTATGAATGTATGCGAAAACGGTAAAAACGTAAAAAAACGTCGCGTATTCACCGAAATAGCGTCAAATTGCGCGATAATCCTGATGCTCGTATCTCTTTGTCTGATAGGCTTCGGCGGCAGCGGCGCGTACGACGCCGTGTTCTCGTCGGGTTACGACAACTCGCCGATATACCGCGGCGAAAACACCCGCGCCGAAGTCGCGCTGATGATAAACGTCTATCAGGGCAACGAATATCTCGAAGACATGCTTGACACGATGAAGGCGTACGGCGTGCACTGTACCTTTTTTGTAGGCGGTTGCTGGGCTGACGACAACAACGCACTGATACTCAGAATAGTCAAGGAAGGACACGAAATAGGCAATCACGGCTACTTTCACAAGGACGCGAAAGAACTGTCGTATGCTCAGAATAAAAGCGAAATAGTCGCCAATAACGATCTCATAAAAGCCGTTACGGGCAAAACACCGTCGCTGTTTGCTCCGCCTTCGGGAAGTTACGGCAAAGACGTGCTCAAAGTATGCGACGATCTCGGCATGAAAGTTATAATGTGGAGCCGCGATACCATTGACTGGCGAGACAAGAATACCGAGACGATATACAAGCGCGCGACGGACAAGATCGAGGCGGGAGACATGATACTTGCCCACCCGACCTACAACACTGCAGAGGCTCTGCCCGACATACTCAAATATTATAAAGAACACGGTCTGACCGCGGTCACGGTATCGCAGATAATAAGCAAGACGGTGTGATCTCTGCGTTTATAAAGGAAATATTCGGCGGTTTTCGGGAGTAAACTGTCAATAAGACTCACGATAAGCGGTATTTGCGCAGCAAAATAGCCCTGTTTGCCGCGTCCGACCCGGATATAAGAAAAAACCGCTTTTCGGCGAACGCAAATCCTGACAAGACGTGCGGATATTGCGAAAAATACTCCGAACTTCACGAAAAATACAGACGTCCGATTCACGATACATACTGATGTCTGACGATCGAAAATAAAAAACGCGGCGGTCATCCGTCGCGTTTTCTATTTTACCGTATTTTTATTACAGTTTCTTCACAAGGCTGAGCGAAATGCCCTTCTCGGAAATGCCGTCTACCTTGACGAGAACTTTGTCGCCGATATTGACGATGTCTTCGACCTTCTCCACTCTCTTCTTGTCGAGTTTGGAGATGTGGATCATGCCGTCCTTGCCGGGAGCGATCTCTACGAACGCGCCGAAGCTTGCAGTGCGAACCACGACGCCCTCGGTCTCGAGACCAACTTCGGGATCGTTTACGATCAGCTCGATTATCTGACGTGCCTTGGAGATCATATCCTCGTCGGGGCTAGCGATATATACGTCGCCGAAATCGTTGATGTCGATCTTGACGCCCGTCTCGTCGATGATCTTGTTGATCGTCTTGCCGCCGCTGCCGATGACGTCTCTGATCTTATCGGGATTGATGTTGAAAGAAATAATCTTCGGCGCATACTTGGAGAGGTTTGCTCTCGGTGCGGGAAGAACGGCGAGCATCTTGCCGAGGATCTCGAGTCTGCCGACTTTAGCCTGAGCGAGAGCCTTTCTCAATATCTCTTCGTTGATACCCTTGATCTTTATGTCCATCTGGATAGCGGTTATACCTTCGGTCGTGCCCGCCACCTTGAAGTCCATGTCTCCGAGGAAGTCCTCGAGTCCCTGAATGTCGGTAAGAACGCTGACCTTGCTCTTGTCCTCGTTGGAGATAAGTCCCATAGCAACGCCTGCAACGGGTCTCTTGAGCGGAACGCCCGCATCCATAAGAGCGAGAGTGCTGCCGCATACGCTTGCCTGAGAGGTACTGCCGTTACTGCTAAGAACTTCGGATACCGTTCTGATAGCGTACGGGAAACTGTCCTCGCTGGGGAGCATCGGCTCGAGAGCGCGCTCTGCGAGTGCGCCGTGACCAATCTCGCGTCTGCCAGGGCTCTTCATCGGCTTAGCCTCGCCCGTGCTGTACGGCGGGAAGTTGTAGTGATGGATATATCTCTTGCAGACCTCGTCGTCGAGACCTTCGAGCTTCTGAACTTCGCTTATGCTGCCGAGCGTAGCGCAAGTGAGGACCTGCGTCTGACCTCTGGTGAATACGCCGCTGCCGTGAACTCTCGGGAGAACACCGACTTCGCACCATATAGGTCTGATCTCGGTCAGCTTTCTGCCGTCGGGACGTATGCCCTCGTCGAGGATCTTCGCTCTGACTTTCGCCTTCTTCATGGCGTAAAGCACTTCGCCCATATCCTTTTTGCCTTCGGGGAACTGCTCTGCGAAATGAGTGTAGACGTCGTTGTCGAGATCTTCTTCAGCCTTCTCTCTTTCCTGTCTGTCGAAATGGCTGAGAACTTCATCCATCTTCTTGTCCGCATACTCTTTGACAGCCGCCTCGATCTCGGGAGCCGGGTGATACAGCTCGGGGACGATCTTCTCCTTGCCGATCTCTTTCTGTATGCTCTCGATGAACGCGACGATCTTCTTGATCTCCTCGTGACCGAACAGGATCGCGCCGATCATCTCTTCTTCGGTGACTTCGTTCGCGCCCGCCTCGACCATCAGGATAGCCTCTTTGGTGCCGCTCAGCGAAAGATGCAGCTTGCTTCTGTCTCTCTGTGCGGTGTTGGGGTTGATGACGTACTGACCGTCAACGTAACCGACTACGACAGAGCCCGTGGGACCCGCGAACGGAATGTCGGATATGGTCAGCGCGATGGAGCTGCCGAGCATCGCATAGACCTCGGGCGGAATGTCCGTGTCTACCGAAAGGCAGGTCGCGACTACCGCGACGTCGTTATAAAAGCCCTTCGGGAACAGCGGTCTCAGCGGACGGTCGATGAGTCTCGACGTCAGTATTGCCTTGTCGCTGGGGCGTCCTTCGCGCTTTTTGAAACCGCCGGGGATCTTGCCGACGGAATACATCTTCTCTTCGAAGTCGACGCCGAGGGGGAAGAAATCGATGCCGTCTCTCGGTGCCTTTGCCATGGTCGCGTTTACCATGACCACGGTGTCGCCGCATCTGACGATACAGCTGCCGTTAGCCTGTCCGCAATACGCGCCCGTTTCGACGGTCACTTCTCTGCCGCCGATCTGAGTGGAAAAAATCTTTCTTTCCATTTACTAACCTCCAATTAGTACGTTGTATATACCTTTTATTTTTATCGGATTGTGGGCGCAATTAGCCGCGCCGAGGGCTTTCGCACAGAAAAAACGGGGTTGCCGAATACGACACCCCCGTTGCCTTTTACTTTCTGAGTCCCAGTTTTGCGACCAACGCACGGTAGCGTTCGATGTCGCTTTTCTTCAGGTAGTTGAGCATGTTGCGTCTCTTGCCTACCATCTGCTTGAGACCTCTCATGCTGTGAAAGTCTTTCTTGTGGATAGCGAAGTGCTCGTTGAGCTGTTCGATCCTGGCGGTCAGAAGAGCGATCTGAACTTCGGGAGAACCCGTGTCGCCTTCATGCTGTGCATACTGAGCAATTATCTGCTCTTTGGTGAGATTCTTTTCCATTGTTTTGCCTCCTTTCTTTGGAAAATTAATTTGCCGTCGACTGAGAAATACATCGGAGTTTTTGTATATCCCGGTCGCGGTACATTTGATATATTAGCATAAATAAATATATTAATCAACAAAAAGTAAGCACTATTTGAAAATTTTTGCCGCGGTTTTCAGCGGTATCGGAATGCTGTCAGCCGAGGAAAAATTCTCTCTTTTTGTCAAAGACTTCTTCTCCTCTGGAAAGATATACGTCGAGCCCTTTGGGGTTAGCGCACCTCTCGAGCCTGTTCTCGGCAATATCAAGTTTTTTGGATATTCCTCCCGCACCGTTTGCGATTATCGTCGTGGTCTCTTCCATGATGTCTACGTTGTAAACACAGTATTTCCCCGGCAGCGAATATCCGACGTTTTCGAGATTGCCGCTGACGTACTTCTGACGGTACATATAATAAGGCAAATATCCCGCGGCACAGACGGCTTCTCTCGCGTAATCGACCATTTTCGCCGCCAGCTCGTCCGACGCGTTGTCGTATCCGCCCACCTTCAGCACCGAACCTTTCTTCAACGCGAGCGTATGCACGGTGATGTTTTCGGGTCTCAAAGCTATCGAACAGTCCACGGAACGCCTGAAAGCGTCGAAGTCCTCCCCGGGAAGCATCGCTATAAGGTCGGTGTTTATATCGAACGAGTATTTTCTCGCCGCTCCGTACGCTCTGTATATGTCGTCAACGGTATGCCTTCTGCCTATTGCATCGAGGGTGCTCTGATTGAATGACTGCGGGTTTACGGAAATTCGCGTTACACCCGTTTCGTCCATAATTTTGAGTTTGCTTTCAGTTATGGTATCGGGGCGTCCCGCCTCAACCGTAAACTCTTCCTGACCGAAATCGCACAGAGAAAGTATTCCGTAAAAATCTTCGTCGGATACCGACGTCGGTGTCCCTCCTCCGATATATACGCTTCTTATCTTATAACCAGTATCGGCAATAAGTCTTTTACAGTCGGCAAGTTCTCTTTTCAGAAGATCGCAGTACAGCGGCACTTGCTTTTTTACTTTTGAAAATTCCGCCGAAATGAACGAACAGTAAACGCACCTCGTCGGGCATATCGGAATGTTGACGAAGACGTCGGCAACGCCGTCTTTTTTGAGGTAAACGCCCGACTGGTTTTTCACGATGTCGTCTATGAGATCCGTCTTGCTTTCGCTTACCCTCAGATCCTCGGTAAATACTTTTCTCGCGTCCTTTCCCTGAAACAGAAGATCGTGAAAAAGCTTGGTCGGACGGATCCCCGTCAACGACCCGTAGGGAAGATCGATCTTCGAGAGCTTTTTCATGCAATCGTACAGCGCAACCTTTGAAAAACGCTTGATTTGCGCTATTATAGCCAGATTATTTCTTGATATATCTATTTTTTCACTTATTTTATAATACTTTTCAGGCAATAGAGGGCACTCTATTATAACCGTAACTTGTTCAGCGTCCTCAATTAGCGAAAGATGAAACCTCTCTCCGTCCTCTTTATCGAGGACGTGAGGGTAAAACTCTCTGACTACTTCCATATAGTCCTGATAATACTTTTCGGCGTTTGTCTCAAACTTTATTTCAATACTCATAGTCGGTCAGGATAGGGTTGAATTTTCTCTCGTGCTCCAGCGTGCTCTCCTCTCCGTGTCCGCAGAGAAGGCGGTAGTCGCCGTCCAGAGCAAAGAGTTTTTTCGCACTCTCTTTGAGTTTCGCGAAATCGCCGTCGTAGTTGTCGTATCTGCCGTAGCTGTCTTTGAACAGCACGTCGCCCACGAAGATAGCGTCGCCCACGATATAACTTGCCTCCCCTTCACTGTGTCCCGGGGTATGCATGACCTCTACCCTGATGCCCGCAATCTCATGCACGTCACCGTCATTGACGCATACGTCAACGTCGAAATGTCTGACCACGTTTTGCGGATACGGGCAGAAATTCTTGCGAGGATCGTCTATCTTTTCAATATCCGATTCGTGCATATAAATTTTTGCGCCCGTCGCCTCTTTCAGGTCAGCCGCGCCCATAATGTGATCGTAATGTGCATGAGTTATCAGAAGAGCTTTTATCTTCACCCCCAGGTTTTCCGCCTCCCGCGTTACGAAGGGGGCGTATATACAGTCCACGACGAATCCCTCTTTCGTGATTTCGTCGTATACTATATAACAGTTGGTCTGATAAGATACGTTTACTATCTTCATGTCTTCCTTCTTACTTTTCTATTATCATGGTGACGGGTCCGTCGTTGGACATGTCTATATGCATATGTTCGCCGAACACGCCGCTTGCGACCTTGCCGAGCATCTGTCCGAATTTTTTAAGGGTATAGTCGTACATCGGCTTCGCGACGTCGAAGTGCGCCGACCTCGAAAAATCGGGGCGTCTGCCCGTAGCCGCATTGCCGTACAGCGTGAAGTTGGACACGCACATCACCTCTCCGCCAATATCTTTCAGCGTCTTGTTCAGTTTGCCGTTTTCGTCGCGGAATATCCTCATTCCGACTATCCTGTCCACGACGTAGTCTATCTTCTTTTCGTTGTCGTCCGCCGTATAGCCGACCAGCACGAGAAATCCCTCTCCTATCGAAGATATTTTCTCGCCGTTTACCGTCAGCGTCGCGTCGTTGACCCTTTGTATGACCGCTCTCATTTCGTTTACCTCTTATTGCGTTTTATCGTCGAAACGGCGTGCATTTATCCGAATTTCCTCTATGCGCCCGTTTTCAGCATGTCTTTACGGCGCGTTTCGAGACAGGACGTCAACACAAAACGCGTTCTTTCTTTGACTTATCTGTTTTTTTGCATAAAACGGCGGCGAAAATTCCGCCGCAAGCCGTCTTTACACGTTATTAGTTCTGGAGACCGAAGTCACGCCTTTAAGCGATTGTATTTTCTTTATCAGGTTTTCGAGATCGCCTACGCTGCTTATCTCGACCGTAACCGTGATGACCGCCGTGCCGTTCTTTTCGGCGCGCGCATTGATGTTGGTCATCGTTATCTTCATATTGTTGATCAGCGTCGCGACCTCTATGACGAGACCCGACCTGTCTTCCGCGGTTATGCCGAGAGACGAGACGAATTTCTCCCCGACGGCGTTCGTCGCGGGCCATACAGCCTCGATCAGACGCTCAGGCTCAAGATATTTGACGTTGGGACAATCCGCTCTGTGTATCGTCACGCCGCGGCTTCTCGAGATGTATCCGACGATCTCGTCACCGGGCACGGGCGTGCAGCAATGCGAAAAACGTATCTTCAGATCGTTGAATCCCTTGACTATAATGCCGCTGTCGTTCTTGTTCTTTCTCGTTGACGCGGGTTTGACTTCGATGACGGGTTCTTTCTTGCATTCTTCGACCTTGTAGAACTCGATCATCTTCGTTAGTACCTGATTCGTCGTCAGCTCGCCGTATCCCACCATGCTGAATATCTCGTCGGGATCGGATACGTTGTATTTCTGCTTTATGTAATCGCGCCACGGCGACAGTGCGACGAGATCGGCAAGCTGATAATTCTTGTGCTTTGCCTCGCGTTCGAGCATGTCTTTGCCGCGTTTGATGTTTTCGTCGCGCATTTCCTTCTTGAAAAAGCTCTTGATCTTGCTCTTTGCAGAAGGCGTTTTGACGAATTTGAGCCAGTCTCTCGAAGGTCCTTTTGCAGCCGACGAAGTAATGACCTCTACGACGTCGCCGTTTGTCAGAACGGTGTCCACGGGTACCATCTTCGAATTGATCTTGATACCCACGCATTTATTGCCGACCTGCGAATGTATCGCATAGGCAAAGTCGATGCCCGTCGCGCCCGCGGGAAGATTGATGATCTCGCCCTTCGGGGTGAATACGAAGACCTGATCGACATACAGGTCGAGTTTGAGCATATCGAGATATTCGCGCGAGTCGCTGACGTCGTTCTGAAGTTCCATCACGCTGCGTATCCACGCGAGCTTGTTGTCGTCTATCGACGAGTTGCCGTCCGCGACGCCCTGTTTGTACTTCCAGTGCGCGGCGATACCGTATTCGGCGATCCTGTGCATTTCGTGCGTGCGTATCTGTATTTCGAACGGCGAACCGTAGCTCGACAGCACCGTCGTGTGCAACGACTGGTACATATTGGTCTTCGGCACCGAAATGTAGTCCTTGAATCTGCCCGGGAGCGGCCTCCACATCGTGTGTATCGCGCCGAGCACCGCGTAACAGTCCTTGACCGTATCCACGATTATCCTGACAGCCGTCAGATCGTATATCTCCTCGAAACTTTTGCCCTTCTTCATCTTGCGCCAGATGCTGTAAAAATGCTTCGGACGCCCGTTTATATCGCCTTTTATGCCGAGTTCTTCGAGCATTTTTTTGAGGTCGGCGGTAATCGATTCGACGAGTTTCTGCCTCTCCACCTTTGTCGATGCGACCTTCTCGGCGATCATGTAGTAGTCTTCGGGATGAAGGTATCTCAGGCACAGATCCTCAAGCTCGCCTTTGACGCTCGCGATACCGAGGCGCGCCGCAATTGGCGCGTAAATCTCGAGAGTCTCCGTCGCGACGCGGATGCGGTCTTCCTCCTTGCGGTAAGACAGCGTGCGCATGTTGTGCAGTCTGTCCGCAAGTTTTATGATTATGACGCGGATGTCGTTGCTCATCGCAAGGAACATACGCCTCAGGTTTTCCGCCTGCGCCTCTTCGCGGGATTTGAAATTGAGCTTGCTGAGCTTGGTGACGCCGTCCACCAGCATCACGACGCTGTGACCGAATTCGTTTTCGATCTCCTCTTCGCTTACGCCCGTATCCTCTACGACGTCATGAAGGAGCGCGGCGATAATCGTATCGCAATCCAGCCCGAGATCCACGAGTATGCTCGCGACAGCAACGGGGTGAATGAAGTACTCCTCGCCCGAATGGCGTAACTGTCCCTTATGCGCCGTTTTCGCAAAGTAATACGCGCGGACTATTCTCTGATAGCTCGCGTCGGAATAGGTATTCTCGATCTGATTGAGGAAATCTTCTATCATATCTGCTCCGTTACTTTGCGCAATGCGCATTTTCTATTTATATAATACCACGTTTTTCGCGCGTATCAACATTCAATTTGAATTTATCTATGTAAATCGCAGGTTTTTGCCGCAATTTGAGTCAATTGCAGATCTCTTTGTACAGTTTACTGTTGCCGAGCTCGGTTTTCGCGCCCGCGACGCATACGATGTTCGCGCCGTATCCTACAAGTCCCAGCTCGCAGAAAACGTAAAAGCATATCAGAAATTTGCGTTTGTCGAACCCTGTCTCGGGTGCTACGCGCTCGTAAAGTGCGTTTACGTCCGAATATCTGCCCGTGCCCGTAGCTTTGCGTATCGCTCTGTAAGCCGTGCCGAATTCTTCGTAAGAGGACGCATGATCGCGGTATGCCGCGTGCAAGTCGCCGAGAGGATACAGCACAGCATTGCCTTTTCTCGCAAACCTGTTTATGCCGACAAGAGGTTTTTCGAGAAGGACAGTCTCGGCGTAATAATCGGTCGCGCCGTCCGACGGACAAAGGATTATCCCCGTCACGGGCAGCTTCCCGTCTCTTTTGCCGTATACAACTTCGAGTCCCAGTTGCGTTCCCGCCTTTTCGGCAGTAGCTTTGTCGAAAGCGACGAAACACACCCCGTAAGGCTTTTTCGCGAGCTTTTCGGCGAGCTTTCCGTCTATCTCGGTTATCTCAGTGCCCGAATCGTCCTCCCCGTCGCCGCGCTTTTTCAGGTTGTATTCAAAACACACGTCGTCGTCGGGAAGACCTTTTGGTATGACGCTTCTGACGACAGCCTGAGTGCGTTCCACGTTGTTGAAGACGCTGTACGACACGTCCAGATACAGCCTTTTGCCCGCATCGCTGTTGAGATATTCTCTGTCGTCCGCCATTCCGAAAGCGAGAACTTCCATATTCTTTATCCTGCTTTTCAGATGACTGCCGTCGCCCAGAGGCGCGAAAGCGCATTTTGTTTCGTCGATAGCAAACACGGGAGCGGGATTTCCCTCTCCGAACGGCTGCAACAGCATAAGCTGTTTCGTGACCGCAATATCCACGGGTTTGTCGAGCACGCAGTCGCATTCTCTGTCAGAGGCGGTCATTTTGTCTGCGTAAACCTCTTGCGCGTATGCGTTCAGCGTCTCTCTGAACCCGTCGAGATCTTTCTCCTCGAGTCCTACTCCGCAAGCCATCGGATGCCCGCCGAAACGCGTCAGATAAGCCGAAGCGTGTTTTACGCAATCGAGTATGTTTATGCCCGCTACGCTCCTGCCTGAGCCTTTGAGCGAGCCGTTGTTCTTTGTCAACAGTATCACGGGACGAGAGAACGCTCCCGCTATCCTCGACGCCGTAATACCGAGCACTCCGTCGTCCCAGTAAGGAGCGTAAAGCACTATGAACAGATTTTTACCGAAGTCGTAATTCTTCAGTTTTTCCAGACAATCTTCGGTCAGATCGTCGGTCAGCTGTTGTCTCTCGTCGTTAGCCTTGTTTATGTCCTCAACAAGGCATTTGAGCAGAAACATATCGTTTTCGACAAACAGTCTGACCACCCCGTTTGCGTCCTTTACCCTGCCCATCGCGTTTATCCTGGGGGCGAGTTTGAAAGCTATGTCCGTCGACGTGACGGTGCCTTTTATGCAGCTGTCGACAAGCAGAGCTATGCCTCTCCTGTAACGCCTGTTTATGCTGACCAGCCCGTAATACGCGATAACTCTGTTATCGCCTACCAGCGGCACGACGTCTGCCACGGTAGCGAGCGCGGCAATATCGTAATATTTCTTGCTCTCGTCTTCGCCCGCCATGGCTTCGACTATCCTCAGCGCGACGCCCGCGCCGCAGAGATGTCTGAAAGCCGTGTCGGTCTTTGCGCTGACGTGCGGATTGAATATCGGGCAATCGGGCAATTTTTCGCCCGGCTGATGGTGATCGGTTATCAACACGTCAAAGCCGAGCTCCTGTTGAGCGTAGTCCACTTCCTCGACCGAATTTATGCCGCAGTCCACGCTTATCAGCACCTGAGCGTCCGTATTTTCGGCAATGAAGTCGAGCGCGGAAACGCTTATACCGTAACCGTCGTTGTGACGGTTGGGTATAAAGTATTTGACTTTGCCCCGAGAGATTTTGGAGAGATACGCATACAATATCGCGACCGCGCATACCCCGTCGCAGTCGTAATCACCGTATATCACGATCGTTTCGCCCTCTTCTGCCGCTTTTTTCAACCTGCCAGCTATCTCGTCGATACCGTCGTAGTCTTTGAGCGGCGTCAACGACGAAAGCGAAGGATGCAAAAAAGCGCGCGCGGACTCTACGTTCCCGACCCCTCTTTTAACAAGCAGGTCGGCAACTATCTTGTCGAGCGCGAGCTCTCGCTGCAATACGGTTGACCTCTCTCTGTCGTCCATTTCGTCTCCGCGCGCGCTTATTGCGCGCATAATATATCTATAATTATGATTTTTATCTCTTTGTTTCTTACGGTTAATCCGCGATCGCCGCGATTTGCCGTTTTATAAAAAAGGTCGCGATTTGTGTCGCGACCTTTGTCTTTTACGCGTTTTCCTTTTTCTTCTGCCCCACGAAGGTCTGAGACGCTTTGCTCTGTCTCTCTCTCTTCCACTTGTCTCCCGCGTTTTTCATCAACGCGTAGAGTGCAGGCGAAATGAATACCGAAGAATAGAAACCTGCGATGAGTCCGAATATGACAGGCAGAGCGAACTCTCTGACCGTCGCCGCGCCGAGGATCGCGAATATGACTATCGCGAACATCGTCGTCACCGTGGTGTTGATCGTTCTCGTCATGGACTGCTTGGTCGACTTATCCGCAATATGGAAGTTGTCGATTATCGCGCTGGGATTGAGTTTCTTCTCTATCTTGTTGTTCTCGCGTACACGGTCGAATATAATTATCGTATTGTTGATCGAGTATGCGACTATCGTGATCATTGCCGCAATGAACGAGCTGTTGACCTGAATGTGGAACACTATCGTCAGCGCGACCATTATCGCAACGTCGTGAATGAGCGCGATTATCGCCGCGAGACCGCTCCACAGCTCAAAACGTATGATGACGTATACGAGGATTATCGCAAGAGAGATAGCGAGCGATATGATCGCCGTGCGGATGAGGGATTCGCTTGCCGTCGCACCGATGTTGCTCATCGTGACGTCGACGTTCGCGTAACCGTTCTCTGCGCTGTATATCTCTTTGAGTTTAGCCTCGATAAGAGTGTTTCTCTCGTTGGTCAGCTCGTTGGTCGGGTCATAGGTCTTGGAGATGTTGTCGTACTTTACGACAAGAGCCATGCTCGCGCCCGTATCGGATTTCTGACTGTAACTCACGGTCGCCTTGACAGCCGACGCGTCGATCGTTATGTCGTACTTCTCTTTTGCTATCTGAACGACCTGCGCAGCGATTTCGTCATCCTGCAATACTCCGAGCACGGTGTCGTAGTGCTTGTCGTATTTGTCGTTGTCGGAAAGTTCGGTCTCGCCGAGGACCACGTTGACGACAGAACCGCCCGCGAAGTCCGTACCGATGTTCATACCCTTGGAAACGTCCTTGTAGGAGACGGCGTATCCCGTAAACACTGCCGCGGCTATAAGAATGATCACAAACGGGATCACAAACCATATCTTAAACAGTTTGGGGATATTTTTGTTTATTTTCATAACGTAGCACCTCCCTCTGCGTTTTCAGTCGCGACTTCGACCGCAGGCTCTTCTTCATCCTGCACTTCGCCGAGTTTGAGCGCAAAATATTTGCCGTATTTGGGATCTATCATATTCGATCCGACCTTGTTCTTGTCCACAAAGAAACCTGTGATCGCCTTGAGGATAAGACGCGTGATGAGGAGCGAGGTTATCAGCGACAACACGATACCGATGAACAGCGTGATACCGAAGCCCTTGATCGTCGACGCACCGACGAGCATAAGCACGACCGCACCTATGATCGTAGTGACGTTACCGTCGATTATCGCGCCAAGCGAACGTCTGAAACCGAGGCTTATCGCTTCGTTCATTCTCTTGCCGCCAGCGTATTCTTCTTTGATCCTCTCGAATATAATAACGTTGGCGTCGACAGCCATACCCATACTGAGAAGGATACCCGCGATACCCGACAGCGTAAGCTGTACCCACGGGAACACGGACAGGAAGAACACATATGTCAGAGTGTAGTACGCAAGCGCGATGCTTGCCGCCACGCCCATCAGCCTGTATATAGCGACGAGGTAGATGACGATAAGTATCAGACCCGCGATACCTGCGATGACGCCTGCCTTTATAGCGGAGTCGCCGAGGGTTGCGGTCAGCGTGCTGGACTCTCTCATGTTGAGCTGCAGCGGGAAGCTGCCTGCCTGTATCTGAACCGCCAGAGCGTACGCATCGTCGTAGCTGTAATTACCGCTGATCGAGCACTGTCCGCCCGAGATCGCCTCCGAAACCGATGCGTGCATGACGTATTCGCCGTTGATATATATACCCAGGTACTTGCCCGTCAGATCCGACGTGATCTCAGCAAACTTGTCCGAACCGGTGCTCGTGAACTTCAGAGCCACTTCGTAATAACCCGTCTCGCTGTTGTAGGTCACACCCGTCTGAGCGATCTCTTCGCCGGTCATAAGCGTTTCGTTGACCGTTTCGCTATCGGTATATTCCTTGAACTCGAGACTGGACGGACGTCCGATGAGTTCGAAAATTCTCTCGGGATCGTCTATATCCGGAACCTCTACTCTGATAGTATCGCCGTAAACGCTGACCTGTGCCTCGGTATATCCTTTGTTGAACAACAAAGATTCCAGACTCGCACGGGTACCTTCGATAGCCATTTCTATCTCCTGTTCGTCGTTCTCGCCGTCGGTCATGCTCTCGGGAAGATTATCCCTGTCCACTTCGTAAACCGCGTATGCACCGCCGCTGAGGTCAAGCCCCAGCTTTATGCATGTAGGGTACGCGTTGTAGTTGTAGATACCGAGCTCGCCGTTGTCGAGACTGACGAATGCAAATACCGTGCCCAAAACGATGAGTATCGTAAACACCGCAAGCACAACGATCGAAAAAGCGAGCGTGCCGTTTGATCTCTTACGCGTGTTTGATTTGCTTTTTGACACCTTTTTTTGCCTCCTAGATTAGTCCTACTCAATTATTATATATATATAATAAAAATAAGTCAATAAAAGTTTGACTGTTTTTTCGCCGATTGATTCAATTTCGACCGTATTTTTCCGCAAAACGCTGCTTAACGGGCGAAAAAAGGAGAAAGCGGCGTTCCGTCTTCTCCTCATGTCGCAAATATTATTGTCTCTACTCTCCGCACGCCTCGATCGCCGCTATCGCGAGCGAAAGCTCGAAACGCTTTTTCATCATCGCGCAGCTTATGTCGTATGGCTTGTTCATGTCGCCCGCGAAATTCAGATTGTTTGCCACGCATCCGCCGCTGCAATAGTACTTTGAGGCGCAATTCGTGCAGTCGGGCTTGTTCGTTACGATGTTCTTCGCGAAGATCTCGCTGACGCTCCTGTCGTAACCCGTTCCCTCGAGCACATTGCCCATCTTGTACGGTTTTCTCTCCGCAAACTGATGACAGGGATATATATCGCCTCTCGGCGTGACCGCGAGATATTCGCAACCGCTGCCACATCCCGTCAGTCTCTTTACGACGCATGGTCCGCCCTCGAGATCGTACATGAAGTGGAAGAAATTGAACCACTTGTCTTTTGTCTTGCGCCTGTCGAGATATGCCGTCGCCAGCTTTTCGTACTCTTCGAATATACGGGGAAGATGCTCTTTCTTTATCTGAAGATCGGGAATGTCGGTAACGACGGGCTCCATAGAGATCTGATCGAAACCGCAGTCGTTGAGATACAACACGTCCTCGCAGAAATCCAGATTTTTTGCCGTGAAAGTGCCGCGGACGTAATAGGACTTGTCCCCGCGTATCTTGCGGAACTCGAGCGCATTGTTCAGTATCGCGTCGAAAGCGTCCGCACCGTTCGGGGTCTTTCTGACCGCGTTGTGTATCTCTCTCCTGCCGTCTATACTCAGAACGACGTTATACATGTTCTCGTTGAGCCATTGTCTGTTTTCCTCGTTGAGCAACACGCAATTTGTCGTCATCGTGAACGAGAAGGTCTTGCCCGTGGAAGCCTCGAGTGAACGGGCGTACTCGACGACGGCTTTGACGGTATCCATGTTCATAAGCGGCTCGCCGCCGAAAAAGTCTATCTCGAGACTCTTTCTGTTGCCGCTGTTGGCAATGAGAAAATCGACCGCGCGCAGCCCAACTTCTACGGGCATATGCGCCTTGTCTGCCGTACGGTAAGTCCCTTCGTCGGCAAAGCAATAGCGGCAACGCAGGTTGCAGTCATGGCAGATATGCAGGCACAAAGCCTTGATTTCGCCTACGCGCTTTTTGATCTGAGTGACGGTGCAGGGGCTGTCAAGCACTCCCTGCGAGGCAAGCTCGTCGAGTTCATCTGCTATCTCTTTCTTTTCGCCTTGTGAAACGGCGCGAAAATCCTCCTCCTCTCTTCCTTCGAAAGGGATCGAGAGGCGGTTTTTGACACATAAAAAAGTGACATAATCCACATTGTGCAGACTGCCACTTTCGCTGTCGAAGGCAAAATAATGTGTTTTGCCCCCGTAGGTAAAGCCGAACGGATGAGTCATCTCATCCTCTTACAGCAACGGCTTTTTGACGGTGTTGACTTTTTCGTCTCTGTTCTTGCAGCTCTGATTGCCGACAGTGCAGCTGGTCTTGCACGCGCTCTGGCAGCTGGACTGACACTCGCCGCAGCCAATCTTGCCGCTCTTCTTCATGCCGTTTACGGCGATACTGTTGATATGTTTCATAACAACCTCCGAGGTTTTATTGTATATTCATTTTAATATACTGCGCGCGATAAATCAAGTGTTATCGGCAAATTGGCACAACTTTTTGTCTCTCGCAGTCGTAATTTGTCGCAACATCATATTGCATTGCGACGGTTCATATCTTTTTTGTAGTGGAGGTAATTTATGGAAAAAGTAAAATTCAACAAATACGACGCGCTGGATATTGTCAGAAGCGCGCTCTTTTCGATAATCCTGTCGATCCTGCTCGTAATGGCGTTCGCGATAATCGCAAAATTCGCTAATCTGTCGTCGTCGGTCATAGAACCCGTCAACATCGCGATAAAGATACTGTCAGTCGCTCTGGGATGTCTTATAGGCATCAGACACGACACTAAAGGTCTCGTAAAAGGTATAGTCGTCGGACTCGTCTACGCGGGGCTCACATACCTGATATTCTCTGCCGTAGGCGGCGACTTTTCTCAGAACCCGATGAGCGTGTACGACATCCTCGCATGTCTGGCGGCGGGAATACTCAGCGGAATCCTCGCCGTAAACGTGAAAAGAAAAAAGATCTGAAAACAAAAAGCGCGGAGAAAATTCTCCGCGTTTTTATTGTCGTTAACTGTCAGAACTTGAGGTCGTTGTCACCGTCGATACCTGTGACGTTCTTCTTCTCTTCGCTCTCTTCTGAAACTTCGACGGTCGCGGAAACTTCTGCGCCGTCTGCGTTCTCTTCGGATTTAGCCGACTTCTTCTTTTTGCTCTTCGCAGCTTTCTTTTCTGCAGCAATGCCGTCTTCTACGACGTCGTCGGCAGCAACGGGCCCGTTGTTTACGGTAGCCGCGGAAGAATCGGAAGCAGCGTTTGCGTTTGCATTCGCACTACCCTCTGTGACGGGATTGATCACGGTATAGACCGCGCCCTTGTCGATCGTGACGAGAGTGCTGCCATCGCCGCTTGCGCTGATGTCGATGACAAAAGTATTCTGCGAATTGTCGATCATTTTGATCGTGCCGACGAAACCGCCGATAGTCTTGATCTTGGTGCCTACTTTGATGTTTGCCATCATTTCCTGAGCTTTCTTCTGTCTCTTCTTCTGGGGAATGATGGAGAGAAGCATCGTGCCTACGAGCATTACCGCAAGTACGACGAGCAGTATCCACGACTGGTTGGAAGAACCGCTTGCATCTTCAGCCAATAAAAACAAATTGGTCATTTATTATACTCCTTTCAGGTCTTGCGCAACAAAACCTTGCTTTCGTGTATATCTAATAATATAGAAATTCTCGTCAAATAGCAAGTTATTTTTACACGCTTATTGTAAATTTTTGATTAATATGCCTTTTCTTTTGTCGAAAACTTATGTTTCAGGACTGTTTTTTCTTTTCCCAGGAATACTTTTGCCTGAAATCCGAATAAAAATCGGCAAATTCGTCGCGACGGATCGCGTCCTTTATATCTTCCATAAGCTTTACGAGAAAACGGATGTTGTGTATCGACAAAAGCTCACCGCCCAGTATCTCGTCGCTGTTTATAAGATGACGGATATACGCCTTGGAAAAGTTGCGGCAGCAATAACAGTCGCACCCCTCCTCTACGGGCGTGAAATCTTCTTTGTACTTTGCGTTCCTAAGAGTGATGTTGCCGTGCCTTGTAAACGCCATGCCGTTTCTCGCGATCCTGGTGGGCAGCACGCAGTCGAACATATCTATACCGCGCATTACTCCCTCGACGAGACAGTCGGGACTGCCGACGCCCATAAGATAACGGGGCTGATCCTCGGGGTAATGCGGACGCAGAAGATCGAGCATTCTGTACATCACTTCTTTGGGCTCTCCTACCGAAAGTCCGCCTATCGCCATACCGCAACGCGCATACTCTGCGGTACGCCTGACGCTCTCGAGGCGCAGATCTTCGTACATATTGCCCTGAACTATCGGGAAAAGCATCTGCCTGTCCCAGTCGGTATGCGCTTTCGCACACCTGTCCAGCCACTTCAGCGTGCGTTCCATTGCAGCTTTGGACTTGCGGTAATCGGTATCCGCCGCAGTACACTCGTCGAAAGCCATTATTATATCCGCGCCGAGCGCGTTCTGAACGTGCACCGCGTCTTCGGGCGTCAGATGATGGCGGCTGCCGTCGATGTACGAGCCGAACGTCACGCCGTCATCCGTTATCTTGCGCAATTTAGAAAGCGAAAAGACCTGAAACCCGCCGCTGTCGGTCAGTATCGGCTTGTTCCAGTTCATAAACTTATGCAGACCGCCCGCCTTTTCGACCAGTTCGTGTCCCGGGCGCAGATACAGATGATAGGTATTGGCAAGCACGATACTCGCGCCCATCTTTTCCACCGCCTCGGGTGTCAGACTTTTGACCGTCGCGTTTGTCCCTACAGGCATGAAAACGGGCGTTTCGACCACGCCGTGCGGCGTAGTCAGCTTGCCTATCCTTGCCCCTGTGTGCTTATCTACCTTGATTACTTCGTATGAAAACATATTTTACCCGAATAGTAGTTTACTGAATTTATCGATATGTGTCAATTATATGACCGTTATGTATCGAAAACAAAATTTCAGCCGAACAGATCCGAATGCGAACCGCTCCTGACCAGAACCAGCAACAGCTTGTCCTCGCTCTTTTTGTAAATCAAAAGCCAGTCGGGTGCGATATGACATTCACTGCAACCTGAATAATCTCCCGAAAGCTGATGATCGCTGTATTTTCTGTCAAGAACACCGCCCTTTGCCAGTATGTCGATCACGCGAAAAAGCTCGTCTGTATCTCTATGTTGCTTTTGCAGAAGTTTGTAATCTTTTTTGAATTTTGCAGTAAATACTATTTTGTATTCGCTCATGCATCCAGTGCCGCTTTCAGTTCCTCTACGCTGCTATAAGAAGAATGTTTTTCGGGATTGCTAACTATGTCTGCGGCTTCTTTTATAGCATCCAAAGTCTCCCTTTTGGGCTTGCTTATAGTAACGTCAAACGGTATACCTCCTTCCATTACTGATTTTTTCAAAAACATGTTGATTGCCGTCGACATATTCAAGCCCAATTCTTTGAATACCGCGTCAGCTTCCTGTTTTGTTTTTTTGTCAACATTGACATTTATCTTGACTGCGTCCATATTAATCCTTCTCCTCCGTTCCCGCTCGCAAAATGCTGCGGCTCGGTTTTGAATTTTGATTTATTGTAACCGGTTTGCCGATACAATACATTATATTCAAACCTTTGCTCTATTTGTTTATATTCATATTGTACATCTTTTATACATACAGTATATACCATATATACTTATATGTCAACACCGGTTGCAAGAAAACAATGACAAATGTAATAAAAAAAAGCATCGGAAAATCCGACACTTTAATATATGGATTTATCGAAAAGAAAAACAGAAAACCTGTCAGCTTGCGCAAGCATATACCGACGGGGAACATACTTTTCGTATGTGACCGAGGAAAAACGCAAGCGCGACAAAGTGATGCGAATCCTTATTACAAAGTCCGCCAATACCTCGTCTCATGAACGCGGAGATGCGAGCAAGACAAGGAGAGCCATTTACCGACGGGGAGCATACTTATTCGTATGTGGCCGAGGAAAAACGCAAGCGCGACAAAGTGATGAGAATCCTTATTACAAAGTCCGCCAATATCTCGTCTCATGAACGCGGAGATGCGAGCAAGACAAGGAGTGCGAGCATTTACCGACGGGGAGCATACTTATTCGTATGTGACCCGAGGAAAGCGGAGCACGACAAAGTATTGCGACGCATATCCGCGTTCAAAGAATCAACGTAGCGTCACCGAACGAAAAAAACCTATACCCCTCTTTCACAGCCACGTCATACATCTTCAGCGCATTCTCTCTGCCCATGAACGCGCTTACGAGCATAAGCAAAGTCGATTGCGGAAGATGAAAGTTGGTTATCAGGGCGTCTACCGCTTTGAACTTGTACCCGGGGTATATGAAGATGTCGGTATCTCCCGAACACGCCTCTACGGTGCCGTCTTCTTTGGCGACGGACTCAAGCACGCGTACGGACGTAGTGCCGACGCAGATCACTCTTCTGCCCTCTTTTTTCGCTTTGGTTATGATGACGGCGTTCTCTTCGTCGACGCGGTAATACTCGCTGTGCATTTTGTGATCGAGCACGTTTTCTTCCTTGACTGGTCTGAAAGTGCCAAGCCCGACGTGGAGCAGGACGGTCGCTATCTGCACGCCTTTCGCGCGTATTTTGTCGAGCAGCTCGGGCGTGAAATGCAGTCCTGCGGTCGGAGCAGCCGCCGAGCCGTTCGTCTTGCAGTACACGGTCTGGTATCTGTTCTTGTCCTCTAGCTTTTCGGTGATATACGGCGGGAGCGGCATATTGCCTATCTCGTCGAGTATATCCTCGAAAACGCCGTCGAAGGTAAACTCTATGTCTCTGAGTCCCTCTTCTTTGTACGCGACGACCTTGCCCGAGAGTTTGTCCGAAAAATAAAGTTGAGTGCCTACGCGCAGCTTTTTCGCGGGTCTCGTTATGCATTCCCACTTCGTATAGTCGATACGCCTCAGGAGCAAAACCTCGCACTCTCCGTCTCCGAGCGAGCCGTCCGCAAGCACGCGCTTTGCGAAAATACGCGCGGGAATGACCTTCGTATTGTTGACCACGAGCACGTCGCCCGCCTTCAGATAGTCGGTTATGTCGCGGAAAATCCTGTGGCTTATCGAGCCGTCCGCCCTGTCGTATACCAAAAGCCGCGAGGAATCGCGCGGCTCTGCGGGGTGCTGAGCTATCTGCTCTTTGGGCAGATAGTAGTCGAAATCGGTTGTCTTCATCGTCATTTATTCGTCCTTGTCTCCCGTCTCGAGCACGTCGAGTATGCTCATCTGCCTGACCGCGCTCTGCGGCACTTTCATGCCGAGATGTTCGTACGCGTCGGGGAGCACGATCCTGCCTCTCGGAGTGCGCGCGATGAAAGTTATCTGCATAAGATAGGGTTCGTAGACGTCCTCTATCGTACCGCTGTCCTCTCCTACCGCCGCGCTCAGCGTATCCAGTCCGACGGGTCCTCCGCCGAATTTTTCTATCATGGTGGTGAGAAGTCTGCGGTCTACCGAATCGAGACCCAGTTTGTCGATCTCCATTTTGCCGAGAGCGTGGTCTGCGACCTCGTAGGTTATCACGCCTTCGCCCTTGACCTCTGCAAAGTCGCGGACGCGCTTGAGTATGCGGTTGGCGATACGCGGAGTGCCGCGGCTTCTTCTCGCGATCTCCACCGCGCCGTCGTCCGACAGCTCGATACCCAGTATGGACGCGGAGCGTCTGACTATCCTCGCGAGCTGCTCGGGAGTGTACATCTCGAGCCTGCAATTTACACCGAAACGGTCGCGGAGCGGTCCCGTCAGCATACCCGCCTTGGTCGTCGCACCTATCAGAGTGAATCTTGGGAGCGACAGTCTTATGCTCTTTGCGGTAGGTCCTTTTCCTACTATGAAGTCGAGCGCGAAATCCTCCATCGCGGGATACAGCACTTCTTCGACGTTGCGGTTCAGACGGTGTATCTCGTCAATAAACAGCACGTCTCCTTCGCCGAGATTGGTGAGTATCGCGGCAAGATCCGCCGCTTTTTCGATCGCGGGTCCGCTGGTGATCCTGATCTGACTGCCCATCTCGTTGGCGATTATGTGCGCGAGCGTGGTCTTGCCCAGTCCCGGGGGACCGTACAGCAAAACGTGATCGAGTGCCTCGCCTCTCGCGACGGCGGCTTTGATGTATATCTCGAGATTTTCTTTTACCTTGTCCTGACCGATGTAGTCGCTCATCGTCTTGGGACGCAGGTTGTTTTCGTTGTCCGAATCCGACGCTATCGGCATCGAGGACATGAATCTCTCTTCGTCGTCTTCAAAATTCATCTGTCAAAACTCCTTAATGCCAATGTGATGATCTGCTCCAGCTTGTCCGTCTTCTTCATCGCGGCGGCGACGGCGGTGTAGGCGTCCGTCTTGGATATGCCGAGAGATACGAGCGCGGATATTGCGTCCGACGCGACTCCCCCGTTCTGTTCGGGCTGAGCAAAAGAATCGGATACCGCTCCGCTTGCGGCGACGGCTTCGTTCATCTGTTCCCTGAGTTCGAGCACGATACGCTCCGCGGTCTTCTTGCCTATGCCCTTGACCTTGGATATGGTGGCGGTGTCCCCGCTTACGATCGCGACCGCGAGAGTGCTCACGTCGGCAGACGAAAGTATTTGCAGAGCCATTTTGCCGCCCACTCCGCTGACCGAAGTCAGCTTCTGGAACATGTTTTTTTCCTCTTTGCTGTAAAAGCCGAAAAGTCTGACGTCGTCCTGCGTGACGCTGAGCACCGTGTAAACGGTACATTCAAGCCCGAGTCTTCCCAGTCTCGTCAGCGCGTTGTTGGACACGAGCAGATCGTAACCGACGCCTCCCGCGGAGACGACGAGCCTGCCCTCTTCGTAATGTACGACTTTTCCTGTGATACAATAAAACATATATTTTATTATAAGCCATGCCCGCGTTTTTGACAACCGTTTGAAGTCACACTGAACAAAAACGGGAGATTTCTCTCCCGTGCGTGATTTCGGTCTGCAAACGCGGTTTCAACCGAGTTCTCTGAGTTTCGCGAAGACCTTTTCCCGCAATTCTCTGAAACTGCCGTCGTTGACGATGACGGTATATCCCGCCTTTCTGCGCTGTTCGTCTTCGGGCTGGATCGCCATTATCTTTTCGACCCTTGAGACGTCGCAGTCGTCTCTTATGACGACCCTGTTTACCCGCGTCTGTTTGTCTCCCACTATCAGCCACACTTTGTCGAAATAATCCTCGAGAAGTCCGCCTTCGAATACCTGTACTTCGACGAAAACCCTGTCTTTGCCCTCGGTGCGTTTGTCGAGTTCTTTCTTTATGTACGGATGAGCGAGCGAATTGAGCTTTTCGACCGCTGCTTTGTCGCCGAGAACGTGCGCGGATACCTTTTTGTTGTCTATCGCTCCGTCGGTGAACACGTCGCCGTACTCCCGCTCGAGATCCTTTTTGTAGAGCGGATTCTTCTTTACCTCGCGGTAGAGCGCGTCGCAATCCACGACGGTTTCCCCGTGTTCTTTCAACATCGCGAGCACCGTACTCTTGCCGCTGCCCACTCCCCCTATCACTGCGATCTTCATGTCAGCCTCCTTTCGGTTGCCGCGCCGCCTGCGGCGTGATCATTTGGCGTCCAGCCAGTTGTCGCCGCTACCGACGTCCGCGATCAGCGGCACGTCGAGTTTCGCGACGTTCTGCATGCAGTCCTTCAGGAGCGCGGACACTTCGTCCTTTTCCTCCTTCGGACAATCGACAATGAGTTCGTCGTGTACCTGCATTATCAGTTTTGCTTTGTAACCGCCCTTTTCGAGCCTGTCTTCGACGTCTATCATAGCCGCCTTTATTATGTCGCTCGCTGTGCCCTGCAAAGGCATGTTCATCGCGACTCTCTCGCCGAACGCCCTCGTCGCGTAGACGGACGACTGAAGTTCGGGTATATACCGCTTTCTGCCGCGCAGCGTGCGGACGTAGCCGTTCGACTTGGCGAAAGCAACGCAGTCTTCCATAAACCTTTTGACTTTGGGATAGGTCTCAAAGTAGTTCTGCATATACCTTCTCGCCTGCGGAACGCTTATGCCGAGATCTTCGGAAAGCCCGAAATCGCTTATGCCGTATATTATGCCGAAGTTGACCGCTTTCGCGCTTCTTCTCATATCCTGCGTGACGGCGTCGGCGGGCACTCCGAAAAGTTTTGCCGCGGTCGAACGGTGGAAATCCGCGCCCTCGTTGAACGCCTCTATCATCGTCTCGTCGCCGCTCATGTGCGCCATAAGACGCAGCTCTATCTGCGAGTAGTCGCCGCATACCAGCACGTTGCCGTCGGCGGGCACGAACATCTTGCGGATACGTTTGCCGCTCTCTTTGCGCACGGGTATATTCTGAAGATTCGGCTCGGTTGACGAGAGTCTTCCCGTCGCGGTCACAGCCTGCTTGAATACGGTGTGCACCCTACCGTTCTTGTCTATCAGCGACAGCATGCCGTCGAGATAGGTCGATTTGAGCTTGACTATCTCTCTGTATCCGAGTATCGCGGGGATTATCGGGTGTTCGTTCTTCAGCGACTCGAGCACTTCCACGTTGGTAGAATATCCCGTCTTTGTCTTCTTGCCGTGTTTCAGACCGAGTTTTTCGAAGAGTATACGCGCAAGCTGTTGGGTGGAATTGAGGTTGAAAGCCTCTCCCGCAAGCTCGGTTATTTCGGCGGCAAGCCTTTCCGCCTCCGCGGTCAGCTCCGCATTCAGCTCGTCAAGATATTTTCTGTTGACCTTGAACCCCGCCTGCTCCATCGAATACAGCACTCTGACGAGAGGAAGTTCTAGATCTCTGTACAGTTCTTCCTGTTCTTTTTCTTTCATCTCGGCGTCGAGCACGGCATCGAGCGACGTCAGCGCGCTTGCTCCGTCCTCCGCGTTCTCCCCGTATGCCGTTGCAAGCGCGGAAAGACTCTTAAACGTGCGATTGCTGTCGCAAAGATACGCCTTGAGCATAACGTCGTCGCAATCGCCCCCGATCTTTATCCCGTAAGGCTCGAACAGGTGCATATACGTCTTTGCGTCGAAACAAAGTTTGCGCACCTCTTTGTCCTCGACGAGCGGTTTTATCGCGCGGAGAAACGCGTTGTAATCCACTCCCGTTCCGAGCAGATTGTCGGATATGACGACCTCGTACGAACAGCCGTTGCCGCCTATAAATATACGAGACGAGACGTCGAAAGCGAATACGCCGCTCTTCTTTATCTTCTCAAGCGCGGCTGTCAGCTCGGCTTCGTCGCCGACCGTCTCGGCTTTGACCGCTTCGACTGGTGCGACCCCCTCTTTGTACGTCAGCCTGTCGGCTATCTTGGAAAATTCGAATTCGAGAAGTATGTCCTTCACTTCTTTGTCGAATTCGTATTCGAACGGCTGCGATTCGGGCACGGTTTCTATCGGACAGTCGCGGTCTATCGTCGCCAGCCTGTACGACAGATACGCGCTTTCTTTTCCCTCGGTCAGCTTTCTGTTCAGCGCGCCCTTTGTCTCGTCGATATGCGCGTATACGTTGTCGAGAGTGCCGTATTCGGCGAGAAGTTTGGTCGCCGTACCCTCGCCTATGCCCGCCACGCCGGGGATGTTGTCGGAGCTGTCGCCCATGAGCGACTTGAGATCAATTATCTGCGACGGGGTGAACCCGTCCTCTTTCAGGCGCGCCTCGTCGTATTCTACAATCTCGGATATGCCCTTTTTGGTCATCAGCACCGTCGTCTTGTCGTCGATAAGTTGAAGACTGTCGCGGTCTCCCGTGACGATATACGTCCTGCATTTGCTGCGTTTGGACAGCGTGCCCAGTATGTCGTCCGCTTCGAATCCGTCCAGCTCCGCGATCTGCACTTTCATCGCGCGCAAGAGCCTTTTGAGCGGCTCGAGCTGACTTGCGAGTTCTTCGGGCATCGGCTTTCTCGTCGCCTTGTATCCCTCGTACATCTTCTTGCGGAAGGTCGGTGCCTTGCGGTCAAACGCCGCGACGACGTAATCGGGCTTATACTTGTCTATGAGCTTGAGAAACATATTGACGAAGCCGAAGATCGCGCCCGTCTGCTGCCCCTGTCTGTTGGTCAGAGGAGGGAGCGCGTAAAATGCCCTGTTGATAAGCGAATTGGAATCGAGTAAAACCAGTGTGTTCATATCAGTTTCCTTGCGATTTATTTGTGTCTTCGGTCGCGATGTCCCTATACTTTGACTATATTACAATAGCGGGTCTTTGTAAATCGGCTTTTCACGAAACCTTCGACTTTTTTACAAACAATTTACCGTTGACGCGACCGCAGTCCTTTCACGGGGTCATAACGTCCGCGTATATTATTAACGTGCGGGCGCAAAATAATAATTGCAGTACGACGGTATTATACAATAAAATTGCTTTTTTGTCTATATTTTCGTTTGACTTTGACGGCGTATTTTGTTATATATGGTATTGGTAACAATTGCGGGATCTTCTTCCCGCGTCTCCGCTGACGCGGATCAATTCAAGCGTGCGGGCGCATCCGCACACGGTGTATGGAAGTTTTCAAAACTATTTTGACACTTTTGGGCGGTCTCGGCGTATTTCTTATCGCGCTCAAAATCATGAGCGAGAACCTCGAGTCCGTCGCCGGCAACAAACTCAGGTCGGTATTCAACAAGATCAGCAGCAACAGATTCGCAGGTATCGCTGTCGGTACTGGCGTGACGATGGTCATCCAGAGCTCGTCCGCAACCACGGTCATGGTCGTAGGTTTCGTCAACGCGGGAGTCATGACTCTTGCACAGGCGACGTCGATAATCATGGGCGCGAACATAGGCACGACGATCACGGCGCAGATAGGCGCGTTGCAGTCTCTGCCGATAACCGCGTTCTTCGCCGCTCTCGCCTGCGTCGGCGCGTTCATGCAGATGTCCAAACGCGACAAGGTCAACCTGTGGGGTTGCATAATCGGCAGCATAGGTATGATATTCGTCGGACTTCAGGTCATGAGTTCCGCAATGGAGACCTTCAGCGACTCACCCGTCATCGAAAAGGTCATGACCTCGATAAGCAATCCTGTCGTTCTTCTGCTCATAGGTCTGACGGTAACCGCGATAGTACAAAGCTCCTCGGCTACCACTATAATATTGATAACTATGGCGGGCGCGAACCTGATGACGCTCGAAAACGCGATATTCATCACGCTGGGTATAAACATAGGCACCTGCGTTACCGCGATGTTTGCATCGATAGGAACTACCCCCAACGGCAGACGCGCGTCGTTTATCCACCTGATGTTCAACTGCATAGGCTCGCTGCTCTTCTTCATACTCGCGCTCGTACTGCCTATCGACAAGTGGCTGAAATCCGCTTTTACCGACGTCGAAACGCAGATAGCGATGTTCCATACGATATTCAACGTGACGACCGCCATCCTTCTCGTACCGTTCATAAAACAGCTGACGCAGTTTGCCTGCCTCGTGATAAGAGACAAGAAAGCCTCACCCAATGAGGACGGCTTCGTAGAGGACAAATTCCAGTACGTCGACGAACGCCTGCTCGCGACCCCTACCATCGCTCTCGCGCAGGTGCGCAAGGAAATACTTCTTATGGCGAGCATCGCCAAAAAGAACTTCGACACGTCCGTCTACGCAATAACGATAAATTCGCTCGCGAAACAGCCTAAATTCGACGGCAGAGAGAGACATCTGAACTTCCTTAACAAAGAACTTACCAACTATCTGACGAAAGTCTCCTCCGCACCCATATCAAAACAGACGGAACGCGAGCTCAGCTCGTATTATCACGTCATATCCGACCTCGAGCGCATAGGCGACTATGCCGAAAACATCATGGAATACACTCAGAAGATGGTCAAGAACAACGTATCGTTCTCCGACGCGGCAAAAAGCGAACTGTCAGAGATGAAGAGCGCGATCGACAAACTCTACGACGTGGTCATGACGGGATATATCAACAAGGACATCTCGCAGAAAGACGATATGGAGAAGATCGAGGACAGTGTCGACGAATACAAAGTCGAGCTTGACCGCTCGCATATACAGCGTCTGCGCGACAACCTCTGCTCTCCCGACGCGGGCGCGATATGGCTCAATCTTATCAACGACCTAGAAAGGATCGCCGACCATATCCGCAACGTATACAACAGCATGAGCTATTACGTCGATCCGCCGACGAAGGTAAAAGCGACTGTCAAGGCGTGATCCCTGCTGTGAAAGTCGTCGGTGCCGCGCGACTTGCGCGACTGTAAGGATTATTAATTATTTTCAATATAATAACGACAATGCAAAAAGTCCCGCGAAAACGGGACTTTTGCTTTGCATAGAATCATTTATCCTTATTCTGCTGTTTTCGTCCGATACGGGACTCTCGGGCGCGTCCGTCAGATATTGTGACGCTTGCTGTCGGCTATCACCATATTCAGATTGCTGCCGCCCTTCTTGCACGCCTCTTTGAGGATATTGTTGCCTTTCTTCGTGCGGTCGGTTATCTCCACGTCCTCGGTATTGACCGCGAGACACTCTCCGTCCACGAGCTGCAATGCGAAGTCGTACGGCATCGTCACGAGGTCCACGAACACAATGTTGCCGTTCTTCTTCGCGTCGTTTATCGTTACGCCCTTGCGGTAGCGTTTCATGGGTTCGACCGAAGATATGACCACGCGTTTCGCATAGCCGGAATCCGTTACGAGAACTATCTCTCCCTCGCAGTCGTGCTGCGCCGCGAAAATCACCTCGTCGCCTTCGGAAAGCTGTATGCCCTTTACGCCGCTTGCCTTCTTGCCCTGGCAGGGGATGTCGGCTTCGGCGTTGAGCACCATGCCGTCCTTAGTGACAAAGAGCAGGTATTCGTCCTCGGGATCCACGATCTCGACGCCCACGATCTCGTCGCCATCCTTGAGCACGATAGACGGCGAAACCGTCTTTTTATCGGTCGAATACTCTTTCGCCTCCGTCTTCTTGACCATGCCCTGTTTCGTATAGAAGTACAGTTCCTTGCCCTCGAGTTCGGCGGGCGTATAGACCGCGATGATCTTCTCGTCGCTGTCCGCGCGCGCTATCTTGTTGACCGCAGTACCGCGGGACTTCCACTTGTCCTCTCCCAGCGAGTCGATGTCGAACACGACCGCATTGCCCTTTTGAGTAAACGCTATCAGGTTGTAATCGTTGGTCACGTCCATCACTCTCTTGACAAGGTCGGTCGCGCCGCAGTTGACTATGCTCTTCTGCGCCATCGAAAAGGACTTGGGTGCCATGAATTTTATATTGCCCGCCTGCGTCAGGATCAGTTTGCCCGCTCTCTCGAGCTTCGCGTTGACGTCTATCGTAGTGACCGTAGCGTGATCGGGCGACACTATCGAGGTGCGACGCTTGTCGGCGTATTTCTTCTTGATCTCCAGTATCTCCTTGCGCACGATTGCGAGCTGTCTGCGCTTGGAAGAAAGGATCTGATCCAGCTCCGCGATCTTCTCCTGAAGTTCGGCGATCTCCGCCTCGAGCTTTTTGGCGTCCACGCGTTTCAGATTCTTGAGTTTCATCTCGAGGATAGCGACCGCCTGACGCTCGGTAAGATTGAATTCCTGCTTGATCTGCTCTTTCGCCTCGACATCCGTCTCCGCGTTGAGGATTATGTCCACGACCCTTCTGATGTTGTTGACCGCGATCAGCTTGCCTTGCTGTATGTGCTCCTGCTTGCGCGCTATCGAAACGTCGTACTGACTGCGCTTGTATATGACCTGACGCTGGAATTCGACGTAATGCGCTATTATCTCGAGAAGACCCATCAGCTTGGGCTTGCCGTCCGCTATCGCGACCATATTGACGCCGTACGAACATTCGAGATTGGTGAATTTGAACAGCGTCGCCAACGCTTTTTCGGCGTTCGTGTCGCGACGCAGCCTTATCACGGCGCGCATGCCGTTTCTGTCAGACTCGTCGTTTATCTCCTGTATAAATCCGAACCTGTCCTTTTTCTCCTCTCTCAGCTCGTTTATCTTGGAAAGGAGCATCGCCTTGTTTATCTGATACGGGAACTCGGTGATGACGATCAGATCCCTGTCGCCGTCCTTTTCTATGAAAGCGTTGGCTCGCATGGTGATCTTGCCTTTGCCCGTTTCGTACGCCTCTCTTATACCCTCGTTGTTTATCACGATGCCGCCCGTCGGGAAGTCGGGCGCGGGTATGTATTTCATCATCTCGTCGAGCGTTATGCGGCTGTTGTCGATATAAGCGACGATACCGTTTATCACCTCGCCGAGGTTATGCGGCGGGATATTGGTCGCGAGACCGACAGCAATGCCCGTGGTGCCGTTTACGAGAAGATTGGGGAATCTGCAAGGCAGTACGTCGGGTTCTTCGAGACTGTCGTCGAAGTTCAGCGAAAAGCTGACCGTGTCTTTGTCGAGATCTCTCAGCATTTCCATCGCTATCGGCGCGAGACGCGCCTCGGTATAACGCATCGCCGCCGCGCCGTCGCCGTCCACGCTGCCGAAGTTGCCGTGTCCGTCCACAAGCATCATGCGAGTGTTGAACGGCTGCGCGAGCCTTACCATCGCGTCGTATACCGACGAATCGCCGTGCGGGTGGTATTTGCCGAGGCACTCGCCGACTATTCTCGCCGACTTCTTATGCGGCTTGTCGGGCGTCGTGCCCAGCTCGTTCATCGAGTACAGAATACGCCTCTGAACGGGTTTGAGACCGTCTTCCACCCTCGGCAGAGCACGGTCGAGAATGACGTGCTCCGAATACTGCATCATCGACTGATGCATTATGTCCACGAGGTCGTTGTCGAGTATTACGGTCTTGTCCTCAATAGGTTTTCTCTTTTTTGCCATATCACGTTTTCCCTTTGCGTCAACCCGCTATCTCTTTGAAGCTGTCGACCTTGTTGAAGTTTGCGTTCTCGTTGATGTAACTCTTTCTCGCGTCGATATTGTCTCCCATAAGGATCGAGATGAGACTTTCCGCCTCGGACGCGTCGTCTATCGTGACCTTTGTCAGCGTGCGGGTCTCGGGATTCATCGTCGTTTCCCACAGCTGCTCGGGATTCATTTCGCCGAGACCTTTGTAGCGTTGCAGAGTGTATCCTCTCGCCGCCGTCTCGAGCATGCTCTTCAGCTCGTCGTCGTCATAGGCGTACCGCGTGCCGTTCTTGTCCGTTATCTTATACAGAGGCGGCATGCCTATATAGACGTGCCCGTCGGTGATCAGCTCTTTCATATAGCGGTAGAAGAAGGTCAGCAGTATACACCTTATGTGCGCGCCGTCCTGGTCTGCATCCGCGAGAATGATGACCTTGTTGTACTTGAGTCCTTTTATATCGAAATCCTTGTAAAATCCAGTGCCCAGAGCGTTTATTATAGACGCCATCTCCTCGTTTTCGAGGATCTGATTCACGCGCTTCTTTTCGGCGTTGAGCGGCTTGCCCTTGAGAGGCAATATCGCCTGGAAATACCTGTCTCTGCCCTGTTTCGCGCTGCCGCCCGCACTGTCGCCCTCGACGATGAACAGCTCGTTCATCTCCGCTTTCTTGCCGCTGCAATTGGACAGCTTGCCCACGAGCGCGCTCTGCGTCATGCTGTTGAGCTTGCGCGTCATATCCTTCGCCTGCGCCGCCTTCGTCCTCGCCTTTGCCGCGACGTCGGCTTTGGCGTATATCGCGTCTATGACCTCTTTCTTCGCCTTGTTGAGGTAATCTTTGAGTGCTTCGGTCAAGAGGTTCTCCACGAGTATTTTGATTTCGGGATTGCCGAGCTTAGTTTTGGTCTGACCTTCGAACTGCACGTTCTGCATCTTGATAGCGAGAATAGCGGTCATGCCCTCTCTGAAATCCTCTCCGAGGAAGTTCTGATCTTTGTCCTTGAGAATGTTTTTCGCTCTCGCGAAGTCATTGAACACCTTTGTATACGCCGATTTGAAGCCCGTTTCGTGCGTGCCGCCTTCGGTCGTGGGGATATTGTTGACGAAACTGAAAATGCTCTCGTTGTAGCCGTCAGTATGCTGCACGGCAAGCATCACCATGAAATTCTTTGCCGAACGCTCGACGTATATCGGCTCCTGATACAGCACGACCTTGGAGCTGTTGATATACTTCGCGAAATCGCGCAGACCGCCGTCGTAGCAGTAACTCACCGACTTGTAATGCCCGTTCTCATCGGTATCTCTCAGGTCCGTCAGCGTAATGGTCATGCCGCCGTTGAGGAACGCAAGTTCTTTTATTCGCTTGGAAATGACCTCGTAGGAGAATTTTTCGTTTGCGAACACGCGCGGATCGGGAAGAAACTGCACGAACGTGCCCTTTTCCTTTTTATCGCAGGGCTTTTCGGTGAGTTTCGTCTTGACCGCGCCGCTGATTATCTTGCCGTCCACCTCGTGGGAATGGAATTCCTGCGTATACTCCGTGCCGTTCTTGTACACCTTGACCGTCAGCCATTCGCTGAGCGCGTTGGTGACCGACGCGCCGACGCCGTGCAGACCGCCCGAAAAACCGTAGTTGTTCGAGTCGAATTTGCCGCCCGCGTGCAGTTTCGTGAACACGAGCTCGACGCCCGAAATGCCGTACTTCGGGTGTATATCGACGGGGATACCTCTGCCGTTGTCGCGCACGCTGACGCTATTGTCGGGATATACGACTATGTCGATGCGGTCGCCGTAACCGTTGGCTACTTCGTCGATGCCGTTATCGACGATCTCCCAAAGGATATGGTGCATACCCTTGCTGCCCGTCGTACCGATGTACATGCCCGGTCTGACGCGTACCGCCTCGAGACCTTCGAGTACTTGCAGATCTTTGGAATCGTAGGTGTTTTTCATCTTCTCTCCTTAGTTTGCGACGCGCATGCGCGCGCCTGATGCCCGCGCCGTGACCGCGGGCGTCGCTTTCGTATCGTCTCTCCGCAGCCGACGCCGCGGAAGTTCATTTCGTATTCTCGTAAATCCTGAGACAGGTCTCCACGAAGTCGTTGACGTCGGAATAGACCTCTTCTTTGTTGATCTCGTTGAGTATCTCGTGACGCGCTTCGGGATACAGTTTCATCGACACCGCGCCCAGCCCCGCGTCGATGTACTTCTCGTACAATTTGCTGACGAGTTTGCCGTTTCCTCCGACGGGATCGCGGTCGCCGCTTATGATGAACACGGGAAGATCCTTGCGGATATTGCTGAGATTTTTAGAGCGGTATATCTTGCAAAGAGCCTTGAAGAAGGACTTGTAAAAACCGAGCGAAAGCGTGAAATTGCACATCGGATCGGCAAGATACTTCTCCCTCTCGGCGTCGTCGCGGTTGCCCCATGCGAATTTCTTGTTTTCGCCTATAAACTGTGCGTCGTACGCGCCGAAAGACATCTTGCGTATCAGTTTTGCCTCGGCGTCCTTGCCGTACAGAGCGTGCTGAAGAGCCGAAAGCACCTTTCCCGCCTTGACGTCCGCACCGTTCTGGCACGCGCTGCCGCACAGCACCGCTCCCGCTATCACGCCGCTGTTGCGCTGTATATACGCCTGCGCGAGAAAAGATCCGTAACTGTGTCCGAAGATTATTATCGGCAGCCTGTAGGTGTCTTCGGCATACTTTGTGATCAGTATCTCGTCCTGAACGGTATCGAAAAAGCAGTCTCCGTCGGGAACTTTGCCCAGATTGCTCGCTCCCGCCGTTTTGCCGTGTCCTCTGTGATCGTCGCCGAGCACTATGTATCCTTTTGAATTGAGATAACGGGCGAAATCGTCGTATCTTGCTATATGTTCCGCCATGCCGTGAAGTATCTGAACGACCGCAACGGGATTTTCAGCCTCGTCCCATACCGCCAGATTGAGTTTATAATCTTTATATCCGTAGAAAATAATTTCCTTCATAATATCCTCACCACTATATATTGGGGGAATTCTCCCCTTTATACATGTAATTATACTATATATTGCGGTTTTAATCAAGCATAATTTATAATATTATAATATTATTTCATATTATGCTTTCAAAACCGACGGGAAACCGCCTGATTTTCAGGTTTTAACCCCTGTTTTCCTACTGCCCGAAGAAAAATTCCCGGACGAAAACGCCTGCATCCGCTTTGCATATCGGGTATATTTTCGCGGTTTATGGACATATATTTGTTTGAATAATTTTGCGGAGAACACTATGAAAATCGTACTTACGGGCGGCGGCACCGCGGGGCACGTCATGCCGAACATGGCTCTGCTCCCCTATCTTAAAAGAGATTTCGACGATATTATCTATATCGGAAGCAAAGACGGTATCGAAAAGAAGATCTGTGCCGAACACGGCGTTACCTTCTACGACACGGATACGGTAAAGCTGAGACGCGACGCGTTGTTTTCAAACGCCGCCGTTCCGTTCAGGCTTGTAAATTGCGTGAAATCAGCGAAAAAACTTCTCAAAGATATTTCTCCCGACGTCGTGTTTTCCAAAGGCGGATACGTCGCACTGCCCGTCTGTCTTGCCGCGAGATCGCTGAAGATCCCTGTAGTCACGCACGAATCGGACATGACGCTCGGGCTTGCAAACAGGATAACTTCACGCTTTGCGGCACTGACGCTGACGTCGCACTCCTCGACCAAGGCGAAAAATGCTCTCTGCGTTGGAAATCCGATAAGAGACGAGTTGTTCGACGCGGACGGTGCGGGAGTAGCGAAAAAATACGGCTTGCCGTGCAAAAAACCGTTGCTGCTGGTCATAGGAGGCTCGGCGGGATCAACAGCCCTGAACGACCTGATATATTCGTGTCTCGACAGTCTTCTCGAGCGTTACGAAATAATACATCTGACGGGAAAGAATGCAGAAAACATCGAAAAAAAGGGATATTTTCACAAGCCGTACGCCGACGACGTATTCGATCTGTACGCCGCGGCAGCCGTGATAATTTCACGCGCGGGCGCAAACGCCGTCAGGGAGATCTCGGCTCTCGGCAAACGCGTTCTCTATATTCCCCTGCCCAAGGCCGCCTCGAGAGGAGACCAGATACTCAACGCGAAACAGGCGGTATCGAAAGGACAAGGCGCGATGCTCGAACAGGAAAACGCCTCCAAAGCAAAACTTCTGTCCGCACTCGACTACCTTTTCTCTTGCCCTCCCCCAAAACCTTCGGTCGACGCGGACGCAAACGCCAGGATCGCGGGGATTCTCGCCAACGTCGTAAAAAGCAAAACGCCGTGACTTTTACGATCGCCAGACGACGGACTCTGTCGCCGTGACGGCGCAAATCGGAAACGCGTCAGGCAGAAAATCCGTCCGCAATATAATACTTTTCAAAAGGCATGCGAACAATAAAAAAGGCGGCATCGGAAATGCCGCCTTTTCATTATTTATAATTAGTTTTTAGTATTATCTATTATTTTATCGATAATATCGGCAAATTCACCCGCAGCGTTTTCTTCGCTTTTGCCAGCATTCGTTTCAGATTCCGCGCTGCTCTCGGTCTGCTTGTCGGGCGGCTTTACTATAAAACCGCTCACCGCGAGAAACCCGAGGAAAGCCGTGGTCAGCTCCTGCAGATAGGGTATCTCTCTCGTAAACCCTACCGCCTGCAATACGAGCATCAGTGCGCTCGCCACAGCCATCCAGAAATCGTAGGACTTTATCTTTTCTTTCATACTGCCTCCTTCAGTGATCCCGAGAGGACGTCGTCGTCCTCGTCGGTAGTTTCGTCGGACAGAGCCGACCTCACGTCTCTTTTTATTTCTTCCACGTCTTTCGCCACTACCCTGATGCAGGTCAGGCTGTCGCCGAGAGACGCTATCGTATCCTGATATTTCCGTTCTCTCGTCCTGCTGTCCTTGAGTTCGAAGACGAGGAGCAGGCAAAAAAGTACCGCCCACGCGCCGTTGGCGATCACGGTCTCTATCGCACTCTCCCACATTGTCGTCACCTCCTATTTCGCGCCGCTTGACGCCTTGACGTATCTCGCGAGCAGATTCATGTACTCGTAACCGAGATATGCCTGAAGATACTGGTTGTTATACACCATTTCCCTTGCCGTCGCGGGATCGAGCGTGTCGTAGAAATCTATCGCCAGGTTCAGCCTCTCGGAATAATCGTCGGCTTTCTCTCCTATGTATCCGTACAGCTTTTCGTATTCCGCCTGCTGATAGTCAGCCTCCATCTGTCTCTTCACGTCGTCCTGTATCGCCTTTTCGCGCCCGAGCTTGTAATCCGCGAGCTGTTTCTCGATCTTGTTGTTGTACTCCTGTATGGACTTTATCTCTTTGTCTCTCTTCGAGATCAGATCTTCTATCTCGGTCGATATTTTCACAACGTATTCAGCGTTGAGGTCGTCGATCGCCGCCTGAAGTTCGTTGTTGAGCCCGTCTATCTGCGTCTGATATTTTTTCGCGACCGCGTCTGCGTCCGCCTTTGCCTCGGCTATCATACTCTTTGCCTGCGCGTCAGCGTCCTCGCCGATAAGCATGCTTATGGAAGAACGCGAAAGTCCGTTTTCGACTATCTTGTCTTCGTTCTGCTTTTTGGTCTTTTCGAGCGACGCGAGTATCTCTTTTTCAGTCTTTTCGTAATCGTCGTACGCCTGTTCGGTCTTGTTGCTAAGCTCTGCCGTCTTGTTCGCGGTATCCGCTTCGAGTACTTTTTTCTCCCCCTCGAGCTTGCCCGTATTTTCGGCTGTGACCCTGTTTCTTATCTCGTCCTCGCTCTCGCCTTCGTAGGTCTTGTATTCGTATTCGATCTCTTCGGGCAATGCGTCTTCTGCCGCCTGCTTTCTCTGTTCGAGCTCTTTCTGTCTGTACGCGGTGTGCATCTCCTTGAGTTTGGCGACAAGGTCTTCTTCGGTCTCGATTTTTGCAGGCTCTTTTCTGAACTCGGTCCCGGTATCCAGCGCCAATTTGTGTGAAAATTTGTTGCTTACCATCTGCTTCCCCCCGATAAAATGTAGTAGTTGTATCTTGCGAAGATCTTTCTCAATCTCCTCTGTGCTCTCGTCAGTCTCATATCCTCAGCACTCCTTTCGCGGTAACGCGTATCCTGACGTCGGTCGCTCCGACGTCTGTCGAGAGAGACAGAACGTGTTTGCCCTTGCCGAGCCCTCCTATCTCTCTTATCCATATCCCGTTCTCGAACGAGTCGATCAGCTCCTCGTCCATAAACACCTTTATCCCGCCGTTGTCTCCGAAGACGTCTATCTCGACGCAAATCCTGCCGTTGCAACGGAGGGTTATCGCGTGCGGCGTATCCGCCCCGAGTTTTTGCAGCACGTCAACGAATTCGACGACTTTCGTATCGCTCAGTTGCTGTGCGAGTTCGAGCGCGCTCCTCGCAGTTATTTCCAGTCTCTGATAGTTCATCAACACCTCTCGTAAAACTCTACCGTAACGCCTATCGGTCCTATCCTGACAGTATTGCCGGAAACCGCGATATAGAAATCGAAACGTCTGCCCGCGATACCGACAGGCACCACGTTGCTGCCTTTTTTGCATGCGATCTCTCTGACCCGTCCGTCCGCGACTATGCCCAGAATAAACGGATCGTCCGCATTCGAATCGACGTTGACGATAGTTTTGATCTCGGAATTGTCGCCGAAATCTATCCCGTTCACGCGCCAGTACCTTTGCGGTATCGCGCCGTCAAACGATATGTCCCTTTCTGCGCCGCAAACGTAACTGCCGTTTTTTATCTTCAACACGAGCTTGTTGACGTAAGGCGTTTTCAGCGCGAGCATGTCGGTTATGCGGGTCCCTCTGTATATCTCGGTCACGCCGTTTTTCAGATCGGCTATCGCAAGCACGTTGTATTCCGATCCGTCTGCAACGTAGGCCCCTCTTCCGTCGTCGAACTTCTGCGCCATGAGCACATAGTATTTGTCCTCGAAGTATACCGCCTTGACCTTCTTCGCCTCCTTTATCACGTCATCGAACCTGTCCGTCAGACGCGTGACGTCGTATCCGTCAAACGAGAAAATACCGCTGCTCGACACGAAAAATACGGACGAGCCGCATACGCTGACCGAATCTTTGCATATCATACCCGTATCCGAATAGACGCGTTTGAGCGAAAACTCGGTCTGATCCGAATACGCGGTCAGTCTGTATATCCCGAATTCGCAGAAGATGTAGAGATTGTCGTTGAAGCTGACGACGCGGAGCACGTTGCCCGCAAGCCCGTCCGTCTCGATGTAGCCGCCTTCTTCGAGCGACACGTTCCAGTTGTACGGGTCGAACGCGTCCGAAAACCATACCGAAGGTCTCACCCCGTCCACGACGGCGTATACGCGCTCGTAGTGAGTACACAGGTCTGTCACGCGCAATGCGTCCGCGACGAACTCAAACTTGTCCGCCGACATGACGTATATCCCCGATCCGCCTCCCGCGAGCATTGCGATATATTTTCCGTTATGGACGTAGTTGACCGCCGACGTGAATTGCCTGTCGCTGATGTCTTCCGACCACGATTTACCTCCGGGGATGACGAAAACGTAGCCCAGCTTGTCTTTCGACGAAAGTCCCAGACAGTAATATATGCCGTTTTCGTCGCTTAGCGTAAACGAAAGAAGAACGCCGTCCTCGTACCCTTCGGGGATCGGATCTATGCCCGTCGCGATATTTCCCGAAACGTCGGGCAGCAGCAATCTTTCATAGCCGAATCCCGTTGTCAGTTCTCCTTTTTCGAAACCGAAATTATAAACCTCGTCGCAGTAGTCGCACGGCAATGTGTTCGGACTCGCCTTTTCGTCGAATCCCTTGAACGACGACAACAGAAATCTCCTTTTGGACGGTCTGTCGGTAGAAAACCTCTTCTCGTAGAACATCAGTACCACCTCCGCGCCTTGATCCCGACGGTCCTGACGGGTCTGGTCAGAGCGCGCATATCCTGTCTGAACCTCTCGGCAAAGCCTTCGCTCTGCTCGTACATGCCGTTTATCATGCAGTATTCGGCACAGGCGGCAAGCGCGACGGTCTTGGAGCTGACCGACGGATCTACCTCGCAGTCACCGTCTGCCGTAACGGTTTCGGGAAGATAGCGGTATTCCACCGTGTAGTCGCCGTCTTTGCCCGTCTCGCAATAAAGCGTACGGGTCTTAAAGCGCACTTCGTTGCCTTCCTTATCCCTGACCGAAACTATCCTGCTTACCCTTTTGGGCATGTTTTCGAAGTAGAACTTGCCGCCCGTAGCACACACTTCGCACTCTGCGGTCAGAGGCAGATATTCCTGTGCGATCTCGGAAAGCGCGAAATTGACGCAAAACTGCATCACCTGTAATTCATCGTCCGCAAATCCCCCGTTTCCGTTCAGAGCCTTGCCGAGGAAAACGATCGTATTATCGATCACTTCCTGAAGTTTCATTATGCCTCCTTCGACAAAGGGGAGGACATGCCTCCCCCCGTCTATAATCTTAAATTCCCGACCGCTTGCGTCGCCGCCTTTTCGATCGCTTTTTTCTCAGCGACAGCGTTTTCGTGTTCAATCTCCGCGAGGATCTCGTCTATCCTCTCAATCCTCGTCTTTCTGACGTAATCCACGGCGCGGGAGTCGAGCCGATCGTACGGTATAGTCGCCTGAAGGCTGTCGTCGTCCGCGCTCCTGACCTCGAATTTTCCCCTTCCCGTATTGTAAAACACTCTGTATCTGCCGTCTATGCTCCTTATTCTGTCCGCAACCGAGAACAGATCGTTTTCGACGGCGACGAGACGGTCTTTCGTCACGCTGTTATGCCCGACAGCTTGTACTGACCTATCGGCTTGTCGCAGATCAGGTCGGCGTACTTGACAAGCGTTGCGGAGTAGGTTGCGCTGCCCGCCTTCTGCTTGATGACTCTGCCGCCGTCGCCCTCGAGCCATCTCCAGTCGCACAGCTGGTGCAGCTTGAAATCGCCCGTATTCAGCATATACATCGTGCCGTCCTCGACAAATTTGTCCGCAACGACGGGAATACCGTTGAAAGTGACCGCCTTGTAACCGCCGTCGAGATTCATGTAGTCGAGGTTCATTCTCGCGCTCATGCAGTTGTCGAGATAAAATCTTCTGACGTCGTACGCGCAGACTATCATGTCGATAGTGCCGCCCGCGACTTCCTCTACTTCGTCGATCGCACTCTGCATTCCGACGAAAGAGATCGAGCCCACGTTGCTTTTTGAGCCGCTCTTCATCCATTCTCTGCCGCTTCTCGACAAGCCGTAAAGGTCTTTGTCGGAGAAGATCGCGGCAAGTCCCGTCAGCTCGTTATCTTTGGAACCCTGCACCGTCATATAGTCGCCGTTTTCCACGGCAGCACCAGACGCACCGCCGAAAGTTACGGTCTTGTTCGCTCTGTCTATCGAAGTGATCCTGACTCCTCTCAGCCCGTCGCGTACGGTGTCGGTCGAGCCGTCGTAAACGTCTACGACCATGCCTTCCATAAGGTTCTTGACGCTCGCCGCTACGACCTTGTTGTTCGCTCCGCCCTGAGCGGTCACGGTCGCTATCTTGCCCGAGCCGTCACCGTAAAGCATTCTTCCGAGATTGAACTTGGACGCCTTGAGCAGCCCTTCCATCTCTGCGTCGAGCAGATTCACGAACGCGCCTACGCTGTTCTGCGACGCCCTGATCGCTTTATCCGAAAGCTCTATCGTGCCGTAAAGGTTCTTGAGCTCGAGTCTGAAACGGTCATAGTTGTTGGATGCCGCGGCGGGAAGATCTCCCGTCTCGGTTCCCGCACCGATACCGCCGTTGAGACCGTACGGCACAAGCTTGACTATTTCCTTGCCCCAGACGTCTGAGCTCGTCTGCTTGATCTTCGCGAGCAGCGGATTCACGCCCACGTTGAGCTGATTGGCTACCACGCCGAGATATACAGTTTTGAGTGCCTTCTCGGCAGTTTCCATTGTTACCATATCTTATATCCTCCTGTTTTCGAGCATATTTTTCACTATACCGCCCGCTTCGCGTATGCTCTTCGGTCGCGAAGGCGGCGTGAGATGCGTTCTCCCGCTTGCGGCAATGGTCGGCGGGACGCGCGTCTCTATCTTTTCGCGGAGATAATCCTCTATTATCCTCTCTCTGACCCTCTCGCTCGCATAGACGTATTTCTCGAGAAATCCGTCGTCTGCCGCGAGCTCTTCATAGGGTCTGTCGGCGGCTCTGAGCACGCGGAAATAGGCTTGTTCCAGGCAGTCGCTTTGCGTTGCCAGCTCTCTGTCCTTCGCAAGCTCTTTCGCGATTTCGTGCGCGTGTCTTGCCGCCGAGGGGTATTTTTGCATAAAACCGCTCACCCTGCCGTCCCAGTCTTCGGACTCGTAAAAGGGAGTTGGCGCACCGTCGCCGTTCTCTGCCGTCGGCAAATCCGTATGCTGCCCCTCCGGTCGCGACGTCTGCGGCTCCCTTTCTCCTTCGTCCTCTTTGCGCTCGCCCGATCTTGCCGTTTCGAGTTCGCGCACGAGGGCGGAATTCGCCTGACATTTTTTCGTGAATTCCCTCTGCAGGTTGTCGTATGCCTTTTCAAGTTCTTCCGCAGAAAAAAACTTGTTGCAAAAGGCGGGTCTCTCCTTGTCTTTGCCGTCCGCGTTCGCGGTATCGGCAAGGGGGAGCTGCTCCGTTTGTTTTTGCGTATCTTCCATATATCCCTCCGCCGTAAGTCTTATTTATCGCCCGTGCTTTCGTCCGTATTCCGCGCCGCAGCCGACGAAAGCGCGTACATCTGATGTTCTTTTATATGAGCGTCCATCTCGGCGTACAGCTTTGCGTCTTTCAGCACGCTGTCCTCGAGAAGGCACTTGATATGCTCGTCGATGTGTATCGAGTGATCGTCGTACGGACAAGCGGAGATCCTCTCCTTGCCGAGCGAAAGATTCTCTCTCATCGCGCGCTTTCTCTGCGTTTCGTCCACGTCCTTCGCGCTCTCCCAGTTGCCTATGCCGAGCATCTCGAGCACTTTGACTTTCGTTCGCGGACTCATCGTACCGTCCTGTTCTGCAAGCACTCCCATGCGTATCAGTTCTATCACCATGTTGCGCTTTTCGGCAGTGGTCTGAGTCACGTCGTCGTTCGTGTCGAATACCAGATCCTCGCATTGCAGATCGTTGCCCGTGAAATAGGTCAGCTCGGGTTCTCCGTTCTCGCCGGTGATACGCTTGAGCCTCTTCTGCGTCGCGAACTGCTTATAGAGGTAAAGCAGCATTCTGCACACTCTCTTTATGCACAGCCTGAGCGACGCCGTGGACAGCGAAAGTCTGGTATCGTCCTGACTCACGAGCAGCGAGATAGCCTTGCCCGACATGTTGCCGTAGGTCTGCGAATACTTGCTCAGTTCGCTGACGCCGCTGACCGTGACGAATTCCGAAAGCAGTCTTTCTTCTTCGTATGTGAAGTCCGCGGGCACGCTTCCCGTCTCTATGAACCTGGGAATGTTCGACCCTTGTCTGTATATCAGCACTTTGCCGGGAGAGAGTCCCTCTTCCTCCAGATTATCCATATCCACGCTGCCGTCCTCGACAGCGAGTATCCCCATCGAAATGCGGTTCAGATATTCGTGCTTTCTGTTCTTGACCGCGTTGTAACTGCGTTGCAGCGGGATCATTCTCTCGACGACGGAAGTGCCGAAGAAACTGCCGACCTTCTTTATGCAGTCTGTCTTTGCGAAAGGAAATCCCCTCCTCGACTGAACGTCGGTGATATACGGCAGCCCGCCGTAATACAGCAGTTTGTCTCCCGCTATTATCGCAAGCTCTCCTTCGGGCTTGTCTTTGGTGGGTCTCGTATATCTTTCTATCACTACCGCATAGCCGTCCACCTTTGAAGAGATCACGTTGCCTACGCTCGCGTTGTACCCGAGTCCGCCCGCAACGGACGCGTTGTCGAGAGTGAACACGTTGACTTCTTCGCCGTCTGTCTTCACCCCCCATATATCCTCGATCTCGGATACGGGATATGCCTTCGCGTGTATGATGCTTGCACATTCCTCAAGCGAATTCGCACAGACGTTGTCGGGGAAAATCTCGAACGGCGGCACTACGCTTATACGCACGTCTCCTACACGGACATGATTTTTTTGCTTGTCTTCTCCTATGCTTTCGCCGAGATCCCTGTCCCACGTCACCTTGAAGAAACAAGTGCCTGCCACCTCGCTCCAAGCGACCGCGTCGTTGATGAGAGACGGCATGTCGTTCTGCTCTGCGACCGCATTTATCAGAGCGGTCGACAGCTTTGCGGACTGTATATCCGATTCGTCGTTCGAAAAAGGTCTGACGGTTACGCCCGTATTCACTCTCGTCAGCTTTGACATCCTCGTCTCGAGCACGGACGCGATGTGGTTGTAGACCTCTCTTTCCTGCCAGAAATACTGCTTGCCGAATTCTTCGACGTCGCCTGTCGGCATTATCTGCATATACTGGTTGCCGTTTACGAAATTCATGTTGAGCTGCCATTGCAGTTCGAGCGGCTTTCTGTCCTCTCTCCGCTTTTCGTAATCCTTTCTGACGTCTGCGACGATGTCTTCGGCAAATAACTTTTTGTCTTTCATACGCCCTCTCCTCTTTTCTTGTTGAGCATGTTTTTAGGGCTTTTCGGTGTCAGTATTTTACCGATCTGTCCATAAAGCTCCCTGATGCAATCTTCGCAAAGATTGAGCGAATTGCGACTGTCGCCGTTTTCGGCGACGAATTGAAATGCCGCCGTGTTTTTACACGTCGGCATCTCGCACCTTGTCTTTACTCCGAGTTTTCGAACCTGCATTTTGTTCCTCCTTCTCTTTTATCTTTTCTAGCTCTTTGAGAAGTCTGATCCTCAGCTCCTCGAGCTGTTTGTCCGTATACCCCTTGAGAGGGTCTTCCTGCGTCCGCTCCAGCACCGCTTTGATCGCGGTCGTATCGGGCGGTATATACTTTTTGGATACCTTACATTTCGTAACTTCCTTGTCTCGGTCGTACTCCTCGACCGTTTCTTCGACGAAATATCCCGTCGCCTTTTTCATAAGAATGCTGTCTATATTCTTTCTTCTCATAGTCCTCTCCGACGAATTTTGCTTATCAGCCTGTCTTTATCCCGCTGTATGACCGTCTTTCGCTCTTTGGGAGTTTTTGCGGGTTCGGGCTTTGTCATGATATAGTACCTCAGCGCGTCCAGAGCGTGATCGTCTTTCTTTACTGGTCTGTCTCCCGTTCCCCACCAGTACGACTTCAGCTCGCGTATCAGATTTACGCAACACGGGAATATCTTTATCCTGTCCGTCGCGAAATAGGATTTTACGCGCGCTATACCGCTGAAAAGATCTTTGTCCACATGCGTGTTTACCAATATGTCTCTTTCGTAAAACAAGTCCGCCACGCTCTTCGCGCTCGCTAGCGTCTTCTGCGTCGCCGCGCTGTCTATAAGTGCCTCGAGCCGTCCTTTGCCGTCCCTGTGCCATCCGAGAGAATTTGCAGTCTCGAAAATCTTTTTTGCGTGATAGTCTATATCTCTTCCCGCCTCGTACCACTCTCCGACGACGTAGACCGTGCCGTCGTGATCGGTCGCGAAAAACAGACAGGCGAGCGGATTGTTCAGCCCGGGATCTATGCTTATCGTATCCTGCCAGTCGAAAGGCACTTCGAAGGGACTTTCGAGAACGTGACGCGACGGATCGAACTCTCTGTATACTATCCCTTCCGCCGCGCTGAACTTGCCGTATCTTCTCGAGTTAAGCGTCTCTTCGTCCATGCACGCGCTGAGCGCGGCTATCTCGTCCTTATCGAGGAACGGATTGTCTGCCCACTCCATTTCTGTACACCAGACCTCTTTGTCTCCGCCGCTGTTCAGATATATCGCATCGTACACCCACGTCAGACCTTTGAGCGGCGTCATTGTGCCCCACACTTCGCCTTTGCGATCGAGGACGCGCATACGACATTCCTGATATATATCTAACGGCGGCTCCTCGTCGAACCAAACGAAATCGAGCGACGTGCCCTGAAACTTCTCTCTGCCCTGGTCGCAGCTCTTGAACGCGACTTTAGACAATCCGCCCGACACGTTCTTTATCAGAATATAGTCGATTATACCGTACTGCGCGCTTTCCTTTCTGCCCGACGACATGACTATATCCTCTATCCAGTCGGGATTGAGGTATGACAAAAACTTGCTTTGCGCGACGTCTCTCTGCACCTCGTAGGACAGCGAAACTATCCAGCCCTCAACCTCGCCCCTGTTCTTGCGGTACGGATGTATCCCTCTTGCCCACCATACCGCCTCGACCGCTCCGCACTCGGTCTTGCCGCTGCGATTGCCGCCGAATACCCAGCGGTTGCGCTTCTGACACCTGTGGAACGCCATCTGTTTTTCGTGCACTTTGTCGCCCGTATTGTAACGTGCCAGTCTGTCGTTGTCATAGCGGCGTTTCTGCTCGTTTTCTATCGCGATTATCCTCGACAATATCTCTTTTTCTGTCATAATCCTCCCCGAAACGCCATACTTTTTACAATAAATAACCGTTTTTCCTGTTGCGATATTTCTCGCATAGTGTATAATATTAGTAACCCTGCGGGCGGTTTCCGCCTGCTTTACGGAGCGTAAAATGAAAAAAATTGCTTTAGTCAGTCTGCTGATAATTGCCGTATGTCTGCTCTCTGCGAGCACGGCTTTTGCGGATACTCAAGCCTCGGGCGGACAGACTTTTTATATCGCAAACGAAAATCTGACCGTATACGTCGCATCGGGCGAAGGATACCAGGCGGCATTCGTGATCCCCAAGACGTATTACTTCCGCACGCTTTCCAACAACGGCAACTATACGTCGATAGTCTACAACAAGAATACCGACTACGGCATAAGCCTGTATGTCATGACAAGCGATTTAGAGAACAAAGCCGCCGTGACAAAGGACGCCGTGACCGACGAAAAAGCGTATTACAATATACCCGTCGCCGACGTCGTGCTGTCCGACAAGAATTCGACCAACTTCTACAAACCCGATAATCTCATCGAATACAACACCAAGGGTGAGAATATATCAGAGATCCGTCGTATCCTCGGCGTTTATCAGTACGGCAACGAGGTCTACTTCTCAGCTGTAGTCAACGTAAATTCAACCAACAAGCTGATGCTGTTCAAAGCGACGGAAACTAACCGCGCGGATTTCACGCTCGCGTCCATTCCTCTGCACGAGATAACGATAGACAAAAACAACGCGCAGAACGAAGGCGTGATCTCGACCCCCGGCGGCAGTAATACAGACGTAACGGGCAACAACGTGATACGCAACGTGATGATTGCGGTCATCTGCATACTGTGCGTGCTTGTCGTCTTCCTTATATTCCGTCCGACAAAGAACGCGAAAAACCGTTACGAAATGGACAATCGCGAAAACGCGGACAGAGGTTACGACGATTACGATCCCCGCTACGGCGACCGCCGCTAATCCGAACAGCCTATTGCCGCAGCTCTCTTATCCGGGAGCAACAGCCTCGCGGCGACGGCATCCTCTATCCTCAACATGAGTTTTTTGCTGTCAGACAGCTTACCCGCGCGGCCGAAAACGTCCGCGCCTTTTTTCGCCTGTTCGTAATAACCGCCTATCAGTACGTCGCCCGAATATCTCTTTTCGAACCACTTTGCGTCGTAACCTTCGGCAAGCAGCGCGCAAGCCGCCTTTTTCAAAGCCTCCCCGTACCAACGGAAAGCACTCCTCTTAGAATACTCAAGTTTGTCCGCGATCTCTTCCATCGTCAACGGGTAATGCGCCCTTAAATAAAGTATCTGCGCATATCTGAGCGGCAGTTTTTCGAGAACTTTATCTACAAGTACTTTTGCGTTTATGTAGCTTTCCGACCTTGCGTTGCACTCTATCATTTTACCGACGAGTCCCATGGTGTCCTCACAGTAAAATCCGCTTTCCGCAAGCGAACGCGAAGTCTGCTTGCAAGCCGCAACGGCTCTTGGCAAACGTCTGTACGCGGCTAATATTGCCGTGACCCAACAAATCAAATCATCCATACCCTTCCCTCCGAAAAACAGTATATTACCGCGGCTACCTCAAATCAATCTTTAGTGCCAAATTTTATGAACGTATGTTCGTATTTTTCTATATGATAATCTCCAAAATCCACCACAGTATGTCATATTAAACACAATTTTCAGCCTTTTCGTAACAAATGCGGCGATAAAAATGCGAACATAACGTAAAATCCGACACGCGTAAAAAGCGTAGTCCGCGCGCGATACGCTCTCATCTCTTTCAAAATTAAGAAATAAATATTATTTTCAATAAATCCGATCATCTGCGGTCTCTTTCCCGACTTTTCTCGATAATCACAGTGCATGTCTCACCTGCCGTTTTCGATATTTTTACTGTTACGGCAAAAAAAATCCCCGCTGTCGCGGGGATAGAATCGAATAGAAAAATTGCCGTCAATTCTGCGTCTTTGCAAAATCGATATAGTTTTTCATGTTGCCGTACGGATCGGAGATGGCGGCGAAGTTGAGGTATCTTCCCAGCTCAAACGCCTTCCACGGAGACACGTCTTCGGGCGGATATGCTATGAAAGCGAGCTTTTCGCCCGTGGTCGGATGCGTGAATCTGAGAACCGTCGCCCATAGTCCGAGATTGTGCTTGAGCGTGCGCTTGTCCGCACCGTATTTTGCGTCGGCGAAAAGCGGCGTGCCGTTGAACGCCATCTGCGCGCGTATCTGATGCGATCTGCCCGTCAGCAATGTGACCTTGACGAGAGAAAAACCGTTCTTCGTCTCGAGCACGTTGTATTCGAGCTCAGCCTTCTTCGCGCCTTCGGTCATCATCGGGACGATCGAGACGGTGTTCGTCTTCTCGTTCTTCTTCAGATAATGAGTCAGAGAGCCGTTGAGCGGCTTGGGTTCTCCGCACGTCACGCAGAGATATTTTTTCTCGAAATCGCCGTTCTTGATCGCGTCGCAAAGTCTTTCTGCCGCCTTCGAAGTGCGTGCGAATACCATGACGCCGCCCGTAGGTCTGTCCAGTCTGTGAACGAGCCCGACGTAGACGTTACCCGGTTTGTCGTATTTGTTCTTTATGTATTCCTTGACGACGGAAAGCATATCCGCGTCGCCCGATTCGTCCGCCTGAGAGGGTACGTTCTGAGGCTTGAGCACTACGATGATATGATTGTCCTCGTAAAGTACGTTCAGATCCTTATATCCGAAATCGGTCATTTTATCCTCCAAAGCCCACTGCAACCGCAGGGCAAAACTATATTTTCGTCTGTCGGCAGTCCGAGCTCGTACGACTCGAATATGCCGCCCTTGTCTTTCAGGCACAGCCTGAGTATGTTTTCCGTTACCGTAGGTTGAAGACCCGTGGTATAGGAATTTATAAGCACGAACAAAGGCTTGTCCGACAGCAGTCTGACGCACTCGGTCACGAAGTCGAAAAGATTTTCTTCGAGCTTCCATACCTCGCCGTTGACTCCTCTGCCGTACGACGGCGGGTCCATCACGATCGCGTCGTAGACGTTGCCTCTTCTCTGTTCGCGCGCGACGAACTTCATACAGTCGTCCACGATATAGCGTATCCTGTCTCCCGCTATCTCCGAAAGGCGTGCGTTTTCCTTTGCTCTGTCCACCATTGCTTTCGCCGCATCGACATGGGTAACGAACGCGCCCGCTTTTGCGCAGGCAACGGTCGCTCCTCCCGTGTACGCGAATAGGTTGAGGACTTTTATCTCTCTGTCCTCGCCCAAGATCAGCTGTTGCATTATATCCCAGTTGACGGCTTGCTCGGGGAAAAGCCCCGTATGCTTGAACCCCATCAGCTTAAGCGAAAATTTCAAGCCCTTTCTCGACACGGTGAAGTTGTCGGGAACGCCCGACTTGTATTGCCAGCTACCGCCGCCGCTCGAAGATCTCTTGTAGACCGCGTTGATGCCTTTATGCGCCGCGAGTTCGGTCTGCTCGTGCCATATTATCTGCGGGTCGGGGCGCAGGAGTACCAGCTTGCCCCAGCGTTCGAGCTTCATGCCGTCGCCGGTTGCAAGTATGCGGTAATCAGTCCAGCCCTCGGCTACTCTGATCACTTTACGCCTTCTTCACGACGAGAGTGACCTTTTCGCCGTTGATGTCCCACTCTTTGGTATAGCCGTCGAAGAGTCCGTTGACGAGCTTGTCGCAGAGCACGTCGCTCTGTATGCCCTTGTCGCTCGCGAGTACTCTCGCGCTGTCGCCCGTCGCCTCGTAGCCTACCTCGATGTGATCGACGACCTCGAATCCCGCTTCTTTTCTCATCGTCTGCAGCTTGGAAACAAGCTCTCTTGCGATACCTTCGTCGATAAGCTCGGGGGTCAGAGTCGTATCGATGACGACGGTCATGCCGTTCTCGCTCTCGACGCTGTAACCGCTCTTGTTGACGGGATTTATCAGGAGGTCTTCCTCCGCAAGCTCCACTGTCGCACCGTCTGCCTCGAAAGAATATATCTTGCCCGCCCTTACGCGCTCGACTATCTCCGCCGCGTTGTCGCAGGTCGAAAGGAACTGCTTTATCGCGCCGAGGTGCTTGCCGTACTTGGGCCCCAGGGTCTTGAGCTGCGGTTTGAGTTCGTAGGTTATGAACTTGCTGCTGTCCTTTTCGAGAGCCACTTCCTTGACGTTGATCTCGTCTGCGATATACGCTACGACGGACTTATCCGCAAGCTCTTTGTCGGACAGCACGAACAGCTTTGAAAGCGGCTGTCTGTTCTTTATATTGACCTTGTTTCGGCACGCTCTGCCGAGTGCGACCGCGTGCAGTACGAAATCCATATCCGACTCGAGCGACTTGTCGATCGCGCTCTTGTCCGCCTCGGGGAACGCGCACAGGTGCACGCTCTCGGGCGCGTCCTTATAGAACGTGCGCACGAGGTTCTGATATATATTCTCGCTCATGAACGGAACGAACGGTGCGAGAACCTTGCTCATCGTGACGAGTATGTGATAAAGCGTCGTATAAGCCGCCGCCTTGTCGTCGGTCATCTCGCTGCCCCAGAAACGTTCGCGGCTTCTTCTGACGTACCAGTTCGACAGGTTGTCTGTGAACTCCTCTATCGCTCTCGCGGACTCGGTGATCTTATATTTTTCGAGATTTTCGTCTACTGCCGCGACGAGCGTGTTCAGGTTGGAAAGAGCCCATCTGTCTATCTGCGACAGCTTGCACTTCTTCAGATCGTATTTTGTCGGGTCGTACTTGTCTATCTCCGCATACAGCACAAAGAAAGAATAGGTGTTCCACAGCGTGCCCATGAACTTGCGCTGAGCCTCGGAGACGTTCTCCGCGCTGAAACGCGACGGGAGCCACGGTGCCGAAGAGCTGTAAAAATACCATCTGACCGCGTCCGCGCCCTGCTTGTCGAGCACGCTCCACGGATCGACGACGTTGCCCTTATGCTTGGACATCTTGATGCCGTTTTTATCGTTGACGTGACCGAGTACTATACAGTTCTTGAACGGAGCGCGGTCGAATATCAGCGTAGATACCGCGAGCAGCGTATAGAACCAGCCTCTGGTCTGGTCGACAGCCTCGGATATGAAATCCGCGGGGAACTGACTGTCGAAGATCTCTTTGTTCTCGAAAGGATAATGCCACTGAGCGAACGGCATGCTGCCGCTGTCGTACCAGCAGTCCATGACCTCGGGCGTGCGCTTCATCGTGCCGCCGCACTTGGGGCACTTGAAGGTTATCGGGTCGAGGTAGGGCTTGTGCAGTTCGATGTCTCCCTCGATACCCGCAAGCTCCTTGAGTTCCGCCTTGCTGCCGACGACGTGCATCTCGCCGCAGTCGGGGCATATCCATATCGGGAGCGGAGTGCCCCAGTATCTCTCTCTCGAGACGCCCCAGTCGATGACGTTTTCGAGGAAGTTGCCCATTCTGCCCGTACCTATCGTGGGCGGCATCCAGTTGACGGTCGCGTTGTTCTTGAGAAGTCTGTCTCTGACCTCGGTCATCTTGATGAACCAGGTGCTTCTCGCATAATAAAGCAACGGAGTGTCGCAACGCCAGCAATACGGATAGCTGTGCTCGAACATCAGCTCTTTGAACAGCAGACCTTTTTCTTTGAGTTTCTCAATGACGAGCTTGTCGCCGTCCTTGACGAAAATACCTTCGAGATCGCCGGTCTCTTTCGTAAACTTGCCTCTGTCGTCTACCATCTGGACGAAAGGCAGATCGTAGTTTCTTCCCACGTTGGCGTCGTCTTCGCCGAATGCGGGAGCGATGTGTACGACGCCGCTGCCGTCGGTCAGGGTGACGTAGTTGTCGCAGGTGACGTAGAACGCCTTTTTATCGCCCTTATAGAAGTCGAAAAGCGGGATGTATTCTTCCCTCTCGTAATCCTTTCCCTTCTTCGTTTCGAGGACTTCGTAGTTCTCGAACAGCGAAGGAGCGAGAGCCGCCGCGAGGACGTATATCTCGCCGTCTTCCGCCTTGATCCTGACGTAATCCTCGACGGGGTTCATACAGAGCGCGACGTTGGACGGGAGCGTCCACGGTGTCGTCGTCCATGCGAGGAAGTAACCGTCTGAATTCTTTATCTTGAACTTGACGAATATGGATTTTTCCTTGACAGTCTTGTAGCCCTGTGCAACCTCGTGAGAAGAAAGCGTGGTGCCGCAACGCGGGCAATACGGGACTATCTTGTGTCCCTTGTAAAGCAGACCCGCCTCGGCAATCTTCTTGAGTGCCCACCACTCGGACTCGATATAGTTGTCGTCGTAGGTGATGTAGGGATGCTCCATATCCACCCAGTAACCGACGCGCTCGGACATTCTCTCCCACTCGCCTTTGTACTTCCAGACACTCTCTTTGCACTTCTGGATAAAAGGCTCGATGCCGTACTTCTCGATGTCCTGTTTGCCGTCCATGTTAAGGGACTTTTCGACCTCGAGCTCCACAGGCAGACCGTGAGTATCCCAGCCCGCCTTGCGGATGACGTAATAGCCTTTCATCGTCTTGTAACGCGGGATGATGTCTTTCATGACGCGCGTCAGGATATGTCCGATATGCGGCTTGCCGTTTGCCGTCGGGGGTCCGTCGTAGAACGAGAACGAAGGCTTACCTTCGTTCCGTTTTACGCTCTTTTCGAAAATCTTGTTTTCCTTCCAGAAATCGAGGACCTCTTTTTCTCTCGAACAGAAATCGAGGCTCGAGCTAACTTGTTTATACATTTTATCCTCCGTTTACGGAAAATTTATTCCTCTTCCCGATCTTCCTCGCGAGGCGAAACGACGACTTCGCATTCGGAGATCTTCATGTGCTCCGTCTTCTTGACGGTGATCGTCAGGTTTTCGAACTGTATCGAATCGCCCATCTGCGGGACCTGACCCAGCTTGAGTACGACGAAGCCCGAAAGACCCGTCGCATCGTATTTTTCGGCGTCGTCCTTGATCTCGAAGTAATCGAAGAAATCGATGAGATTGACGTCGCCCGCGACGATATATTTGTTGTCTTCGACCTTTTTGAAAGACTCGACGACTCTGTCGTGCTCGTCCCATATATCTCCGACAAGCTCCTCGAGAATATCCTCGAGCGTGACTATGCCCAGCGTGCCGCCGAACTCGTCGACGACAATCGCGATATGCGTCTTTGCCTTCTGAAGTTTTCTCAGAAGTCCCGAGATCTTCTCGAATGGCGTCGCATATATCAGGTTGTCGGATACGACTCCGTTTATCGATTTCGCGCCGCTGAGGTACGCGTTGTAGAAATCCTTTTCGTTGAGGACGCCTACGATATTGTCGATAGTGTCCTTATACACGGGCAGACGGCTGAAACCCGTCTCCTTGAAAATGCGGATCACGGTGTGCATGTCCGTGCCCTGCTTTACCGCCCTGACGTCCACTCTCGGGGTCAGGATGTCCACTACGGTCAGATCGTCGAATTCGATCGCGGAACGTATGAGGTCGCCCTCGTACTCGTCGATATTGCCGCCCGTCTGAGCCTCGTCCACTATCGTGATCAGCTCGTCGTCGGTGAAGTTTTCGTCGCTATTTTTCTTGAATATCTTGTTTATCAGTTTCTGCCACAAGCCGAACAGCCAGGTCAGTGGGAACAGGATATAACATACGAACTGCACCACACTTACCGTTGCCAGCGCGAAATATTCGGGACTTTTCTTTGCTATCGTCTTGGGCGATATTTCGCCTAAGATCAGTATTCCTACCGTCATGACCACCGTCGAGACCGTGTTGGCTACGTTGGAATTTGCGATGAGAATGCCGAACAAGATGGTCGCAAGCGTGGTCGCCGTGATATTTACGATATTGTTACCGATCAGGATCGTGGATATAAAACGGTCGAAGTTGCTCTCCAGCTTCATGACGCGGGCAGCGCGCTTGTCTCCGTCGGCAGCCGCATTTTTCATTTTGATCTTGTTCAGAGAAGAAAACGCCGTCTCGGTCGCAGAAAAGAACGCGGACAGCATTATCAGGATAACGATTGCTATAAGTAATAAAGGTACTTCCATATTTACCCTAAAAAGGGTCTCCTTGATAAATTTTTTATTATATTATACATAAATTTGCGCGCATTGTAAAGGAAAAATCGCAAATATCTCAAAAGGGCGGGGTTTCCCTCACCCTATTTTTGTGTAACCGCTCCCGCGGATCTCGTATATCGTCGCGTCCGTCGGGCAAAGTGCCGACGCTACGCTTCTGGAAGACGCGCTCACCCTGACGCTCAGCCCGCAGCTCGCAGACAGCGCGCGCGGAGTGTTGACCACCTTGCCGTATACGCCGTATTTCGCGAGCTTCGAATTGAAAGTCAGAGCGTCGTTTCTGGAGCGGAAGACGACTATAATATCGTTCATAGGCTTCTCCCGGGTAATAAAATGTACTCCGCTCCTAATACAATATATTGTCATCAAGGACTGAACGTGAGGTGTTTTATGATTTATCTCGACAATGCCGCTACTTCAAAATTCAAACCCAAGTGTATGTTCGACGCGATGTTCTGCCAGCTCGGCGACAGCGCGAACCCGGGGCGCGGCGGACACAACGACAGCATCGACTGCGCGATCAAGATAGCCGACGCACGCGAATATCTCGCGTCTGCGGCAGGTGCGGACGACGGTTACGAACTCGTATTCACGAGCGGCTGCACCGAGGCTCTGAACCTCGCGATATTCGGCTATCTTCAATCGGAAAGAGGCGGCAACGCAGTGACTACGGTATTCGAGCACAATTCGGTGCTCCGCCCTCTCAACAAACTGCTCGGGGACGGCGTGATAGACGGGATCAGGTACGCCGAGCCGTCAGACCCGTCGCACCGTATCAGTGCCGGGGACATTGAAAAACTCGTGGACGGAAACACGAGACTAATCGTCATCAATCATGTCTCCAACGTAACGGGAGCGGCCGCGGACGTAGAAGGCATCGGCGCGTTCGCCGCAAGCAGAGGCATCCCCTTCCTCGTCGATTCGGCACAGTCGTTCGGGCACAAAAAGATAGACGTGAAAAAATGCAATATCTCCATGCTAGCCGCGGCGGGACACAAAGGTCTGCACGGCAGTCAGGGCACGGGATTTCTTATTTTCTCCAAGGATCTGAAGATAAAGCCTATACGTTTCGGCGGCACGGGGACTTTCAGCGAAAGTCTCGCTCAGCCCGAAGAACCGCCCGAGGGTCTCGAAAGCGGCACGCTCAATACGGCGGGCATAATAGGTACGGGAGCTGCGGCGAAATGGACAATGGAAAATTTTGCCGAAATAAACCGCCACGTCGCATATCTTTCCTCTCAGATGCTGTACGGTCTCAGCAAGATACCCGGGATCGTAGTCTACACCAAGACGCTCTCCGACGTCATAGCCTTCAACGTAGGGAAAGTAGATTCGACAGACGTAGCGGACTATCTCAACGACAACGACGTCGCGGTCAGGAGCGGTCTTCATTGCGCTCCGCTCGCACACAGATTTTTAGGCACGGAAAAACAGGGCGCGGTCAGGATCTCGATAGGATACAACAACAATGCCTATCACGTTTCCCGCACTCTCGAAGTATTGCAAAAATTTTGCAAATTGTCGCGCCCGTGATTGTTAAAGCAATTATTTTTCTTTCAGCGCGCGGATAAGGGTCTCCAGTTTCGCGCGCTGTTTTTCATCGAGCATTCCTTTGACCGTATTGTAGAAACCGATCAGTTTTTCGTCAGAAAGCTCTCCTTTTCTCCTTGCTTCGGCCGCCGTGAAAAACAGCTCGTCGAGCAGCTCTTCCTGCGACATCGAGGAATAACTCTCCACCTTCTTTGCGATCTCATCTTCTCCCGAAAAGGTCGCGCCCGCGTTTACGTTTGAATATCCCCTGTAAAATCCCGCGCTTTTCTTTTTCATGTTCCACCTCTTTTTTTATTTTATGCCGCGTTTCTTTGAGGCGTGAAGGTAATTTTTTCCGCGGGTCGGGCATAATCTTCAGTATGGATTACAGAGACATAATCAAAGCTCTTTCGTCGGGAAAATCCGCACCCGACCTGACCTCGGTCATTTCGTCGATAACGGGCAACGGCAGCGACATGAGTTCCCTCCTTCCCGTCATGCTGAAAGCAATGCAGAAAGGAGACGCAAACAAGGTGTTTACCGAAACGGCGTCCGAGATAAAACCGTCCGACGAAGACGTGAACGAGGCGTTGAAAAAGCTTTCAGAATCTGAAAAAACAGAATAGATCCGATACCGTTGCGGGACTTACCTTATTGCGAGCAGGGAGATCTATGCGTTTTGCAGGTAAAAAAGCGCGCCCCGAAAGACGCGCGCTATTTTTTTGCAAAAACTCGTCGACGTTTAAGACGCGATTATCGCGGCTTTTATCTCGGCGGCTTTTTCCGCAAGATACGCAAGATCCTTCTCCCTCTCTCCCCTCGGTCTTTCTATCACCGTTTCGCGAAGTATTCTGCAAGGGCTGCCGCCGAGCACCACGGCTCTGTCGGCGAGAGAGACGGCTTCTTCGACACTGTGAGAGACTATTACCGCGCATTTTCCCGATCTCTCGAACAGCTTTACGAAATACTTTTCGAGAGCGTCCGCAGTCGCCACGTCCAGACTCTTGAACGGTTCGTCCGTGATGAGCAGTTCCGACGGATAACAAAACGCCCGAGCGAGCGAGACTCGCGCCGCCTGCCCTCCGCTGAGCGTGTGCGGATACCTGTCCGACATCCCTTCGAGACCGACCGCCGCGAGAGCTTCTTCGGCAAGCCTTTCCGCCTCCTTCCTGTCCTTGTACAGATGCGACGTCGCAAACAATACGTTGCCTTTTGCCGTCAGCGACGGGATCAGCCTGTCTTCCTGAAACATATACGAAACGCTTTCCGCGCCCCGTATCTCTCCCCCGTGCTGTATCAGCCCCGCTATCGAGTTGAGGAGCGTAGTCTTTCCGCACCCCGATCTGCCCAACACGCAAAGTATTTCCCTGTCTCCGACTTCGAGAGAAAAATCGTCGAATACCATTTTATCCCCGTATTTCACGCAAAGGTTTTTTATCTCAAGCATTTTTCCACCTCATACAGAGCTTTCCGAGAGCGAATACCGCAAGTTCGAGAACCGCTCCCAGCACTATCGCGATCAGCGTCCATGCGATGAGCAGCGGCGTATCGAGATAGAGGTTGGCAAGCTGCATGTCCACACCCATGCTGTTTTTCGTCTGCGCGAGCACTTCGGCGGCTATCGTCAGTTTCACGGTCAGCGAAAGCGTCGAGCGCACCGACGAGAACACTGCGGGCATCGTTGACGGGATATAGAGTTTCAGAAGTCGCGTGGCGAACGGAACTTTGTACACTTTCGCCATTTCGACCAGTTTTTTATCCACGCCCGTTATCGCCGAATAAAACGCCGTGTAAAGCAACGGAAAGATGATCAGCACCGTCACGAATACGGGCGCGATCTGAGTATTCGTCCACAGCAGGCACAAAAGGATTACGCTCATTGTCGGCGTCGAACGCATTATCGCGACTATCGGCGCGAGTATCCTCGCAAAAGGCTTTGCGAACGCCGCGCCTACCGACAGCAGCAACGCTATCGCAAAACTCAGCACGAACCCTCTCGCCGCCCTGAGCAGCGTAGCCGCGACGTCAACGTAGGTGCTCTTCTGCCTAAGAAGGTCGAAAAGCCCCTCGAAAGTCGTCCCTATCGACGGAACGAGCAGATCGCTGCCCGTAGCCGCCGCGGTTATCGCCCACAGCGCGAAGATCAGCGCGAGCGAGAACAGCGGATAGACGAGCGAGACGATCGCGGTCTTCTGAGTCTGAGTGAGTTTTGCCTTCATACTTCCGACCGTTTATCCTTCGTAGTAAAGTCCGTCTTCGGGCAGCTTTCCGCCTATCGCCGCGGGTTTGATCGCGTTGACGGCTTCGAGCATCGCGATATAGTCGTCTTTCGCGTCCGCGATCCCGATCAGCTTGCAGTTGCAGCGGGCAAGCGTCGTCGCGGAAAGGGTCGTATTCAGCGAGGTCTGCGGATACGCCGCGACGAGGATCTCGGATACTCTGTCGCTGTTTTCGACGATAAACTCCCCGTTTTCTTCCATTTTAGCGAGAAGTTTTGCTATAAATTCGGGGGCGTTTTTGCATATATCCGCTTTTGCGATCAGAACCGCCTGAGGATAGCCGAGAGTCTGACTGCCCGTATACTCCTTCCAGAGCTTCTGAAGATCGAACAATTCGGTAATGCCGCTTTGCGCGAGTCCCTTGCTTGCGGCAGGCTCCGCTATCACTCCTATCGCCTCTTCTCCGTTCTTGTTCGCGCTGACGAGCTGACTCATGACTCCGCTTCCGTCCGCGACGTAGGTTATCACGACCTTTCCGCCGACCGCGGCATCACCCTGTTCGTAGACGATGCCTTCGTTTGCAAGAAGTGTCTGAAAGATGAAGTCGGGCACGCTGCCCTGTCCTATCGAGAACACGCGTTTGCCGACAAGATCGGACAGGCTCTTTACTTCGCTGTTCGCGCCGAGAACGTACAGGTTGCCCTGTGTCACGGTGGCGAGCAGTTTTATGTCGGTACCCTTGTTATACAGGTTCGCGGCGAGATTCGCGGGCACTATCGCGAGATCGGCGTCGAGCGCGCGGGTGGATATTGCCGAAGACTGGATTATCTCGACCTTGCCCAGCTTGTCGAACGAGCCGTTTTTCGCGATTTCGTCCACCAGATTGACCGCCGCGAGCGCGGGTGCGCCGTCTGGCACTACCATTGTGTACTTTTCGCCGTTTTCGTTATTTTTGCCGTCGCACGCCGCAAAAGAAAGCGCGAGCGCGACGATCAGCAAAACGCATACGATTGTCGCAGAAAACTTTTTCATTGTTATATCTCCTTAAAATCTGATACTATGTATGTTTCACCGTCATTCGTTGTCCACGGTCATCACAGCCGACTTGACGTTGACGTCGTCGATCCTGCCGAGTTTGCCGCAGAGCGCGGAGATCTTCTCTGTATCCCCGTTGACGATAAGGCTTATCGTATTTATTCCCGTAGTTTTGTCGGGTATTCCCATTCTTCCGACGATTATCTCGCCGTAATCCGACAAAAGACTCTGCACCTTTTCCACTCTTTCCCTGCCCGCCTTGAGCACGATTCCGATAACTCCGACCTTTTTCATCTTTCTCCTTCCGCGTCCCCGACGTATGCTTTTGTCAGCGGCCGCGTTTTTCGTTCCGTACTCCGTTTTGCTGAAAAGCGATACGCGACGTAAAAAAATCCGTCCCTTTGCCCGAGAGCGTACGGAACGGATATGATGCCGTTATTTGTCACGCGATTCTTACTCTCGGAACGCATCTTCGATACGGAACACCGTAATTGTCTGATCTTTTCGAGCCTCGAAAGGATAAATCCTTCCTTCGGGTCGTCTATATTCTATATTATTCCGCTTTTCGTGTCAACGGTTTTCGACCGTCCAAGCAGCGGTTTAAGCCGCGAGAGGCGTGGTCTCTCCGCTTGCCGCCGTCAGAAGTTCCGCCGCCTTCAGGAAACACGGATCGAGATTCATATAATATACTCCCGTGGTGTCCGCCTCGTAGTCGGGAGCGATGCCCACGCCGTGAAAGTTGGTCTCGAATACCGTCTGACCGTTTTTCGTTGACGGAACGTAATACATTCCGTTGGTGATATACAGCTCGTACTGCACTTTTTCGTAGGTTATCGAGATCTGCGCCACCCCTTTGCCGAACGTATTTGAGCCGACCGTCTTTACTCCGCAGTAATACGACAGCACCGAGGTCAGCAGTTCGGACGAAGACGCCGAAGAGCCGTTCACAAGTATCACGCAGTCGAATCCCTCCACCTCGTCGTACAGATTGACCGACTTGATCGTCTCTCCCGTCAGGTCGCTGACGTAGGTGTCCTGCGTATAGAAACAGGTCTCCTGCTTGTCTCCGCCGCCCGCATTATAGACGTATTTCGCCATAGGTATGCCGCTTGTCGTGCCGTTCTGACTGACGAAATAAGACGCAATGAATCCGCACATCGTGACTGCACCGCCGCCGTTGCCGCGAAGGTCGAGCACGAGTTTGTTGGGTCTGTTCTCGTCCGCGAGAAACTCTTTCACCGCCGCCGCGAAATCGTCGGGAGCGGTGTCGCTGAACTCGTTGAGCCTGATATAACCCACGTTGGAAGGAAGTCCCGTGACATCCGATCCGAGATAGTATGCAAGCGGAGAATGGAACATCTCCTTGTCAATTTTATAGGTATAGTATCCCGACACGTTGCCGTCGGCGTTCCTTCTGACGACGTCGAGTCTGACCGTATTTCCGAGCGTGGAAAGCAGTTGCGAGAACGACGCGCTGTTGAGGTGCTGTATCGTATAGCCGTTCAACGCCACGACCTCGTCTCCGACCTTGAGTTTCACGTTGCCGCTCGTGCCGTTGTCGTACACGTTTACCGCTTTCGCTGCGGGAGATACCGGCGATATTTCGGATATATAATAGTTGCAATAATCGTTGTACCCGAAAGTAATTCCCATGCTCATCGACTTCACGCCCGTAGGAGTCATTTCGACGAGCCCCGTAAACCTGTCCACGCTGCCCGCCACCGCCTCTGCGACCGCGTACTGGAACTGCTCCCAGTCAATATCGTTGATATAGTATTTGTTAAGTGCGTCGAGGACGGTCTTCACCATAGGCATTTCGCTCTCAACGGTGCTGTTCGCAGAATAAAGAGTGCCGCCGAAAAACGCCATACCCGCCACGAGCGCGAGCACGAGCACCGAGATCACGACTATCGTGACGATCTTCTTTTTCGAAGGCTTTTCGTCCTGCTTGTAATCTTTGTAGATGTTGTTGTCCTGTTCGAACATATCCATGATGTTATTCTCCGTAACATCGGGTTTCCGCGCCTCCCGACGCGTATCCCCGTGCCAAAGTGTTTTTTATTCGTCGCATGCGATCGCGAGGTCTTTCGGAGCGCGACTCTTTAATCTGTTTACTTCATCAAAATTAAAAGGACGTTAAAATCGGGCTTTTCAGACTCTGTTGACCTTGTCCGCGACAGCCTGCTCGCGCACCGCTTTAGCGACCGCAACGCCTACTCTGTCGTCGAAGGCCTTGGGCAGAATGTAATCCGCATTCAGCTCTTCGTCGGATACGAGTCCCGCAAGAGCGTTGACCGCCGCGAGTTTCATGTTTTCGGTTATCGCGCTTGCTCTCGCGTCGAGCGCGCCGCGGAATATACCTGGGAAAGCAAGCACGTTGTTGATCTGGTTCGCGTAGTCCGAACGTCCCGTACCGACTACCGCCGCGCCGCCCTTCTTCGCCTCGTCGGGGTATATCTCGGGCACGGGGTTGGACATTGCGAAAACTATCGGCTTGTCAGCCATGCCCTTCACCATATCCGCAGTCACGGTATCGGGTCCCGATACGCCTATCAGCACGTCGCTGCCTTCTAGAGCTTCTTTTGCTCCGCCCTTCTTGCCCGCCTTGTTGGTAAGCTCCGCAAGCGCGGTCTTGGACCAGTCCATGCCCTCTCTGCCTTTATAGAGTATGCCCTTTCTGTCTACGAGTACAAGATCTTTGACTCCCGCAGCGAGAAGAAGTCTCGCTATCGCGCCGCCGGCGGCACCCGTGCCGAGAATCGTAGCGGTGATTTCAGAGAGTTGCTTGCCGACGATCTTGAGCGCGTTTTTGAGTGCGGCGAGCACGACTATCGCCGTGCCGTGCTGATCGTCGTGGAACACGGGAATATCGAGTTTGCTCTTCAGTGCCTCTTCGATCTCGAAGCATCTGGGAGCGGATATATCTTCAAGGTTTATGCCGCCGAACGTCGGCGCAATCGCTACGCAGGTATCGATGATCTCCTGAGTGTTCTGAGTGGACAGACATATCGGGAAAGCGTCAACGCCGCCGAACTTCTTGAACAGACAGCATTTGCCTTCCATTACGGGCATACCCGCAAGTCCGCCGATGTTGCCCAGTCCCAGCACCGCGCTGCCGTCGGTAACTACCGCTACGAGGTTGTGTTTTCCCGTATATGTATATGCGAGCGACGGGTCTTTCGCGATCTCGACGCAGGGTTCGGCTACACCCGGGGTATACGCGACCGAAAGGTCGTGTGCGTTCTGTACGGGTGCTTTGCTTATTATTTCCAGTTTTCCGTGCCACTTTTTGTGCATATCCAATGCTTCGCTCATAGTAAATCTCCAGTTCATTGTGTATTATTTAGTATTATCAATTATTTTTCGATATAATTTATGTCAGAGTTGATTTTTCTTTCGCTGAGTTTATCAAAACAGTTGCCCGTCTTTTCTATTCTGACGTCGGCATAGTCTCCCCTCTTCAGTTTGCCCGCCGCCGCACAGACCATGTTTTCGTCTCTCTTGAAAACGGCGATGTTTCCGTCTTTTGTGCTGACGATCGCAATGACCTTCCACAGCCCTGTTTCGGACGCGGTAGCTTTTACGTCAGACGGATAGACGCACGCCGAAACCATTTTGTTGACGTAATTTTCGGCGATCGGCGGAGAGCTGACTCTCACCTCTTCGCCGTCGTACATCTTGACCGCATACCCGTCATTTCTCTGTTTCAGACAGCCGTGCACCAGCCCGATATTTTCGTCTATGCCTCTCAGCACCGCCATGCTCCTCGGGTCTTTGTACAAGTGATAATAGTCGTCGATCTGTTCTATCCTGCCGCCCTGTATCACTGCGATCCTGTCGCCGAGAGTGCTTGCCTCTATGATCCTGTCCGTCGCGTAAATCACGGCGGCGTCTATATCCGCAACCGCCTGATATAAGAGACCGAACAACATACGACGCACCGAATAATCTATTTTGCCGAATACGTTGTCGAGCAGATACAACTTGCTCTCCCTGACGAAAATGCGCGCAAGAAGTACTCTGCACGCCTGCACTTCGGTCAGCTCCCTCACTTTGACGTTGAGAAGATCGTCAATGCCGAACAGCTTTCCGACGTAACCAAGACGCGCCGCTATATAAGCGTCGTCGCAATCACGCAACACGAGTGGTCTGACGATATTTTTGAGGACGGTCTGTCTGGGCATCAGCGAGCTGTCGTCGAAACTGTACGTTATAGGACGCTGTTCGACGGGAATGTCTCTCAGTTCTTTTCCGCAAAGCGTGATGCTGCCGCTGTAATCTTCAAGACCCGCAAGCGCACGCAAAAGCGATGTTTTACCCTGGTTCTGACCGCCGAAAACGCATAATTTCTCGCCTTCGCAAAGTTCGAAATCCACGTCTCCGACGACGTCGTAACCGCCGTAATAGGTCAGCCCCAGATCTTTGACCTGTAAAATAGTGTTTTCCATATCTAGATTATTATAAAATATTTGCGCGCCTTATGCAACCGATTGAGAAATTTTTGCAACGCATACCGCAACCCTTGACGTCGTCTTTCGATAAAAAACGCGAAATTGTTTACCGTCAGCCGTTTCGGACAGATCACGACGCGGTATACAGCCCGAATTATTCCGCGCATCGAGACGCTCTCGGTCTATCTCTCGTCGATATTGTGTTAGTACTTAATATTAATTGATAATAATTGATACTAATTAATATTATTTTACAAAAAAATGGCGCATCGGTTCAGATTTTCAATATAAAAATCGGTCTTACAATCGTTTTGGTGACGGTCATACTATACTTTTTCGTTTTTCGAGTGTAAACAAGGGAAAAACGATACATCGCCGGTCGCGCTTCGCATTCGGGACGCACGGGCGTGCAATATTTCACCATGTTTATCTTTATCACGCGTACGCGTTTGCATACGGCGCGCGCATTGTGGTATACTGATTAAGACGCATACAGAATAACTTTACCCGTCTCGGCGTCGGACGGCAGAGGGAACTTTATGGCTAAACAAAAACTCACTCTAGAAGAACGCGCGGCGAAAGAAAACTGCGCCCCCAAAGATTACGTTTCTCTCAAAGAACAGATACTCTACGGTGCGGCAGATCTATTCGGCGGCGGTCAGGCGGCGTTTTTATCCGTCATACTGCTTGCGTTTTTCACCAACATAATCGCCATCGAGGCAGCCATTGCGAGTACCATCATAATGGTATCCAAGATCTGGGACGCGGTTTCAGACCCCGCGATGGGTCTTATATCCGAAAACTCGCGTTTCAAACTGGGCAGAAGAAAGCCATTTATGATAATAGGCGGCATACTTATCCCGTTCGGACTTGCCTTCCTGTTCGCCCCGATCCAGAACATGCAGGAGCCTTCAAAAATCACATGGATGGTGTTCGCGTACATTATTTATTGCACCATCTCGACGATCTCGCAGGTGCCGTACATGTCGATGAGCTCCGACATCTCGATGGACTACCGTCAGCGCAACAAGGCAAACACATGGAAACTCATATTCGATATAATAGCCGCAGGACTTTTGTATCTCATTCCCAGTCTTCTCTGGAATAAGGTTGTCGGCAAAGACGCGACCATACCGTACACGACTTTCTACTATATAATCGTCTTCGGCTTCGGTCTGCTGTTCGCGATCCCGCTTATCGTCGCGGGTCTCACGATAAAAGAACGCACCCCGTACGAAGAGGAAAAGAAAGTCAAATTCAATATCAAAGAATACTTCAAGGGTCTTTCCGTCAAGTCCTACATCTGGCATATCCTGATGTACGTCACCGCATTCCTTACAATGGACCTCGTCAGCGCGGTAGCGATATATTATACCGATTATATAGGCGGCACGATAAACGGCGTCAAGGTCGATCTCGGATTCATGCAGATGAATATGGGTTCGATCATGATAATCGCACCGATGATGGTATGCGCGGCGATCGGCATCGTCATAGCGTACGTCATAAAAGCGAAATTCTCCAAGCAAGCCGCATTCCGCGCGGGGCTTCCGCTTTATATCATAGGCGCGATATTGCTCGCGTGCTACCAGCCCGACTGGAACCCGATCCTGATCCCCGTTTTCTCGGCGATCATGGGGCTCGGATTTGCGGGCGCGCAGTCTATGCCGTGGCTGGTTTTTGCCGATACCGTCGACGTTGCGGAGCTCAAACTCGGCTACCGTCCCACAGCGAATATGTCGGGCGTCATGACGTTTACGAGAAAGATCGCAACGGCGGTCGGCACGGGAATGGTCGGCTGGGTGCTCAGTGCCGCTCACTACGTCAAACCCGTATACGACAGCGAAACGGGCAAAAACATACTCCAGCAGCAGCCCGACAGCGTACTTATCGCGATCAGACTGCTGATAGCAGTATCCGTCACCGTACTTCTGACGATTGGTTTCATCGCGTCGATAAAATACAAAGTGACCAACAAGAGGCTCGAGCGCATAAGATATTTCGTCAACAAGCGCAAAGAAAGCGGCGAAGAGAGTTTCACCGACGAAGAGATGACCGAGTATCTGGAGCTGAAGAAAAAACTGTGCTAAGCTTATCTCTGCAAATATCAAATGTCATCCCGCGTCGGACAGGCGCGGGATATTTTATTTTTCAACGCTTTTTCGCATACGACAAAAGGCTTTCCGTAAAAAGCAACGCGCGCCTCACCCCCTGTCGAAACCTAAAAAATAAAACATATTCAAAACGATGTAGTCGCAAAATATCAATCGACACATATATCTACAGCTCAGCATCAATAAAACGGTTCTCTTTCTCCTGCGTTATGCACGCGCAAGCAAATTAAATCAAACGCGTAAAATCGAAAACCGCATCTTAACTTTTCAACCATATCAAAACCCATCCAATTCTTTTGCAAGTCAAAACGATATTGCGATCGGCAATCAACGGTTTTCGAAATAATACCGACTGAAATTAGCGGATGTTTTCAGACTGCAAGTGCAAAAAAATATCGGACTTTCCTTCCGATACTTCAAATCTGTCTTTATTTTATCGGTCAAAGCAGGCTTATCGCCCGATGACCGCGCAACCTTCTTCAAATCGAGAAAAGTCCTCCCAGTCTTGCCGACTGAGCGTGCGTAAGTGCGACTGCAAGTGCGTCCGCGGCGTCGTCGGGCTTTGGAACAGACCTAAGCCTCAAAAGCCTCGTGACCATAAACTGCATCTGTTTTTTATCCGCTTTGCCGTACCCCGTGATAGCCTGTTTTATCTGCATGGGAGTATATTCGTACAGTCTGCCGCACCTGTCGGAACACGCAAGAAGAATGACTCCTCTTGCTTGCGCCACGTTGATACCCGTCGTGATGTTCTTTGTGAAAAACAGCTCTTCGAGCGCGACGCAGTCTGGTTTATACTTGTCGAAAAGCGCGTTTATTCCGTCGTGTATCATATGAAGTCTCGCGGGCACGCTTTCGTTTTTCGGCGTCTCTATCACGCCGTAATCTATCGGCGTCACGTTGCCTTTTTCGCTGTTCACGATCCCGTAGCCGACTATCGCAAGCCCGGGGTCGATACCCATGATTATCATTTACGCACCTGACCGTTGCCGCGCACGACGTACTTTTCGCTGGTGAGCTGCTTGAGACCGAGAGGACCTCTTGCGTGCAGTTTCTGTGTCGAAATGCCTATCTCCGCGCCGAAACCGAATTCGAAGCCGTCGGTAAAACGCGTGCTCGCATTGACGTAAACGCATGCGCTGTCAACCTTTGCCACGAAATAATCAGCCGCTTTCTTATCGCTCGTCAGAATACCGTCGCTGTGGTTGGTGCTGTGTGCGTTGACCCTTTCCGCCGCCTCGGCGACTCCGTCCACTATATACACGGTCAACACCTTGTCGCCGTGCTCTTTGTAGTATTCGTTTTCGTTGCAAGGCTCGATATAATCGCAATACGAGCGCGCCTCTTCGCTGCCGTTGACGACACAGCCGTTCTGTTTGAGAATGCCGCATACGAGCGGCAGAAACTCTTTTGCGACGCTCCTGTCCACGAGGAGCTGTTCGAGCGCGTTACAGGTCGAAGGACGGCTGAGTTTCGCGTTAGCGACCACTTCAGCCGCCATATTCAGATCCGCGGTCTTTTCGACGTACAGATGGCAGTTGCCGCCCGCGCTTGCGATGACAGGCATCAGAGCGTTTTCGAGCACGAATTTCTTGAGACCGTCGCCGCCTCTCGGGATCACGACGTCGATGTATTTGCTTTGTTTCAACATCGCGAGCGAGCCGTCTCTCGTCACGTCGTCGATGAAAGCGACGATATTGCGGCTGATAACGCCGCTTTTTTCTATCGCGTCGCCGATTATCGACGCGAGAATACGATTGCTGTTTATAGCCTCTTTGCCGCCGCGAAGTATCACGCAGTTGCCCGACTTTATGCAAAGAGCCGCAACGTCTGCGGTCACGTTGGGGCGCGACTCGTATATTACGCCGATAACGCCGAGCGGCACGCGTACTTTGCTTATTTCAAGCCCGTTGGGACGCACGAAAGTATCCGTTATCTCGCCTACGGGATCGTCGAGTTTCGCGACGTCGCGCACGCCTTCGCATATTGCCGCGATGCGCTTGTCGTTCAGGCGCAACCTGTCTTTCATCGCTTCGCTGAGCGAAACAGCCGCCTCCAGATCTTTGGCGTTCTCCTCCAGAATCCTGCCCGCGTTCGCCTCTATCTCGTCCGCGATCGACTCCAGTATCCTGTTTTTGTCGTAAGCGTCCAGCGTCGCCAGGTCGTAACTCGCCTGTTTTGCGAGCGCGCAGATCTTTTCTATATCAGCCATACAGCCCTCCGTATAAAACAAAAACGGGCTTGACCCGTCTTTGCAACGATCATTCTTCTTCCTCTTCTTCGGAAAGTTCCGCGTTGTGATAGACGTCCTGAACGTCGTCGTTCTCTTCGAGCATATCGAGAAGTCTTCTGACTTTGGCCTCGGTCTCTTCGTCGACCTTGACCGTATTTGACGGAACCATCGTCAGTTCAGCCGAAAGAACGGTCAACGACTTGTTTCCCTCGATCGCCTGTTTTACCGCGTCGAAGTCAGCGACCTGCGTATATATCTCGTAGACGTCCTCGTCGGTCACAACGTCGTCCGCGCCCGCCTCGAGAGCTATCTCCATCATCGTATCTTCGTCAATATCGCCTTTTTCTACGACGATTATGCCCTTTTTATCGAACATATAGCTGACGCAGCCGGTAGTGCCCAGATTGCCGCCGCACTTGTCGAAGTGGTGCCTGACGTCGCTTGCGGTACGGTTCTTGTTGTCGGTGAGCGTTCTGACTATGACCGCAACACCGCCCGCGCCGTATCCTTCGTAGGTGATCTCCTCGTAGTTGACCGCATTGAGGTCGCCGCTCGCCTTCTTGATGCCTCTGACTATATTGTCGTTGGGCATATTGTTGGCTTTTGCCTTCGCAATGACGTCTCGGAGTTTGGAGTTGATGTTGGGATCGGGACCGCCCGCCTTGACCGCGACAGCGATCTCTCTGCCTATCTTGGTAAACACGTTGGCGCGCTTAGCGTCCGCCGCGCCCTTTTTATTCTTGATGTTAGCCCATTTGCTATGACCGGACATTGGAATACCTCCGTAAAAACTGTGATTAACGCTATTATTTTATACCATACGCGCGATAAAAGCAAGAAAGCGCGCGCAAATATTGCAAATATCGGCTCAGCCGATCCGTTTACGACAGTATCAAACGCTATCGACGTTGAAAAAACGCCGCGACGACTGCCGCGGCGTTAAGTCTTCAAGCCTGTTCTTCTGCAGTATATCCCCAGACGACCTGTTGCTCCGCATTCCAGCCTTCGCTCCAGCCTGAAGGTGCGGACTCCGTTTCGCAGTATATCGTCAATCCGTCGGTGCCGCTGAACGCGCCGCTTGCTATATCCGTCACGCTTGAGGGGATATAGGTCATCTTCAGCGAGCTGCCCGAGAACACCCCTGATCCTATGCTCTTAAGTCCGTCAGGCAGGATAATTTCCTCGATAACGGTATATGCGAACGCCGAATCACCTATAGACTGCAGATTGCCGTCTTCGGCAAAAACAACTTTCTTCAGATTCCATGCGTTGTCGAACGCATTGTTGCCGATCGAGATGACCGATGACGGCAGAACGATTTTCCACAAAACATAACAGCGTGAAAACGCGCTATCCCCAATGACCTCGAGACCTTCGGGCAACACTATCGACCTGAGGCTATAGCAGTTTGCAAAAGCATAGGATCTTATCTCTTTGATCGCGCTGTTCCCGGCAAATATCACCTCTTCGACGGTACTTTCATAAAAAGCATACTCTCCGATGTATGTAACGCTTGCGGGGATCACTACTTTCTTGAGATACAGCGAATCTTCAAATGCGTGCTCCTGAATTTCGGTAACGTAATCGGGTATGACGAGCTCTCCGTCACAAGTGCCGATCAGTCCGACCAGAACTGTATCGTTTTTCAAGATAAAGTCATCTTTGATGCTGAAAAATTCGTTACCTTCGTTTATAGTGACGGACGCCACACCGTAAAACGCGTTTCCGCCTATACCGGTTACACTTGCGGGAATCTCCACGTTCAGGGACGAACAACCGTTGAAAGCGTTATCGCCGATAGTTTGCAGCGTGTCCGGGAGATTGACGCTTCTTAGAGACGTGCATCCTTCAAATGCAGAATACGGTATCTCTCTGATCGTGCTCGGAAGTACAACTTCTTCAAGCGAAGTACAATTATTAAAGCACAATCCTCCAAGCGATGCGTCCGCTTCGATAACGACTTTGGTCAGCAATTTGCAATTCTCGAACGCTTTTGACCATATCGACGTCACCTTGTACACGGTTCCGCCGCTGTTTATCTCGGCAGGTACGGTGAGCTCTCCTTCGCATTCAGGGCTCTGACTTTCCAGATAAGCTGAAATGCCTTGTAACAAATAAAAACCTCCGTCATCACTCCAATAGTAATTTTCGTATATCGTTTCTTCTCTGCCGTCATACGACCAGATCACATAGCACTGAGGTCCGTGCACCGAATTCCAATACGGCGACCAGTTTTCGCCCGCAGACTCTCTTTCACAGAGAATCACGACCATCATATAAGTATCGATAAACAGATTGCCGCCGACTTTGTCTACGCTTTGAGGTATTGTCAGGGTTTTCAGATCAGTACAACCATTGAAGACATTTTCTCCTATCACCTCGAGACCTTCGGGCAAAACGACGTTCACAATGTCTTTGCAGTTCAAGAACGCATAAGAGCCTATCTCTTTCAAAGAATAGGCTGTGCCGTCATACTCTACCGTCTCAGGCAATACGACGTCTCCCTGAGTGCTTTCGTCACACGCAATAAGCACTGCCGTGCCATCTTTAAGCAGATATGTAAAGCCGTCATCGGTCATGTAATACTGCTCTCCGTTTTCGCTCGTAGCGTTATTATTGCAATCCCATATTACCGCCGCGACGTCGCTGCCGATCGCGTCAGGATCCCATCCTTCGGGCATGGAGGCAGCCTCTATCATAACCACAAGTCCGTAGCACCCTCCGAATACGTTACTGCCCATATAGGCTACGTTTGACGGCACGACGATCTTTTCGAGGCTTATGTCGTTGTAGAACACATCGTAAGACATTTCTTGCAGAGAAGACGGCAGTTCCACCTCTTTGAGTGCAGAATTGAACGAAAAAGCGTAATGATCAATGGTCTCAAGCGTTTCGGGCAATACTATTTTCTTCAGATTTCCGCAATCGCTAATCCCGTATGGCCCTATGTTTTTCACCCCGTCGGGCAGGATCACCTCTTCGAGAGATTCTCTGTCTTTAATGGCATAATCGAAAATTGTCTCCACTCCCGCGGGGACAGTGTACGATACATCGTTACCGACATATTTAATAAGCGTTTTACCGTCGGCGGTAAGAAGTGATTTGCCGTCAAAAACGAAACTCTTATTGTTCTCGTCTATATCGAAAGCGGTCAGTTTCGGACAATTATCGAAACACTGACCGCCAAAAGCGGTCAGGCTTGCGGGAATATAGAATCTTTCGATCGACGTATTGTCAAACGCATATCCGTATATCGTCTCGAGAACGGAACCTTCTTCAATCGTCACTTCCTTCAACTCGGTATCGTTACTGAACATACCCGACGGTATCGATTTCCAGTTTGCAGGGATTTCGAAATATTCAATACGAGTCGACGCAAAAATAGCATCCCCGAGCGATTCTATCGAGCTGTTTTCTCCTATCTCTACCGAAACCATTCCCGATTCGTAAAAAGCATTGTTTCCTATATTCTTTACGCTGCTCGGAATATAAACCTCGTTAAGAGACTTGCAGAAACCGAACGCATTGTCTTCTATAGATTCCAAAGCTTCAGCGACCGAGAGATCTATCACGGAGAGTTTTTCGCAGCCTTTGAACGCACTTCCTCCTATTACCTTAAGAGATGCGGGCAGAACAATTTCTTCCAGACTTTTGCTATTGTAGAACATATACGGGGATATTTCGGTCAGGCCTTCCTCAAAAATCACCTTGACAACATTGTCATTGCCGCAAAATGCTCCGATAAGGCTTTTTACCTTATAGCCGTCTATTTCGTCAGGAGCTGTCACTTGCCCCCCTTGTCCCTTATATCTTGTGATGTACGCCGACTCTCCATCTGTAACGTAATCGTATTCTTCGTTAGAAGTGACGTTGTTATAATAATTCGATACGGTGGCTCCGTCCGAATATTCGACGTCGGTAAACAGCTCACTATTGCTCTCGAAGAATATCTCAACGTCATCCTTCATGCCATTGAATGCCGCATAATTAATTTCAAAAACGCTTGCAGGTATTGTGATTGACGACAATGAAGAACAACCATTGAAAACATTGTTATAAATCTTTTTAAGACTGTGCGGCAACACAACCTCTTCAAGCGAAGTACAGCCTTCGAATAATCCGTATTCAAGACACTCTACTCCTTCCGGTATTACCAACGAAGTAAGAGACGTGCAGTCTTCAAAGCAATCGGATCCCATTTCCACAAAATCTGCAAATGTTCCCGTAAGGGTCAATTCAGAAAGAGATCCGCAATCCTTAAACGCATAAGCTTCACATATTGACAGATTGTTGCAATTTATCGAGATCTTTTCGACATCGGAAAATCCATAAAAAGATGAATGCCCGATTTTATCGGCATTGGTAACACATATCTCTTTCAACGAAGACGGAACCTCCACATCAGACATGGACGAGCCGAATAACATATACATATTTCCGTCGTTGCTACTCGCTCCGACATAAGGCACGGTGATCTTTGTCAGGTTTTCGCAGCCCTTTAGCATCGCGTTGCTTATACTTTTTACCGTGTCGGGAATAACTATCGAACGCAGATTTATCAACGTCGTAAACCCTTCGATTGCCGTTACGGGGTATCCCTTATACTCGGATTCTATCACCAGATCTTCGGTATCGGACTCAAACAAAAGAGCCATACTTGTTTGGGTTTCGGGATCGGCATAGTATAACACACCATTTTCGTCAGGTAAAGTATATCCGCAAACCGAACATTTTCCTCTGCTGTTAATACTGTGGTAATCGTTGTCGTCTATGTAACCGCAAACCGAACACTCCCTCCAATGACCCGAGAGGTCGCTCTTCCATCCGTCGAAAACGTGTGCGGTAGGAGCAAGATAGGTTTCCTCCTCGGTAATGGTGTTTGTACATTCGGCATCGGTAAAAACCATACCGCAATCGTCGCATTTCCAATACTCGATGTTACCCGACTCCGTGCAAGAAGGTTCGACCGCATCGATATGCCTGATATTCGTGTGCTTGCATACTTCGTTATTGCCGTCCACGTCTCCGCCCCCGAGCAAGCCCGAGAGGTCGTCGCACGCGCTGAGCAGCGCGACTGTCGCAAAAACGGTTATTAAAACAAAAGTCAGAATGATCAAACGCTTTTTCATAAACTCTACTCCTTGATCCTGTTATTGTGATCAATCTGTCGTCGATACACCTTTTCCGCCTCAAGATTAATCTCGGCTGACAATATATCACGCGTTATTATATAATTTTACTACCGTTTCGGATAAAACTCAAGATTTTTCAGTAATTTCACCTAATAAAGACGCAAATATAATAAAAGGAAGCCTTGCGACTTCCTTTGTGTCATTTCGGCAGCGGATCATTTCTGATACACCAACGTGTAAAGCGCGATGCTCATCGCTACGGCGGCGTTAAGCGATTCCATTCCCTCTTTCATCGGGAGCGCGAGCACCTTCGTCGCCCTCTCTCTGAAGTACGGAGACACGCCGTGCGCCTCGTTTCCCGCGACGAGCGCGAAAGGCCTGTCTTTGTCGATATTTGCACCGTATATATTTTCGCCGCCCATATCGAGCGCGTAGACATTGTGTCCCGCAAGCAGTTTTCCTATCTCCTCTTTCGACGTCTCGGTCACTATGTTGACCGAAAACACGCCGCCCATGGACCCTCGTACCACCTTGCCGGCCGTCCAGTCGGTACAGCCGACGGCGAGTATCTGACTTATGCCGCAGGCTACGCAGGTCCTGACTATCGTGCCGAAATTTCCGGGATCCGAGATCCCGTCGAGCACGGCGACGTCTTCTTTTATCACGCGTTTGGCGAGCGGCATAGCGACCACCGCGACTATCCCCGAAGGGGTCGTCGTATCGCTGATCTGCTGCATGCACTTTTCCGAGACCTCGTATATCTTCGTCCTCGTTCCGTCGTATTTTGCAAGCACGTCCGAAAACTGCTCGAGCTTGTCTTGCGCGACGATGACGCTCTCGACGATGACTTCCTCGGGAAGGTCTCTGACGATATTGCCGCCCTCGGCAAGGAGCTTGCCTTCTTTGTAGCGGTTCTCCTTGAGCTTGAGCGATCTGAAATACTTGATCTTAGCGTTCGCAACGCTGGTAATGGTTTCTCTCATACCGATATTTTACCACAGATACGCCAGTATTTCAATAGTGAATTTCAGCGGTACAGCAGACACTCACCCCAGCCTACGCCGCCCTGACCCGAATTGTCCGTGATCTCGAGTTTCAGCGACCTCGTTCCGTCGGGGATCGCGACGCATATATAACTCATATCCGTCTTCCAGCCTATGCCGCTCATTTTGTACAGCTCGGTATCGTCGGCAAGGATCCTGACGCTTGCGTTTGCGTACACGCCCCACGGGTCGTTGTCTCTTATGACTTTGTCAATGCCGACGTAAGCGGCAAAGAACCTGCACTCCTTACCCGACACGTCGAATGCGAGAGTAAGCGTGCCGTTTGCCTTGGTGTATATGCCGTCGGAAAACGTTTTTTCTTCTCCGTCGTATAACGATACCTCTCTGAAAGCGTAATTGCTGTTTCCGCTCTGAACGGGAACGATCGAACTGAGTTTTTCGGTGGTATCGCATACGCTGATAAGACATTCTTTCACCGCTCTGTTGCCGAGAGAATTTATCGCGGTGACGGTTATCGGATAGCTGCCTGCCACGGACATATTTACCGTGCCCGTGTAGGTTACTGACGTTATAGGAGCTATATCCGCGACGTTGGAATTTGCCTTGGCGAGGCTGTACACGTCGAATTTGTCGTTCACCGTAAGCAGCTTGCCGTCGTCGATACTCATCAACGGATACGCGGTCAGAGCGACGTCGTAACGCTCGGGAGATAACTTCGGCATTACCGCATAGTTACCGTAATCGTATCTGTTATTCTGATCCATGTAGTCCTTTCCCTGCAAGCCGTATGCGCCCGCACCGCCCCAGGTAGTATCGCTCATATACCATTTTCCGTCCGCAAAGAGGTAGTTCCACGCGTGCGCCCCTCCCGCCGTGCCGTTGGTGTAAAGTGCTCTTGCACCCGCTCTTTGCGCGAGATACAGATAGCCCATCGAGTACCCCGAACAGATGCAGTTCTTCGTGATGAACGCGCCGTAGAATCCGTCGGCATAATTGACGTTTGCGTACTTCACGGAAGGACTGTACGCATTGTGCAGCGATACGAGAGCCTGCGCCTCGCTCATATCGTCGGACAGTTTGGCAAGGAACGAGGACACTTCTTTCTCCGTCTGTCTGTAAACGGCGAGTTTGTCGTGTTTGTAATAGTATTCTCCTTCCCCGTTGTACGTCCTTATCGTGACGGTATCCACAAAGCCGTTTTTCAGCGTGGTCGTTACTCTGCCGCTCCAGTCGTTCCAGTAATATATGAAATAAAATCTCGGCTCGTCGTCGGCGAGATATTCTTTTATCCTGTTCACCTCGCTCCTCAGCAGATATATGCTGTTCTCCTGAAGATTTACTGTCAGAGAGGTTTTACTGCTGTCCGAGATGTCCGTCTCGAAGAGCTTTTGCATGATAACGTCGTAGCCTTTGCGCTACTCTTCGCCCAGCACGTTTCTGCCAATTAATATTGCAATTTCTCTGAAACTTTTTCCTTCGTTGTAATATTTTCGTATACAACAGCGTTCTTCTATGGTAAGATGATTATGGTTCATATGATTTCTCCTGTTGTGTTTTTTGTTGCAATTTTAATTATACAACAGGTTCATATGAACTTCTTTTTTTTCTTCTCAAAGTGTTGCACTTGAAAGTATAATTCACCCCCTAAAAAAATCCGCCTTGCAAATGCAAGACGGATAAATATGTCTGTATTGCTGAATTACGCTTTAGCCTTTTCGCAGAGAGTTGCAAATGCCGCGCTGTCGTTGACTGCGAGATCTGCGAGGACCTTTCTGTTGAGATTGATACCCTGCTTCTTGAGACCGTTCATGAATCTGCTGTAAGAAAGGCCGTTCATTCTTGCAGCCGCGTTGATACGAGCGATCCATAGCTGACGGAACTGCCTCTTCTTGTTCTTTCTGCCGACGTACGCATAATTCTGCGACTTCATCACGGCTTCGCGAGCAACTCTGTAGAGCTTGGATTTAGAACCCCAGTAACCCTTTGCTGCCTTCAATATCTTTCTGCGTTTCTTAACTGCGTTTACGCCTCTTTTGATTCTCATATTCCTTTACCTCCGATTAGATCATGCCCTTTATCGTTTTAGCCTGGGTCTGGTCGACGAACGCCGCCTTTCTCAAACCGCGCTTTCTCTTGGGCGATTTTTTGCTAAGAATATGTCTGCGGTTCATCTTAGCTCTCTTGATTTTGCCGCTTCCGGTCAGCGAAAAACGCTTTTTCGCGCCGCTATGTGATTTTTGTTTTGGCATTTTCCTGTCCTCCAAAAATATTTCCTGTGTTATTTTTTCGCGATGGGTATGAGCAGCATCGCAACCACTCTGCCTTCCGTTGTCGGAGGCTTATCCATCTGCGCGTTTTCCTTTACCAATTCGAAGAAGTCGGTCATGACTTTGAGAGCGAGCTCGGGTCTTGCCTGCTGTCTGCCCTTGAGTCTGATCGAAACTCTGACTCTGTTGCCGTCGCTTATGAACTTGTTAGCCTGCTTCGCCTTCGTGTTGAGATCTCCGACGTCGATCGTCGCGCTGAGCCATACTTCTTTGACTTCGACGACTTTCTGATTTTTCTTGTTCTCCTTCTCGCGCTTGGTGGTCTCGTAGCGGTATTTGCCGTAATCCATGATCTTGCATACGGGCGGTTTCGCCGTCGGCGAGATCATAACGAGGTCGAGATTTTTCTCGTCTGCGAGCGCGTTGGCTTCTCTCGACGACATTATGCCGAGCTGAGTGCCGTCCGAATCGAGAAGTCTGACTTCCTTTTCCCTGATGTCGGAATTAATAAGCAGTTCTTTGATAAGCTTGCCCTCCGGGTAAAAAATTAGTGGGTAACAAAACATAGTCGTTACCCACAATAAAACCGATTTGTTTTATTAACCGCGTCTGACCAAAGGCGACGGGTGAGAACTAGTCTGCTTCGTTACGGTACTATATTACCCTAACCGCCCCCGATTGTCAACGGTTTTCATACTGTTTTTGCGAAAATTTTGCGTTTTCGCGCGAAAACCTCAGGCTTTCTGTTCCCCCTCGGTCTCCTGCGGCTTTGCGAGCTGTTTCTTTATGCCCGCTTCGTACGCGTTGATGACCGAATATATCTGTTTGCGGAAGTACGCGCTCGCCATGATCAGCACCGCGCCTACGACGCTTATCGCTCCGTCCGGGAAGACGTAAAGCGCGTTGTATGTGAAAGAGTACGTCCACGCGTCCGCAAAGCCGTAATCCGCCGCGTATTCTCCGAAATAAACCGCTCCCGAGATGACGTGGCAGAAGTATCTGAGCACCACTCCGACGAGTATGCCCGCGCCGAGCGCGAGACCGTCCCTTGCCTTATCGGGGATCTTGTCGAGCTTTGCAAACAGCTTTCTGAATACGCCGCCCGCCAAACCTACCATCGCGAACGCAAGCGGATAGTCTAGGATATACTGTATCGGATGCACGACCCACGGATCCTGAACCGACTGCAACAGTCCGTAGATAAATCCGCACATGACGCCCTTTTTGATGCCGAACATATACGAATACAGCGCGATCGGCAGCAGCGAGAACAGCGTGATCGAGCCGCCGTACGGAGCCTTGAACAGACGTATGTACGACAGACCGAACGCAAGCGCGATGCACACCGCCGCATACACTATCGAGGTCGTATGAGCGCGTCCCGTATGCTTTTTGGTGTCGATCAGCATGAATACTACGAAAAGTCCGATTATCAACACCGCGAACAACGCGATCAGCAATATCTGATACTTTTCCGTGTAGGTCTCTCCCGCCTCGAAATCGGCGACCACGTTTGCTATCGCAATGCCGAGCGCGTAACCGAATATCACTCCGAGAGAGATGATCGTCGCCTTCTTCATCAGGTCGCGCTTGAAGGCATAGACGAGTGCGAGAGCCACTATCGCGACTGCGAGAAGAATAAGTCCCACGCAAAGAGATATTCCGCGCAGGTCGTTGAAGTTGAAGTAATTGGTATACTCCGCTCCCAACAAATAACTGAACATAAAAAAACTCCTTAAGCTAAGGAGAACTCGAAAATACCTGAAAGATTTTTGCTTCCTTTCGCAAGTATTAACTTGACCAAGTTCAAAGGGTATTTCTCAGCCGACTTCCGCCAGCACCCCTAGCTTTGACTATATTATAGTTACGCGCGCGAAAAATGTCAAATATTTGACCGCACGAATGAAAATCAAATATCGATTTTTCGCAACGCGGTGGAGATAGAGGGTCTCCACCATACGTTTAGACATTCCCGTATGATTCATGTCGGTGAGGTTACCTGGACTTCACAAATTGCGAAAAGGCAAGAAAAAGACCCGCGGTAATACTCTTACAGTAAAGGTTTCAAAAATTGCCGAAGCGACCGACGAAAACACGCTGCGATGTGTTTTGAGCGAGAGGATTTGCGGGTAAACGAGAAGAGCCTCGGTGGTAATACTCTTGCGGTATTACCGTCGAGGCTCGACAATGTTTAATCGTAAATCAGCCGTTCAAAACCGTGTTTGAGTCGGTCGCTTCGGCAGATTATATAATATATTTGTTGAGTTTCTGCGGAGCGTTTGCAAGCTCTGCTCTCTTCTCGTCGTAACCGGGACGACCGAGGAGCGCGTAGGTCGCGTTCTTGCCCTCTTCAACGCCGGGCTGGTTGAAGGTATCGATGCCCATGAGCGCGCCAGCGTAAGCGGTCTTGAGCATGAAGAACATCAGAAGCTCGCCGAGCGTGAACTCGTTGAGTACGGGGAGCATGATAGTATGATTGAGTTTGCCCGCCTTGGTCAGCGCGTATTCGGTCGCCTTTCTCTCAGCGGTGATCAGCTCGTTCATCGTATGTCCGCACAGGAAATTGACGTTGGGGAAATCCTCGCAGCCCTGCGGTATTTTGACCTCTTCGCGGTAATTGTCCACGCCGATAAAGGTAATGACCTTGTCGAAAGGACCTTCGGCATACAGCTGGACCTGGCTGTGCTGGTCGGTAACGCCGAGGGACTTGACGGGGGTCTGACCCTTGTTGCACGCGGTACCGTCGAGGTTCTTGTTCTTGCCGAGGCTCTCTGCCCACAGCTGAGCGTACCAGTCTGCGACGTACTTGAGACCGTCGGCATACGGCATCATGACCGAGATATTCTTGCCTCTCTTCATCGCCATGTACTGCATGAGCGCGGCGAGGAGTGCGGGGTTCTTCTTGACGTTGGGGTTATTGCACTGCTCGTCCATATAGCGTGCACCCTGGAGAAGTCCCTTGATGTCGATATTGACGACCGCCGCGGGAAGCAGACCTACGGGGCAAAGCTCGCTGAATCTGCCGCCGACTCCGTCGGGGATATAGAAAGTCTTGTAACCTTCCTTCTGAGCTATCTTTATAAGATTGCCGCTGTTTGCGGAAGTGGTCGCGATGATGTGATCTTTCGCCTTGTCGCCGAGTTTGCTCTTCAGTATATCGTTGATGATAAGATACTGGGTCATGGTCTCGGAAGTGCTGCCCGACTTGGTGATGACGTTGAACATCGTCTTTTCGACGTCGATCACGTCGAACAAAGCCGCCATTCTCTCTGGATCAACGTTGTCTTCGACGTAGAATTTGGGTCCCTTGCGCTTACGCTTGGGAAGGTCGTTGTAATGCAGGTGGCAGATAGCCTGAAAAGCCGCTATAGGACCGAGCGCGCTGCCGCCTATGCCGAGCACCACGAAGTACTCGAAATTCTTGCGGACGTGCTTTGCGGTAGCGAGAATGTCCTCGACTACGGCGTCCTGATTATAGGGAAGTTCGGTCCACCCCATCATTCCCTTGCCTCTGCCTGCGTTGACCGCGGCGAAAGCAGCCTCGACCTCTTCCACATAGGAAGCTATCTGTCTTTCGGAAAAACCCTCGTGTCCGACGGACTTGCTCATCATATTGTTGAAGTCAACGCGGAGTCTGAGCTCTTTCTTGTTATAACGCATATATTTCTCCTTTTTACACGCAGAAGTCGCGCGCTTGTATCTTTTCTGAAATTACGGTGCGAATAAAACCGTCTCAGTTTTGGACGAAAAACGTATTTTTTTCCGTTTTATCCCTTTTCGCACCCGAATTAATATTATAACTACCCCCGTATTAAAAGTCAACGGGTTGAGGCTTTGATTTCACACTCTTTCAAAAATTCGAAAGCTCTTTTCAGCTCGTCTTCTTCGCGGTAACTCTTGGTATACACTTCCATCAGGCACGGTCCTTCGTAGCCCGCATCGGCGAGTTCGCGGTAGAGCTCTTCGAAATCGAAACTGCCTCTCCCGGGGAGACACAGATTGCCGCTCGGGTCGTAATCGCAAAGATGCACCGTTTTTAGTCTGCCCCTCATCGAGTCAAGGTATTCTTTCCAGCTTATCTCCGACTGCATCGCCTGTTTGACGTCGAGCGTCGCGCCCAGTTTCGGGCAGCGGTCCTTTATAGCGTCGAAGAATACGGGATTGCAGAAATACGCCCAGTGCACGTTCTCGTAACAGAGAGTGACGCCGTATTTCTCCGCAAGATCGCACAGCACGTTGACACGCTCTGAAATAAGATCGTAATTAAAGCTGTATTTTACCGCTTTTTTCAGCATGGTCGCGCCGTGAAAAGTATAATAATGCGCTCCTATGCTCTTTGCGACGGCAAGCACCGACTCGTAGGTCTCGAGAGCGTCGGCATACGCACGCGAATTGAGGCTGTAGAGTTCGGGCTCGAACTGGTTTGTCAGCGCGTGCACCGAATGAACTTTCAGCCCGTCCGCTTTCGCTATCCGCTCATTGAGCACTTCGGCGAACTCTCTTTTGTATTCGCAACGCGACGCGAAGAACACTTCGCACGTCTTTGCGCCCAGTTTTGCTATCTCGCTCAAAGCGTCTTCGGTATAAAGTCTGGGAAAAAACGAAGCGGTAGAAATTCCGGTTTCCATATTAATTATTATATCATTATTCATAATTCTTGCAACAGATTTTTTGCGATGCTGCCGAAAATGCTCATCCCGTACGAAAGTGCGCTTTCGTCGCCAGAACGTATACCCTAGTGTACGCAACGCGTGCGCACGCCTGTTTACAAAAATTTGACAAACAGGTTGATTTTTGAGTTATTCAACGATTGTGTATTTTGCGCGGGTATGATATACTCTATATGTTAAAATATTTTTAAGGAGAAATTATGGCTAAGTTTACCAGATGGCTTTTGAAGTACCGGTACATAGTGCTTGGCGTGCTGATCCTTCTGCTTGCACTGTCCGTTGTAGGCAGTATGCTCGTAGATAAAGAAAGCGACGTTTTGTCCTACCTTGATAAAGACAGCGACACCGTTAGAGGAAAAGAGATCCTCAATCAGGAATTTTCGATAGTCGGCGATTGTACGATAGGACTTTCCTACCTGACAAAAGAAGAGGTTGGCGAGATCATCAGCGACTTCGAAAACAGCGGAGCGATCGGCAAAGCCACAGTCGAAGAAAACGGCAAAAAGGTCAAATTGCTGAGCAAACTCGTATGGATGGGCACTTTCGATGCGCTCGAACAGCTTGAAGGCGAAATAGATACCGCACCGATGATGGAAATGCTTGCGAAAAAATTCCAACTCAATTCCGACGGCGTCGATACTTTCGTGGTCAATCTGTACTTCGTTCGTTCCGGATCGGACAACTCGATCATAACGGCTCTGGATACTGCCGAAAAAATAATCAGAACGGCTTACGAGACGAAGATAAAAGCAGGCGAAATTAATGTCGAGGTAGACGACTGTTACTACATAGGCGGTATGGCGCAGAACGCGCGAGTGCTCGTAGACAGCTCCGTCAACGATATGCCCAAGTTCGTAGCTGCGGCGGTCGTCTGCGTATTCATCATCCTGTTCATCTCTACCAACAGCTATCTCGAGCCGATAATCTTCCTTGCGACGCTGGGTATTTCGATACTTCTCAATATGGGCACCAACCTGATCGCAGGCAACCCGATGGGTACGATTTCGACGATAACGTCATCGTGCTCGTCCATACTCCAGCTCGCGATCTCGATGGACTACTCGATCTTCCTTATGCACACCTATTACGAAGAAAGGCGAACGGGTAAAGACCCGAAAGAAGCTCTTATTTCCGCTATGCCGAAAACACTCAAGTCTATAATGGCGAGTGCTTTGACGACGATAGGCGGTTTCGTCGCACTGTTCTTCATGACCTACGGTATGGGCTACGACCTCGGTTTCGTTCTCGCGAAAGGCGTCTTGCTTTCTCTGCTCGCGGTCTTATTCGTGCAACCGATACTCATACTCTTCTGCCGCAAACTGATAGACAAGACTCACCACGACTGGATCATCACCCCGAGACTCAATTTCATAGGCAAAACCATCACTTCGAAGGGTGTAGCGATATTCGTACTCGTACTCTGCGTCGCGATAGCGATCCCGTCTTCCATACTGCAAAGCCAGGCTCCGCTCAACTATATCACGATGACTCAGGAAACTCCTCCCGAAGAAATGTCGTTGGCGGAAAGAGAAATAACCTCTCTGAACAATCAGATAATAATGTGCGTGCCGATGACCTACGAAAATACCGTCGAAGGTTCGCCCCAGTATAATCAGAAAGCGGCTTACAACATAGACCTCTCGACTCAATACGATTTTATAGAAAAGGTAAAACAGGTCGGCTCCGAAAACGATACTATGGCAAATTCGATCGAGGGATACGGAAGTGCCTCCGTCACTGACATATTCTCTCTCGGCACGATGCTCGACAGCGAGACAATGGACACTCTGAAGTCAAATGCGGCATGGTCGATAATCGCTTCTGAGCTCGAAAAACAGCTGTTCGGCAGCTTTATATCCAATATTTCGGCTACCGCACCCGGCTCACAGCACTATATGCTGTACACGATCAATCTGACGGGCGCGCCCGAAGACGTTGAAAGCTACAACGCGATGCTCAAGATCAGATCTATCGCAAACGACACGTTCGGAGCGGAAAACGTGTACATCACCGGTCTCGTGCAAGGCGCATACGAGCTCTACACCGTCACCCCCGACGACTTCACTCTCGTCAACGTACTCAGCGCGGTCATAGTCTTCGCGGTTCTGCTGATCACGTTCCGCAAGCCGATAATGAGCGTTATCCTGCTGCTTGTCATCGAAACGGGTATCTGGGCTAACCTTACGCTCGTTTACCTGATAGGAGACAAGATAAACTTTATCGCATACCTGATAGTCAGCGCGATACAGCTCGGTGCGACGGTCGACTATGCAATATTGTTCACAAGCAAGTATTACGAAGAAAAAGAGACCAGCACGGGTATCGTCGCGGTCAAAAACGCGGTGCACCGCTCCGCCCCGAGCGTTATTACGTCGGCGGCGATACTGATATTCGCCTGCGTAGCGGTCAATACACTGACAACAAACGTGATAGTAGCGCAGATAACCCGTCTTATAGCGATAGGCACCGTCTTCAGCCTGATACTCGTGTTCACGCTGCTTCCGTCGATACTCTCTCTCAAAGAGCGCGCAACCCGCAAAATATATATCAAACGCGGCAAAGGCGATCCCGACGAAGCAAAGGATAACGTACCTATCTACGACAAAAAAGCTCAGGCAAAAGGTCTTGCAAAGGCAGCCAAAGTCGGTCTCAAAGGCGTTATATTTGCAGGAGTCAGCGCGGCTGACATAGAAAAAGCCGAAGAAATCGTATCTGCACCCGTGTCCGCCGTATATCCCGAAGACAACGCGTCTTCTGCGTCCGACAACAACTTAACCGCCGATACTATGACCGTTGCGACGGAAGACGGGAACGCAAGCGAAAGCACTGAAAAAGACGTACCCGCAGAAGCAAAGAGCGAAACTTCATCCAAGAAAACGGGCGCGAAGAAAAAATCTCCGAAAAAGAGCTCCGATAAATAATCGGCAGTTCCCTGACGGATAACGCGGCTGTCTCCTTCCCCGCAAGGACAATACCGAAAATCAAACAAACCAAATATCCCCGCTTTTTCGGCGGGGATATTTTATTGCCTCGATTAGGAATAGTCACGGTATTAAAAACACATTTATTCGGTTTCAAAAAAAAGCCCCTCTCTTTTGAGATGAACCCCAAAAGTGATGTGCACCCCAAAAGTTAGACACTTTTGGAGGTGCACATCATTTCGGGAAGGGACTTTTTCGTTATTTGTGTTTTATCAAAGCTCAGTCACGGTGTCTATCTCTACCAGCACGTTCTTTGGAAGTGTTTTTACCGCCACGCACGAACGCGCTGGCTTGGATACGAAGTGTTTTGCATAGACAGCGTTGAACGCAGCGAAATCGCTCATATCTGCGAGGAAACAGACTGTCTTTACGACCTTCGAAATATCCGTTCCCGCCGCCTTGAGCAGGTTTTCGATATTGGTGCAGACGAGTTCGGTCTGCTCCTCTATCGTTGCGCCTTCCACGTTGCCCGTCGCGGGATTGATAGCAATTTGCCCCGAAGTGTAGACGGTATTTCCGCTCACTATCGCCTGAGAATACGGTCCTATCGCCTGAGGTGCGTCGTTTGTGCTAATATATTTCATATTTATGCCTCCGTGTTGATTATACGAGTTTGAAGCCTCTGTCCGTCAGAGCCTTTCTTATCACTGCGATATGATCGAAATTCTTTGTCTCGACCTGTATGCGCAGAAAACATCCGTTTACGTCACTACCCTCGTTAGCTCTTTCGTGATGTACCGAAATAACGTTGCCGCCGAGATCCGCGATTATCGTCGCGACGTCCTTGAGCTGCCCCGGCTTATCGAGAAGTTCGATCATAAGCATCGTATTCCTGCCTGACATAAGCAGTCCTCTCTTGATGACTCTCGAAAGTATCGTAACGTCGATGTTACCGCCCGAAAGCAGGCAGCATACCTTCTTACCTTCTACGGGTATCTTGTTGAACAGTACCGCCGCGACCGAAACCGCGCCTGCGCCTTCGGTGACCAGTTTCTGCTGTTCGATAAGGCTGAGTATCGCCGCCGAGATCTCGTCGTCGCTTACGCTGACGATGCCGTCGACGTATTTGCTGCAGAACTCGAACGTGTTGACACCGGGCTCTTTCACCGCTATACCGTCGGCTATCGTAGAGACATTGTCTAGCTTTTCTATCTTGTGATCGTGCACGCTGTTGAGCATGCTCGGAGCACCGCTCGCCTGTACGCCGTAGACCTTTACGCTGGGTTTCAGACATTTTATCGCATATGCCACGCCGCTAATAAGACCGCCGCCGCCGATAGGCACTACCACCGCGTCGACGTTTGGCAGCTGGTCGAGTATTTCGAGACCGATCGTACCCTGTCCCGCAATCACGTCGATGTCGTCGAACGGGTGAATGAAAGTATAGCCGAATTCGTCCTTGAGCTGAAGTGCCTTATTGTACGCATCGTCGTAGACGCCTTTCACCAAACAAATCTCGGCACCGAGATGTCTCGTTGCCTCCACTTTCGAAATAGGCGCGCCGTCAGGCAGGCATATCAGAGATTTTATCCCGTTCTTGGTAGCCGCAAGCGCGACGCCCTGAGCGTGATTGCCCGCAGAACAAGCGATTACGCCTTTTTTCTTTTCTTCCTCGCTGAGCTGCGAGATCTTGTAATACGCGCCTCTGACCTTAAACGAGCCTGTGACCTGCAGGTTTTCGGCCTTCAGGAACACTTCGCATTTCTTGCAAAGGTTGGGAGCGTAAATCATATCTGTCGGGCGGATCGCCTCTTTGAGCACGAACGCCGCGTGATATATCTTGTCTAACGTCAACATATTTGTACCTCTTTATTTGAGCACCGCGCCTTTATCCGCGCTGGAAACGAGCCTCGAATAACGGCTCAGCCAACCGGTCTTGAATTTGGGCTCGGGCATGACCTGAGTCTTTCTTCTCTTTTCGAATTCTTCGTCGCTCACGTCCGCGCTGATCTTATGCGCGGGAATGTCGATGGTTATCATATCGCCTTCTTTGAGAAGACCTATTTCTCCTCCGACGGCCGCCTCGGGACAGACGTGACCTATCGACGCACCTCTCGACGCACCGCTGAATCTGCCGTCGGTGATAAGAGCGACGCACTTGTCGAGTTTCATGCCGGCAAGCGCGGAAGTCGGATTGAGCATCTCTCTCATTCCGGGGCCGCCCTTGGGACCTTCGTATCTTATGACAACGACGTCGCCTTCATTGATTTTCTTGCCGTATATAGCCTCGATTGCCTGTTCTTCGCCGTCGAACACTCTGGCAGGGCCGGTATGCACGAGCATTTCGGGAGCGACCGCGCTGCGCTTTACGACGCAACCGTCTTTTGCTATATTGCCCCACAGAATAGCGAGACCGCCCGTGGAAGAATACGGATTGTCGAGACTTCTGATGACATTGTAGTCGCGCACTTTGACGCCCTTGATGTTCTCAGCAACGGTCTTACCCGTAACGGTCATGGCTTCGCCGTTTATTAATCCTCCCTTATTGAGCTCGCTGAGCACTGCCTGAACGCCGCCTGCCGCATAGAGATCCTGCATATGAGTAGGACCTGCGGGAGCGAGATGGCATAGATTGGGCACCTTATCGCTGTATTCGTTGAAGATATTGAGATCGAGTTCGACGCCCGCCTCGTTGGCTATCGCGAGCAGGTGCAGTACGCTGTTGGAAGAACAGCCGAGAGCCATGTCGCAGGTCAGCGCGTTCTGAATAGAAGTCATATTGATTATGTCGCGCGCTTTTATGCCCTTTTCAATCATCTTCATGATAGCCATACCCGCATGCTTTGCAAGCACCGTACGCTCGCTCATGACCGCGGGGATGGTTCCGTTGCCCGGCAACGCGATACCGATAGCCTCGCAAAGGCAGTTCATACTGTTCGCGGTATACATGCCGCTGCACGAACCGCAGGTAGGACATACCTTTCTCTCGTATTCGGTCAGACCTTCGTCATCGATAATGCCCGCCTTATACGCGCCTACCGCCTCGAACATCTTGGAGAGCGAAACCTCGCATTTGTCCACGACGCCCGCCATCATCGGACCGCCGCTGACGACGACCGCAGGGATATTCATTCTGACCGCCGCCATGACCATGCCGGGGACGATCTTGTCGCAGTTGGGCACGAGCACTACACCGTCGAGGCAATGCGCGTTGATCATCGTCTCAACGCTGTCTGCGATGAGTTCTCTCGAAGCGAGCGAATAGTGCATACCGACGTGTCCCATTGCTATGCCGTCGCATACACCTATCGAAGGGATCATGATCGGAGTACCGCCAGCCATTCTGACGCCCGCCATGACCGCGTCGGTCAGCTTGTCGAGGTGAATGTGTCCGGGCACAATATCGCTGTGTGCGGATACCACGCCGACGAGAGGCCTCTCGAGTTCTTCCTTGGTAAACCCGCATGCGTACAACAGCGATCTCTGAGGAGCGGTGTTCGCGCCGCTCGTAAGATATTTACTGCGAAGTTCCATATTTTTCTCCTTTAAGACAAGTCGCTCTGCTCACGCAAAGCGACTTGTCAGCGTTATGTCTTTGTTATTTACTTCTTACTTCTTGAGCCAGGACATCATCTGTCTGAGCTCGCCGCCGACCTTCTCGAGAGGATGCTCTGCCTCGAGCGCGCGGGTCGCGAGGAATTTCGCGCACTTGCCGCTCTTGTTCTCGGTCATCCATTCGCTGACGAAGGTGCCGTCCTGGATCTCTCTCAGGACTTTCTTCATCTCCTTGCGGGTCTCCTCGGTGATGAGTCTCTTACCCGTTCTGTAATCGCCGTATTCGGCGGTGTTGGAGATGCTGTATCTCATCTTTGCGAAACCGCCTTCGTTGATAAGGTCAACGATCAGCTTCATCTCGTGTATGCACTCGAAGTATGCCATCTCGGGAGCGTAACCCGCAGCTACGAGGGTATCGAAACCTGCCTTCATCAGCTCGGTAACGCCACCGCAGAGAACTGCCTGCTCGCCGAACAGGTCGGTCTCGGTCTCCTCTCTGAACGTGGTCTCTAGGATACCCGCTCTGCCTGCACCGATGCCGCTGGCGTATGCGAGCGCATAATCCTTCGCTCTGCCGCTTGCGTCCTGAGCCACCGCGATAAGAGACGGAACGCCTCTGCCTTCGAGGTACTGACTTCTGACGGTGTGACCGGGTCCCTTGGGAGCGACCATTATGACATCGATGTCCTTAGAGGGTTTGATCAGGTTGAAGTGAATGTTGAGGCCGTGAGCGAACATGAGGACCTTGCCCGCGGTCATGTACGGAGCGACTTCGGCGTCGTAGATGTCCGCGCAGATCTCGTCGGGAACGAGCATCATGACTATATCCGCCTTCTTCGCCGCGTCCTTGACGGACATGACGGTGAGGCCGTAATCCTTAGCTTTCTTTTCGTGTCTGCTACCCGCTCTGAGACCGACGATGACGTTTACGCCGCTGTCCTTGAGGTTCATAGCGTGAGCGTGGCCCTGAGAACCGAAGCCCATAATAGCAACCGTTTTGCCGTCAAGCATTTTGAGATCGCAATCGCAATCGTAATACTTTGTAATCATTTTTTGTTCCTCCAGATTTATATGAGAATTGAATTCTTGTTTGTTTCTTACATCACGATGTCGTCGATGGAGCCGCCGGGCGGTATCATCGGGAGCACCTTTTCGTCCCTGTCGATGACTGCGTCGATAACACACGGACGACCGCTTGCGAGAGCTTTCTTCAAAGCCTCGTCCAGTTCCTCTACCGTCGTCGCTCTGAAACCGAGCGCGCCGAAAGCCTCCGCGAGTTTGACGTAATCTGTCTTTCTGTCGAGAGTCGTGCAGGAATATCTCTTGCCGTAGAACTGCGTCTGCCACTGTCTGACCATACCCAGAACGTGGTTGTTGACCACGACCGTCACGATAGGTAGATTGTATGTGACCGCGGTGCACATCTCGTTCATGTTCATGTGGAACGAACCGTCGCCCGTGATCATGACGACCTTGCAATCGGGTCTCGCGACCTGCGCGCCTATCGACGCACCGTATCCGAAGCCCATCGTGCCGAGACCGCCCGAGGTGACGAAATGGCGGGGCTTGGTACGTCTCGCGTACTGAGCCGCCCACATCTGATGCTGACCGACGTCGGTGGTCACGATGTCGTCCTCGGTGATGTTGTCGGCAACGCAACCGATTATCTGGTGCGGGCGCAGAACTCCCTCGACGTCCTTAGGCTTGTAGTCCTTGCTCCTCCACTTGTCGATCTGCGCGATCCAGTCGGTGTGTTTCGTCGGTTTTATCAACGGGAGCAGCTTTTTGAGAACGTCTTTGACGTCCCCGACAACGCTGAGGTTGCACGGGATATTCTTGTTTATCTCTGCGGCGTCGATGTCGATATGGATAATCGCCGCTTTGGTTGCGAATCTGTTTTTATCTGTCGCGACACGGTCGGAAAAACGCGTGCCCACCGCGATCAGAACGTCGCTGTCCGCGCACATTCTGCCCGCGCTCATGCTGCCGTGCATGCCCACGAGACCGAGATTGAGAGAATCGTTGCAGTCGAGTACGCCCGCCGCCATAAGCGTGTGGCAACCGGGGATCTCCGCCTTGTGCATAAGCTCGGTCAGCTCTTCCTGCGCGCCGCTCGTCTGAATACCGCCTCCGAAAAGGATCGCGGGTTTCTTGGCATTGTTGACAAGCTCGGCGACCTTGGCTATCTCCTCGTCGGAAACCTTGGGGACGGGAGCCGCTTCGACGACGCCTTTGTTCTCGAACTCGCATTCCGCACTCGTCACGTCCTTGGTGATGTCCACGAGGACGGGACCGGGACGACCGCTCTTCGCTATCTTGAAAGCGAGACGTATCGTATCCGCGAGATCTTCCACCCTGCGGACGACGAAATTATGCTTTGTGATAGGCATCGTGATGCCTGCGATATATACTTCCTGGAAACTGTCGAGACCGATAAGATTGTTGGATACGTTGCCCGTGATAGCCACGACGGGGACGCTGTCCATAAACGCGGTCGCGATACCCGTGATCAGGTTGGTCGCGCCGGGACCGGAAGTCGCAAGCACGACGCCCGTCTTGCCGGTAACGCGTGCATAGCCGTCTGCGGCGTGTGCGGCACCCTGCTCGTGAGCCGTGATGATGTGCCTGATTCTGTCCTGATTCTTGTAGAGAGCGTCGTAGATGTTGAGCACCGCGCCGCCCGGGTAACCGAAAATGGTGTCAACGCCCTGTTCGAGCAGCGTTTCGACCAAGATTTGAGAACCGTTCAACTTCATAATCCCTCACAATTCACACTCCCGAGTCGTAATATTTATGCAACGCATAACGCCGTACGCGCCCGGGAAGATTAGATTAACTAATATAATATTATAAAAACGGCTCAAAGTCAAGTGTATTCCGATTTTTTTTACTGTTGACGGAAAGCGTGCGACATATTTCGCGCGATAAACGCGCGCCCGATAATCAAAACTTGTATTTATGCAAAATTATCTGTGAATAATGAATAAAATTCAATAGCGTCCGCACTCTTTTTCACCCTCCGGACCGCCGTGAATATGCGCGGATATATAAAAAAACGGGGTCTCCCCCGCTTTTTTGCAAAAGTCGTCGGTGTCGTCGCCGTAATCACGCGAGATTTTCCGCTATTTTTCTGAGGAAGTCCTCTGTCTCCATAGTGACGGGCTCTTTGTCTCCTTTGAACAGAGCCGCGAGATCTCCCGTCATATAGCCTTCCTCGATGGTTTCGAGAGTGGCTTTTTCGAGCTTTACGGCAAATGCCTCCAGCTCCTTGTTTCCGTCCATTTGCGCGCGTTTTGCGAGCGCGCCGCTCCACGCGAATATCGTCGCCACGGGGTTCGTGGACGTAGGCTTGCCGTCGCGGTATTTATAGTAATGACGCGTGACCGTGCCGTGCGCCGCCTCGTATTCGTAATTGCCTTCGGGCGAAACGAGCACCGAAGTCATCATCGCGAGCGAGCCGAAAGCCGTCGCGACCATATCGCTCATGACGTCGCCGTCGTAGTTCTTGCACGCCCAGATCATGCCGCCCTCGGAGCGAATCACTCTCGCGACCGCGTCGTCGATAAGCGTATAAAAATACGATATGCCCGCGTCTTCGAATTTCTGTTTGTATTCCTTGTCGTATATCTGCTGGAAGATGTCCTTGAATCTGTGGTCGTAGGTCTTGGAGATCGTGTCCTTCGTCGAGAACCAGATATCCTGCTTCGTGTCGAGAGCGTAGTTGAAACAGCTCTTTGCGAAACTGGTGATGCTGTTATCCGTATTGTGCATACCCAGCACGACGCCGCCAGTCCTCGAGAAATCGAAGATCTCGATTATGCGTTCGTTATCCGAGCCGTTGACGACGAGTTTCGCGCTCTCCCCCTTTTTGACGTAAGCCTCGACGTCCTTATATACGTCGCCGTAAGCGTGTCTTGCGATGGTTATCGGCTTTGTCCATGTGGGTATATACGGATTGATGCCCTTGACGAGTATCGGCGCGCGGAAGACGGTGCCGTCGAGGATCGCTCTTATCGTACCGTTGGGGCTTTTCCACATCTGCGACAGATTGTATTCGGTCACTCTCTGCGCGTTGGGCGTGATCGTGGCGCACTTTACGCCTACGCCGTAGCGTTTGATCGCGTTCGCCGCGTCGTGCGTGACCTTGTCGCCCGTACGTTCGCGGTTTACGAGACCCAGATCGTAATATTCCGTGCGCAGGTTGACGTAAGGTTTCAGAAGAATATCTTTGATCCAACCCCAGATGATCCTTGTCATTTCGTCGCCGTCCATCTCGACGAGAGGCGTAGTCATTTTGATTTTATCCATTGAATTTCTCCGAGCGGCAAAGCCGCAAAACTTTTCTTTTGAAATGATTATAATATCTTGCCGTGCATTTTGCAAGCGTTTGCCGAACTTTTGCCGTAAATATCGAGCACGTTTGAGCCGAATTTTGCATTTTTGCGGCGTTTTGAGCGCGAAATCGCGTCGCTGACGACGCAATCGACGACGTCTGCAAAGCCCATTCCGTTTTTCTCGAACAGGTATGTCGCGAGACTCCCGGGGATCGTGTTCGCCTCGTTTATATACACGTCGCCCGTCTTGTTGTCGAGCAGAAAATCTATCCTGACCACGCCTTTCATGCCCGTCCCTTCGTACGCCGCGATTGCCGCCGAGCGCACCTCTTCCCGCACCTTTTCTGATACGTCCGCGGGATAAATCCTCCCTCCTCCCGACATCTTGCCGCCTCCCGAGAGATACTTTTTCTCAAACGTCAAAAACTCTTCCCAGCCTACGGGTCTTTCCAGCTCGGACGCAAGCGTCCTGCCGTCCCTGACGAGCACCGCGCAGTTAAGCTCGGTGAAGTCGGTCAGCGCACGTTCGCACAGTACCCTGTCGTCGAAAAAGAACGCCGTCCCGAGGGCTTCCCGCAGCTGTTCTTTGTCTTTCGCCACGGTTATGCCTATCGACGAGCCTTGCGACACGGGTTTTACGATGACGGGAAATCCTATCTCCCTCTCCGCTCTTTCCGCCGCGTCCTTTTCCTCTTCGTTCACGAGAACGTACGGCGTGACTTTCAGCCCGAGAGCGTTGAACAGCGTTTTTGAAAGTGCCTTGTCCATGCCTATCGCGCTTGCTGAGACTCCCGCCGACGTATACGGTATGTCAGCGACGTCGAGTAATCCCTGAAGTCCGCCGTTTTCTCCGCTGCCGCCGTGCGTGCAAAGGAGACAGCAATCGGGCACGAAAACCTTTTTCATGCCGAAGACTCCTTTGACGAATATCCCCTCTTTTTCTATATATACCCTCTTTTTTCTCTTCACTCCGCCTATATAAGTTTTGACATTATCCGCATCCCGCAGAGTATGAAACGCGCCGTCCCCGAGCAGTACGGGGAATATCTCGTATCTCCCGCTAAGATTTTTCATCGCCTGTATCGCGGTTATCACCGATATGTCTCTTTCGGTCGAATCCCCGCCGTAGATCACGGCGAGCCTTATTTTGCCATTCGCGTCTTTCTTTGCCGCCATATTCCCTCCTAATAACAATCCGACAGATCGTTCTCGATAAGAAGCACGTCTCCGCGCCTCAGTATTTTCGCAAACAGTTCCTGCGCCTCGGACAGATTTTTTTCGACGAATATTTCGCTGTCTCTCATGCCGACAGACAACGCGCCCTCTCTCATATCGTCGGCGTATGGTCCGATAAGCACCGCGATCTCGGCAGACTTGGCAATTTCCGTCCCCAGCGCGAAGTTGGCGTCTCTTTCTCTGTCCCCCATTTCCGCGAGTCCCTGACAAGCGACGATCCTGCGTCCTTTGAAAGACGACAGCACGGCAAGAGCCGCTCTCGCGCCCTCTTCGTTAGAATTGTAACCGTCGTCAATGATCGTGATCCCCGATTGATTTTCAACGAGTTCGAGCCTGTGCGGAACGGGTTTGAGAGATGTGACCGCATCGGCGATCTCCCGAGGCGAAACGCCGTATCCGAAAGCGACCGCCGCGGCGAGCGCGACGTTGCTCGCATTGTGCTCTCCGAGAAGTTTCGTCCTGCAATCAACGCACTCTCCGTTTCCGAAACAAAGCGAGAACGAACTGCCCTCGGCATCCATCCCGAATCCTCTGTAAAAACACTCGCCGCCGACACCCGTGCGGTATTTCTTCCCGCGGGCATCTCTGTACATCAGCTTGCAGTAATCGTTGTCGGTATTGAAATACGACTTGCCTCCGCGCTCGGATACGAAGTTTGTCAGCTCCGCTTTCGTATCCATGATATTCTGCAAAGTGCCGAAGGTTGCAAGGTGCTGGGCGGCTATGCCCGTTATAACCGCGCACTCGGGCTTCACGATTTCGCAAAGTCGGCTGATGTCCCCTTTTCTTCTCGCGCCCATCTCTGCCACGAAGACCTGCACGTCCTCAGGCATTTCCGACACTGCTATGCAGATGCCCTGCGGAGTATTGTAACTTTTAGGGGTAGCGTATACAACGTACTTTTTAGCCAGCATCGCAGCCAGTATGTTTTTTACGCCCGTTTTGCCGTAGCTTCCCGTAACGCCTATTTTTATCAAGTCCGTTTTTGCGTCCAACGCCTTTTTGCAACCTTCGATATATATTCGGGCAACGGCTTGCTCTATCGGAGCGACGACGACTGCCGCCGCGATGAATATCGGCGGAGAAAGCAGATACGCCGTCGGCATCAGCGCGAGGGTCAATCTCACGCCGTTATATGAAATATGTCTGCCCACGGCGCACAGTCCGAAACAAACCGCCGCGGATACCGAAATCAAAGACACCAGAAAACGTATGCACCTCTTCGTAACTTTCAGCGGCGTCCTCGCGTTCTTTTCCCTGTGCGCGAAATAGAACCACACCGCACCGAGCACGCAGAAAACCGTATAAACGTATCCTCCTGCTCCGTATCCTTTGACCGCGCAGATAAAATATACGAAATAACATACGACCGCGTTGACCGCGCCGTAAAGCGACTGCGACGCAAATATCTTTTTGAGTTTTTTCGAGCCGTCGAACCTGTAACCGCCAAGCTGCCACATATTTAGCGCGCGCACGCATATCACCGTTATGCACAAACAATCAATTGCCGTCGCAAGCCACTCCATCGCACACCCCCGAAACGAATTTTCCGACTATCGCCGCAAACGCCGACAGATTCTCTATATAACAGAAATGCCCGCCGTCCAGCGTTACGAGCGCGCTGTCCTTTATCAGTCGGCAGAATCTCTTTGCCATATGCTTCGGCGTGTCGCGGTCTTCCTTCCCCCACACTATCAAAGTCGGGCACTTTACGCGCCTGCACTCGTCCTCGGTATACCTGTTGACGATATTTACGAAAACCCTTTTCATTTCGGGCGAAAGCACCCTGTAATCCTGCGACCCCGCACGCGATACGTCCGCGCGGAATCTCTTTTTGATTTTATACGAAACCACTTTGAAATAATATTTTAGACCGCGTCTCGGTCTCAGTCCCGCACCGTCCGCGATCACGAGTCCCGCAACCTTTTCGGGACTGTTTGCGGCAATATACGCTCCCACTCTGCTCCCGAAAGAATGAGTTACGAATACGGCTTTTCCGATACCGTTTTCGTCCAGCAGCTCAAGCGTTTTTTTCGCGTAGTCTTCGAGCGTCAGCGTATCTTCGAGCGGAGAATCTCCGAACCCCGGGAAGTCGAACAACAGGCTGTCGAAACGGTCGAGAATACGCGCCAAAGGCAAAAAAGAGACGACCCCGCCTCCCCAGCCGTGCAGATACACGACGGCAGGCGCGCCGTCCTTCTTACCCTTTATGTATTCGTAATTGACGTTATTGCGACTTAAAATCTCCGTTACCTCCGACGTTCAGCCAATAGATGATAGCGTCTTCGGTATTTTGGTAAAACCTTTTTCTGACTCCGCCAACCTCAAAGCCGAAGGATTCGTAAAGCCCCCGCGCAGGAGCGTTGGATGCCCTGACCTCGAGAGTCAGTCCCTCGAGCGAATTGAGCGACGCGGTGTAGGTCATATCGCGCATAAGTTCTTTGCCTATCCCGTTGCCTCTCCTGTCCTCGCGTACGGCGATATTGTTGACGTATCCGTCGCCGCAGACGACGTAGTAGCTGTAATACCCCTCTACGCTGCCGTCGTCGCCGATGGCGACTCTCGCGACCGCGCCGAATTTTTCGGCAAGCTCTTCAATCTGCTTTTCGCTCCACGGCTCGGCGAAAGACGTGCGTTCTATTTCGGCGACTTCTTTTGCGTGCGCCTTTGTCATATCGACTATTCTAGTCACCGTCTTTCATCCTCTCCGCCTGCGATTTCCTCAGATACACGGGCGAAATGTTCTTTTCGAAAAGCCCGTTTTCTGCTCTCTTCTTCGCCAGCGCGATCAGATTTCTGCCGCTGACGGGCGTAGTCTGATAAGTTACGCTGACATTATATGAAAGCAATTCGGTTTTGGTTACGCTCTTTTCCCAGACGGGTTCTTCCTCGCCGCCCCTGAACATAGCCGCGTAGTAATTGTCGTTCCTCGCGTCGATAGCCGCTATGCAGTCGTCTTTCGCACCGTAACGTATCAGCGCGAGTGCGTCAACCGCGACTACGGGCTTGTTGAGCGCGAGCGCGAACGCCTTTACCGTGGACACACCCACTCTTATTCCCGTAAACGACCCGGGACCGCATACCGCGGCAAACGCGTCAACGTCGGCGAGTTTCGCGCCGGTCTCTCGAAGTACGCCGTCAACGTATTCGACGAGAAGTCCGTTGTGTTTCTTCACGTCGTCACCGCTCACCTTTTCGGCATATATCCCGTTTATCTCCGCAGCAACGAGCAGTCTGTCCGTCGTGCTGTCAATCGCCAATATATTCATCTTCTATCTCGAACTCCCTCAGATCGCCGCCCAGCGACTTTATACTAATGCGGATCGGGTCTTTCACGTCGTCGAACTTGTTCCACTCCGCAACGACCACTCCGCCTTTATAGAAATACTCTTCGAGCCCCAGCTCGTAGACTTCGTCGGCGTCTGCGACCCTGTACATATCGAAGTGATACAGCTTGAGTCTGCCGTCGTACTCCTTGACGTAGGTAAACGTGGGCGACGTGACCGTTTCTTTCACGCCGAGAGCCTTCGCAAGCCCCTTCGTGAACGTAGTCTTGCCTGCGCCCAGATCTCCGCTCAGCAATATGATTTCACCGCCTTTCAATTTATCCGCGACTCTCTTTGCCAGCGCGAAAGTTTCTTCGGCGGAATGCGACAAAATTTTCATAGTTTGATTATATACCGCTTGACAACAATTTGCAATCGTTTCATAATGTTATAGAACACTTTGAGGGCGGGTGCAATTCCCCACCGGCGGTATAGTCCGCAAACGCTGCAAATAACTCAATATGCAGTGCCGAAAGGGTGAAATTCCCTTACCGACGGTAAAGTCCGGATAGGAAAGGATGTTTTATGACCAATAAGTTTCACTATTCGCGTTCGCGCTACGTCGCGTTCACCGCAATTTTTGCAGCACTTTCAACCGCACTTATGTTTCTGAGCTTCGGCGTACCGTTTATGCCGTCGTTTCTAAAACTCGACTTCTCCGAAGTCCCCGCACTGATCGCCGCGTATTCTCTCGGTCCCGTATCGGGCGTACTCGTATGCCTTATCAAAAACCTGATAAACATGACGGCAACGACGACGGGCTGCGTGGGAGAATTGTCCAACTTCCTGCTGGGTTGTATGTTCGTTATCCCCGCGGGAATGATATATAAGTATAAGCGCAACCGCATCGGAGCTCTTGTCGGCGCGCTCGTAGGCTCGGTGGTCATGGGGCTCGGCAGCCTTCTGACCAACTATTACATAGTCTACCCCGTCTACTACAACTTCCTGCCCTACGAGGCGATCCTCGGCATGTATCAGGCCCTGTATCCAAAAGTCAACGATCTGTGGGATTGCCTGTTTGTATTCAACCTGCCGTTTACAGTAATGAAAGGACTTTTCTGTGCGATAATCACGTTCGTGATCTACAAGCCGATCAGCCTCGTCATGAAGACGATCGAAGGCAAATTCGTCACGATAGCGCGCAAAAAGGAGTACGCTCTCAACAAAAAGCGCGTTGCCGCAGTGATAATCCCCTCCGAAGACGGAAACAATACGGGCGATTCCGCCAACGCATAAGGCGCAGTCGGCTAAAAGCACGCGCCTGAACAGCCGCCCGTCTCACCCGTTCGCAACGACGGTCGGGACGCGGCGACAAAATAAAATATTTGCAAAAATAGTGCTTATCATTATTGACAAAAGCAGATTATTTTAGTAAAATGAATTAGCTTGATAAGCTGATGTGGCTCAGTCGGTAGAGCAATTCACTCGTAATGAATAGGTCGGCGGTTCGAATCCGCCCATCAGCTCCACAATAAAGACTTACGCGATGCGTAAGTTTTTATTTCGAGGTGTAGCGCAGTTTGGTAGCGCGCTTGGTTCGGGACCAAGAGGCCGCTGGTTCAAATCCAGTCACCTCGACCAAAAACAGGCAACGACATATTCGTCGTTGTCTGTTTTTTATGGTTGTAGGTAGACTGGATCCACCAGCGACCTCTTGGTCCAACCAAGCGACGCTCTTATATCCAGGGCTCCCGAAAAGCAAAGCGTAGCGTGCTTTTT
>CALWHF010000004.1 GCA_944380305.1 uncultured Christensenellaceae bacterium
ATCGGTTATATGTTCGGTTATTACAAGAAACTGGTCAACGAGCACGTCGGCGTTCTTACCGGCAGAGGTCTGACTTATGGCGGTTCGCTTGTCAGAACCGAGGCTACCGGCTACGGTCTTATCTACCTTATGCAGGAGATGCTCAAAGAGCAGAACCTCGATTTCGACGCAAAGAGAGTCGTCATAAGCGGTAGCGGCAACGTCGCGATATACGCTCACGAAAAAGTCAACCAGCTCGGCGGCAGGGTGCTCGCGATGAGCGATTCAAACGGCTACATCTACGACGAGAACGGCATAGTACTCGACACGATAAAGCTGATAAAGGAGAGAAACCGCGGCAGAATCAGCGAGTACGTCAAGTATCATCCGACCGCGAAGTACGTCGAGGGTTGCAGAGGAATATGGTCTGTTCCCGCAGACATCGCGCTCCCGTGCGCTACGCAGAACGAACTCAATCTCGAAGAAGCCAAAATGCTGGTCAAGAACGGCGTCAAGGCAGTCGGCGAAGGCGCGAACATGCCTTGCACGATCGAGGCGGCAGAGTACTTCCAGAGCAAAGGCGTGCTGTTTGCGCCCGCAAAGGCTGCAAACGCGGGCGGCGTCGCTTGTTCCGCTCTCGAGATGGCGCAGTCGAGCATGAGAACTTTCTGGTCCTTCCAGGAAGTGGACGAAAAGCTCAAGCACATCATGATCAACATCTTCCACAACATCAAGGACGCGGCGGCGAGATACGGCATGAACGGGAACTACATCGCGGGCGCGAATATCGCGGGCTTTGAGAAAGTCGCAAACGCAATGGTCGTTCAGGGTGTTTGCTGATGTGAAAATAATAAACCTAAAAGTTTGATTAATAAACCGTCGTTTTTGTTTCGGAAAACGACGGTTTATTTTATAAAACACTTTTATTCGCAAAAATCAACAAAATTCGGCATGACTAAATATTCAATTTTTGGTGACAACCGAATACAAAACGTGAATATTTTGACGATCCGAACACTTTGATTTTATTTTTGATATAGGTTAATATTACTGTGTATAACCGTAAGGGTGCATGCGGTCTTATACGCACGCAACTTGCGGGAAGGAGAGAATATGGGAAAGAAAAGCAAGTATTTTGCCGTGATTCTTACGGTCATGGTATTCTGTCTCGGCTTTGCCGTTGTTTCGCTTGCGAAAGACGCGGGTTCCGCCAATGCCGCGGATAACACGAACGCTTCGCAGGTCAGCAACAGCACGGTGGCGGTACACGACCCGTCTATCGTGGTCGCGTACGAGGACGAGAAAGGCAATACGTTCGGCGAGCAGAATGTGCAGAAGACGCTTACAAAAGTTTATTACGTTTTCGGCACTCAGATAGCCAACGCGAAGTCGTACGATCTTATCAACTGGACTTCGTTTACCAATAATCTGAACGACGGAACCAATCTTTATAACGTGCTGGGAGAATCGGCAGATTATTCGGGACTGTCGGCAGATACGGTAGTCGGCAACAGTTGGGCTCCCGACGTGATCTGGAACAAGGATCTCGGCAAGTGGTGTATGTATCTGTCGGTCAACGGATCCAAACACAATTCGTCGATAGTCATGCTTATGGCGGATAATCTCGACGGCAACTGGTCCAAGGCAGGCACTGTAGTATGGTCGGGATTCACTTCGTCCAACGTCGGCTCGACCGACTACGAAAAGGTTATGGGAACCACGACTATTGACTCATATCACAACGTCGTCGACGGCAGTGGATACATTTCTTATGCGGCTCACTCGATCGACCCCTGCGTGTTCTACGATCAGGACGGTCAGCTGTGGATGTCGTACGGCTCGTGGAGAGGCGGCATATTCCTTCTTCAGCTCAACAACTATACGGGTCTCAGAGACTATTCGGTGACCTACGATACCGTAACCGAAGGCAACGTAGCAAACGGCAGCACAGATTTTACCGTGTATTCGGATAAATACTTCGGCAAGCATATCGCGGGCGGCGCGGGCATAAGCGGCGAAGGTTCTTATATTATTTACAACAACGGATATTATTATCTGTTTATGACCTACGGAGGAGTCGCTCCCGATCAGGGTTACAACATGAGATACTTCAGGAGCAAGACCGTTGACGGCGAATACGTCGACGCAAACGGCGATACCGCGCTCTACAAGCCCGGCATGTCTTCGGATTACAGCGCGACTTACGGTATCCGCGTAATGAGCGGATATACATGGAAATGGTGGGACTTCAGTTACATAGGTCAGGGACATAACAGCGTATTTGTTGACGATGACGGTAAGATGTATATCGTTTATCACAATAAATATACCGACGGCACGATTTTCCACGTCATGAAAGTACATCAGCTCTACGACGACGGTGCAGGTTGGTTGGTCACGGCACCTTTCGAGGCTCATTCTACCGATACGAAAGCCGCAGACAAGACGAGAACGGATATAGCAGGCACATACGGCGCGTTTATCATGACCTACAACAACGGTACCTACAACGACGTCTGCAAAGAAGGTCAGGTGACTTTGGACAGCAACGGCAATATTTCGGGTGCTTACAGCGGTTCATGGACGTATGCCAACGACGGAACTATGACGCTTACGATTGACAGTACGATTGACAGAAAGATATACAAAGGCTATCTGCTCAATCAGACGCTCGAAGGCACTAATATACAGTCTCTTTCGATAAGCGCGCTCTATTCGACGACGGGCGAGACGTTCTGGGCATATAAGTATCCTTCTAACGTTACTGCGGGTTCGTATGGAAAGAACATGACCGCCGTGCCTGACAGCGCAGAGACGACTTTGCTTGCGGATTCTTACTCTTTCAGCGATCCGTGGTATGGCAGTTCCGTCACGATGACCAAGACCTCTACGGGTTACGAAGGCGGCGGTTATACGGATACCATCGCTGCAAGCGACGATGCTTACGCGACTTACGACAGCGTCAGCTACGGTCAGGCTTTCCTCGCTATGCCCAATCTGAGCGGAGGTTTCAGCATTTCGTTCGATTACGAGAAGTACAATGATGATTGGACTGCCGTTCTTACGGGCAACAATACAAAAGTTCACCTTTCCGTAATGCAGTATAATGAGGGCGGAACGTGGAGAAGTATATTCGAAGCGGCTGCGATTGCAGGTAACTTTAATATATTTGCAGATGCAGCATATCAGGCTTTTTACAGCAGAGACGACGGAGCGAGAGCGACTATTTCGTTCAATACCGACGGCACTATCACGTTCTACCGCAACGGAGTCAAGGTGTTGACTTATCTTGCGAATACGACTTTCAACGATACTTCGTATACTGTCGCTCAGTTCAATCAGGCTGTTATTTCCGAATTAAAGGCGGGCACGCTCAAGTCGGCGTACGAGATGAAGAACGTGGTCATTGACGCTCCTTACGACATACCCGCTACCGGTCCTATGGATATACAGCTTTCGGACGGCATAAATCTTGTGCAGTCTGCAGCGGGAGCGATAAATTCCGGCACGGCGTTCAATGCGGTTTCCAACGCGACTTCCGCCGGCGTTGCCGTTTCGTTCTATCTGAGCACCCCGATACAGGGCGGATGGGAGTACGACTGGGATTCTACGGAGATATTGTCTTCGGGCAATTACAAAATCAGGATACCCAACCTTGACAGTAGCGGTGTCGGACATAAGGGGCCTGAAAACAAGAATTTATACGGTGCGTCTTCGTATGGTGGATTCTATTATACGACGGGTCTCGTAACGGTGTCAGTAAATACAGACGGTTCGATAGTTTATTATCTGAACGGCGGCAAGATGATCAAATACAATGCCGGAGACTCCGTTACTAGCGGCAGCAACGTGCAGACATACGCAAGAGGCCTGCTTTCGCAGATCTCCGGCAACAGCTTCAATCTGTTCAACAGCGTGTCGGGCGCAAAAGACGTGATGATAACTAACGCGCTGACCGACGCTCAGGCGGCGCAGCTGTTCGAAGATTACAGGAATTATCAGCACGAGTATCTGCAGGACAGGGATTACGACTACGGAGACAGCGGCATAAACGTGATCTCGGCGATATCCAATTCCGCGGCTATTGCGACGACTGCTTTCCCCGCGGTATCGAATGCGGACAGCGCGGGTATCGCTGTATCGTTTGAAATAGCGGGAAATCTCACCAGCGACTGGAGTTCCGTCGCTATGACTGCGCAGAACTATAAGATAACGCTTCCCAACCTGGACCCCTATAATACCAGCGGCGATTTCAGCAAGACACATGCTTATCCTGTAAATTCAGGGAATACTAATAATTTTGTTAACGGCGGAACGTGGAATGCGTTCCTCAACACCACTTGTTATGTGACCGTATCCGTCGATCCCGTGAACCAAAAGATCAGCTACTATAAGAACGGAGTTAAGGTCATAGAATACAGCGGTACAGATCAAATATTTGAAAGAGAGATATCGACCAATCAGTGGGAGAAAGTTTCCAATACCGTGAGCGAATTCATTTCCGCATTCCTCAGTGCAGTCAAGAGCGACGGCGTAGGCTTCGGTTTCGTCGAAATTACCGAATCTGCTACGACTTACATGCAGGCTAAGAACGTCACTTTGACAAATGCCGTGACCGAAGAACAGGCGGCGGTGCTTTATTCCAACAGAAACGCCGTCGGCGGAGGAGAGGGCGGACACGATTGCGATACCGAAGGTCACTCCTACACCATGACGAGAACGGGCAACGCTTGCGAGGGTTATGTTGAGACCTACACTTGCACCTATTGCGGCGATACTTATACCGTCAATAATACGAGCGGAGTTACGGGGCATAAATATACGCTCGAATTCACCGATTCCACCTGCACTCAGACGGGACTTGCGAAATACACCTGCTCCGCATGCAATGACGTGGTTCAGGCGATAGTACCGCTCAAGGAACATACACCCGAGACAGATGAAAGCGGAGCTCCGATATGGTATTACGATGCCGACGGAACGGCTCTCGGACATTGGCAGGTATGTTCGGTCTGCGATCAGAAGATCAATGAGGATACCGATCACACCTGGGATGCAGGCGTGACGACAAAAGAACCTACCTGTACCGAAACGGGTATAAGAAAAGATACCTGCACGATTTGCGGATACGTCAGAGAGGTTACTTTGCCTGAAAAAGGACACGTTAAGTCTTCCACGATGTCTTATAACGAAACTCAGCACTGGTACGAATGTACGGCCTGCCACGAAAAACTCGAAATTGCCGATCATACCAGATCAGAAAAACTGAGTCACGACGCAGATTCTCATTGGTACGAGTGTACCGACGGCTGCGGCTGCCAGGTAGCAAAAACGGCTCACGACTGGGTAGAGACGAGCAGAGACGATGCGACTTGCGAGACGGACGGCAAGATTTATTATTCGTGCGTATGCGGCGAAACCAAGACAGAGACGATTTCCGCGACAGGTCACGTCAAATCCGATACGATGAGTTGCGACGAAACGCAGCACTGGTACGAATGTACCGTCTGCGGTGAAAAGATAAATGCCAAGGCACATACTGTATCCGACATCTGGAGCAGCGACGAAACCAACCACTGGCACGCTTGTACCGCAGACTGCGGATACGTTGCCGACACCGCGGCACATTCCTGGGACGAAGGCGAAGTCACCACTCCTGCCACCGAGGATCAGGAAGGCGTGATGACTTATACCTGTACCGTCTGCAACAAGACGAAAGAGGTCAAATTCACGTTTGACGGTCATGCGGCGTCCGACGTTTACGGTCATGACGACGAATACCACTGGTTCGTCTGCGAAGTAGAAGGCTGCTCCGAGCATCAGTTCGACAAGACGGCGCACGCGTGGGGCGAAGGCGTAGTCACGACCGAGCCTACCTGCATTGACAAGGGCGTCAGGACTTATACCTGCGTCTGCGGCGCGACAAGGACGGAGGAGATACCCGCGACGGGCGAGCACAACGTCGATACGGAGCACTGGGAGACCGACGATACCTCTCACTGGCACGCATGCACGACCGACGGCTGTGCCTACGTCACGGATAAGGTTGAACACTCCTTCGGCGAAGACGTGGTCACCAAAGAACCTACCTGCGACGAAAAGGGTGAAATGACGTATACCTGTTCCGAATGCGGCAAGACCGTGACGGAAGAGATCGCGGCTCTCGGACACAACTATGTGTTCAGCGAGAAAGTCGAGCCCGATTTCGCGAATAAGACGGACGGCTACGATCTGTACGTCTGCGAGAATGACCCGAGCCATACCGAAAAGCGCAATATCGTTGAGTGGGAGACCCTCGGCGCGACCGTAACGTTCAACAGCAACGGCGGCAGCAGCGTTTCTTCGGTCACGGTGGCGAAGGGTGCGACGGTATCGTCGCTCAAAACTCCGACCAGAAACGGCTATACGTTTGCGGGTTGGTACGTCGACAGCGCGTTCAAGACTGCGTTCACGACTTCTACAAAGGTCAATGCAAATATGACCGTATATGCTCGCTGGCTCGTCAACGTCATCGAGACCGATGACGACGAAGAAGTCGAGATCAAGGTCGAGAACCCCGCAGGATTCGAAGAAGACGTCAAGATAACGGTCGTTGACAAGACTGCCGAAGAACACGGATTCACCATAGAAAACGGCAAGATAGACAAGGTCTATGAAGTTACCGTAAACGCCGAAATAAGCGGAACGGTCACCGTCACCATCTTCGTCGGTGATTCGTTCGACGACGGACTCAATACCGTATATATCGCTGACGCAGATGGCATTCTCGCGACGGTCGAATACGAGTACGCTGACGGTTATGTCACGATCGACACCGATGAACTCGGCACGTTCGTATTTGCGTCGCCCGTTGTCGACGAAATTCCCGAACCTCAGCCCGAGATCACGCCCGATAAAGACGGCGGCAACGGAGCGGTCATCGCTGTCTGCATCCTGTGCGCGGCTATCTCGCTCGCGGCGATAGCGTCGGTGGTGATAGTCGCGGTAAAGAAAAAACAGAGAAATTTCTGATTTTTCCCGATGAAATAAGCGCGCTCCCGCATTGAGCGGGGGCGCGTTTTTTATATTACGGGAGAGCAGCGGCATTAAGGGAGGAAAGTATCAAGTGTCCTACGCACGAAAACGTGCGCCTTTATTGTAATGCAGATACTGCCGCGCTTTCAATCGTCAAGCGGAGGTACAAAGAGTATTTGTCGGTCTCGGACGTGCGCGGGTATTGCGGCTTTTAGTCAACAGACGCTCGTTTTTTTCGGCAGGAAGGGCATGCGTATGCGTTCATAGCGTAAAAATGCACGATCGCCGCGGTTTGCCGCAGGGCGGGCGGCATAAAGCGTTTTCGAAGTTTCTGACGATCTTTCGGCTTAATCCGATTAATATCGCGTCGCGTAAGCTCAAATTCAGTTGCAAAGACGCGTTTACGCGCGCGCAAGCGCGTAAAGGTAATTTCAAGGAAATAGAAGTAATTTACAGTAACGATTTTATTTCTGATAATTATGCTGACAATAAGGAAGACGCGTTTTTTTAAGAGTAATTCAGAGTAAAAAAGAGTACCGTTTTTTGCATAAAAACCGATCCGTGAATAAAAACGGGAAAAAGAGAGGTAACGGGAAAATCCGTCGTGCCTTTCTTTTCTCCGCTTAGTGTAGATAAAACGCATTTTTTTCGTATGGGTGGGAGAGTGTTCCAAGTCGGATTTTATGCAATACTCTGTGGATAACTTGAGATAAATGTGGAAAACTCTGTGGATAACTGCCTCAAATGCTTATGCCGTGTGGGTTTCAGAGCTTTTCGCGACGCTTTGACACGGCGTTACTGAAAAATACTTTTTCGCCTGTCGGCAAGCGAGAATTTTGTCGCAAAAATACTATTTTTATCACTGTTTTTCCCTTGTAATAAAAAGACTTTTATGCTAAAATTTATATATTAAATTTTGCCTGCGGACGCAACAACTGTCAGTGTCCGCGGCGGTTCAGGAGATGTTTATGGCTAAAGTTGCTGTTATTATGGGCAGTATCAGCGATCTCGACGTGGTAAAGCCCGCGATCGACGTTCTCAAAAGTTTTGACGTAGAAGTAGAGGCGAGAGTCATTTCCGCTCACCGCACCCCCGAGCTCGCTCACGAATTCGCTGTGCAGGCGGCTGACAACAATATCGAGGTCATCATCTGCGCGGCAGGAAAGGCGGCGCACCTCGGCGGCGTTATCGCGAGTTTTACTCCGCTTCCCGTTATCGGTCTGCCTGTAAAGAGTTCCACGATGGACGGTCTCGACAGCCTTCTTTCGATGGTGCAGATGCCGGGCGGTATCCCCGTTGCGTGCGTCGCTATCAACGGCGGTCTCAACGCAGGTCTTCTCGCCGTTCAGATACTTGCGGTCAAATATCCCGTTCTCATGAAAAAATTGCAGGATTACAAGCGTAATCTCGCTCAGAAAATACAACAAGACGACGCAAAATTGCAAAAGGAGTTAAAGTGATGGAAAGGACAACCCAACTTTATGAAGGTAAAGCAAAAAAAGTGTATCTGACGACCGACCCCGACGTGGTCCTCGTTTCGTATAAGGACGACGCTACCGCGTTCAACGGTATCAAGAAGGGTACAATCAAAGGCAAGGGCGTTGTCAACAACGTTTGCAGCAACCACCTGTTCAGACTTCTCGAAGAAAAGGGCGTCCCCACTCACTACGTCGAGCAGATCAACGAGAGAGAGACCTACGTCAAGAAGGTGCAGATCGTTCCTCTCGAGGTCATCGTCCGCAATATCGCGGCAGGCTCGCTCTCCAAGAGACTGGGCATTCCCGAGGGTACGAAACTCGCGACGACCGTGCTCGAGTTCAGCTATAAGAACGACGACCTCGGCGACCCGATGATCAACGACTATCACGTTTACGCGATGAACCTCGCGACCAAAGAGGAAGTGGACAAGATCAAGGCTATGGCTCTCAAGATCAACGACATCCTCAGCGAGTACTTCAAGGAGATCGGCATCGAGCTGATCGACTTCAAGCTCGAGTTCGGCAGATACAAGGGCGACATCATTCTCGCGGACGAAATTTCTCCCGATACCTGCCGTTTCTGGGATACCAAGACGGGCGAGAAACTCGACAAGGACCGTTTCCGTCGCGATATGGACGACGTCGACAAGGGTTACAGAGAGATCAAGAAGAGAATGGGTCTCGAATAATCGGATAAACACAATACAAAGGAGTATCTATGGCTATTGATTACAAATCCGCAGGCGTAGACGTCGAGGCGGGATACGAAGCCGTCAGGCTGATGAAAGAATACGTCAAGACCACCTACAACGACAGCGTTCTCGGCGATCTGGGCAGTTTCGGAGGTTTCTACGCGCTCGACGACAAAGAGGACGGCGATTGCCTCGTGGCTGGCACCGACGGCGTCGGCACCAAGCTCAAGTACGCGTTCGTTCTCGACAAGCACGACACGATAGGCATCGACGCGGTCGCCATGTGCGTCAACGACATCGTATGCCAGGGCGCAAAACCGCTTTTCTTCCTCGACTACATCGCGCTTTCCAAGCTCGAGCCGGTCAAGGTCGCGAATATCGTCAAGGGCGTATGCGAAGGTTGCAGGCAGTCGGGTTGCGCGCTTATCGGCGGCGAAACGGCTGAAATGCCCGGGTTCTACGCAAAAGACGAGTATGACATCGCGGGTTTTGCGGTCGGTATCGTCAAGAAGAACAAGATCATCAACGGCAAGAACATCAAGGTCGGCGACAAGCTGATAGGTCTCGCGTCCAGCGGCGTTCACAGCAACGGATATTCTCTCGTCAGAAAGCTGTTCGGCGAGGACAAGGAGAGTCTCAACAAGTATAACGAGACCCTCGGCTGCACTCCCGCGGAGCTCGTACTCACCCCGACGAGGATATACGTCAAGACCGTGCTCTCGATAATCGAAAAATTCGAGATAAAGGGCATAGCTCATATCACGGGCGGCGGTTTCATCGAGAATATCCCGAGAATAATCCCAAAGGGCATGGGTATTTCGATCGACAGATCGTCCTATCCGCTCCCGCGCATATTCAAGGCTCTTCAGGAGATCGCGGGTATCGACGACCGCAAGATGTGCAACACCTTCAATATGGGCATAGGTCTCGTGATGGCGGTTGATCCGTTGATCGCGGCTGACGTAGTCGAAGAGCTCGGCAAGATGGGCGAAAAGGCGTACGTCATCGGCGAAGTCACCGACAAAGAGGGCGTCGAGCTATGAAGAAAATAGCCGTATTCATTTCGGGCTCGGGCAGCGATATGCAGAGCGTGATAGACGGTTGCGAAAGCGGCTACATCGACGGCAGAGTCGTCTGCGTGGTCGCGTCCCGCGACGGCATATTCGGGCTGGAGAGAGCGAAAAAACACGGCATAGACAGCGCGGTTTTCGCGCTGAAGGATTACGACGGAGACTGCGTGAAGAGGGACGAGGCGATCCTGTCCTATCTCGCGGGATACGACGCGGATCTGATAGTGCTTGCGGGATACCTCGGGATAGTTACGCAAAAACTCGTCTCGGCGTACCGCAGGCGCATGATAAACATACATCCGTCGCTGATACCCGCGCATTGCGGCAAGGGCATGTACGGGCTGAAAGTCCATCAAAGCGTGCTCGCGAGCGGCGACAAGGTCAGCGGTGCGACCGTGCACTACGTTGACGAGGGCACCGACACGGGCGACATAATAGTCCAGCAGAGGGTAGAGGTCAGAGATGGCGACACCCCCGAGACTTTGCAGGCTCGCGTCCTCGAGACCGAGCACCAACTGTTGCCGTACGCGGTGCGTTATCTGTGCAGAAAAGACAGCTGAAAACCGTCTTTTCTCTTTTTATTTGCGCGCGGGCGAAATTTTTGCGTTGCGTGCTGACAATACGGAATCATAAAGCGCGCAGGGCGCGGAACGCGTGCGGATGACGCGCGATCGCGTCAGCTTTTGAAATATATACTTTTGAAATCAATTTATAGGAGCGTAAGATGAAAAAAAGAGCGTTAATCAGTGTTTCCGACAAGACGGGAATAGTCGAGTTTGCAAAGAGCCTTTCGGGTTACGGTTACGAGATCGTATCCACGGGCGGTACTCTCAAGGCGTTGCAGGGCGCGGGTATCGACGCTGTCGATATAAGCTCGGTCACGGGTTTCCCCGAGTGCCTCGACGGCAGAGTCAAGACCCTTCACCCCAACGTGCACGCGGGTCTTCTCGCGATGAGAAGCAACAAAGAGCACATGGACTTTTTGCATAAGATGAACATCACCCCGATCGACATCGTCGTCGTCAACCTCTATCCGTTCAAGCAGACGATCTCTAAACCAGGAGTTCAGCTTGCGGAGGCTGTCGAGAATATAGACATCGGCGGTCCCACGATGCTGAGAAGCGCGGCGAAGAACTACCAGGACGTCGCGGTCATAGTCGATCCCGCCGATTACGCTACCGTGCTCGGCGAGCTCGCAGACGGCGGCATAACCGTCGAAACCAAGTTCCGCCTGATGTACAAGGTCTATCAGCATACCGCATACTACGACACGCTGATCGCGAATTACCTCAGGCAGAAACAGGGCATAGAGTTCCCCGACAAGCTGACGCTCGCGTTCGACAAGGCGCAGGATATGAGATACGGCGAAAACCCGCACCAGAACGCGGTATTCTACAAAGAGCCTTTCCCCGTCGCAGGCTCGCTCGCTTGCGCGGAGCAGCTCCACGGCAAAGAGCTTTCGTACAACAACATCAACGACACCAACGGCGCGCTCGACCTTCTGAGAGAGTTCGACGAGCCGACCGTCGTAGCCGTCAAGCACGCCAATCCGTGCGGAGTAGCGACAGCGGCTACCATAAGCGAAGCGTACAAGAAGGCGTACGACGCCGATCCGACCTCGATATTCGGCGGTATCGTCGCGGCTAACAGAGAGATAGACAAGGCTACCGCGGAGATGATACACTCGATATTCATCGAGATCGTCGTCGCTCCGTCGTTCAGCAAAGAGGCTCTCGAGATCCTTTGCCAAAAGCCCAATATCAGACTGCTCAAGCTCGAGACTATCAACGCGCCTATCCCCGCGGGTTGCTACGATATGAAGAAAGTCCTCGGCGGCTTGCTCGTTCAGGAATACGACAAGATGGTCGTCGACATGAGCAAGGTAAAGACGGTCACAAAGAAAGAGCCTACCAAAAAGCAGATGGACGACATGGTCTTCGCGATGAAGGTCGTCAAGCACACCAAGTCGAACGCGATTGTCATCGCTAAGGACGGCGTGATCCTCGGCATAGGCTGCGGTCAGGTCAACCGCATAAGAGCTACCGAGCAGGCTATCGCTCATTCGCTCGTAGATACCAAGGGCGCGGTGCTTGCGAGCGACGCGTTCTTCCCGTTCGACGACTGCGCGAGAGCGGCGGCGAAAGCGGGTATCTGCGCGATAATGCAGCCGGGCGGCAGCATCAAGGATCAGCTCAGTATCGACGCCTGCGACGAAAACGGCGTCGCGATGGTATTCACGGGCGACAGACATTTCAAACACTGACGGAGGAAGTATGAACAGCGTACTCGTTATAGGCGGAGGCGGCAGAGAACACGCGATTTGCGTCGCGCTCGCCAAAAGCCCGAAAGTAGACAAATTATATTGCCTTCCCGGCAACGCGGGCATTGCGGAGATCGCCGAATGCGCTCCCGTATCCGCGACCGACTTCGACGGCATACTCGCGTTCGTAAAGGCGCACGACGACATAAAAATGACCGTCGTCGCTCCCGACGATCCTCTCGCGCTCGGTCTCGTAGATCTTCTCGAGAGCAACGGTTACCGCGCTTTCGGTCCGAGAAAGAACGCCGCGATCATAGAGGCGTCCAAGGCTTTCAGCAAAGCTTTGATGAAGAAATACGGCATTCCGACCGCCGCGTACGAGGAATTCGACGACGTGGACAAGGCGAAGGAATACGCTAAAAAACAGTCCTATCCGCTCGTCGTCAAGGCGGACGGTCTCGCTCTCGGCAAGGGCGTTATAATATGTCAGAACGTCGACGAGGCTATGACCGCACTCGACGAAATGATGGTCGGCAAGAAGTTCAAGGACGCGGGCAATAAGGTCATAATCGAAGAATTCATGGTCGGCAAAGAGGTCTCCGTGCTCAGTTTCACCGACGGCAAGACGATAGTGCCGATGGTATCCTCGCAGGACCACAAGCGCGCCCACGACAACGACGAAGGACTGAATACGGGCGGCATGGGCACTTTTTCTCCGTCCAAATCCTATACGAAAGAGCTTGAAAAGGAGACAATGGAGAATATAATCCTGCCCACGATGAACGCGATGAACGCAGAGGGCAGGACGTTCAAAGGAGTGCTTTACTTCGGGCTTATGATGACGGATAAAGGCGTCAAGGTGGTCGAGTACAACGCGCGTTTCGGCGATCCCGAGACGCAGGTCGTGCTCCCGAGGCTCAAGACCGATCTCTACGAGATATTCGACGCTATCATAGACGAGAGACTTGCCGACGTAAATATCGAGTGGGAAGACAACGCCGCGGTATGCGTCATAATCGCGTCGGGCGGCTATCCCGAGAGCTACAAGAAGGGCGTGCCGATCACGATAGGCAAGCTCGACGACGGCATCGTGCTGTATCATGCGGGCACCGCGTACAAGGACGGCAAACTCGTCACGAGCGGCGGCAGAGTCATAGGCGTAACCGCGACGGGCAAGGACATCGACGAGGCGCGCAAAAAGGCGTACGCAAACGTCGACAAGGTGTCCTTCGAGGGCGCGTTCTACCGCAGAGACATCGGCATAAAGAAATAAACGTGAGGACAAAATGGTAAAGAGAATTTTTGTTGAGAAAAAGCGCGGCTACGACGTCAGCGCGCAGAAGGTCAGATCGGACGTCAACAACGTGCTCGGTATAGGCGCGGAGGACGTCAGGGTATTCATTCGTTACGACGTGGAAGGTCTCGAAAAAGAGATATTCGACGAGGCGAAAAAGACGATTTTCAGCGAACCGCCCGTAGACGACGTCTATGAAGACGAAATGCCCGCGATCGACGGATACAGCGCGTTCGTCACCGAGTATCTCCCGGGGCAGTACGACCAGAGAGCGGACAGCGCGATGCAGTGCGTTCAGCTGTTGTCCATGGGACAGAGACCGCTGATCAAGTGTGCGACCGTCTATGCGGTAAAGGGCGTCGACGACAAGCAGCTCGCCAAGATAAAGCATTTTCTGATAAACCCCGTCGAGAGCAGAGAGGGTGACTTCTCGCTGCCCGAAACGCTCGTGCAGAAAGTGGAACAGAACCTGACCGTACCCGTCATCGACGGATTTACCGCAATGAGCGATGAAAAGGTGGCAGAATATCACGCGAGCAAGGGCTTTGCAATGAGCGTGGAGGATCTCGCTTTCGTCCGCGATTACTTCAAGGGCGAGGGCAGGAATCCGTCCGAGACAGAGCTCAAGGTCATCGACACATACTGGTCGGACCACTGCCGTCACACGACTTTCGCGACCGAGATAACGGATATAAAGCTGAAGTCCGATAACCCGCACGTCGAGGCGGCTCTCAAGGAATACGAGGCTCTTTTCAAGGATCTTTACAAGACGAGACCCGACAAGTACAGATGTCTCATGGACATCGCGACGATCGCGGTCAAGGAGCTGAAGAGAAGAGGCAAGCTCGACAATCTCGACGTAAGCGACGAGATAAACGCCTGCTCGGTACGCGTCAACGTGGACGTGGACGGCAAGGACGAAGAATGGCTGATCATGTTCAAGAACGAGACGCACAACCACCCGACGGAGATAGAGCCGTTCGGCGGTGCGGCGACCTGTCTCGGCGGCGCGATACGCGACCCGCTCAGCGGCAGGACGTTCGTATATCAGGCAATGCGCGTCACGGGTTGCGCAGACCCGAGAGAGCCTGTCGAAAAGACCCTCAAAGGAAAGCTCCCTCAGCGCGTCATTACCAAGACCGCAGCGGCGGGATATTCGAGCTACGGCAACCAGATAGGCCTCGCGACGGGTCAGGTCAGCGAGATGTATCACGAGGGATACAAGGCTAAGAGACTGGAGACGGGCTACGTCATCGCGGGCGCACCTGCGGCTAACATCGTCAGAAGAAAGCCCGTCGAAGGCGATATAATCGTGCTTCTCGGCGGAGATACGGGAAGAGACGGTTGCGGCGGCGCGACGGGTTCTTCCAAAGCGCATACCGAAAAGTCGGTCGAGGTCTGCGGCGCGGAAGTGCAGAAAGGCAATCCGCCGACGGAACGCAAGATACAGAGACTTTTCCGCAATCCCGAGGTCAGCAGACTGATAGTCAAGTGCAACGACTTCGGCGCGGGCGGCGTTTCGGTCGCCATCGGCGAGCTTGCGGACAGTCTCGACATCTTCCTCGACAAAGTCCCCAAGAAATACGAGGGCTTGTCGGGCACCGAACTCGCTATATCGGAATCTCAGGAGAGAATGGCGGTCGTCCTCGACAAGAATGACGTGGATAAATTCATCGCGGCGGCGAGAGAGGAAAACCTCGGCGCGACGGCGGTCGCGGTCGTGACCGACAACGGCAGGATGAGAATGTACTTCGCGGGCAACTGCATAGTAGATCTCAAACGCGCTTTCCTCGACACCAACGGCGTAAAACAGAGACAGGACGCGGCGATAGACGAGAAGATCGCGACCTATCTCGACAGCGCGGATCCTGCGGCAGAAAAGGCTCTTTCTACGGGAGACGTCAAGGGCGCGGTGCTCGGCGAACTCGCAAGACTCAACGTCTGCTCGCAGAAGGGACTCGGCGAGATGTTCGACAGCACGATAGGCGCGCGCACGGTGCTTATGCCGTTCGGCGGCAAGTACCAGCTCACCCCGTCGGTGGTCATGGCGGCTAAACCTCCCGTCAAGGGCAGGACGGATACCGTCACGGTCAGCGCGTATGCGTGCAATCCGCATCTGATGAGCCAGTCGCCGTTTACGGGCGCGGTATATTCGATAATAACTTCGCTGAGCAAACTTGTTGCCAGCGGCGTCAGACTCGATACCGTAAGACTGTCATTGCAGGAATTTTTCATGAGACTCAACAAAGATCCCGAGCGTTGGGGTCAGCCGCTTTCCGCACTTCTCGGCGCGCTGTATGCGCAGCTGCACATGAACGTCGGCGCGATAGGCGGTAAGGACAGTATGAGCGGCACTTTCGAGCATATCGACGTTCCTCCGACCCTGATAAGTTTCGCTATGGGCATATCCAAGGCGAGCAAGCTGATCTCTAATACGGTCGTCGAGGACAAGAAAGCGGATAAGATATACGTCATATCCCTGCCGCGCGACGAGTACAATATGCCCGTCTTCGACAAGGTGACGAAACTCTACGACGCGCTTGCAGACGCGATAGAAAAAGGACTCGTCAGATCTTGCAACGTCGTCGAAGAAGGCGGCGCGGTCGCGGCGGTGCTCAAAGGATGTCTCGGCAACAAGGTCGGCGTGGATATAGAAGAACTCGAAGTCGCGGACTTCGCGCCCAAGTCGGGCGACTTTACCGTGCAGTGCGAAAACGCGGATTTCGCGGCGGAATTCGAGCCGAGGCTGTTCGCTACGCTCAACAATACGCATACCGCCAACGTCTGCGGCACGCCCGTCAAGTGCGACGAGATGATAAAGGCGTTCCAGAGCACGCTTGAGAGCATATTCCCGACGACGGCTCCCGCGAGCGGAGAGGTGGGCAACCTCATCTGCTGTGCGAGAAAGCCCGAGCGCGTGCCTCTGCATATCGCAAGACCCACCGTGCTTATCCCCGCGTTTCCGGGTACGAACTGCGAGGACGACACAGCGAGAGCCTTTGAGAGAGCGGGCGCGAAAGCGGAAGTATTCGTGATAAAGAACCAGAGTGCGGCTGACATCGAAGAGAGCGTAAAGGCTCTTGTCAAGGCACTTTCCAAAGCGCAGATACTTGCGTTCCCCGGCGGTTTCAGCGGCGGCGACGAGCCTGACGGTAGCGGCAAATTCATAGCGACGACCTTCCGCAATCCCGCGATACGCGATGCGGTCATGGAACTTCTTTATAAGAGAGACGGTCTCGCTCTCGGTATATGCAACGGCTTCCAGGCACTCGTAAAACTCGGTCTCGTACCTTACGGTGACATAAGAGAGCAGAAGGCGGAGGCTCCGACGCTGACGTTCAACAACATCTCGCGCCACGTCTCGACGATAGTCAGGGTCAGGGTCGCGACCAACAAGTCCCCGTGGCTGTCTTCGGTCAGAGTGGACGACGTGTTCAACGTGCCCGTGAGCCACGGCGAGGGCAGATTCGTCGCGTCTCCCGAGGAGCTTGAAAAGCTGATAAAGGCGGGTCAGGTCGCTACGCAGTACGTCGACAACAACAACCTCGCGACCATGGTCAGCCCGTTCAACCCCAACGGCAGTATGTACGGCATCGAGGGTATCATCTCGCCCGACGGCAGAGTGCTCGGCAAGATGGGTCACGCCGAAAGACTTGACGACAACCTGTACAAGAACGTCGAAGGCAACTACGACATGAAGCTTTTTGAAAGCGGCGTGAAGTATTTTGAGTAAAAATACAAATACGAATCATGAGAGGAGCGCGGTTTCCGCGCTCCTTTTTATACAAAGTCGGGTATTGAAAATATTTCGAACATGTGATAAATTTATAAATGAAAGGGTGGTGTTGATATTAAAACCAAGGTTACAGCTATAATTTTAGTGGTTATATTGACCGCTTCGGTATTTCTTTTTCAAGGCTGTATAATGGCTTTGATTGCCAACAGCAATAAGGGAGGGCAGAGGAAGAGACAAGACTTCTTGCGGGGTTCAGAGCGGATAAATTTTTAGATCCATTTGTGGCAGGAGTATATGCGGATACAAAAGTATTCGATATAGACGACGTAACGCTGAAATTCTGTTATGGCGGAGAAGCTCCCGAAAAAGATTATGTTGAATGGCACATGGCTATGTACGTTTCTCAGGAAGGTTACGAAAAAGATATGCAGATTTGGGTCGAAGATTATAAAGATATCCCCGGATTTTATATGCTCGCAGAGAAAACGCCGTATGAATTCAATCACGGACCATTTGATATGACGCTGCATTATGACAGCGTTCTTTATTTTCATTATAGAGAAGAATGGACGGTGCCGAGAGAATATTTTTCAAATCCGCGCGGATATTTTATTTTTTGGATAATTCTTATAGCTTCCAATTATGCAGAAGACGGATCTATCTTGTATTGTTTGGTTCCGCAGCCGGATACAGCAAGGCGAAGGGTATATTACAGAGTAGAAGGAGATAAGGTGAAGCTGGCTGAAAACGCTTATGAACTGGAAGGCGATGCGTCTGATTGGGCGGGTAGCGACGAAAGCAACGAAACAGGTCAGGATGAAAACGGTGAAAATTGAATCGCCAGCAGTACGATAAATCAAAAATTATACAACAAATCACAGACAGCAAAAGACCGCAAATTCGCGGTCTTTTGAATATTCGGGGATAGCTGTTGAAATTTGCCCGCGCGCGTGATAGAATATAATTATGTTTTTACCGATAACACCCGAAGAATTGAACGGGCAACAGCCCGACATAGTTTACGTCATCGGCGAGGCGTATTGCGATCACCCGTCGTTCGGTCACGCTATCGTATCGAGACTTCTCGAGAACCTCGGCATGACGGTAGCGATACTTTCGCAACCGCAGAGCGACGAGGATTATACGAAGTTCGGCGTGCCGAAGGTCGGCTTTTTCGTCACGGGCGGCGTCGTGGACAGCATGGTCAACAACTATACCGTTGCCAAGCGCAGGCGCGACGTGGATGTGTACAGCGAGGGCGGCGACGTTGGCAGACGTCCCGACAGGTGCGTCGACGTCTATTGCCGAAACCTCAAGAAGCTTTTCCCGGGCAGCGCAGTGGTCATAGGCGGCATAGAGGCGTCGCTCAGGCGTTTTGCGCATTACGATTACTGGGCGGACAGGGTCATGCCGAGCATACTCGTGTCGAGCGGCGCAGATCTTTTGATATACGGCATGGGCGAAAGACCGATAACGGACATAATAAGACTCGTGCAGAAGGGCGTTCCTCTCAAGGATATACGCGACGTGCGCGGTACATGTTATCTCGAGAGTTACGACAAGCTGTCGGCAAAACTCAAAAAGGCGATAGAGGACAGAGACGCGATCTTCTGCCCGTCGTTCGAGCAGGTCAGAGACGACAAAAAGGCGTACGTCGACGCGTTCAATATCCAGTCAGCTCAGAACGACCACGCCAAAGGCAAAATACTTCTTCAGAAACATCTCGGCAAATATCTGGTGCAGAATAGAAGTCAGCTGCCGCTGTCGCCCGAGGAGATGGACGCGGTCTACGAATTGCCGTATATGCGCGACTATCATCCGTCGTACTCGCGCGGCGTACCCGCGATGCAGGAAGTCAAATTCAGCCTGACTTCGGAAAGGGGATGTTTCGGCTCGTGCAACTACTGCGCGCTGACCTATCACCAGGGCAGAGTCGTGCAGAAACGCTCAAAAGACAGCCTGGTAAGAGAGGCGAAAAAGCTGATAGCCGACAAGGACTTCAAGGGGTACATCCACGACGTGGGCGGACCTACCGCCAATTTCCGCGATCCTGCCTGCGGTAAACAGTTCGAGCACGGAGTCTGCGCCGACAGACCTTGCATAGGGTACAAGAAGTGCCCGAACCTTCAGGTCTCGCACGAAGAATACGTTGAGCTTCTCAGAGAGCTGAGACAGCTTGAAGGCGTCAAAAAAGTGTTCGTCCGCAGCGGTATCCGCTACGACTACGTCATGTACGACAAGGACGATACGTTCCTGAAAGAGCTGGTAAAGCACCATATCAGCGGTCAGCTCAAGGTCGCGCCCGAACACGTCTCCGACAACGTGCTCGAGGCTATGAACAAGCCGCCGTTTTCGCTGTATCTCTCTTTCAAAAAGAAGTTCGACGAGCTGAACGCGAGACTGGGCAAGAAACAGTATCTCGTGCCGTACCTCATTTCGTCGCACCCCGGGTGCACGCTGAAGGACGCGGTCAGACTTGCCGAATATCTGAAGTCGATAGGCTATATGCCCGAGCAGGTGCAGGACTTCTATCCGACCCCGTCCACCAAGTCGACTTGCATGTATTACACGGGCATAAATCCCGACACGGGAAAGCCGATATACGTCCCCAAGGACAAGCGCGAGAAGATGATGCAACGCGCACTGATGCAGTGGAGAAAGAAGAGCAACTACGACCTCGTGCACGAGGCGCTTGTCGAGGCGGGCAGACGCGATCTGATAGGATTTACCGAAGGCTGTCTGATAAAGCCGACCAAAGAAGAGGCTATCGCCAACGCTAAAGCGAGAAAAGAGGCAGAAAGAAACGGAAGACAGGCGCAAACAGGCGGCAACGCAAAAACCTTGAAAAGTGTAAAACCGTATAATACGCACACGGGCGCGGAAAAAATCAAGAATGCAGCCAAGCCGCAAAAGTCAGACAGGGACAGGAGCGACCGCAAAGGCTCACCAAAAGGGAGAGGCAGAAGATGAGCGTTATCACCGAGATAAGACCCGACAAACGCAATAAAGACAGGGTAAAGCTGTATCTCGACGGCGAGTATTTCGGTTCGGTCAGCGCGCTGGTCGCGGCGACGAAGAGGCTCGAAGAAGGCAGGGAGATAGACGAAAAGGCTCTCTCCGATCTTCTGTTCGAATCGGATAAGCGCAACGCTTTCGACTACGCTCTCGGATATATCTCGCGCTACGTCTGCACGCGCAAAAAGATAGAAGAAAAACTCTACGAAAAAGGTTACGGCAAAGTCGTCGTAAACTTTACGATAGAAAAGCTCGCAAGCTACGGATATATAAACGACGCCGAATACGCGGTGCAGTACGTCACGGTCAACCGCGGCGTAAAAGGCGCGAGGAGACTGCGCGAAGAGCTTAAACAGCGAGGCGTCGCGATCGAACATATCGAAAACGCGCTCAAAGAAGTCACGACCGAAGAGGACGACGCGTACGCGCTCGCGGTAAAGCATGCGTCGGGCAAAGATCTCGGCGACGAGAAGTACGTCGCAAGACTGGTCAGATACCTCTCGTACAGGGGGTACGGTCAGGACGTCATCGCCCGCTGTCTGTCAAGGCTCAGAGATGAGCGCGGGCAAAAGGAGTAGATCATGGAATATGCTGTATCCTGCAAGGTGATGGCAGAAAGCGACAGGGCGTGCATCGCGGGAGGCGTGCCGTCCGTCGAGCTTATGGCGCGCGCGGCAAAGGGCATTTTCGACAATATCGACAAGAGCGGCAAAATATATGTCGTCTGCGGCAAGGGCAACAACGGCGGGGACGGTTTCGCGCTTGCGTGTCTGCTCAAAGACGTGTGCGACATCAGCGTGTTCTGCATTTCGGACAGAGTTTCGGACGACGCCGAATTTTATAAGAAAAAACTCACGGATTCGGGCTTTCGCGGGATATATCCTATATCCGAATGCGACTACGACTGCGATCTGATCGTGGACTGCATTTTCGGCACGGGCTTTTCGGGCGCGCCGAAAAGGGAGTACGCCGAGGTCATCGAGAGGATAAATTCGAGCGGAGCGAAAGTCGTCTCCGCGGATATTCCGAGCGGACTGGACGGCACGGGCGGCAGAGCGGTCGTAGCGGTAAAGGCGGATAAGACGGTCGCAATCCAGGCGATAAAAAGCGGACTCCTTCTCGGTGACGGCAAGGATTGTTGCGGCGAGATAGTCGTCGCGGATATAGGGATAGAGATAATCGGCGAAAAGTACGCGGTCATTGACGACGGATTCATAAAACCGCTGTTCGCGCCGAGAAAGAACAACTGCAATAAAGGCTCGTTCGGCAAAAGTCTGATAATAGGCGGTTCGGCGGAATTTCCGGGCGCGCCAAAACTCGCTGAGTCGGGCAGAGCTGCATTGCGCGCGGGCGCGGGACTCAATACGCTGTGCGTGCCGTACTCGCTTGCGGGCGCGTATGCCGAATGCGTTGTCGAAAGCACGCTGTTCCCTATGGCTGACAAGGACGGCAGGCTCGCTTTCGACAGGGGAAGTCTCGACAGGGCGATGAAGGGAGCGACCTCTGTCGCGATAGGTCCCGGTATGGGCGGCGACAAAGAAGAAAACAAAAAAATATGCGACTATATCGCAAACAATTTCGATTGTGACTGTATTTTCGATGCCGACGCGCTCAACGCGTACGGAGAGAGGATAACCGAACTGAAAGACAAAAGAGCGCGCGTTCTGCTGACTCCGCACCCGAAAGAGGCGTCGAGGCTGACGGGAAGGAGCGTCGAAGAGATACTTTCAGACCCGATAGCCGCTGCCCGCAAACTCGCGAAAGATACGGCTTGCGTCGTGTTGCTCAAGGGCGCGACGACCGTCGTGACAGACGGAGACAGAGTAGCCCTCGTCGCAAACGGAACTCCCGCTCTCGCGAAAGGCGGTAGCGGCGACGTGCTTACGGGTACGATATGCGGTATGGCGGCAAGGGGCGTGCCGCTGTTTGAAAGCGCGTGCGCGGGAGCATATCTTTGTGCCGCGGCGGCAAAAGCGGCTGAGAAGGAGTACGGCGATTTCGGCGTGCTCGCAAGCGACGTGTGTAAGGCGGCTAAAAGGATAGCAGACGCAATCTGACGCAAAACTGTTTTCAGGAAAGCGATATTTCTACGGACGGCTCAAGCCGTCTTTTTTTGCCTTGACTGCCTTAGAAAACGGCTGCGCTCTCAGGTATTCCGACATACGACGTCGGGTCGAATTTTTCTTCTTTCTTGCTACCGCCGTCCGTCTGCGGTTGTCCGTAGCGACGATAATTTACGCCGACGCTCAAAAATAGTTTGTACCTCGGGGGAGATATATCTGTTTTTTCGTTCTCAAAAGATTAAAACGCGGCAAAGCGGCAAAAATAACATTGTCCTTATGACGTTCATATCATGAAAAGGGGGCAATTTATTTTACGGAGAACAAGATGATAAAAAGAGGAGAACTATATTATGCCGATCTCAGCCCCGTTGTCGGAAGCGAACAGGGCGGCATACGTCCCGTGCTCGTCGTTCAGAACGACGTCGGCAACAAATACAGCCCTACGGTAATAGCTGCGGCTGTCACGAGCAGGATAAACAAGGCGAAACTCCCCACGCATATAGAGCTGGGAGCGAAAGAATACGGGCTGCCAAAAGACTCTGTGATCCTGCTCGAACAGATACGCACGCTGGATAAGTGCAGGCTCAAGGACAGGATAGGGGAAATCCCGGGAGACGTGATGACGAAAGTCAACCGCGCGCTGATGGTCAGCCTCGGATTTTTTGAGTGAAAGAACGGGTAGAGCGGCGCGTCTGCGCCGCATTTTTTTTACTTCTCAGCCCGTTGTCGTTTTACCGCTTTGTGAATAAAAACTGCCGTTATTTTTATAAAAATCTTTCGTCAAATGTAAAATTTTGATTAATTTTCGGACAAGTGTCTATTATCTCGGTAATTTTTACAGTTTTTTTTTAAGGCAAGTAATTGTGTTAATATTAAATCTATGTTAAAATTATTGATAGGTTGTAAAACCTTACACTTATAAGGAAGGAAGATTATGAAGAAACTCAACGACATTGCAATTCTTCACAAGTTGCTCGGCACAGATCCGTCCAAGAAAGAAGACGTACAGCCCAAAGAAGCCCTGTCTTACTCTTTCGCGGGTCTCGGTCAGAACATTATCTGCCAGTTGGTCACTACGTTCTTTATGATGTACATGACCGACGTTGCCGGCGTCAGCGCACTGTGGCTCTCCTGGATGTTCCTCGGCGCAAGACTTTTCGACGCGTTCAACGACCCCATTATGGGTTCGATCGTCGAAATGACACGTTCCAAATACGGCAAGATGCGTCCGTACCTCAAGTATTCGCCTATCCCGATAGCGATACTGACGGTGCTTTTGTTCATATCGTTCGGCGACAGCATTTCCAAGGTAGGGCAGTTCATCTATTCTACGGTGATCTATCTTGCATGGGGTATCGCGTATACGTCCGTAGACGTTCCTTACTGGGGTCTCGCGTCCTCGATGACGTCGGATACCGATAAGAGAAACACCCTGCTCACCGTGGCGCGTCTGTTCTGTACCATCGGCGGCGGTCTCGTTTCGGTCGTCATCCCGATCATCGGCCTCGACAAAATGAGCCTCGGCGGACAGAAAATAGCTTACATAATCGTCGCTATAATCTGCGTTGCAATGGCGATTCCCACTTTCTTCATAGGTTTCAAGAATACCAAAGAGAGATTCTACGACGATTCTTCCGAGGGCAAGTTCTCGCTCAAAGAGAACCTCAAGCTGCTCGGCAAGAACACCCCCGCGCTGTTGATAATCCTCATCGGCGTGCTCGGCTCTCTGCGTACGATATACATGACGACGACGCTTTACTATGCGAAGTACAACCTGCGTAACTTCGGTCTCGCGGCAGTCATCTTCCTGCTTGTCGTTCCCGGCGGTCTCATAGCTACGTTGCTTACGCCGTATCTTTCCAAAAAATTCAGCAAAAAGACGGTTTTCTTCTGGTCGCATATCATAGGCGGCGCGCTGATGGTGCTTTTGTATTTCATCGGCTTGTCTTCCAACGGTACGAATCTCGCGTCCCAGATTTCGTTCTACATAATCATTATCCTTGCGGGTATCCCGACAGGTTTCAGCAACATCATGACCTATTCGATGATCGCCGACTCTATCGACTATCTCGAGGATAAGACGGGAGAGAGAGCTGAAGGTATATGTTTCTCGTTGCAGACCTTCATTTCCAAGATAGGTATGGCAATGACCGCGTTCGTCACGCTTATGGTTCTCGGCGAATACGGTTACAACGCCGATCTCGCTCAGACCGCGGTTACCGACGAAGTTTATTACAGCGCGGCGTTCCAGAAGATATGCGAAGGCAACTGGATGGCTACGACGCTCTTGTGCGGTCTCTCGATGTTCGCTTGCGCGATCCCGCTGCTGTTCTACACATTCACCGAGGAAAGACAGAACGAGGCGGTCGCAAGAGTTCTCGCGAGAAAGATCGTTGCAGGAAATACCGAGCCGACCATCCGTCACGAGTTCGTTCTCGCCGTCAGCGCGATCGACAGAGTCAAGAGAGAAAGCGTCCTGCTCGGCGTTGCTGAGATCTTCGGTTTCAAGACCGTCGAAGAGCTTGACGCAAAAGTCGAAGAGCTCAAGGTCGTTGACGAAGTGCTTGCCGAGGACGAAGCTCTCGTACACGAGGACAACGTTGACGACGTCGCTGAAAAGCTCGGCGTAGAAGAGATCTCCGAGATGGGTGACACCTATATCTTCGAAGATGAAGAGAAAGGTGACGACGACAAGAAAGAATAATATTTGACGTCGATTTGAGTGCTACGGCTTGTCTAAAGCACAAACTTGTGGTACTATATAAATAAGCATTCGGTACGCTCTCCGGCTCGGTGTCGGGGAGCGTATTGAGAATATAGGGATATTTTTCGGGAAAAGGTCAATAAAAGAGGCACAATGGCATACGTTTCGCTTTATCGCAGATACCGTCCTAACGAATTTTCTTCGATGATAGGGCAACAGCACATTATCCGCACCCTCAGGAATCAGATCATGACGGGTGCGATCTCTCACGCATACCTTTTTACAGGCTCGCGCGGTACGGGCAAGACGACTACCGCCAAGATCTTTGCGCGCGCGATAAACTGTCTCAACGTCAAGGAGGACGGCTCTCCGTGCGGAGAGTGTATGATCTGCAAGGCACTTGCCGATTCCTCCAATATGGATATAATCGAAATGGACGCCGCGTCGAATAACGGCGTAGACGAGATCAGATACCTTCTCGAAAAGGTAAAATTCGCGCCGTCGGTGGGCAGATACAAAGTGTATATCATAGACGAGGTGCACATGCTGTCGCCGCAGGCGTTCAACGCCCTTCTGAAAACCCTCGAAGAGCCCCCCGAACACGTCGTGTTCATTCTCGCGACCACTGAGGTTCAGAAGATCCTTCCCACCGTACTTTCCCGTTGTCAGAGATTCGATTTCAGGCTTGTCCCAACGCAGGAGACCGCAGGGCTGCTCGCGCGCATTTTCGACGAGCTGAAAACTCCTTACGACAAAGAGGCTCTGACCGCTATCGCCGAGGCGGGCGAGGGATGTGTCAGAGACAGCCTTTCTCTTGCCGAGATGTGTATGTCATATTGCGGAGACAAGGTGACTTATGCGGGAGTGCTCGAGGTGCTGGGAGCAAGTTCTCCCGAAGCTGTCCTCGATATGACCGCCTGCATACTCGCGGGCGACGTTGACGGGAGTCTGAAGAGGATCGAGGAAACGACCAAAGAGGGCAAGAGTGTCAAGGTCCTCGCCGGAGACATCGCAAAGACGCTGAGAAACCTGCTTTATTGCAGGAATTGCAACAACGCCAACAAGATACTCAATATGCCTAGAGAGCTGTTCGCAAAGACCAACGATCTCGCGATGACATACGACAACACGAAACTTCTCAGGTGTCTCGAAATAATCTGCTCGGTTGACGGCGATCTCCGTTACGGCTCCAACGCGAGGCTCGTGCTCGAAGCGGCTGTGGTCAAGGCGTGCGACGAATATTGCTCGATCGACGCACAGGGCGTGCTGATGAGGCTCAAGAACCTCGAGGCGAAGATAGCCGCTGGACAGATCGTCGCGACAACGCCCGCGCAGAGCGACTCGGTCCGACATACAATGAGTATGGACACGTCTGAAAAGATGCTCGTATATCTTCTCAACACGCTGAAAAAACGCGGTATGCTTGTAGAATACGCGTATTTTTCCAAGCTCAACAAAGAGCAACTCGAAATCAAAGACAACTGTCTCGTGATAAAAGCTGTGAGTCAGGGACAAAAAGATTCGATTGCGTTCTATCTGACCGAATACGAGAGTATCCTCAGAGAGGCGTACAGAGATCTTGCGCGTATAGTCGTGGAGGTAGAAATAAAAGAGGACGAAACCAAGCAAAATATCGAGAACGTCAAAAACGTTTTCGGTGCCGATAAAGTAAATATCACAAACGGAGGTAGCAACAATGGGTAGAGGCGGATTCGGCGGATTCGGCGGCGGCATGGGCAATATGCAGCAGCTGATGCGTCAGGCGCAGAAAATGCAACAGGATATGGCTAAGGCCAAGGAGGAACTTGCGGAGCAGGAAGTCACCGCGGTTTCCGGCGGCGGTATGGTTGAGGTCACCATGACCTGCGACAAGAAGATCAGATCGGTGAAGATCAAACCCGAGGCTGTCGATCCCGACGACGTCGAAATGCTCGAGGATCTCGTCGTGGCGGCTCTCAACGAGGCTATGAAGCTCGCTGACGAAGAAAGCGAAAGAAAGATGGGAGCGTTTGCGTCTCTCGGACTATGAGTACAGGCAATATTGAGGCTCTCGACAGGCTTGCCGCGCAGTTTACAAAATTGCCTGGGGTCGGGGCGAAGACGGCAAGAAGGTTTGCATATAAGATAATCAACATGTCGGAGCTGGAGGCAAAGGAATTTGCCGACGCAGTGCTCGAGACGAAAAAGACGGTGCATTTTTGCCCCGTCTGCGGCGCGTATACGGATAAAGACGTGTGCGATATATGTTCGACCCGAGACAAGAGCGTTATATGCGTGGTCAAAGAGCCTAAGGACGTGGACGCGCTCGAGAAGATAAAGGATTTCAAGGGAGTATACCACGTTCTGCACGGCACTCTGAACCCGCTTGCGGGAATTGGTCCCGACGACATAAGGATCAAAGAACTTCTCGCCCGTTTAGACGGCGTCAAAGAAGTCATCATGGCGACGAATCCAGACGTGGAAGGAGAGGCGACCGCGGTGTATATCGCGAGACTGATCAAGCCGATGGGCATAAAAGTCACTAAGATAGCGAGCGGCATCTCGATCGGCAGCGACATAGAGTATGCAGACGAAGTCACTCTTTCACGCGCGCTTATGGACAGGAAACCTTTGTAAAGCCGTTTTACAATGTCAGAAAAAGCCGACGGAAACGTCGGCTTTTTTATTGTCCGCGTTATCCGAGCGTTCAGAAGGGTGTCGGAATAAAGAGACGGGAAGTGGCGCGAAACGCTCGCGGTTTCGGGTTTTTCGTTTTCAACGGCTTACCGAAACGCCGCAAAGATGTCGATAAGCCAAAGCAGACGTCGATAAGCCAAATCACGAAAAAAGCGACGGAATCCGTCGCTTTTGTTTTATTGTTTCATATCGTTTCAGAATTTCGAAAGCCCGAGTCCTTCTTTCATGAATTTGTCGAATGCCGCCTGACCGACTTCGGTATTCTTGAATACGGCGGTGCACTCGAGTATCTGCTCGCAGGCGTTGTTGACGTAGTCGGTCACTATCTTTTTCGCTTTGACCGCAGTGTTTTCGGTGCCGTTGTCGTTGACGAGCTGTACTATCATGTCCGCGTGCTTGTACATCGGGGTTTCGGGATCTGCGAGCACCTTCAGATCGAATTTCGTCTTCCCTGTGAGGTAATTTTCTACTTCGCCGAGCTCTTTCTTGAGTCTGCCTGGGAGTATGAACAAGCCCATGACTTCTATGATGCCTATGCCTTCTTTCTTTATGTTGTGCAGTCTTTCTTCGGGGTGGAAAATGCCGTAGGGATGAGCTTCGTCCGTCCTGTTGTTGCGCAGGATCAGGTCGATGATGTATTTTTCTTCTTCCTTGCGGACTATCGGGGTGATCGCGTTGTGCTGTTCGGTCGTCTTGCATATCACGCCGACGCTCTCGTCCGTCCAGTTATCCCACGCCGCGAGCACGTCGCTCGCAGCCTTGTAGACCTGTTCTTTGTCTTCGCTTACGAGGCGTACGACGCTGTTGTACCAGTCGGCGATATATATATCCACTTTCTTGTACTTCGGGCTTTCGTAACGCACGCGATTGCCGACCTTCATCATCGGCAGTACTTTGAGACCGCCCTGATAGTGATCGTGGGTGAGGATAGAACCTCCGACGATGGGAAGAGCGGCGTTGCTGCCCATAAAATAGTGAGGGAAAAGATCTACGAAATCGAGCAGCCTGCGGAAGGATGCCGGGCAGACGTTCATCGGACGGTGTTCGTCGGAGAAAGCGATCGCGTGTTCTTCGTAATACTGATACGGCGAGTATTGCAGATGCCAGTACTCGTTGTCGAGTTGTATCGGTATCGTGCGCAGAGTCTGTCTTGCGGGGTGGTTGAGGTTGCCCGCAAATCCGACGTTGGTCGGGCAGAGCATACAGGCGGGGTATCCGCTCTTGGGCTGGAGTTTCGCGAGAGCGATCTGTTTGGGATCTTTCTCGGGTTTGGAAAGGTTGATCGTTATGCCTATCTTGCCGAATCTGCCGTCGTGTTCCCACTTGATATTCTTCTTTATATCGGGCATACGGATGTAATTGTTCGCCTTGCTGAGCGCGAAAAGCCAGTCGGTCGCTTTCTTTACGCCTCTGTGGCTCGCTATCGCGTCGAAGCGTGCGATGACCGCCGACGGCATAGGCGTGACCATGCCGAGCACTTTTGTTTCAAACAATATCGATTCTTCGGGTTTTATCCTGCCCGTGTCGATTGCGTGCTGTACTATCGGGTCGATTATCTCGGTCTGGAAGTCCCCGTATTTCTCGATCGCGGGTGCGGGAGCATTGAGACCGAAAAAGTCGAGAAGGGTGTTGAGAACGTAATATTCGTCCTCTTGTTCGAGCGACAGATTGTCGCTTGCATAACACAGAAGTTCGTTGATCTTGACTTTGAGCTGATCGTCTGTAAGCATAAATTCACTCCGAAAAATTTATAAAAGCTTTCGCCGCTTTTTATTATATTACAAAAGAAGTGTGATTGCAACAGTAATTGAAATATTGACTCAAATTGAAACGAAAACGCGTATTGACCTGCGTAATACGGTCGTCGCGATCGCGCTTCATGTCGGAAACGGGAAAGAGAATGACGATATGAATAACGTCGCCCGCGTATGCGCGTTGAAAGTAATTTCGCGCTAAATGTTTACACGGCTGTCGTGTTATGCTATAATAGTAAAAACGCTTTTCAGAGGTAAAACTATGACTGTTACAAAGAGTTTCGTGGACAATCTCAAAGACAACGCGTCTTTTTGCGAATACGTTGACAAGCTGTACGGCGGCGGCGTCGATTATCAGGCTGCGCGCTACAAGAAGATATACGATCTGCACGTCGCGACTTACGACGGAGACGTATCCTTCTATTCTTCTCCCGGCAGAATAGAGCTTTGCGGCAACCATACCGATCACAACAACGGCAAGGTACTCTGCGCGTCGATCACCGTCGATACGGTCGCATGCGTGACTCCGCTCGAAGGTAAAGTCGTCGTTGCGTCGATAGGTTATCCCGAGGTCGTCGTCGATCTCGACGAACTGGAGCCGAGCAGCGAAGAATACGGCTCAAGCGAAGCTCTCGTCAGAGGCGTTCTCGCGTATTATAAGCAGAACGGCTATAAGATAGGCGGTTTTGCGGCTACCACGTCCAGCGACGTGTTCAAGGGCGCGGGCGTCAGCTCGTCTGCGTCTTTCGAAGTGCTCATCTGCGAGATCCTCAACAAGATGTACAACGACGGCGTTGTGGACAAGATAACCAAGGCAAAGGCGGCGCATTATGCCGAGAGCATATACTTCGGCAAACCGTGCGGTCTTCTCGACCAGAGTGCGATCGCGCTCGGCGGCGTCAGCTATATAGATTTCAAATCTACCACGAGTCCCAAGGTCAAGACTATGGACTGGAATTTTGCCGACACGTCAATCGTGTTGATCAATACGGGCGGAGATCACTGCGATCTGACCAGCCAGTATGCCGACATAAGAAGCGAAATGGAATGGGTCGCGGGCATGTTCCACGTCCGCAAGCTGAGGAAGGTCAAAGAAGAGGATTTCCTCGCCGCAGTGCCCGAACTTCAGAAACAGGTCAGCGGCAGAGCCATACTCCGCGCGATGCACTATTTCGAGGAGAACAAGCGCGTCGAGGCGGGCGTAAAGGCGGTAAAGAGCGGCAATTTCAAGAAATTCGCGGCTGTGATAAACGGTAGCGGGCAAAGCTCCTACGAGCTTTTGCAGAACTGCTATCCCCTCGGAGATACCGTTCAGAGGATACCTCTCGCGCTTGCGCTCAGCAAGCTCAATAAAGACGTCAAGGCTTGCAGAGTACACGGCGGCGGTTTCGCGGGTACGATAATTGCGTTCGTCGACAACGCGGGTGCTGACGCATACATCGCCGATATGAAAAAAGTGTTCGGCGACGATTGCGTATACCGTATCGGAGTCCGCAACGAAGGCACTTGCAAGGTGGAGATGAACTGATGTCGGATAAGATCGCTTTTTCGATTTTCGACGGCAGACTGACCGTGACATGGTACGGCATCTTCGTCACGATGGGTATACTTCTTGCTTATTTTCTCTATCTTTACCTCGCAAACAAACGCAGGATAGATATAGATTTTTCGCTCGAACTGTTTATCTGGGTCGTAGTGCTGGCAATAATATGTTGCAGGCTTTTTTACGTCGTTCCGCGCAAGGAATACTATCCGATCGACAGCTGGGACGCGCTTATGCGTTTCCTAGGTCTGACAAAGGACGGGCTTGCGGGACTTACGATCGTCGGCGGCATTTTCGGCGGCGCGATGGGCATACTTTTCTGCGTGCTCAGATATAAGAAATATTCGTACGCAAAGGTTGCCGACTGCGTGGTTCTTTGCGTGTTTCTCGGACAGATTATCGGCAGGTGGGGCAACTTTGCAAACCAGGAGCTGTACGGGCAGATAGTCACGAACCCGGCGTTCCAGAAATGGCCGTTTGCGGTCATGATCGACAGCGACGGCTTATGGCACCAGGCTCTTTATATCTACGAAGGTTTCTTCAACCTGATAGGACTCATAATAGGGCTTCTGCTGTTCTTCAGATACAAAAAACTCAAGAATTTTACCATATCTTTGTATTACGTCTTCTGGTACGGACTCGTCAGGGGCACGCTCGAATTCCTCAAGCTCGAGCACAAGAATTTCCCGGGTACGGAGATAGGCGTGATACAGGTGATAGCGTATTCTGCGTGCGTAGTCGCGTTCGTTCTTATGGTGCTCAACCAGAAAGGCATAGTGCGTTTCCAGAGCAAGATTTACAACGAGGCAGGAGATTCACTCAGACTGCTATCCGAGTATGACAAAAAGACAGTCGAAGGCGTCGTGTTCGGGGGCAAGACCTATTATGAAACGTACGGCGAAGAGACCGCTCCGGCATTCAGACCTGCGGGAGAATTCACTCTTGAAGAAAGACGTATAAACGCGCTCGTGTTTGGACGGCCGGCTAAAGACATCGGGGCGGAAAAGAAAGACGTCGTTTTATCCGCGTCGGACAAGTCGGGCAAGCCCCGCAAGAAAGCTGTCTCAAAAGATAAAAAATCGGAGTGATCCGAAACGTATGTAAACACATGCAAACTGCGCGCGATGCTGTGGCGACGCGCAACGGTAAAATACGCAGAAACGTTCGCGTTATTTTACTATGAAAGACGGAGGTTATTATGAGGGATCTGACCCTTTTGACCGATTTATACCAACTTACGATGATGTACGGCTATTCCAAGAACAGCCAGCTCAACAAAACTGCCGTTTTCGACGTGTTTTACCGCGGGGTTGGAAACAATTACGCCGTAGCGTGCGGACTCGAACAGGTTATCGAATATATCGAAAATCTGAGATTTTCCGAAGAGGATCTGAATTATCTGAGGTCGCTTAAATTGTTTGACGAAGATTTCATGCAGTTGCTAAAAGACTTCAGATTTACGGGCGATATATATGCGGTGCCCGAAGGAACCGTCGTGTTCCCGCAAGAGCCGATACTGACTGTCAAAGCGAGACTTTTCGAGGCGCAGCTGATAGAAACGGCGATACTCTGCATACTCAATCACCAGACGCTTATTGCCACGAAAGCGGCAAAGATAGTATACGCGGCTAAAGGTGGCGCGGTGGCGGAGTTCGGGCTCAGACGCGCTCAGGGACCCGACGCGGGCATATATGGCGCGAGAGCCGCCATGATCGCGGGTTGCGCGTCCACTTCCAACGTGCTTGCAGGCAAGCTCTTCGACGTACCCGTATCGGGCACGCACGCGCACAGTTGGGTCATGAGTTTCGACAGCGAGATAGACGCTTTCAGGGCGTATGCGAAGATGTATCCGGACAGCTGTCTGCTCCTCGTTGACACATACAATACGCTGAAGAGCGGCGTTCCCAACGCAATCAAGGTGTTCGAGGAACTGCGCGCGGCGGGTCATAAGCCGCTGGGCATAAGACTGGATTCGGGAGACCTTGCGTATCTCAGCAGAGAGGCGAGAAAGATGCTCGACGATGCGGGATTCCCCGACGTCAAGATATTCGCGAGCGGAGATATAGACGAGAACGTCCTCGTTTCTCTCGATTCTCAGAACGCTAAGATAGATTGCTGGGGTATCGGAACAAAGCTGATAACCAGTCAGGATTGCCCTAGTCTCGGCGGCGTTTACAAACTCGCGGCGATAGAGAAGGACGGAGTCATGGTCCCCAAGCTCAAGATGAGTGATACGCCCGCAAAGATCACAAACCCCGGGCTCAAGAAGATAGTGCGTATATTCGATAAAAACACGGATAAGGCGATAGCCGATCTGATCGCGCTCAAAGAGGAGAATTTCGACGGACTCGACAAACTCGAGATATTCCACCCCGATTTTACATGGAAGAGAAAGACGGTCACAAATTTCTACGTCAAGGATCTGAACGTTGATGTCATCAAGGACGGCAATGTGGTTTACGAACGTCCTACCGTTATGGAGATCGCGGCGTACCACAAGGCGGGATACGCTCAGTTCTGGAACGAATACAAGAGACTTCTCAATCCGCATATCTACAAAGTCGACCTTTCCGAGAAACTCTACAACCTGAAACAGAAACTTCTCAAAGAGTATTCGGATAAATAACTCAAAACCGTCAAATTCCGCGTAAATGTGCGCATATAAGTCAAAATTCAAGCCCCGCAGAATTCGCTTTCGACGGGGCTTTTTGCTATAATTTTACGCGGAGGCAGAAAAATGGATACATTCAGGATCAGAATAAAAGGTTACGATAAAAAGCAGGTAGACGATTACATCGTCTCGCTTTCTTCGCAGTTCGAAAAGAGCAACTGCGAACTGAGAGAGAGGATCAAGAGACTCGAAAACGAAAACGACGAATTGTACCGCGATCTCTGCGGGTACAGACAGCGCGAAGAGAGCATTTCGACCGCGTTGATGAACGCTATCGACAAGGCGAAAGAGATAGATTACGCGTCCAAAGTGAGATTTGCGCTCGAAGGCGAAAGATTGAACGATTTTTCGCGCAAATGGACGTCGTTTTGCAAAAACAGAGTGAATAAGGTTTCACCGAGACATGCGCAGGAAACGGCGGCGTTTATAAACGAAATGAAGAAATCTCTCGAATTACTGATGGGAGAGCAGCTCAATCTCGGTTCGTACGTCAACGAAGCCACGATCGAGCATGAAAACGAAGAGGAAAGACTCAAGAAAAACAGCGTCGTCGCATGACTGGCTGTGTTGTAGGCGAAAAATACCGTTAAAGACAGAAAAAGTAAAGCAATCACACATAAGGACCGCTGTTACGGGAAACCGTCGCGGTCTTAATTTTTACTTTACAAAATATTTTCGTTTATATGCGGCATCAATGCGTATGCCAAGCGGGCATATTTGTGATTTTAGAGATATTTGCGTATTTAATATTCGGACAAAGTACATTGACGGGCAGGACGCAATTTGCAGCGATTTACAAAGAAAAACCGCCCCCGATCAGGGAGCGGTTATTTGTTTTCGATCTGTTATCAATACATGCCGCCGTCCATGCCTTGCGGTGCTACGGGAGCGGGAGGAACGGGGATGTCGGTGACGAGCACTTCGGTCGTCAGAAGAGTCGCCGCGACGCTTGCCGCATTCTGGAGCGCGCTTCTCGTGACCTTGGTCGGGTCTATGATTCCTGCCTCCATCATGTCGCAGTATTCGCCCGTAAGAGCGTTGTAACCGAAGTTGGGTCCCTTGTTCGAAGTCAGGATCGTGTTGACCACTACGCCGCCGTCAACGCCGGCGTTAGCCGCGATCTGCTTGACGGGTTCTTCGAGAGCCTTCAGAACGCTTTGTCCGCCCGTTTTCTCGTCGCCTTCCATAGCGTCTACAACGGGTTTTACTTTTGCGATCGTATTGAGAAGGGCAACGCCGCCGCCGGGGATTATGCCTTCTTCGACTGCCGCGCGGGTAGCCGCGAGAGCGTCTTCGATACGCAGTTTCTTTTCCTTCATTTCGACTTCGGTAGCTGCTCCTACGTTGATGACGGCTACGCCTCCTGCGAGTTTAGCGAGGCGTTCCTGCAGCTTTTCTCTGTCGTATTCGCTGGTGGTCGTTGCGATCTGAGCGCGGATAGCTTCTGCACGCGCTTTGATAAGAGCCGCGTCGCCCATGCCGCCGACGATGACCGTGTTGTCTTTGTCGACTTTTACCTGTTTAGCGCGACCGAGCTGAGCGATGCCCGCGTCCTTGAGTTCGTAACCGAGCTCGCTCGAGATGACGGTGCCGCCTGTCAGAGTTGCTATGTCTTCGAGCATTGCCTTTCTTCTGTCTCCGAAACCGGGAGCTTTGACCGCTACGCAGTTGAGGATACCCTTGAGTTTGTTGAGCACTATCGCGGTGAGAGCCTCGCCTTCGATGTCGTCGGCGATGATGAGAAGTCTGAGACCGTTCTGTACGACGGTTTCGAGCACGGGGAGTATGTCCTTGCTCGTGGAGATCTTCTTGTCGGTGATGAGGACGTACGCATCGTCGAGTACAGCCTCCATCTTGTCGGTGTTGGTTACCATGTAAGCTGATGCATAGCCGCGGTCGAACTGCATACCTTCGACGTAGGTGACGCCCGTTTCCATAGACTTGGATTCGTCGAGAGAGATGACGCCGTCTTTACCTACCGTGTGCATAGCCTCGGATATGATCCTGCCGACCTCTTCGTCGCCCGCCGAGTTGCTTGCGACGTGGCTTATCGACTTATCGTCGGATATGGGCTGAGAATTTTCTTTCAGAGCCTCGACGACAGCCGCAGTCGCCTTAGCTATACCTTTTTTGAGAACCATCGGGTTTGCGCCCGCAGCGACGTTCTTGAGTCCTTCGCGTATGATTGCCTGGGCAAGGAGGCAAGCGGTAGTTGTACCGTCGCCTGCAACGTCGTTGGTCTTTATAGAGACTTCTTTGACGAGTTGTGCGCCCATGTTCTCGAACGAATCTTCGAGTTCGATGTCCTTTGCGATGGTCACGCCGTCGTTGGTAACGAGCGGTGCGCCGTATTTCTTGTCAAGGACAACGTTTCTGCCCTTAGGGCCGAGTGTGATCTTTACTGCGTTTGCGACCGCGTTTACGCCTGCTTCGAGGCTTCTTCTCGCGTCTTCGCCGTATTTAACTTTTTTAGCCATATTCTTTTACTCCTTATTTTTCGATGATTGCCAGAACGTCGCTCTGTCTGAGTATCGTGACTTCTTCGCCGTCGAGCTTGAAGTCGCTGCCGGAATACTTGTTGAAGAGCACGGTGTCGCCGACTTTGATCTGCATGGTGACTTCCTTGCCGTCAACGTTACCGCCGGGACCTACCGCGATGACCTGAGCGGACTGCGGTTTTTCTTTTGCGGAAGAAGGAAGAAAGAGACCGCTTTCGGTCTTGTCAGAGCATTCAACCGCCTTTACGACTATTCTGTCAAACAAAGGTTTAATATTCATATTGTTTTACCTCCGAAATTAGAGTTAGCAGTCTAGCCTCTCGATTGCTAACATTGTTTATTATAGCACGCGTTTTCGTGTATGTAAAGGCTTATTGCCAAAAAATAATGTATATTTTTCGTTAAATTTTTATGCTTGATTTTAAGTGTTATTTTGCGTGGTAAATCACCCTTGGTATGCAAATTTTTCGTTGTTTTGCGCGTATTTGGCGAGCATTGTCTTTGCGGACCAGATCATTTGCGTCTCGGCTTGAGATCGCGTTGAATTATTCGGCATAATGTGATATGATAAATAAGTTAAAAAGATCATCGGATAAACCAGTTAACGGTATTTGCATCGTAAGACGCTCTGATACGGTGAGGCTTTTGCTTGTCGGGAGCGCGGATAACGGCATGTCTTAAATGAGGAGATATAAAATGTTTTTCGATACTTCGTTCCTGAAAAACGACGAGATAAGTCTGATACGGGAAAGAACCGCTGACGCAAACGAGAAAAGGGGGTGGGTCCCTGCATATTATTTTGCCGTTTACGACAGAGAGGGTAATAAAGTCGGAGAGTGTGATTTGCGCATAGGTCACAACGACAATACATATTATGGAGGTAATATTGGATATACCGTATTCCCGCCGTACAGAGGCAAACATTATGCCGCAAAGGCTTGCAAGTTGTTGTTCGAACTCGCCAGGATGCACGGCATGGAATATCTTTATATTTCCTGCGATCCCGACAATGTCGCATCGAGAAAGACCTGTGAATATGCCGGCGGAGAATTCGTAGAAACCGCGATACTTCCCGAGGAGAACGAGATGAGAAAAAACGGAGAGATTGCAAAGTGCATATTCAGGTTCGTTCTCTGAAAACAGTCGCAGAAGAGTCGATTTGATCTTGAGAACGAATTTTACCGTGTATCACTATAAATATAGACTTATGAACTGACGATAGTGAGGATAATACGCACGACGCAGTGACGATTTTCTACGGCATTATCATAGGGGCTTTATTTTTGCACGGATTTGCGCGGTATTACTTTATATTGATTAAAATAATAAAATGGATTGAGTGTGCATTATGTTTGTGGTATAGTATTAGTATTGAAAGTAACGGAGAAAAGCTATGAACAAGTGGGATAAAAGATTTATGGAAATGGCGGAATTCGTCGCTACATGGTCGAGCTGCTACAAAATAGACAGACACGTCGGTGCAGTCATTGTCAAGGACAAGCGCATTCTGACCACTGGCTACAACGGTGCGAGCAGCGGCATCAAGAGTTGCAACGAAAAAGGAGAATGTATCCGCATAAAACTGGGGATCCCTTCGGGCACTCGCCACGAAATATGCTATGCCGTGCACGCCGAGCAGAATGCTATCGTTCAGGCGGCGAAACTCGGCGTGAGCGTGGACGGTGCGACGCTTTATTGCACTCATCAGCCTTGCGTTATTTGTGCAAAGATGATAATAAACGCAGGAATAAAAAGAGTCGTTTTCAAGCACGGTTATCCCGACGAATTCAGCATGGAGCTTTTCAAAGAGGCTGGTGTTCTTGTCGAGGAATACGACAAACTGACCGACTGACGCTTTTCAGAGTAACGGATATGCATTGCACTTTTGTTTTTGCATACCGATACATTTTTATTGCTATTGTTAAGCATCGGTAATGTCGGTTGGTTAATTTATTAAATTCTGTGTTTTTAGTATTATTAAGTATTAATATATAAAATCAAGTAAAATTTAGAGAGATAATTAATTAATATGTCGACAAAGATAAGTTTTTACGCAAGTTTGTTTGAAAAGGGGCTGCTAGGAGGAGCGGCTTATCTTGACGGGGAAGGATTCCGCTTTGTGTGTCAAAAGGCGACGGCAGATAGGGAACTTAGAGACGTCAGGATACCATACTGCGATATAAAGTCCGTTTGTGCCGTCAGGGAAAATTTACTTCCTTTGACGATTATCGAAACCTGCTGCGAAAAGTCGTACAAATTTTTGATATTCAACAGAAAAAGATTTATCGGGTGTATCAGCAAAATGATCGAAAGAGCGTCGGAACATAAAGATGCGAATAACTTTTGACCCTGTGATTGTTTTTTCTATCTATCTCAAAAATATTCAGCCGCAACAATTTTTTTGCACCTGAACGTCCGTAGTGATTAATCATGAAGGGCAGGGGAGTGATATTTGTTATGTCGAATAGAAAGCTTGTGGTCGGATCGAAAAAGTTTGCTGTCATGTCGCATTAGCTGTAATATCGCATTATCTGAAGAAAAGATATTAATTTCGTCTGAAATACGGAGTTTTAACTTTTACACGTCAAAGACACGTTAAAAGTATCAAAGATATAATATTCGGATGTAAATATTCAATATTGCCGTAACTGATAAAAGGTAATAGAAAATAGTGTTCGCTACTTAAAAAAAGAGATATGACTGTTATAGTAAACTTCTTTGCAGTCTTATGCCGTGTCGCAGCAGGTCGCAAAGGCTGTGCTTAAATGACGTCGATGCGTATTTTTTTGAAATATCGGAAAACGCTTGAGGGTATGCCTGCGTATAATTTATATTTATTCCGTAGAAATCTTATCCGATGGTACAAAATTTTTTCTGTCTTTCAATATTTTGCCTGATTTGTCGATTGAGTTGTTGCTTTTTTCTGTTCTCGCATTAACGTACTGTTATAATCGACTTATTCCGGACAGCGAATATTCAATTAATTTTACAAATTAATAATATTTTATAATAATTAAAAATAATTGATAATACTAATTATTATTTTGAATAATAATATACAAACAGTATCCTGCACATGGTATATCTGATGTCGCAGGCGAGATTCGGGCGCGAAACGGTGAGGTCGAGCAGATAGTCTAGTGCCGACATGGCGACAGATGCGTTTGCAAGAAGACGGAGGGATGCCTCGTCGTTGTCGGTTGCCGCAACACCGTTCATATTCTCGTATGTGACCGCAAAATTTTCGCGTACGTCTTTGAGCTTTTCGATAGCTTCGGATGTCGTAATTTTCTTGCTTGTCAGTTCTTCGAGTACGTCACCGAGTTCTTTGACCGTCTTATGCGGGTAGTCGGTATAATTTTTCAGTTCGCCTTCAACGTCGTCGTAATTGTCTCTCTCGAGAGTCAGTATTTCTCCGCCGTTTTCTTTGACGTAGTCTTCCGCGTCAGACAGGTTTCTGTATACGTCGTATACGATATAATACTTTTCTCCGTTTTTTACCGCAAAACCTGCGCCGCCTTTGAGCCGCATTGCGTACGCGTCTATTTCAACGTTGTCCATATTGTCTTTCGGGTTACATAATACCGCGTAATATTTTTCAACGTTTCCGTTTGCGAGATCGGCGATCGCGGCTATGGCTTTTCCGTCCGATATAAAATCCGCGCTGACTATCAGGGTCATTACTATTATCGCAAAGATCAGGACTGCCTGGCAAAATCTCGCGGCAAAGGACTGTTTTTTGTCTGCTTTATCGTTTATCTCAGGTCTCGACACGGGAATTTCGTGTTCATCAGCGTCGGCTAAGCCGTATTTTTCTTTGTCGACGTCTGCATCGTTGTCTTCTTTAAGCGGGTATCCGAAATCAGAGATCAGTTTATTTTTGTCGGCAGGATCGAATTCCTCTCCGTCGGGATTGATATAGATTATTTCGGGTTGTTTGTGCGATTCGATCTGCGGAAAAATAACTCTTTCGTTTTCGTCCGAAACCTCTTTTTCAGGCTCGTAGTTTTTCAGATAAAATTTCGAATAATCCATACTAAAAAATATTTACGTTTGGTTGTGAATATGCCGTATTTCGGCAAAGTCGGTAAAAATCGACTAAAAGGGTATTATTTTTGCTTAAAAACAAACAAAGTTTTTTTAGAGCGTAATGCTTTGATCGGTCTTGACAGCATTATCAAATCGTATTTGCGGGTGACTTTCGGGTTCGTCGGATAAAAAATGCCCTTCGTTTCCGAAGGGCGTTATTCTCTAAGGCTGTGCATCTAATCCCGACAGTGCGCATCGAGGCGGTACAAGGATAGTTATCTCCTCCAAAGCTACCTCGTGGCACAACATACGATCTGCTTAATGCTGCTGCGGTCAAGCCCTGACATGGTTCACAGTGCACGCTTGCACAAGACCTTGGTATCATCAACACTTGTCCTCGGCGGCCCTCAATACGAAAAGCCTCAATTAGCATTCAGCTCCGCTGTAGCGGATTGCGGATAACAGGGCACCGCTAGCTCCCCGCCTAGCACAGCGATATTAGTATATTGTATTTTGAAGAAAAAGTCAAGTTTTATAGCAAAATACGGGGATTTGAGAAAATAAGGGTGCGTATTTCAGATAAAAATGAGGAAATATAGAGCATTTTGTTGAAAAACGCCGGCGAAGCTGATGTGCGGATTTCCGTTCCGGAATATCGGCAGAATTTTCTGCATAAGAATTTAGCGGAACGGCAGTTAGTCAAAATAAGAAAATTATCGACAAATTATTACAATTTTCGATATTTCTGCCGTGATATATTGTTTAGGAGCAAAAAAAGATGATTTTTTCGGTCAAAAAAACCACGATTGTCGTCGTTGCCGTCGTGCTCGTTTTGTGTGTGGCGTGCGGCTGCATATTGAGCACGGATACCTTTGCGACGGTGTATACAAACAGTTCGATGAGAAAAGTGCCCGTATACGGGGTCGATTGCGGCGAAGAAAAACTTGTCGCGCTCACGTTCGATGCGGCATGGGGTGCGGATAAAACGCTGAAAATTCTCGAAATACTCGAGAAATACGATGTAAAAGCTACGTTTTTCCTCGTTGGATTCTGGCTAGACAAGTATCCCGAGGAGACGAAGGCTATTGCGGATAGCGGGTGTGAAATAGGCAATCACAGCAAGAATCATCTCGAGATGTCAAAACTTTCTGCCGAAAATATAAAAGAAGAACTCGCGTACGTCAGCGATAAGGTAGAAGAACTTACGGGTAAAAAGCCTTTGTATTTCAGACCGCCGTTTGGTGACTATGACAACGAGCTGATTGAAACCGCGGAGGAAATGGGGCTCCAAACGATACAATGGAGCGTCGATTCTCTCGACTGGAAGGGGCTTTCGGCTACCGAAATAACAGCGAGAGTGACTAAAAACGTCAAAAACGGCTCGATAGTGCTGTTTCATAACAACAGCGACAACATTTTGGAGGCGTTGCCTCTGGTGCTCGCGAATCTGATAAATCGCGGATATAAACCCGTTGCAATGTCAGAGCTTGTTTATAAAGACGGATACTATATCGACAACAACGGTATCCAACATAAAGACGAATGAGTTTGAAACCGATAAGTCGGGGAAGAATATCGTTGAGGCAATGAAAATACAATATACCGTCGGTAATGCCGACAGGTGAAATCGGCTGACGCCAACAACGGACGTAAACAAAAATTATCAATAAACGGAGGGTCGTATGAATTACGAACAGATGAACAACAACAAATTGCAATTGACGGGAACAATATCTTCTGAGCTCGTCTACAGCCATGAAGTATTTGGTGAGGGGTTTTACGAGACTATGATCACGGTGCCCAGGCTTTCGGATCAGACGGACACGATCCCGCTCACGATATCCGACAGGCTAATATCTCAGAACGGTATCGAAGTAGGGGATAAGGTAAGCGTAGTAGGACAGTTCAGAAGTTATAACAAAACCGAAGGTGAAAAATCGAGATTGCTTCTGACAGCGTTCGTTCGCGACGTTGTTGACGAAAGCGAGATAGAAAATCCCAATCAGATAGACATCACGGGGTATATATGCAAGCAGCCCGTTTACCGTACGACACCGTTCAAAAGAGAGATATGCGACGTTTTGCTCGCGGTCAACAGGGCGTATAATAAATCGGATTATATTCCATGTATTTTATGGGGACGTAACGCAAGGTTTGTGCAGACGCTCCCGATAGGCAGCAAGATAAGCGTCAGTGGCAGGATACAGAGCAGGAAATATGTGAAAAATCTCGGAGACGATAAAGTGGAGGAGAGAGTGGCGTATGAAGTTTCGGTCAGCAAGGTGACGCTCGAAAACGATGAACACGCAGGGGCAAAAGCATCATACTGACCAAAAAAGTATTCTAAATTAAGTCGAAAAATATTTATATCCAGTCATAATATTGCTAAAATCCCGCAAAAATATAACCTTGTGGGATTTTTACTACATATTAGACGGAAACTTGGAACAATCGCCCCGACACTCTCGTTTTGATTGAAAAATTGTTTGAAAACTCAGATTTAATTTTGAAAAGCCGGCAAACGATTTTATTTGCAGTCGGATATTGGTGCTGATGTCGGTGATTTGACGGAGTATTTTTTTTGAAATGTTTTATAGTGATGTGTTAAGCTAAAATCTATTCACAAAATGGTTTTTATTTTTTATGCCATTCATCGCTTGTCGACACATTTTTCGTTTGATCGTCCGACGTGTTTCAGATTTTTTTCGGGTTTGCCGTATGCTGCCGTTGCCTTCAGAGCAGAGGCGGTTTCGTTTGCCCCGCGGTATGTTGCGTATGTCAGGACAGTCGCTTTTTGCATATCCGATATTTCGATGTTTCGTTCGGGTTTTGCCGCTTGTGTCTTTTTATGCTCGTTTGAACGGGACGTTTTTATGGCTGCCTGTGAACATTGCAGCATTGATATTTTAGCTGTAGATATATTGGCAGAGTGTCGGTTGAACTTTGTCAGATTTCCCGTGGATAAAGATTATAGATGTCTGTTATTCGTTACGAGTCGATATTTTATGGAATTTTTGATGTTTTTTCTTGAATGCTATGGCGGACGGTCGACTATGTTTGTGCTTTTTTATTGACGGATTATATGCTCCGCGATCTGAGTCGTTTCAAATTTTTATATCCTGAAAATACTTCGCTTTGAAGATAGCACCGTGTTTTGCCGTTACTAGATTCAGTATATTTATTTATTTTATTAAAATATTTTACATTTGTTGCCCGATATGTTATCATATAGCTGTAAGGTGAAAAAATGTTGGACTTAAGCGTTGTCGAGAGCAATATTCTAAAATTCAAAGAAGAAGTAAATAAGTTGGCGGGTAACGCGGGCAGAGACGTAAAAATAGTCGCCGCTACTAAGACTCAACCCAAGGAACTTATCGAGTTTATTGCAAAAAAGTCGTTGTTAACCGACGTCGGCGAAAACCGAGTACAGGAATTCGTTGAAAAATACGACGACGCTCTGGGGCTGAATTATCATATCATTGGTCAGCTTCAGACCAACAAAGTCAAGTATATTGCGGGAAAGATCGCGCTCGTGCATTCGCTCGACAGATACGCGCTCGCTGACGAAATAGAGAAGCAGTCGGCAAAGAGAAACATTGTCACGGACTGTCTGGTTGAGATCAATATGGGCAGCGAACTGAGCAAGGGCGGCGTCGATCCCGACGCTTTATTCGCATTTGTAGACGGGCTCAGGAAATATCCGCATATCGCAGTAAAGGGCATTATGAGCGTAATGCCAAACGTAGAGATAAGCGCGCTGACAGCGTACTATAAAAAATTCGCTTCGCTCTTCGGAGAGCTGAAAAAATCGGCGGGAGGAAATATATCTGCCGAAATATGTTCGTGCGGCATGTCGGGCGATTACGCGCCCGCGATAGAATACGGCGGTTCGAACATGGTCAGACCCGGCAGGATACTGTTCGGGGAAAGAAACTATTGAGGAGTTCAGGGTATGGACGACAACGACAGAAGAAGATTCAACAGAGACGAAAACGACTATTACACAAATAACAGTCGCAGGATCCCGACGCCGCCGCGCAGTTACGGCGCGCCGTCTCAGGGTATGCGCAGAGATTACGGCGTTCCTCGCGACGGCGGGCAAAGCTCGTTTCCGCAGAGGCCGTCTTCTTCGGTCCCGCAAGGAAGTCAGCCTGCGCAGAGACCGTACGACAGACCCGTTTCTCAGCAGGGTGTTCATGGCGGATACGGACAGTACGGCAACGCTCCGCGCGCACCGTATTCTCAGCCGTCTCCGTACGGTTCTTACGGTCAGCCGCAGGCTCCTTCTTATCCGCAGGGCGGCTATCAGCAGCAAGGCGGATACCCTCCCGTAAACGGGGCTTCGCAGGGCTATCAGGGCATGCCGCAGCAGGGCGGTTTCGTTCCTCCGCAACCGCAGTACGTCCAGAATTACGACGAAAGGGATATTTCGTACGAAAACGTACAGGCTCAGCCCGCGGAGAAGAAAAAACGCGGTCTGTTCGGTTTCGGCAAGCAGAAAAAAGAGGAATTCGATCCTGCGAATATGGGCAACGTGATAATCACCGAGCCGAGGACGTACGACGACGTGCGCGTCATTATCGACGGTCTGAGAAAGAGGCAGGCGATAATAATCGACCTTTCAAAGGTGTCGGATAAGGATTCGCAAAGGATACTCGATTTCTTGAGCGGTGCGATATACGCTCTTGGCGGCGCGCAGCAGAGGATCAACGATCATATGTTCCTGTTCACGCCCGAAGGCGTAATGATACAGGGACCCGCGTCTTTGCGCAATAAATACAGATAAAAGGGCGATTTGCGGCTATGACGGACAGAATCAGGAAATATAAAGTCTATATATGCGAAGTGCTGCTTTTTGCGGCCCTTCTCGCGGTAGATCTCATATCCAAGAGCGCGGCTTTCGATTTTCTCGGAAGTCAAGGCGGGAGCTACGTCGTTTTCGACGGTATTTACGAGCTCGTCGAAGTGCACAACGACGGCGCGTCTTTCGGCATTTTCAGTGGTCAGACTGCCGTTCTCAGCATATTCACGGCAATCGCTATGGCTGTTCTCGGAGCGGTTTTATTGTGGAGACCGAAGTCGCCCAGGCTTTTCAGGCTGGGGGTTATTGCGATAATTGCGGGCGGCGTAGGCAATCTCGTGGACAGGCTCGCATTCGGTTACGTCCGCGATTTTATCGATTATAAATTCCTCGAAACTTTCTTCGGGATAAAGAATTTCGGGGTCGGAAACGTCGCTGACATATTCGTGCTCGTAGGGTTGCTTTGCATAGTCGTATACGTCTTTTTCGGATACAAAGAGGGCGATTTTGCCAAAGAACCGCACCATTCGGATACGCTTCCCGACGCGCTCGTGGTAAACGAAGGAGAAGAGAAAAAAGACAAGAAAAAAGAAGAGAAGGAAGGCGTCGTCTCGTTTGTCGACGAAAGCGTGAACGGGGGTTCTGCAGCCGTCGAAGAGAAGCCATCTGTTGAAAACAACGAGGCAGACATTGTTTCGGAAAACGTTCAGACGAAAAAAGGTCAGAAACCCGCAAAATCGCGTCGTAATTCTGCCTCAAACGACCGCGGGAGATCCGCTGCGGCGAAGGACGGGGTCAGATGAACGGCGATTCCGTGGTGACGGCTAGCGCATGTTCGGCGGGAAGGCTCGACAATTTCGTGTCGACGGCGGCAGAATGTACCCGTTCGCACGCCAAAACGCTTATTGAGGCCGGAAACGTCTCCGTCAACGGCGTCAAGGTCGCGAAAAGCGGTTTTTCTCTCAAGGTCGGAGATTTTGTCGAGATAGTAAATCCCGCGCCGAAAGAATTGAATCTGGAGCCTGAAAACATACCGATAGACATAGTCTGGCAGGACGACGACTTTGCCGTGGTCAACAAACCGCAGGGCATGGTCGTGCATCCCGCTCCCGGCGCGTACGATCACACTCTGGTCAACGCGCTTTTGTATTCGCTGTCTTCCTTGAGCGGCATAAACGGTGTCGCGAGACCGGGGATAGTACACAGGCTCGACAAGGATACTTCGGGACTTCTCGTTGTCGCGAAAAACGATTTCGCGCATGCCTCTTTGCAAAAGCAGATCGCAGAGAAAAGCGCGAAACGCTATTATTACGCGCTCGTTGACGGGGTGGTGGAGAAGGATAGCGGGGAGATACGCAATTTCCTGGCGAGGAGCACGTCTGACAGGAAAAAATACGCCGTTGCCAGAGACGGAAGACTCGCAGTGACTTTGTACAGGGTCGCAGAGAGGTTTTCCGCGTATACTCTCGTCGAGTACGAGCTGAAGACGGGCAGGACGCACCAGATAAGGGTGCATTCGCGCTATATCGGTCATCCCGTGGTAGGAGACAGGACGTACGGGGGCAGCGACAAATTCGGGCTGAACGGTCAGCTGTTGCATGCGTATAAGCTCGTGTTGAGGCATCCTAGGACGGACGAAGAGATGACGTTTACCGCGCCGCTGCCAGAGTACTTCGAAAGAGTACTTGCGGAATTGAGAGCGAAAAAAGGCTGAAACATTGCGTAGCGATACGGTTGAATGCTATGGAATATAAAATGTTGAATTTTCGGATAAAGACGGCAAATCGCCGTCTTTTTTGCTCTTTATGCCGGTTGTGACGAAAGTGGTCAAATATACCGAGCGGAAAAACTCGGAAACGATTTTGAACCTAGCTGACCGACGGCTTCGAAACGAACTGACCGACGGCAGCGAGATACGCCGTTAAGAAACATGGAGCGCGGTTTTCAAACGCAGTGAAATAATGTGGGTCGTTGTGCCGTTTGGTAGCGCAGACAAAAAGTATTTTTTTGCCGTATACGCTAACGTGCGATGAAACTGGTTTTTACCGTTTGTTCAATCTTTTTGCAGATATTCTTTGTGCTCGTCGGCAACGACTGTCGCGCTGTTGTAAACGGTGTAGAGCACCATGCCTGGCTTGCCCGACGGATGGCGTTTGAGATTGCGGCGGAAAGTGTAGTCGCATACCGTTTTTGTTCCCGTTTGCGCCTGGGAATGGAAACAAGCTATCTCGCACGCAGTCAGTATAACGTCGTCGGGGATAGATCTGCCTTCGGCGAATACGATGACGTGCGAGCCGTGCACGTCTTTGGCATGCAGCCACAGGTCTCCGCCGTTTGCCAGTTTGAAGGTCAGTTTGTCGTTCTGAAGGTTGTTTTTGCCCACCGCAACTGTGAATCCGTTTACATCGTAGAAATACGGTTGCGCGGCTTTCGTGCGGGTCTTGTTGCGTCTTCCCGATGGTTTCATCGCGCCTGCCGATATGAGTTCCGCTTCGACCTCGGCGATCTCGTCGTCGGTAGAGCAAGTCTCTATAGACGGTTCTATGCTGAGCAGATATTCCAGTTCGTCTTCGGTCTGTTTAATCTGTTCTCCGACGACTTCGAGCGTACGTTTCTGTTTTGCGTACTTTTTGAAATACTGCTGAGCGTTCTGCTGAGGGGTCAGCCTTTCGTCGAGAGGTATCGTAACGTCTTGCATGTTTTCGTCGTAATAATCCTGAACGGTAGCCGATCTGTCGCCGCGTTTAATTCTGTAAAGGTTTGCGGTTATAAGCTCGCCGTATTTTTTATTGCGGTCCGATCCCGACGCTTCGCTGAGTCGTTGACGGCACTTTTCCAGTCGTTTTCTCAGCTTAGTCACCGCGGAGGAATGAGCTTTTTTCAGGTGCTTGGAGTGTTCGTTCCGCCTGTATTTTTCGTCCTTTTTGCCTATACATTTTTCTATCGCTTTGCTGAGAGTGTCGGCAGACACGAAAGAAAGAGAGGATGATTTATAAGGAAAAACGAAATAATCGTCTTCGACGCCGTCGACGAGACTGCAGCACGGTTCGTATGCGTCGTGTTTATTGACGTCGAGCAGAAGTTCGAGCACGCGCACCGCGGCTTTGATCCCGTCTTCGTCGGGCTTTGACGCGTTGTCTATTCCCGCGATATACAGCCATTCTTTTGCCGTAGCGACCGAAAATCCCGAGATCGCCGACATCACGAAACCGCATAGATCGCTGCCGTTGTAGTTTTTCAGCGCGTCGGCAACCTGAGCGGCATCCGTGCAAGGTATCTTGTTTCTCGGCGGCAGTTCGTAGCGTACCGAAGGAAGAAGGCAACGCTTTGTCGCCGTGTCGTAAGACGCCTGCTTGAGAGTATCTTTTATTATGCCGTTCGAGTCAACGAGCAGAACGTTGCTGTATCTTCCCATGGTTTCGGCTATGAGAGAATAGGTGACCTCGTCGCGCAGTTCGTTGCGGGCTGTGATCGAAAAACAGAATATGCGGTCGTTGCCGAGCATGGAAACGCCGTTTATTACGCCTCCTGCGAGGCATTTTCTCAGGCGCATGCAAAATGCGGGTGCGGTGAGAGGGTTGGTCTTTCTGTTATCGGACAGGTGTATTCTCGGGTTCTGCGCGTTTGCCGAGACGGCGAGGAGCAGATTTGCGCCGCCCTTGCGGATGTGGATGTTTATCTCGTCGTTTTCGGGCATGCTTATCTTGTCGATCTTGCCGCCCGACAGAGCGGAGTCGAGTTCTTTGCATAGCGCGTTGAGCGTAATGAAATCGTTTGGCATATGTCCTCTTGGAGTCCCCCGAACGGGACAGCATTATTATAAAATATTTATAAAACATTTGCAATAGTAATTGCAATAAATCGTCGGTTGTGGTAAAATTATTTCACTGTGTAAAAAAACAAATCGAAAAATTTTCAAAGTGAGGATATAAAAATGAACTACACAAAAGAACTTCTTGAAAAGGACCGCGTAAAGTTTACCGTAGAGGTCAGCGAAGAAGAGTGGAAGAACGCTCTTACCAAGGCTTACGAAAAGAATAAGGGCAAGTTCCAGATAGAGGGATTCCGCAAGGGTAAAGTTCCCCGCAAGGTCATCGAGAACATGTACGGCATCGGCGTATTTTTCGACGACGCGTTGGATATAATCCTGCCTGAAACGTACACCGAAGTCCTCGACAAGGAAAGCGAGCTTTTCCCCGTTGACAGACCCGAGGTGGATATACTCGCTATAAGCGACAGCACGCTCAAATACACCGCTACCGTTCAGCTGCGTCCCACCGTTACGCTCGGCGCGTACACCGGTCTCGACTTCGAGAAGAAGAGCACCGAGGTCAGCGACGAAGAGGTCGAGGCGGAGATCAAAAAGGATCTCGAGAACGCAGGCAGCTGGGAACCCGTAGGCGACAGAGCCGTAGAGAACGGCGACAAGTGCGTCATCGATTTCAGCGGCAGCGTTGACGGCGTCAAGTTCGACGGCGGCACGGCTAAGGATTACACGATCGTTCTCGGCAGCGGTTCGTTCATCCCCGGTTTCGAGGAGCAGATGGTCGGCATGAAGGCGGGCGAGACCAAAGTCGTAAAGGTCAAGTTCCCCGACGATTATCACGCTGAAAATCTCGCGGGCAAGGATGCGGAATTCGAAGTCGTACTGCACAGCGCGACCGTAAAGAACGTTCCCGCGCTCGACAACGAGACCGTCAAGGACATCTCCGAGTTCGACACCGTTGACGACTACAAGAAGAGCGTCAAGGACAGACTCGCTGCTAAGAAGAACGAAGAGGCGGATTTCGCTCTCGATCAGGCTATCATCGAAAAGATCGCCGAGGGCGCGCAGGTCGAAGTTCCCGAGTGCATGATAAACGACGAGGCAGAGGACATGCTGAGAGAGTTCGAGTACAGAGTGATGTACAGCGGCGGCAGCCCCGAACAGTTCTACAAGATGAGCGGTCAGACAAGAGAGAACGTGCTGAACACCTACAAGACCGGCGCGGCTAAGAACGTCAGACTCAGACTCGTGATGCAGGAGATCATCAAGGTCGCGAACATCACCGTCAGCGACGAAGAGATCGAAAAGGATATAGAGAAATCCGCAGAAGAGGCGGCTATGGCGGTCGACGAGTTCAAGAAGAACCTCAGCGACGAGCACAGAAATTATATCAAAAATTCTCTGCTTACCAAAAAGACGTTCGAATTTCTCAAGAACAGCAACAATATAAAATAATTGCGGCATTTTCGCAAATTTCCTCCGCGCACTTCGCGGGGGAGACGGAAATTCGTTGAGACTAAATATCAGGAGGATTTGAATATGAAAAAGGACGAAATAGTCAAGAATAACATATACGTCATAGACAAAGTTGACGGGGGAGAAAGGCAGTACGACATATATTCGAGACTGCTCGAGGACAGAATAATCTTTCTAACGGACGAAATCAACGATTATACGGCAAATCTCGTGGTGGCACAGCTGATATTTCTCGAGGCTAAGGACAGCGAGAAGGATATCTGCATATATATAAACAGCCCGGGCGGAAGCGTCAGCGCGGGTCTTGCCATCTACGACACGATGAAATACATCAAGTGCGATGTCAGCACCATCTGCATAGGCATGGCTGCGTCCATGGGCGCGTTCCTGCTCGCGGCAGGTACAAAAGGCAAGAGATACGCGCTGCCCAACAGCGAGATCATGATTCACCAGCCTCTCGGAGGCGCGCAGGGTCAGGCGTCCGATGTCGAGATCATGGCGAACCACCTCAAGAAGACCAAGGATAAGCTCACCAGAATTTTGGCGGAAAACTGCAATCAGCCGTACGACAAGGTTCTCGAAGACACGGACAGAGACAATTTCCTTAGTCCCGAAGAGGCTCTCGAGTACGGTCTCATCGACCAGATCTATTATAAGAGGTAATCATGGAGCGTAACAAAGAAATCAATAAGTGTTCTTTCTGCGGCAGAGGCGAAGGCGAAGTCGAGAAGATATTTTCGGGGCCCAACGGCGTGAATATCTGTAACGAATGCGTCGAGTTCTGCTATGAGCTTATGGAGCAGGAGTTTACCTCTCCGATAGGCGGCGCAGAGAAGAAACACGCGATAAAAGTGCCCACGCCGCACGAGATAAAGGCTCAGCTCGACGAGTATATCGTCGGACAGGACCAGGCGAAAAAGGTTCTCTCGGTCGCGGTGTACAATCACTACAAGAGGCTGAATTGCGAGGCTAAAGGCGACGTGGAGCTCGAGAAGAGCAACGTGTTGCTGCTCGGTCCCACGGGCTGCGGCAAAACTTTGCTTGCGAGCACACTCGCAAAGATCCTCGACGTGCCGTTCGTGGTCGCGGACGCAACGTCTCTTACCGAGGCGGGTTACGTCGGCGAAGACGTCGAAAACATCCTGCTCAAGCTGATAAAGAAAGCCGATTACGACATCAAGCGCGCCGAAGTAGGCATAATCTATATCGACGAGATAGACAAGATCGCAAAGAAGGGCGAGAACGTCTCGATAACCCGCGACGTTTCGGGCGAGGGCGTTCAGCAGGCACTCCTCAAGATAATCGAGAGTACCGTAGCGAACGTGCCGCCCAACGGAGGAAGAAAACATCCGCAACAGGAGTGTATACAGATCAATACGAGAAATATCCTGTTTATATGCGGAGGAGCTTTCGTCGGTCTCGAGAAGATAATCGAAAAGCGCATGCAGGGCGCGGCACTCGGTTTCGGTGCGGAGATCAAGAATACGAAGACTTCGACCTACGGCGAGATATGTAACGAGATACGTCCCGACGACCTGATAAAATTCGGTCTGATACCCGAATTCGTCGGCAGACTTCCGGTAGTCGTATCGATCAACGCGCTCGACGAAAAGGCACTCGTCAGCATACTCAAAGAGCCTAAAAACGCATTGACAAAGCAGTATACTTCGATGTTTGCCGATGACGGGGTAGAGCTCGAATTCGAGGATGACGCGCTGTTTGAGATAGCAGGCAAAGCCGTCAGGATGAAGACGGGAGCCCGCGGACTCAAGTCGATCATGGAAAATCTTATGCTTGACGTTATGTACGATGTCCCCAGCGACAAATCGATAGAAAAAGTCGTGATAACGGGCGATTGCGTACTCGGCAAAGAAAAACCCGTGATAATCCGCCGCAAAACGGCGTAAAGACGAAACGGCAGGCTTTTTTGCCTGCCTTTTTTGTCGGTGTAACGCGTCCGATGATCGCAAACCGCGCCGCGGCACGATTCTGCGATAGTCCAGAAACGGTCCGGGACGCGGGCGCGACGCAAAATTCGGGATAAAGCCGCTCTGGTAACGGCGCGGGAGAGTCGGGCAAACTTAGCCAGCCGCGACAGCGAGACAAACGCGGGCAGGGAGAGTCAGCGGAACCGTTCAAAAGAAACAAAGGTAAAGGAGAAGAGGATATGATAATCAAAAACGCGAAATTCGTGACGTCGAAAGCGTCTTTTACCAAGGGCGACGGTTTCGGTGTCGACGAGATAGCGATTGCAGGCAAGTCCAACGTGGGCAAGAGTTCGTTTATCAATTTCCTTGCCAATCACAACGGTCTTGCAAAGACTTCTTCCACGCCCGGTAAAACCAAGCTGATAAACTATTTCTCGGTAAACAACAACGAGTTTATGCTCGTCGATCTTCCCGGCTACGGATTTGCGAAAGTGGGGGAGGAAGAAAAACGCAAGTGGGACAAGATGATAGGCAGCTATCTGACGCTCAGTGAAAGATTGAAAGGGGTCGTAGTGCTGGTCGACGTGCGTCACGAGCCGACCGCTCTCGACAAGCAGATGATAGCTTATCTTCATCATTACGGCATTCCGTTTTTCGTCGTCGCTACCAAAAGCGACAAACTTTCCAAAGCGCAGACAGCGAGACAAAAGAGCGTTATCGCAGCATCTCTTTGCCTCGGCGTCGGCGATATACTGACCGTTTCCGCTCTGAAAAAAGAGGGGAAAGAGGCGGTCCTCGAAAAAATAGAGAACTTGCTTAAATTTATTCCCGATATTGATGAAACAGAATAAATACGGCTGGATATAACTATTTTTTGCGCTAATTTAGAATATTTTCAGGTTGTTTTATAACAGATTTGTGACATTATTTCGCTTTTTCGCATATATTTTTATAGCGATTGCATCAAGGCTTTCGGCTTTGTGCAGTCATATAAAAGGAGGAGTACATAATGTCATTTTCAAATAATTGCAAATCTGAAAGGATACCGGGACCGATAAGAGGAAACGCTCTTTCCGGAATTTGCGAAAAGACTTGCATACAGGCAGAAAAGGTTTTCGACGCGTGCATGAGTCAGAGCTCCATGTCCGATCTGCAGCTCACCGTCACGGACGTTACGCCGACCGATCTTACCGCTCCGTATAAGTTTGTCAGCGCAAAGTCCTCTTCGACCGCGGCGCAGATAACCGATCTGACCGTGACGGATATACCCGAGGACAGCTGCTACGCGAGGGTGACCTGCAATGTTCAGATACCCGTGACGGTCACTTTTACCGACGCGAACGGCAAGACCGGTACGGGCATCGCTACCGTCACCGTGCCGAAAGACGTGATACTGCACGTTTCCACGCCCAGCGTGATTCCGTATTCGATACAGGCGACCGTCGGATTCGTGGCATCGCAGGGCAGCTATACCGCGGACGATCAGTTTACTGTGACAGGCTGTGCGACCGTTATACTCAAGGTGACAATGCCTGTGGATCTTCTCGTGCCCAGCTACGGATATTGCTATATCCCGCCGTGCAGAGAATACACTCAGCAGGTATGCGAGGGCGTTTTCGATCTTCCGCTGTATCCGCAGGAGTGCGGCGAGGATTGCAGATGCGGCTCTCGTCTCAAAGGCTGAAAAACTCGGCAACGTGCGTCTGAGGCGGCGAGTCCGCTTCATACGCGCGTATTTTTTTTGCGTGCAAAATCGAGTTTGGATTAAATTTTTTGGATAGTTAAGTTCGGGTTTTCGTTTTACTTTTGAAAGGGCGGGGTGTTTCTTATAATGCTTTTGCCTTTGGGTGTAGACGTGCTTTGTGCTTGATATATATTTTTTTGCGGACAAGCGGCGTTATTTCGTGAATTTATTGTTTATACGGCTTTTCAGGTACTTTGAGATTTTTTATTTTATCTGCGATTATTAATCAATGTCGTGTAAATGTTACGTTTTTGACCGTCGTGACCGTTTTTAAGCGGATTTTTCGTTTTTATCGCTAAAAGTTGATTGATTTGCCGTTTTGTTGATATAATGAACGTATGAAAGTTTTTAGTATAAGTGATCTGCATCTCGGCAAACGCTGCGACAAGCCGATGGATATATTCGGTGACGGTTGGGGCGGATACTGGGACAATATACGGGAGGATTGGAGAAACCGCGTAGGAGAGGACGACGTTGTAGTGATCGCGGGAGATATATCCTGGGCAATGAAACTCGAGGATGCGTTGCCCGATATTGACGAGATCGCTGAACTTCCCGGGAAGAAGGTGATTCTTCGCGGAAACCACGACTATTGGTGGCAGTCTTACGGCAAACTTACAGACGCGCTTCCGCCCGATATGTACGCCGTGCAGAACAATGCCGTCAGGATAGGGGATCTTCTCGTGTGCGGCAGCAGGTTGTGGAATCTCGGAGCGGGAGGCGAGCACGACAAAGCCATGATAAACAGGGAAGCCGTGAGGCTGAGACTTGCGCTGGAAGATGCGCGTCGTCAGAGAAAAGAGGGCGACAAGCTGGTCGTTGCCGTGCATTATCCTCCGTTTGACGCCTCGTTTGCCGATTCGTTATATACTGACATTATTGCCGAATACGATGCGGACGCCGTGGTTTACGGGCATCTTCACGGCAAAGACGTCAGAGTGAAAAGGTTGATAAACAAAAACGGCGTAAACTATTATCTTACGTCGTGCGATCTCGTAGGGTATAAATTGGTGGAATTGCCCGAACCGAGCGATCGACGCCCTGGAGACTTGAAATAATATCGGCTATCGGTTGCCGCGCTCGTTGCGGCTGAGTTCTTTCGGGTTTAGCGGCACGCTTATTTTGCGTGCCGTTTTTTGTCTGTCCGTAAGGATTGCGATAAAATGTGATGCTCCCGACGATTTGAAAATAACCGACGTGAGGGGAGAGTCGGTTTGACGGTATTTATATTGATATTTAGCGCGCGTATATATAAAGCGCGCGACGACGTTTTTAGACTACGAAAAATTTTACGCAAAATTTTATCGTATATTGTCGTATTTCTTCTCTAATTAAAAGAAAATTTCCTTCGAAAGAATTTCGTCGATAAGTTATTATTATCCGATGTTAAAAGTCTGTTCTCTTTGAAACGATGCACACGGCTCGGTGTGGTGTTCGCCGTTTTTTTGAGGCTTTTTATTTTGTCGGGAAAAAGGGGGCGGGCATCTCAAACAGAACCGTGTTTGAAAATCGCTATGTCTTAAAACAGTGTCGGGTTTAGTGTTTCGGGAAATTGAAAACGGCAAAAAACGTATCGGAAACGCAATGAAAAAGGGAGATTTTTCCACGACTTGGGAAGAATCGGGAAAGAGTTTGAGAGTGCTTCGACCGATGCGCGGCAAGTGCGACAGAAAAAGAGAGGAAACCGTATTGTTTACGCTTTGAAAACGCGGATATTTATAAAAACAGACCGCTATACGGGCGTGTCGGCATGATCGGGGAAGAGCGTTTGCCGACGTGGCTTTTTTACACCTGCAAACTGTTATAGGAGCAAAATTATGGGAAATTCATGGGCGAAATTTCCACAAAATGTAACAATTAGTAAATAATAGTAAAACATAGTAAATATAAGTAAAAATATGCAGCTGACAAGCAAGTAAAAACAAGTAAATTTTAGTAAAGATCAAAAAATCATTTAATGCGAACAAGTGTTTACATTTGCAAGTGGAAATTTGTGGAGATAATCTTGACATTCCTTTTTATACACGATAAAATAAAAGTACAAATTCAGCAAAGGAGGTAATGCGCCATGATGATGTCAGGTATGATAACGCTTCAGGTCGACCCGAAGGGCAGACTCAGAATACCGTCTAAGTACAGACCGTCTCTCGGCGAAGAAGGCAGCAAGATCTACGCAATGATCAACAGCAACGGCTGTCTGAACATTATCTCTCAGGAAAAGGCAAACGGCATAATCTCAAAACTCTCGTCGGTCGTTTCGATCGCGGTCACCGAAAAGTCCACCGCGGCGCGTCTGATACTCAGCAGCGTATGCGAGCTCACCGAGGACGGACAGGGCAGATTCACTTTGCCGCCTATGCTGAAGAAGTTTGCGGGCATATCCAAAAACGTCGTTTTCGCAGGTATGGGCAATTCGCTCGAACTGTGGGACGCGGATAAGTGGGAGGCTCTGCACAGCATCGTCAACGATCCCGACGAATTCCGTGCGGCGGTCGCAAGTCTCGAGGACATACTCAGTATATGACTCAATTCGCTCACACTCCGGTAATGCCGACAGAAGTCATCGAAGGGCTGAACGTAAAGCCGGACGGCATCTATCTCGATTGTACACTCGGCGGAGGCGGGCACAGCGAGCTGATACTGAAGAAACTCACGACGGGCAGGCTTATCGCGACGGACAAGGACGAAGATGCGATCGCGTTCGCGAAAGAAAGGCTGAAGGAGTACGGCGACAAGATCATTTTCGTACACAGCGATTTCAAGAGAGCGGACAAAGTGCTCGACGATTTGAACATTGACAGAATAGACGGCGTGTTGATGGATCTCGGGGTATCCTCGTACCAGCTGGACGCCGCGGAAAGAGGTTTTTCCTACCGCTTTGACGCTCCGCTCGACATGAGAATGGACAAGACGCAGTTTCTTACGGCGTTCAACGTGGTAAACGAGTACAACGAAATGGATATTGCTGATATTCTTTTCAGGTACGGAGAGGAAAGATACGCGAGGAAGATAGCGGCGAACATAATCCGTTACAGAGGCGAGCAGTCGATAAGAACGACGGGTCAGCTTGCCGAGATAGTGGAGAAGTCGTATCCGCCGAAGGAGCGATTCAAAGGCGGCAATCCCTGCAAGCGTACCTTCCAGGCGATCAGGATCGAAGTCAACGAAGAGCTCAAGGAGCTGGACGAGATAATCGGAAAGCTGGCGGAAAGACTGAATAAGGGCGGAAGGATATGCGTGATAACCTTCCACTCGCTGGAGGACAGGATAGTAAAGAGAGAATTTCAGTATCTCGAAGCGAAATGCATTTGTCCTCCGAAACAGCCGATATGCACATGCAACAAAGTGCAGACGGTCAGGATAATTACGAAAAAACCGATTACGGCAAGCGAAGAGGAGCTTGCGGTCAACCCGAGAGCGCAGAGTGCGAAGCTCAGAGTCGCGGAAAGGGTATGAATAAACGGACGTTGGGGTGAATAGTATGTTGAAAGAAAGGGAATTCAGACAAGAGACGATCGAAAGACCTGTGGACAACAGGTTCGGCGCGGGCTATGCTCAGAACGGCGGCTACGGCTACTATGACGAGCAGCAGGGCTACGACGCTTACGAAAGATCGTATGAGGACAGAGGTTACGGCAACGCGTATCAGCAGAACGCGTATTACGACACGGCGGTAAGAGAATACCCCCGCGAGGACTTCGCTCGTCCCGAGGCGTTCCCCCGTTACGACGACTACACCGCGACGCAGAACGCTCCCTATCAGGAATGGCAGAGAAGCGGTTTCGACAGAACCGACGCATACGATTTCAATGCGGGATTCGCGGCTCCGCAGGCAACGACCTTCGAGCACGTCGAATACGAAACGAAGAAACGCGCAAAGCGCACTCTCAACGCAAAATCAAAAATGCTTATTGCCGTTTACTTCGTACTTGTAGCGGTAATCGCATCGTTGATAATCGCCAACGTAGTGGCGTTCGGCGGCGGCAGCGTAGAGGCGCAGGCACCTACCGAGGCGACTTACAACGAAGAGGCTCTCAACATGGCGGTCACCGCTGACGGAAGCATAGTAGAGATGTCTGAAGTCAGATACCTCGAAGGATACGAATACGAGACGAGCACCAACTGGTTCGACAGTTTCTGCGACTGGGTTGCGAACGTCTCAAAATAAGACGAAACGGACACTAATCAAACCCGTCGGATACTCGAGACGATAACAAGCGGAGGGGTATTCGATGCACAAAATTTCCCATATCACACTAAAAAGAAAGCTACCTGCGGTACTAGCCCTGGTAGTCTTTCTTTTTTTATTGCTTGCAGGCAGGCTTTTTTATATACAGATCATCGACGGGATCGGACTTCAGACGCTCGCGCTCGGTCAATGGATGCGCGATCTTCCTTTCAGGGCGGAAAGAGGTGACATCGTGGACCGCAACGGCACGGTACTCGCGTCGTCTCAGACGTCGTATACGGTATACGTCCGTCCCAACGACCTGAAAGAACACGACAAAGTCGCGAAAGCGATCGCGTCTGCAACGGGCGCGGGCTTTGACGAGGTGTATAAAAAGGTGATAAAGAGCGGCGTATCCGAGGTCAGAGTCGCGACGGGACTCACGAAAAACGAGATGCTTGCGGTTTCGGCATACGGTTTCGACGGCGTGTATTTCGCCGAGGATGCGACCAGATATTACAATTACGGCAATTTCGCGACCCAGCTCCTCGGGTTCACAAACGCGGACGGCGTGGGACAGAGCGGCATCGAGCAATATTACGACGTTTATCTCAAGGGGACGGACGGCGCGTCATATACGCAGACAGACCTGATAGGCAGAGAGCTCGACGACAACGTGACGAGCTATCTCGCGCCGATAAAGGGAATGACGGCAAAGCTGACTATCGATTTCAAATTGCAGAGTTTTGCCGAAAAAGCGGTGAACGACGCTGTTCTGACCTATTCTCCGAGGTCTGCGTCCTGCCTGATGATGAACGCGTATACCGGCGAGATACTTGCAATGGCGAGCGCGCCGACGTTCGATCTCAACGATATTCCGAGAAATGACTTGTCGCTGCTGCTGGCGGGAGCGAAAAATCTGCTTGTCACCGACGTTTACGAGCCGGGTTCGACGTTCAAGATACTGACGTCAGCGATAGGGATAGGGACGGGCGTGATCAAGGACAGCTATTATTGCCCGGGGTATAAGGTCGTGGACGGTCAGCGGATAAAGTGCTGGAGAAGCATAGGTCACGGCTCGCAGGACTTTGCGCACGGCATAATGAATTCGTGCAACTGCGTATTCATGGACATAGCTCTCAGCGCGGGAACGGCGACGATGTACGACTATTTCGAAAAATTCGGTTTGATGAGAAAGACGGGCGTGGACATATCGGGCGAAGGCAAGGGTATCCTTCTCGCCGAAGAGAGCGTCAAGACGGTGGACATCGCCCGCATAGGTTTCGGTCAGGCAATAGCGGTGACGCCGCTCCAGCTTGCGACGGCGGTAGCCTCTGTCATAAACGGCGGAAAACTCGTCACTCCGTACGTTCTCGACAGCATTTACAGCGAGGACGGCAAACTTGCATACAGAAACACGCCCGTCGTAGTGAACACAACGGTGTCGGAAAGCACTTCGGCGGCAATGCGCGAATATCTTTACGGCGTCGTCGAAGAGGGCGGCGGAAAAAACGCGTACGTCGAAGGTTACAGGATAGGAGGAAAGACGGGGACGGCTCAGAAATACAAGGACGGCGCGATAGACCGCGGCGCGTACGTCTCTTCGTTCATCGGTTTCACCGAGATAAACGGGGAGAGGATATTGTGTCTGATGATTGTGGACGAACCGCAGGGATACGTTTATTACGGCAGCATAGTCGCCGCGCCGTACGTCGGGCAGATATTCAGGAGCACTTTCGCGTATTACGACGTCGCGCCCGCTCTTGACGCGGACGACGTTCCGAAAAAAGTCGTGATGCCCGACATATACGGACTTTCAGCGACTGCCGCCTGTGCCGCGATGAGAGAAAAAGGGCTGACCTACGAAGTGGCGGGAGAGGGAAACAAGGTCGTTTACCAGTTCCCCGCGGAGGGTGCCGAGATAGACGAAAACACGGTGGTTTATTTCATGCTGGGCTGAGCCGCGCAATCCGAGCTTTTGCGACAAAGACGGATATTTTCCGCGCATGCGGCAATAATCGGCAAAAGAGATAATTGCGGTGTTTTGTCGCGAAAGCGCGAATTTCGCCTGAGCAGGCACGCGACGCGCAAAATATTATATTATTTAGAAAACTGATCGGAGGGACACTATGAAATTATCCGAATTACTTGAGGGTGTAGCAGCGTCGGAGCCTTTCGGAGATACCGAAATCGGCGGGGTAGCCATAAACAGCAAACAGGTGAAAGAAGGAGACCTCTTCGTATGTCTTCATGGGGTGAACGGAGACGGGCACTCGTATTGCGACGAGGCGATCGCGGCAGGCGCGGCGGCGATAATATGCGAAAGGAACGTGGGCGCGAGATCGGTACCCGTGATAAAAGTGCCCGACACGAGACGGGCATACGCGCTGATCGCGTCGAATTTTTACGGCAATCCGTCGCGCTCGATGCGGATAATCACAGTAACGGGAACAAACGGCAAATCCACTACCGCGTATCTTACGGCAAAACTTCTCGAAGCGGGAGGCTACCGCGTCGGTCTTATAGGTACGATGTATTACGAGTATGCGGGGAAGAAACTTCCGTCGACGCTGACGACTCCCGACCCTATGCAGCTGCATTCTCTTCTCGCCGATATGAAAGCGGCGGGCGTTGAGTATGCGGTTATGGAGTTTTCGGCACACGCGATATATCTGAAAAAGCTGTGCGGGATATGCAGCGACGTATGTATTTTTACCAATCTTTCGCAGGATCATCTCGACTTTTTCGGAGATATGAAGAGATACAAAGCGGTCAAAAAAAGCTGTTTTACCGCCGAATACACCAGGTGCGCGCTCGTCAATGCCGACGATGCTTGCGGAAGAGAGATACTTTCGGAATGCAGAGTTCCCGTCGTGAGTTACGGGCTAGAAAACCCCGCGGACTGTTTCGCGATCGACGTCGAGGATACGAAGAGAGGATGTGCGTTCGTCGCGAATATTATGGACGATCTCGTCTCGGTGGATTGCAGACTGTACGGCACTTTCAACGTTTACAACGTGCTCGCGGCATGCGCCGCGGCGCGTATGGCTGGCGTAGGACTCGGCGAGATAGCAGATTGTCTGTACTCGCTCGATCCCCCGTCTGGCAGATTCAACGTGATAGAGTCGGGCGGCGTAAAATACGTCGTCGATTTCGCGCACACTCCCGACGGGCTTTACAATCTGCTCAAAGAGGGCAGAAAGATGTGCAAAGGCAGGCTCGTTACCGTCTTCGGTTGCGGCGGTGACCGCGACGTGTCGAAACGTCCGATCATGGGCAAGATAGCGGGCGAAATGTCTGACGTCGTGATAGTGACGAGCGACAATCCGCGTACCGAGAGCCGTCAGTCGATCGCCGACGATATACTTTCGGGCATAAGGAAGAAAAACAAACTCTACGTCGAACTCGACAGGAGCAGGGCGGTCGCTCTCGCCGTCGAACTGGCGAAAGAGGGGGACGTCGTGCTGATCGCGGGCAAAGGCAGCGAGGGGTATATCGACGAAAACAACGTGAAAACGCCTTACAGCGACAGCGTCCAGCTCGGCAAAGCTCTCGGAAGATAATGGATCTGACCCTGAGACTTCTTTTATCCGTACTTGTCGGTTTCGCCGTCACCGCGCTGTTGTCGAGACCCGTGATAGCTTTCGCAAAGCATGCGAAGGCAAGTCAGACCATACTGTTTTACGTCGATAAACACGAGGGGAAAAAGGGCACTCCGACCATGGGCGGGATAGCGTTCCTCGCGGGAGTGACCGCGGCGGTGCTCGTTCTCGGCAGACACAAACTGGCGATAGTCGCGCTATGCGTCACGCTCGGATACGGGCTGATAGGATTTCTCGACGACTTCATAAAGGTAAAATTCAAACGCAATCTCGGTCTGAAAGCGTACCAGAAGATAATAGGACAACTGGGCATAGCCGCGATCGCGACGGCGTTCTGCTATACGAGCGGGGCGATCGGCACGGCGGTCAGAGTGCCTTTTACCGAGATATACCTCGATTTCGGCTGGGCGTATATACCTTTTTGCGCATTCGTTTTCATAGCGATGACGAACGCGGTCAATCTGACAGACGGTCTCGACGGTCTCGTGGCGGGTAGCGGCAGCGTATATTTCGCCGCGTTCGGCATAATGATCGCTATGGCGGCGGTCTCAGCGGCTGACGACGGCATGACCGTGCTTTCGGAAGAATATTCTGCTATGGGCGTATTTGCCTTTGCTTTTTTCGGTGCGTTGATAGCGTTCTTATGGTTCAATTCCAATCCCGCGAGCGTTTTTATGGGCGACACGGGTTCTCTCGCGACGGGCGGAGCGGCGGCTTGCGTGGCGGTTTTTTCGCAAAACGCGCTTTTTGCGCCGATCGTCGGCATAATGTTCGTGGTCTCCTGCATATCGGTAATATTGCAGGTGTTGCATTTCAAGCGTACGGGTAAGAGGATCTTTCTTATGGCTCCGTTTCACCATCACCTGGAATACAAGGGTATAAAGGAGAGCAAGATAGTGAGCTGCTACGCCGTGATAACGCTTGTCGCCGCGACGGTGGCTCTGATTGCGTACACGTTATGAACAAAACTCTGATACTTGGTTGGGGAAAGAGCGGCGACGCCGCTTGCGGACTGCTGCGTCGTCACGGAGAAGAAGTCGTATGTTTCGACGACAACGAAGGCGATCTCGCGGGCGACGGGGTGGAAAACAGAAGGGGAATGTCGCTCGAGAACGTGCTCGAGGACGTCGGACTCGTAGTGGTCAATCCCGCCGTGCCGTATTCGCATCCCGTAATACGCGGCGCGACGGCTAAAGGGATAGAGGTCATCGGCGAGATTGAGCTGGGCTTCCGCTACTGCAACGGCAATACCGTGGCGGTAACAGGTACGAACGGGAAGACGACGACGGTATCTCTTCTTGGCAGGATATTTGCCGAGGCAGGTATAGAGGCGCACGAACTCGGTAACATAGGCGTGCCTTTTTCTTCGATGGCGGACAGCCTGTGCGGAGCGGTCGCTATCCTCGAAATATCCAGTTTTCAGCTTGAGACGACAAAGAGTTTCGCCCCGTCGTTCGCCGTATGTCTCAACGTGACTCCCGATCATATCGAAAGACACGGAAGTTTCGACGAATACGCAAAGACAAAGGCAAAGATATTCGTCAATCAGACCGCGGGAGATTACGCCGTGCTCAATTACGACGATCCGATAACGAGAGCGTTCGCGTTACATATCCCGTCCAAACCCTATTATTTTTCGCTTGAAAGAAAGGTCAAAGGTGCGTACGTCGAGAACGGCGTCGCGTATTTTTCCGACGGATACTCTGCAGAAAAAGTCTTCTCGGTCGCAGACGTTCCGCTGAAAGGAAAACACAATCTTTCAGACGTGCTTGCCGCAACCGCGGTAGCCCGTCTTTACGGGATAAAAGCCGAAAAGATAGCGGCGGCGATCAAAAATTTCAAGGCCCCCGAGTACAGGATAGGCTTTGTGAAGAACTGGAAGGGGATCAACATTTTCAACGATTCGAAATCGACAAACATCGACAGCACTCTTCGCGCTTGCGAGGCGATGGACGGTGACACCGCGCTGATAGTCGGCGGCTGGGACAAGAAGATAAGTTACGAAAACTTCTTTTCGCGTCTTCCCGAAAACGTAAGGCATATCGTGTGCTGCGGAGACAACAGCGACGAGATCATGAGGTGGTCTCCCGACGGTGCGCCGTACTCGCTGGTCAAGACCGCGACGCTCGAACGCGCCGTAGAGGTCTCGCTCGGATACGGAGACGTCGAAAATCTGCTGTTTTCGCCTTCGACTTCAAGTTTCGACAGATATACGGATTACAAGCAGAGAGGCAGACATTTCGACGAGATAATAAAAGCGTTTGCAAATGGCTGAGCGCAAAGCCCCGCTGGTCGCGGATAAAATATTATTGGCGGCGACTCTGACTCTCGCATTGTTCGGCATTGTCATGCAGTACAGCGCGAGCAGTTATATCGCGCTGCAACAGACGGGTGACGAGTTTTTCTACGTTAAGAAACAGGCTCTCGCGCTCGTTGTCGCGCTTATCGCGGGTTTCGGAGCGTCGAGGCTGAAAAGCGCGTATCTGAAGAAGTTTTCGCTCGCACTTCTGGGTGTATCCGTCGTCCTGCTCGCACTTGTGTTCGTCCCCGGTCTCGGTGTCGAAAAGTACGGCGCGACGCGCTGGCTAAATCTCGGTTTTACGACTTTTCAGCCTTCCGAACTCGCGAAGTTCGCGCTCGTTATATTTATATCAACGAGATTGTCTGAACGCAGTACGCTCAGGCTGCGCGATACCGTGCAGATACTGATAGCGACATTAGCCGTATGCGCTCTCGTCATGCTCGAACCTAACATGTCGATCACGGTCTGTATAGGACTGTGCGTTCTTCTGATGTTGTTTATCGGCGGTTGCGGTATAAAACAATTCGCCGTGATGGCGGTGCCCGTCGTCGTTGCGATACCTCTTCTGATATTTGCCGAACCGTACCGACTCAAACGTCTTCTGGCGTTCGTCGATCCGTGGGCGTCACCGCTCGGTGAAGGGTATCAGCTGATACAATCCTACTACGCGCTCGGCTCGGGAGGCTGGTTCGGACTCGGGCTTTTCAACAGCAGACAGAAGTATATGTTTCTGCCGTTCGCGGAAAGCGATTTCATCTTCGCGGTGATAGGAGAGGAACTCGGGCTTATCGGCTGTATCTTCGTTATCGCGCTGTTCGTCGTCGTGATATGGAGAGGAATAACGATAGCGATGCGCGCCCGCGACAGATTTCAGACGTACGTCGCCGCGGGGGTCAGCATAGTCATTGCCGTGCAGACGCTGCTGAATATCGCTGTGGTCAGCGGCTCTATCCCGCCGACGGGTCTGCCGATGCCGTTTATAAGCTCGGGCGGCAGCTCTCTCGTCGTATTCGCGTCCGCCGTCGGGCTTCTCGAAGGCATTGCCCGCAATTCACAAATCCCGCCGTCTTTCCATAAAATGTATTAAGCGATTACGCTTTCGCGTAAGGAGAGAAGGATGAGCAAATACATAATCCGCGGGGGAACGCCCGTAGCGGGAGATATAAGGATCAAAGGCGCAAAGAACTCGGTGCTGACGCTGCTTGCCGCGTGTATTCTCACGGACGGCAAAGTCACGCTGCACGACTGTCCGCACATTTCGGACGTCAATACCATGCTCGCGATACTGGAGAGACTGGGGTGCAGGACCAGCAGGACGGGCGACGATGTGACAGTGGACAGCGCGGGTATTTCGGGTGACAAGATACCGGGAGGATTGGCGAGCGAGCTGAGGTCGTCTATTTTTTTGCTCGGGTCATTGCTTTCCAGGCTGAAAAAGGCGAAAGTCGCATATCCCGGAGGCTGCGAGATAGGGCTGAGACCAATCGACATACATCTCGCGGGTCTGAGAGAGCTGGGCGTCAGGATAGTGGAGAAACACGGTTACATAGATTGCGACAGCACCCGCGCTCATTCTGCGGACATAATGCTCGATCTGCCCAGCGTCGGAGCGACCGAAAATCTCGTTATGACCTGCGTGTTTCTCAAAGGCGTAAGCGTCATAAGGAACTGCGCGAAAGAACCAGAGATCGTCGATCTTCAGAATTTTCTCAACGCGATGGGCGCGAAAGTCAGCGGAGCGGGTACCGGCATCATCACGATAGAGGGAGTTGAAAAACTGCACGGCGTCGAATATACGCCGATCCCCGACAGGATAGTGGCGGGAACGTGGCTCATCGGCGCGGCGATATGCGGGGGAGAACTCACTCTTTCCAACGTGAATCCCGAGCATCTTTCGTCGCTTATAGCCAAATTGCCGAAAAGCACTTGCAAAATAACGTGTGCGCGTGATAAAATTAATATAATCTGCAACGGAAGGTGCGAAAGCATACCCAAGGTGGAGACGACCTATTACCCCGGTTTCCCCACCGATCTCCAGACGCAGATACTCACTTTGCAGACCGTCAGCGACGGTACGAGCGTCGTCGTGGAAAATATATTCGAGACGCGTTTCAAGACCGTGCCCGAGCTTCTCAAGATGGGAGCGGACGTTACGGTCAACGGGCGCACCGCCGTCGTCAGAGGAGTGCGGTCGCTCAACGGCGCGAGAGTGTCTGCAACCGATCTCAGGGGAGGAGCCTCTCTCGTGCTCGCGGGCATGTGCGCGCAGGGCGAAACGGTGATAGACAATATCTACCATATCGACAGGGGGTACGAAGATCTGACTTCGGTGCTTTCGTCGATAGGAGTAAACATAAAAAGGATCTGACATGAACAAAAGACTTTTAGGGATTTTTATAGCCGTTGCGGTCGCCGTCGTGGTGATCGTAGTCTGTTGCGTAATGTTTCTGACCGGATCGGTAGAGGTCAGAACGACGGACAACCTTACTCTCGACGACGAGACGGTAAATGCCGTCATCGCTACAAGCGGCATAAAAAAAGGCTCGAGCGTTTTCGCGATCGACGAGAACGCGTCGGCAGGCGCGGTAGAAAAGGCGTATCCGTCCTACAAAGTCGTTTCGATAGAGAGAAAATTCCCCAATAAAGTGGTTCTGTACATCGCTTTGCGCACGCCTTTGATGGCGATAGCTCTCGAACCTTCCGAAGAGGGCGGTGAAGAGCTGTTTGCGATAGTGGACAACGAGCTGAAGATACTTTCGGTCACGAACAGTGAAGGCATAACGGGTCTTACTTTCGTCGGCAACTTTACGATCGCGGGAGACGAGACCTCGGTGGGCAGTTTCGTGGCGGACAAGTCCGAATGGCTGCAAGGCATAGTCAAGGGCGCGGAAAAGGTCAGTTTCGTTTCGTCGAGATTTACCGACTTCGTCAAGAGAATAGATTTCGGGCAGATCAACGTCAACGTAAAAACGAATACCGGCGTTACCTTCGTACTCAAAAACGTCTCGGGCATAAACGAGATGTTCGTCGGTGCTTATACGTTCTATTCCAATTACGCAAGCGAGACGATGAGAAAGAGCGGATTCATTTCTCTGACGAACAGCGGTTGGCTATGGTCCGAGACCGCTCTTAGCTAATTTCCCGATTGTGTCGCAGCTTAACGGATTTGCGTAAATTTCCGTATTTTTTATTACCTAACTGTTGACAATACATTATAATTTTATTATAATAATTATATGAACGAGGTGTTTTTGCTTGACGTCGGCTCGGGCAAGCTGGCTTTTGCGGTAGGCAACAAGTCCGATGCGGGCGTTTACAACGTCAGACATATCGCTTCCTGCGAATACGACGGTTACTATAAGGGAGAGTTTCTCGCTCCCGACGCACTCGAGGAGAGCGTACGTCAGACGATAGCCGAGAGCGGCTACCGCGGCAGGATCAACAAACTTTACGTCGGCGTTCCTACGGACTTCATCAAGGTAAGGAACAATCAGGTCAAAAACACATACCGTTCCGCGCGCACCGTCACGGACGACACCCTCGACGAGCTTTACGCGAGAGGCAATATCTTCGACGGTGATGCGGATTACGTCGCGATAAACTGCAGTGCGAGAGGGTTCACGCTCGACAACAAATTCAGATGCGTAAATCCGATCTACGAGCAGGCAACGTATATCGACGCCGATCTCACATACATCATGTGCGACAAGAAGTTCTGCGAGACGATCGAAAGAGTGGCGGCGGCGATAGGAGTCAGGAGAGTCAGCTATATATCTTCGTTCTGGGCTACCTGCGTGCAGATGTTGCCATCGGACGTAAGAGAGCAGGGCGCGGCGGTCTGCGACATAGGGTTTTCCAACACATCTTTCGGCATTGTGGTCGGAGACGGGTTGGAATGCGCGGCGAGCAAATCGATCGGCGGCGCGAATATAGCGGGAGATCTGTATCAGGTGCTGGATATTCCTTTCGCAAGCGCGAGCACGCTCGTTTCGAAAGCGAATCTGTATCTCGAGACCGACAACGGCAGCTGTTACAACGTGCTTGTTGACGGCAAACCCGAACAGTTCAACAGTTTCGGCGTCAACAGGATAATACAGGCAAGACTCGACGATTTTGTGGAATTCATTTCGGAGCAACTCGCTCAGAACGGCAATTTTTCCACAGAAGTCGTGTATCTGACGGGAGGAGGCATCGCATCGCTCAAGGGCGCGGCGGCTTATATATCGAGACAACTCGGCATGAGGCTGGAGACTATCGTCCCCGACGTTCCCACATACGGGAAGAGCTACTATTCTTCGGTATTCGGGACGTTCGACGTGGCGGACAAACTGGAAAAAAGCAAAAACGTACTGAAAAGGTTTTTTGAGAGATTTCGGAGGTAATAAAAATGGCAGACGGAAGCGGAAGAGCTAAAATCAAAGTTATCGGCGTAGGCGGAGGCGGAAACAACGCCGTGAACCGTATGATAGCGGCGGGCATCAAGAGTGCGGAATTCGTCGCGGTCAACACTGACTATCAGGCGTTGACTCTTTCAAACGCGCCCACCAAAGTGCAGATAGGCGCGAAACTCACGGGCGGTCTCGGCGCGGGTGCCGATCCCAACGTGGGCGAAAAGGCGGCGGAAGAATCCAGAGAAGAACTCCGCGCGCTGCTCAAGGACGTAGACCTGCTTTTCATCACCGCAGGTATGGGCGGCGGTACCGGTACAGGTGCGGCTCCCGTGATCGCCGCGCTTTCCAAAGAACTCGGAATATTGACCGTTGCGGTCGTGACCAAACCGTTCGCGTTCGAAGGAAAGAGACGTATGCACAACGCGATCCAGGGTATCGAGAATCTGCGCGGCAACGTGGATACTTTGCTCGTGATCCCCAACGAAAAACTGCTCGAAGTACTCCCCAAGGGCACCGCGATGCTCGAGTCCTTCATCAAGGCGGACGAAGTGCTCAAGCAGGCTATTCAGAGTATAAGCGAACTTATCGTGACCCCCACGGTCATCAATCTCGACTTTGCCGACATCAGCGCGATCATGAGAAAGAAAGGTCTCGCTCACATGGGTATCGGCGTGGGTGAAGGTCCCGACAAGGCTATCGAGGCTGTCAGAAACGCGGTCGAAAGCCCGCTTCTCGAAACGAATATCGAAGGCGCGAGCGGCGTGATCCTTCACGTCATGGGCGGCAAGGATATGGCACTCGACGAAGTCGCCGACGCAAGCAGACTCGTAGAGGACATCGTCGATCCCGCGGCAAACATCATCTTCGGCACGGGCTTTGACGAGAACCTCGAGAACAAAGTACAGGTCACGCTTATCGCCACGGGCTTCAGCGCGCCCGCAGAGGACGCGAACGGCGGTTATTCGCAGAGAAGAGGACAGGGCTCGGCTCAGTCCCGCACTTCGGCGGCAATGGATAACGCTATAAAGCGTCTCAACGACAGTCGCAAGAAGGAAAGCGCGTACGACGACATCGGCGACGACAGGAACAGAGGTTACGCTCCCTATCGCGGCGAGTCGAGAAACGAAGGTCAGAACGCAGATCAGCGTCGTTTCGACAACTACGGCGAAAGCGGCAGGAACAACGGCAATTTCGGAGGAAATTACGGCTATTCCGACAACCGCGGACAGGCTCCCGCAGGCAATAATTACGGTCAGAATCAGAATTTTGCTCCCAGCGGCGGCAATTTCGCGGGCGGCAACGGCGGCTATACAGATTTCCGCGGAGCGGGCAATGGCAATTACGGCACGCAGGGCGGCTATCAGAACCAGGGCGGCTTCGGCAATTATGCGACTCCTCAGCGTCCGCAGGACAATGCGGGACAGTATCAGCCGAGAGGTCAGCAGGGCGGTTACAACGCGCCTCAGGACGAGGACGATGAAAAGCTCCCCGCGTTCCTCAGAGTCTTCCGCAAGAAGAAGTAATATATTTTTTCGCGATTGCAGATCTCCTCGGTCGAGGGGATCTTTTTTTACGGTTATTTGGCGGGGGCGTACCCGTGTTTCGAGGTTTATATATCGGAAAGAGCCGTTTATCCGCCTTAATTTTTGTCAAATGACCCTGATCGGAGCGTTTATCGTCCTTTTTACGCGTATTTCTTACTTGAGATCAGACGCGATTTTTCAATTTTGCGGCACGCAATTCGACACGGTCGGAAATTGTTTGCGCGCGTACGGTTATAATATAGAGCCATGCAAATATACATAGAGTATGTGATCGCGGACAATATGGCGGTCAACCTGCTGCTGATATACGCGACGACCCTCACTCTGAGGCGTAAATTCGCATGTTTCAGGGCATTTCTCGCGGCGGGCGCGGGAACTGTATTCGCAGTCATCATGCCGCTATACGAGATCAAGGCACTCTTTCTCGCAAAGATCGTTCTTGCGCTGGCGATGGCACTGATAATGCTGAAACACAAGGACGCGAAAAGCTATGCGAAGTGCCTCTCGATTTTCCTGCTGTATACCTTTCTCGCAGGAGGGATCTGCGTCGCGATTCTGGGCGCAAACGACGGATTTATCGCATTGAAAGACCCTGACGATTACACTCCCGCGGTAGTCGCCGTCGCCGCGCTTATATGTCTTTTTACCGCAAAAAAAGTCGTTGGTTACGTCACTCTGGCGCGAAGGGAACAAAAGTACGTCACAAGCGTAAAAGTGGTCATTGCGGGAGAATGTATAGAATGCAAGGGCTACCGTGACAGCGGGAACAAACTTTACTACAAAGGCATCGTGCCCGTCGTGGTTTCCGACGCCGATTTCGTCAAGAAGATACACAATATCGACAAGGCGGAAAAGGTCGAAGGTATAAAGCTGACCACAGTGGCGGGGAGCAAGACGATAAACGGATTTGTCGCCGACGAGCTGACGATCTCGGAAGAGAGCGGCGAAAAGCGTTTCGACAATGTGATAATAGGCGTGGGAGAGGGCAAATTCAAAGGTTTTTCCTTGCTTCTCAATTGCGATTTATAGGAGGAAATATGCTGAAAAAGATACTCGGCTTTCTGAAAAAGCTGTTTTCGTCGCCTCTTGCCGAGGACGACGGAGTGGACTATCTGAACGGCGGGGAGACTTTGCCCGCGCCTCTCGCGGCGGACGAAGAGAAAGAACTCGTCGAAAAACTCGCCGCGGGAGACAGGCAGGCGAGAGAAAAGCTGATCGAACACAACCTCAGACTGGTCGTGTACATTGCAAAAAAATTCGACTCGTCGAACGTGGACATCGACGATCTGATAAGCGTCGGCACGATAGGGCTGATCAAGGCTGTCAATTCTTTCGACGGCGCGAAACAGATAAAACTGGCTACTTACGCCAGCAGATGTATCGAAAACGAGATTTTGATGCACCTGAGAAAAGTCGTCCGCACAAAGAGCGAGATGTCTCTCGACGAGCCGCTCAACGTGGACTGGGAGGGGAACGTCCTTCTTCTGTCTGACGTACTGGGCACAGACAGCGACGTTACCTGCAAGGACGTGGAAACAGACGAAGAAAAGGATATACTCATAAAGACGTTCAAGAGACTGCCGCCGCGCGAAAGACAGATCGTCAGGCTACGTTTCGGTTTGCTCGGCGCGCAGAAAAAGACGCAGAAAGAGATAGCGGATTTGATGGGAATATCCCAGTCGTACATATCGCGTCTCGAAAAAAAGGTTATGAAAAAGCTGAAAAAAGAACTGACGAAAAGCGTATAAAGCCGTCGATAAAGTAAAGAATAACTACGGGAAGGTGCACTGTATCGCGTTACATACGGAGGTGAATATGGTGCACAAAGTGGTTATATGCGGCGTGGATACCAACACGCTGCCGAAACTCAGCAAAGAACAATCCCAGAAATTGATGGAGCGCGCGAAAAGCGGCGACAAAAACGCGAGAGACGAACTTGTCGAAGCTAATATACGACTGGTACTGTCCGTCGTGCAGAGGTTCAACAACAAAGGCAACAGCGACGACCTGTTTCAGGTCGGCATCGTGGGACTTCTCAAGGCGATAGACAATTTCGACGACAGATTCAACGTGCGGTTTTCGACCTATGCCGTGCCTATGATAATAGGCGAGATCAGACGTTTTCTCAAGGACGGAACAGGTATAAAGGTCAGCAGAAGCATGCGCGATACGGCGTACAAAGTGCTCAGGGCAAAAGAGGAAATAGAGAAGAAAAGGCAGATCACGCCTACCGCGGTCGAGATCGCGGAGGAGATAGACATGCCGATAAAAGAAGTCGTCTGCGCGCTCGACGCTGTCAGCGAACCCGTATACCTTCAGGAGCCGGTCTTCAACGACGGCGAAGAGGGAATGGTTCTCGAAGAACAGATCGGCGACAGCAAGAATACAGAGGAGAGATGGACGGATAAGATATGCATATCCGACGCTATCGCGGATCTTCCCGAAAAGGAGAGAAAAGTGCTTGTTCTGAGGTATTATTACGGCAAGACGCAGACAGAGATCTCGAAACAGATCAATATCTCTCAGGCACAGGTCAGCAGGCTGGAGAAAAACGCGCTTGCAAAGATGAAAGCGTACTTTTAAGTTTTCGCGGTTTTGCGAAATTTGTCATAATTTGGCGACGCCTCCCGTACATTATCGGGAGGTGTTGTTATGTTGAACGATCTTACTTTTTGCGAACTCAAAGAAAAAGAAGTGGTCAATGTGATTGACGGCAGAAGACTGGGGAGACTTCTCGACATCGCTTTTACCCCGGGCGGAAAGATAACGGGGCTGATAGTGCCGGGGGAAAAGAAGTTTTTGAAAAACATTACCTGCTCGGACAGCATTTTCGTGCCGTGGAGATGTATCGTCAGGATCGGCGAAGACGCGATCCTTGTCGAACTTTCGGACAACGTGCCGCCGCCGCCCGCGAAATGCGATTGCTGAACGTCTCGAGAGCGATCGGACCCCGACGTGTCAGAGGGCAGAACGTTCTGTTTAGCGTACATGCTGGACAACCGCCGCAATATGTTGTATAATTAATTAAATCGGAGCGGTCGTCGCGTCGACTCTGGCAACAAACAGAGGAGCCGAGATTTGCGACGATATGTCGTTCCGACCGAACAGCGGAGGTTTTGGTTATGAAATGCGTATATTGCGGCTGCATGGACAGCAAGGTCATAGACAGCAGACTCAACGAGGACGGCACGTCGATAAGGCGCAGGAGAGAATGCGTCGCATGCGGCAAGCGTTTTACGACGTACGAGACGATAGAGACCACGCCTATCATGGTCATCAAGAAGTCGGGTTGCAGGCAGATTTTCTCACCCGCGAAACTCAAGAACGGCATAATCAAAGCGTGCGACAAACGTCCCGTCAGCATGCAGCAGATAGACAAGCTGGTCTCAGACATCGAGAAAAAACTCGCCAACGGACTGGAGCAGGAAGTCACGTCCGACTACATCGGCGATCTCGTGATGGACGGGCTTAAGGAGATAGACGACGTCGCATACGTCAGATTCGCCGCCGTGCACAGGCAGTTCAAGGACATCAATTCCTGGCTCGGGGAGATCAACGAGATCCTGAAGAGCAAAAACGGGAAGTCCGACTGCAAAGACGACAAGAAATGAGATAAGACATCACGTTGCGGTCCGCTTGCTTTTGCAGGCGGATCTTCTTTTTTCGACAAAAAAGTATAAACGTCGCTCGGCGGGCATAGATTTATTCGGAGGTGGATCTATGTTACTCAGCGGCATTTTCGCATTGCTTTCGAACCTGCTGTTTTTCAGCGGATACGTCAAGAACAAAAACTGTTTTCCGAGGCCGCTTTCGCCCGAAAAGGAAAAAGAACTGCTCGACAGGATCGCGCAAGGAGACAAACAGGCTAAGGACGACCTTATCCGTCACAATATGAGACTCGTGGTACATATAGTCAAGAAATATACGAGTTACGGCGACAACGACGAGCTTATCAGCGTCGGATCGATAGGTCTCATCAAAGCGGTCAATTCTTTTCACGAAGGTAAAGGAACGCAGTTTGCCACATACGCGAGCAGGTGTATAGAAAACGAGATACTGATGGTGATCCGCGCCAACAAGAAATATAAAAACACGAAGTCACTTTACGAGCCCGTGAGTTTCGACAAGGACGGCAACGAGGTCGCGCTTATCGATCTTATCGGGCAGGAAGAGGAAAGCGTGATAAGCAAAGTTGAGAGCAGGATCGTCCAGGAAAAACTGCTTGACGCCGCAAAAAAGGTGCTCGACGACAGAGAGTACGAGATAATAATGCTGAGATACGGGATAAACGAGGACAAGGCGTATACTCAGAACGAGGTCGCTGAAAAATACGACATATCGCGTTCGTACGTTTCGAGGATAGAGAAAAAAGCGTTGTTCAAGATGAGAAAATATATCGAAGATCACGGCATGAGGTTCTGAACGCTTGCGTTTTACACCGTCCGGTGCTATCATACCGTTGAGACAGTCGGATAAACGCAGCCCGCAAGGGGTGAGGAAAGTCCGGGCATCGCAAGGCAGGGTGCCGGCTAACTACCGGTGAAGGCGACTTCAAGGAAAGTGCAACAGAAATAAACCGCCCGCAAGGGTAAGGATGGAAAGGCGAGGTAAGAGCTCACCGCTCGCTCGGCGACGAGGGAGGCACTGTAAACCCCACCCGATGCAAGAGAAAACGACGGTATGCGGTCGCCTGCCGCGTCGGAAAATCGCTTGAGGCGCGCGGCAACGCGCGTCCTAGACAGATGTTTATCCTCGACAGAACTCGGCTTACAGACTGTCTCGCCCCTCAAAGGGGTCTTTTTTTTTGCTTTCAGCGTGCTTTACCCGCCTTTACGGGACAGGATCGAGTTATAAATCCGTGCCGCTCGGGGCATAATCGCTCGTAGAGGTGCAGTCATGTTTATTTACATTATCACCGCGCTCTGCGTACTTGCCGTGGTATGTCTCGGCGCGATAGTAGCGCAGTACGCGCGCAAGTTCGATTATGCCGGATACGTCGTCGGCGGAGACAAGACGACGAATATCAAGCAGCTCGCGATCGCTCTCAAAGACGTCGAAAAGGTCGGCTCGGTGCCCAACGTCGCCGCAATTCTCGGCAAGATACGCAAAGCGTATGCCGTCGTCAGACAAAAGGCGGAGAGAAAAGAGACTTTGCTCGAGTGCGAAAAATGGCTGCTCGAAAATTACCGCTCGGTCACCGCAGGGATAAAGAGGTCGGATTACACCGCGTTTGCCGCATTGCCGCACAAGGGAGAGGCGAGGATACTGCACGTCGCGACGACGATCGCGGCGCAGAATTATTGCAGACTGGACGCAGATACCGTCGCGGGCGCGGTACACGAATTCTGCCGATACACACCGCTTTCGTATGACGAATTGAACGCTCTCGGAAAAGCGTTCGAAATCGCGCTTCTGCGGAAAATAGCTTTCGTCGCCGACAAGATCAGACTTCTCGGCAGAATGAAACGCCGTGCCGAAGAGGATAGGGAACCTGATGCGAAACTGGGCAAAAAAGAGGGATACCTCTATTATTACAGGGCGAGCGGCAAGAAGATCCCCGAAAAATATCTCGGCAAAACCGCGTCCGTCAACGCCGAAAACATAGAATTCGCTTTTGCAGGCGCAGCCTCGGATTATGCGAGACTGATAGCAAACGCGGTAACGTCGCTTAAAGGTCTGAGAGACTTTTTCACCCCTGCATTCAAAATATCGCTGTCAACTATAAACTCGTATTACGAAAGGGATAAGTCGTACAGAGACAGCGATCCCGCGTCCAAAGAGCAGTACCTCGCGGCAACGGCAAAGCTCGCTGCCTACTTTTCGTCGGGAGAATATGCGGTCGCGAAAGGCGCGTTCGATCTTGCTGCGCGTTTCGACAAGCATTTCGGAGAGATAATTTTCGATCACAGATACGCGCTTGCGTCACATGTCAGAGGCAAGTACGTTGCCGCTCTCAAAAGGACTTCGTATAAGGCGGACAAGTGGGCATATTATGTCTCGGTTTTTCTGTTGCAGACCGTGTTTTCATTCGTATCGTGCGTGTTTTTGCCGATATTGTGGCTCAGGATCGCAGTGTTCTTCCTGACTTTTGTCGCGTGCTATCCGCCGTGCGCGTATATCGCCGAAAGATCGCTTTCGTTTGTGCTGCCAAAAAGACCTGTACCCAGAATGAATTACGATAAACTGCCTTTAGAAGGCGCGACGGCTGTCGTCGTGCCGATCTTCGTCACGTCTGAAAAGCAGGCAAGGAACGCCGTCGAAAACGTGCTCGCTATGCAGGCGGTGAACAGCGACGAAAACCTGACGTATTATCTTCTATGCGACCTGAAAGAGAGCGATTGCGAAAAAGACGTTTCCGATGACGGGATACTTTCGGCTATGGCGGAATTTTCGGGAAGAAAAAACTTCGTCGTGCTTGTCAGAAAGAGAGTTAAAACAGGCGAAAGGTACGGCGCGTACGAAAGAAAACGCGGAGCCGTGCGGGATTTCAACGAATACATGCTTACGGGCGACGATTCGAAATTCAGTTTCGTCTCTCGGAAAAGCGACGCGAAACCTAAGTTTGCTATGGTTCTCGACGATGACAGCCGATTGTCGGCAGGCGAAGTACTGACCGCCGTAAATACCGCGCTGCATCCGCTCAACGCAAAATACGACGTGCTCGCTTTTTCGTCCGTTTATTCGCTAAAATCGCTGAAAACGCCTTATTCGAAAAAATACGTCGATTACTCCGGAATGCAATCGTATTGCCATTATGACGACTTTTTTTACGACCTTTGCGCGCGATCGGTTTTTTGCGGGAAGGGAATATACCGCATTGAGGAATTTCATAAAAAGACTTCCGCGGCGGTTCCGGACGGCAAGGTGCTGAGTCACGACGTGCTCGAAGGCGCGCTTGCCGATACAGGTTCTCTCGACCTTGCAGTATCGGAAGACGCTCCCGATTCGTTCGTCAGCGACGTTACCAGATCGAGAAGGTGGACGAGGGGAGACCTGCTTCTTTTGCCGTTTGCAGGCAAAAAGTACCGTTCGGACGGGATTTACGCATATATCGTGCTGAAAAACGTCTTTGCAATATTCGCGCCCGTATGTGCTCTCGTTTTATGGATTTTTACGTTAATTTTCGGCTATCCGTTGATGGGACTTGCCGTGTTTTTCGCAAGTTTTTCCATGCCCGCCGCGTCGCTCGCGGTTTCGGCGGTCAGCGCGAGAAACGTGAAGGCGTCGCGTAGTTTTTCAAAGATATTTTCCACGGTGTCAAGAGCGGTCGCGGACGTATTGCTTTTGCCGTTTTACGCTGTCGACAACCTGCTCACCGCGGCTGGAACTTTTGTCGATTACGTTTTCAATTCGCGCGCGCTTCTGAGATGGAGACCGTTTTCGTCCACGCTAGGGCAGAAAGATTTTTACAGACACGCAGCGGCGGTCGCGCCGTCTTGCATATTCGCGGCTTTCGTTGCCGCGGCGTTTTATTTCAGCATACCGCTCGCGACGTATTTTCTCGCGTATATAGTCGCGGTCAATCTGCTGTATTTTGCGGGTAAACAGTACAAAAAACGCCTTTTGCGCGAAGAAGAACGCAGAATTCTCACCGAATACGCGAAAGCTACTTACGGGTATTTCGCCGCATTCGATTATGAGTCGCTTCCTTGCGACAACGTACAGTACTATCCGCCAAACGGTTCCAGCGCAACGACCTCGCCTACCAATATCGGGTATTCTTTGCTCGCCGAGATATGCGCCTCAAAGCTGGGTTTCGAGACGCCGCTGAGAGCCCGTGCGAGGGTAGTTTCATTGCTGGACAAGGTTGATTCTCTGGACAAATGGAAAGGACATCTTTACAACTGGTATGACGTAAACACGTCAAAACCCGTCGCGCCGCTTTTCGTGTCTTCGGCAGACAGCGGGAATTTAGTCGCCGCGCTTACAGTAACGCGAAGTTTTCTTGCCGAAAACGGCGACAAGTTCAATGCGTACAGGTGTAAAAAACTTATAGACGAAACGGATTTTTCCGCGCTGACAGACAGAGACAAAAACCAATTGTATATCGGTTACGACGTCGGGAGCGGAAAATATTGCGGGCATTACGACATGATGGCGAGCGAGGCGAGACTTACCGTATACGGCGTATGTTGCAGATCGGGAGACCAATCGCTTTGGCGCGGACTTTCGCGTCGAATCGTAAATTCGCACGGCAACGTACTCGCGTCATGGTCGGGCACGGCGTTCGAGTATCTGATGCCGCAGCTCTTTTTGCCCGATTTCGAAGGGTCTCTTATAACTTCGAGCGTCAGAAGAGCGGTAAAAACGTATATTTCGAGAAAATGCAATTCGCTTTGGGGTGTCAGCGAAAGCGGATATTACGCTTTCGACGCAAACGCGAATTATCAGTACAAAGCGCACGGTCTCAGCGAACTTGCGCTGAGAAACGAGGACGACAGATGCGTTATCGCGCCATACGCAAGCGCGATGGCTGTGAAATATGCGCCGAAGAAGGTAGCGGACAACCTCGGCAAGCTTTCGCAATGCGGGGGCGCGTGCGAATTCGGGTTTTACGAGGCGATTGATTTTTCATCGGGCAAAAACACTGTCGCTTCGTGCATGACTCACCATCAGGGAATGATACTTTGCGCGCTGACTAACGCACTCGTCGACGACGCTATCGTCGGATATTTTATGCGGGACGATGCGATGCGAGGCGGGGAGCTTCTGCTTGCCGAGCCCGAAGATTATACGAAGGCGGCAAGGGAAAGAAAGCGGGATTTCGTTTACGACGACAGGAAGAAATCGTACGGCGAGGAGATCCCGTTGGGAGAATTTCCAGAGGTCTGTCTGCTGCACGGCAAGGAGTACAGCGTCGTCATAGACGATTACGGGTGCGGATACTCGCGCTGGCGGGACAGAGACGTCAACGTGTTTTCGCACGATTTTTACAAAAACAGCGGAGGATTCGGATATTTCGTCAGCGACGGCGAGATATTTTCGCCCACTTTCGCGCCGCTGAAAAAAGACGGCGGATCGTATAAAGCGCGCTTTTCGGACGATAGTGCCGAATTTCAGAACGTAGGATCGAATTGCAGACTCAAAGTATACGCGCCTGCAGTAATAAGCGGCGAAGTGCGGGAATATACGGTTGAAAACAAGAGCGATTCGATGAAAAAATATGTTTTCGTCTTTGCCGAAAGGGCGGCTTTGAGCCGCAGGGACGAATACGCGGCTCACCCCGCTTTCTGCGACCTTTTCGTAAAAGCGGAATTCGATGCCGAAAAAAACACGGTATATCTAAAAAGAAAACCGAGAGAAAGCACGGGCGGGTTTACGCTTGCGGCGACGATGCTGTGTTCGAACGAAGTTTTCGCCGAATGCAACAGACTCAATCTGTATGGCAGGAACAGAGACGAGAGCAATCCCGCACTCGATTTCGGAGGCGACGCACCTTCTACGGGAGACGTTCTGTTTCCGGCTGTCGGATTGAAGTGCGAGTTCACACTCGCGCCGGGGCAGAGCGAGACGGTCGCCGTCGTGATACAGTGTTCGGATGACGAGGACGCTTTGAGATACAGAGTGGAACGGGTGCTCGGCACCGACTTTCTCGATTACGCCTGCAAGTCGGCATCTGGCGCGGAAAGCGTGATGTCAAAATACCTGCCCGATCTTAAAACTGCACGCTATGCAGGGAAACTTGCCGCCAAACTGCTTTACGAACCGTATCCCTTATCCGCGCTAAAAGCGAGAGAGGCGGGGGCGTCGCAACTCGTTTTCAAAGAGAAAACTCTCGTTCTGAGATATGACGGCAATGCGGCTTTCACGAAAAAAGCGGTGCTGTCCGCGCTTGCTTGCCGACTTGCGGGAATAGACCTCAGACTGTTTATCGAATACGACGGAAACAAAACCGACGCGCTCGACGAGATCGCGGAAAGGTGCGGGGTAAAGGATATTGCGAGCCTGCCGTTCGTCACGGTATTCGACGTGAACGCGTATAAGCCGAGAGACGTAAAGAATTTCGAATCCACGGCTTTTTTCGTGATGAAAGAGCTCGAAGGAAATATGTCAAAAGGCACGACTATCTCTGTCAGGAGAAGAAACGACGCGGCGTCGTTCGTGCAATGCGAATTGCCCGAAATATATCCTAGCGGAAACGGCGGCTTTGCAGACGGAGATTATGTCGTCACATCAGTGCCGTCCGCGCCTTATTCCAACGTGGCGTCGGGGAGAAACGGCGGTTTCGTCGCGACCGAGAACGGCGGCGGATATGCCTATTTTCTCAATAGCAGGGAGAATAAGCTGTCGGGTTGGAGCAACGATCCCGTCGCGGATCCGCCGTTCGACAGAGTGCTGGTTTCAGACGGCGACGGAGTGATCAGGATAAACAGGCTCAACGAAGGAGGTTACGTCAGACACGGCGAAGGTCGCTCAGTATACAAGTGCAGAACGTGGCGCGCGGATTACGATCTGAAGAAAAGCGTGCTTGCCGACGGTAGGATCATCGCTACGACGGTCAGGATAGAAAATCACGATGACAATGAGCTGTCGCTATCGGTGATATATCTTGTCGATCCTTGTGCGGACGTCTGCGAAAACAGAGCCGATGTCTATTGCGAAAAGCACGGAAAGGACTCCGTCAGGATCGTCAACGTCAGGACGGGCAGGTCGTATTATCTGTATGCCGAAAACGCGTACGAGCTTATCACGGACAAGATACAGGCGGTCTCGAGGGGGGTAAACGGATATAATCCCAAGCGCGGAGAAAGCGCGTTCAACAATCCGCTCGCAGGTGCGGAGGTCAGGATAAGGCTGAAGAAACACGAGTCGGCGACGGTCGAATTCGCGTTGTGTGACGAGAAAGATACTCTCGAAACGGCAAAAAAACGCGATCTGTTCGCCTACGCGGCTGAAAACGCAATGACAGTTTTTCCGCTCAGACTCGAAAGCGGAGACAAGGATCTCGATCTGCTTTTCGCGAAACTGCCGTATCAGGTGTTATCCAGCCGAATGAACGCGAGATGCGGTTTTTACCAGGCTGGCGGAGCGATCGGTTTCCGCGATCAGCTCCAGGACTGTCTCGCGCTGCTATGGTCCGATCCCGCAAGGGTCAGAGAGCATATATTGCTTTGCGCCGAAAGGCAGTATATAGAGGGCGACGTGATGCACTGGTGGCATTCTCCCGCGTTCGGCGTCAGGACGAGGATAAGCGACGACAAACTGTTTTTGCCTTACGTCGTCTGCGAATACGTTGCGCATACGGGCGACGAGAGCATACTTTCGGAGACGTGCGCTTATCTTTCGGGCGAACCTCTGGGAGAAATGCAGGAAGCGCGACTCGAGCACGGCAGGTATTTCGGCGCGTCCGAAAAACTGCTGCTGCATATGCAAAGGGCGATCGACAGCGCGCTCGTCACGGGAGAACACGGACTTCTGCTTATAGGCGGCGGTGATTGGAACGACGCTCTCAACGAAATAGGTCTGAGAGGCAGAGGAGAAAGCGTGTGGCTTACGATGTTCGCTGTCGAAGTGATAGACAAATTCTGCGAACTGATCGATGACGAGAGCGCGAAGAGATACAAAAAAGCCGCGGCAAAACTTCGCAACGCGCTCGAAAACGCTTTCTTTGACGGAAGGTGGGCAAGAGCGTTTACCGACGGAGGAGAATGGCTCGGAGTAAAACGGTCGAAAGGCTGCAAGACAGATCTGATCTGTCAGAGCTGGGCGCAGATAGTAAAGGCGGGAGACGAAAAGATGCGAAAGAGCGCGCTCGACGCGGCAAAAACCCTCGTTGACGAAAAGACGGGCACGGTAAAACTTTTCGATCCTCCGTTCGACGGCAAAAAGAGATACGGCTATATCTCGGCGTATCCCGAGGGCGTCAGAGAAAACGGCGGTCAGTACACTCACGCGGCGGTATGGTATCTGATCGCCTGTTGCAGGGCGGGAGACAAAGCCGAGGCAAACAGAGTGCTCAGACTTCTCAATCCCGTAAAACGGTGCAGAGACGCAGAGAAAAACGCCGCATACAAGGGCGAACCGTACGTTCTCGCGGGTGACGTGTACACCAACCCCGACAATGCAGGTCGTGCAGGCTGGACGTGGTATACGGGTTCGGCGGCATGGATGTACAAAGCCGTGATCGAAGAGATGCTGGGAGTGAAAAAACTAGGTGATTCTCTCCGGTTTTCGACACCGATGATAGACGCTCCCGAACGAGTGAGACTCGAATACGACCGTGACGGAACGACTTACGTCTTACGCTTCGAAAGATCGGAAAAGAAGGGACTGAGAATAAACGGGGTGAATTATACGAACAGCACGATACTTCATCTGGAAAAGAACGCGGGAAGAAAGGAAGTGACTGTGCTTTTCGAAGATCGAGACGACAAGTCGCCGAAGTAAACGTCACCGATCTTATTTTCTCGGACATTATCGACGGAATGCGCGCCTCGCCTTGACAAGCAGGCGCGTTAAATTTATAATAAGCTATATGGACAGTTTATTCGATTTCAACGTCAACGCTTCTAAGCCTCTCGCAGAGAAGATGCGCCCGACGACCCTCGACGATTTCGTGGGACAACAACACATCGTCGGCAAGGGAAGTCTTTTGCGCAGAGCGATCCTCGCAGACAAGCTGGGGAGCTGTATTTTTTACGGACCTCCCGGATGCGGAAAAACCACGCTCGCACACATAATCGCGTCCACTACGCACAGCGATTTCGTACAGATGAACGCAGTTTCCAGCGGCGTTGCCGATGCGAAAAAGGTGATAGAAGACGCAAAAACGCGACTTGAGCTGTACGGCACGCGCACATATCTTATGCTCGACGAGTGCCACAGGTGGAACAAAGCGCAGTCCGACTGTATGCTCGCGGCAATCGAGCAGGGATATATCGTCTTCATAGGTTCGACCACCGAAAATCCGTACGTCAACATGACGCGCGCAATCGTTTCGCGTTGCAGGGTGTTCGAGTTCAAAAGGCTGTCTGAAGAGGACGTGAAGTCCGCACTCCTGCGCGCTGTCTCTGATAAAGTCAACGGACTCGGAAACTACGACCTGACGGTAGAAGACAAAGCTCTCGATCATCTCGTATGGGCGTCGGACGGAGATCTGCGCACCGCGCTCAATGCTCTCGAACTTGCGGTCATGACCACGAATCCCGATAAGGACGGCAAGATAAAGATAGATCTCGAGACGGCTCAGCAATCGATACAGAAAAAGGCTCTCAGCATAGACGAGAGCACATATTACGATATGCTTTCGGCGTTCTGCAAATCGCTGAGGGGAAGCGACAGCGACGCGGCTCTGTACTGGGCGGAGAGGCTGATACAGGCGGGTTGCGACCCTCTTCTGATAGCCCGTCGCACTCTCGTACACAGCAGCGAAGACGTCGGCATGGCAGACCCTATGGCTCTCGTCGTCGCGAATTCCGCCGTGGAGGCGTACAAGAATCTGGGTATGCCCGAAGGGAAGATACCGCTTTACAATGCGATCATATACGTCTGCGAGGCAAGCAAGTCGAACAGCGTGGTCGAGGCGATGTACGGCGCGGAAAGGCTCGTTGCCGAAAACAAAGACGACAACGTGCCGCCGTATCTCAGGGATACGCACTATCATACAGATAAAGTCACGGGGTACAAATACGTCCACGATTACGGCGGCTGGGTCGAGCAGACCTATTTGCCTGAATCGATAAAGGACGCAACACTGTACAACCCGTCCAAAAACGGAAAAGAAAAGGATCTCGTTCGCGCCAAAGTAATAAGGGCGAACAAAGGATGATTTATGCTTGAAATATCAAATCTGGTGAAGAAGTACAAGAACAGCGACAGACTTGCGGTAAACGACGTTTCTCTGACCGTCGGCGACGGCGAAGTCTTCGGCTTTCTCGGACCTAACGGTGCGGGCAAATCCACGACGATAAAATGCGCGTGCGGCATATTGCCGTTCGATTCGGGCAGCATCAGGATATGCGGTCACAGCATCAAGGACGAGCCTATCGCAGCAAAAAAGAATATGGGATACGTTTCAGACAACCACGCGCTCTACGACAGACTGACGGCGAGAGAATATCTCAATTTCATCTGCGACGTCTACGGCGTAGGACTCAACGACAGAAAGACGCGCGCGGACAAATATCTGTCGCTTTTCGGGCTGACAGATTCGTACGATACGCCTATACGCTCGTATTCGCACGGCATGAAACAGAAGATATGCGTCATAGGCGCGCTGATACACAATCCCAGGCTGTGGGTACTCGACGAACCGATGACGGGTCTCGACCCGAAATCCGCGTTCGAACTCAAGGAACTTATGAAAGAGCATTGCAAAGAGGGCAACAGCGTGTTCTTCAGCTCGCACGTCCTCGAAGTCGTCGAAAAGGTCTGCGACAAAGTCGCGATAATCGACGACGGCAAGCTGGTCACTTCGTTCGACATAGCCGATCTCAAGACTATGAAGGACAACAAGTCGCTCGAAGACGTGTTCCTGTCTCTGACAGAGGACAAACCGCAGAACGGGGAGATAAAATTCGACTGATATGAGACAGTTTTTTACGCTTTTCAAGCTGAATTTCAGATATTATACTTTGCCCGATCTCTCGGATAAAAAGTCGCGAAAGAAATACATCGCGCTCATTGTCGTGCTCGGGCTTTGCTTCGCGCTTCCGATAATAGGGATGTTCATGACGCTTTACGCGACGGCGACTCTCGCGTTCGCTCAGGGCGGGACGGTGGAAATGCTTTCGGGCGTGTTCTGTCTGTCTCAGATAGCCGTGCTGTTCCTCAGCGCGTTCCCGTACATCTCGTCGATGTTCTTTGCCAAAGACAACGAGATAATGCTCAATCTTCCCGTGTCGCAGACTACGGTATTTGCGAGCAAACTGCTGGTCAGCTACGTCAACGAACTGCTGATCTCGACCGTGATAGTGCTTCCCGCAACGGTCATTACAACTGTGGCGGCGGCTCAGGCGGGTGTCAGTCTCGGCGCGCAATTTTACGTTCTGATTCCGTTCGCGGTATTGCTGTTGCCGTTGCTCCCGATGCTGCTGCTTTCGCTGGTCTCGTTCCCGATCGCGCTGATAATACAGAAACTCAGCAAAAAGCCGGTGCTCGGTGCGATCATCCAGGCTGTGTTTCTGATCGCTTTCGTCGCGGGCATGTATTATATTTCGTATTCGGCAAGCTACTCGGTTTCGGACAACGGCGAGACGCTGAACATAGGGCAGATATTCGAACCTATGGCGAAAGTCAACGTATTTTCGACAATGATGTCAAAGGCGATGTTCGGACAGAACGCGGCGGGCAATTTCTTCGCGTTCCTCGGCTCTACGGCGGCTTTCTTCGCTGCCGCGCTGGGACTTTCAGTCGTATTTTACAAGAATTCGATGCAGCGCAGCGTCGAAGGCGAGGGCGGAAAAAAGAAACGCTCCGTCAAAGCGGAAAAGACCGAAGGCGCAAAGTCTTCGTTCGTATCGTTTATGATCGCTGACGCGAAATACCTGCTCAGGGAGAGTTACGTTACCCTGAACACGATATTGTCGCTGGTCATGCCCGCATTGCTGGTATTTTTGTGCACGTTCATGACGACGCGCTCGGTCGAGTCATCCATGAATGCGGCTGCCGAGGCGGGAGAGGAGGCGCAGACGGCGTCGTTCATGTCTACGGGGTATATGTCGCTCGCGCTGTCGATAATGATGGCGGGCTGGTTCTGTTCGGGCACAAATCTGTTCTCGACGGTCGGTTTCAGCCTCGAGAGGGAGAACTTCGCGGTGATAAAATCTCTGCCGGTATCTTTCGATAAGATATATTACGCAAAACTGCTGTCTGCGAATGTGGTCACGGTCGCATCGTCCGTGATAGCGTCGGTCGTCGCGATAGTAATATCCAAGCTGACGGTGGTGGACTTCCTGCTTATGGCGGTGCTGCTTTCGGTATACGGCTGTTCGGTCAACGCTTTTGCGTTGCTGAGAGACCTCAAAGCACCGAGATTCAACTGGATGACGGTCAAGGAGCTGACCAAAAACAACTTCCATACGCTCGTTCCGATGCTGGTATCCGTGGCGGGCATCATTCCCGTCATGGTCGTGGCGTTCGTTGCGGCTTTTTCGCCCGCGTTTACCGACTTGGGCAGGTCGGCGATGATATGGGGCGTGTTTGCGGCGGTCGATATAGTATTCGCGCTTGTATTCATGCTCAATTCGGGCGACAAGGCGATAAAATACTTCGAGGAGTGTGAGTGCTGATGAGACATCTTTGCATAGATCTCGGCGACGTCAGGATAGGGCTCGCGACCAGCGACAGTATGGGAATATGCGCGACAGGACTCGAGACGTACAGGAGAGTGGAACCCGAAAAGGATCTTGAGTACATCGCGGGCATAGTAAAGCGCGAAAACATAGGCAGAGTGGTCATCGGACTTCCGATGAATATGGACGGCACAAGCGGAGAGAGAGTGGAAAAGGCTAAAGCTTTCGGCGACGCGCTCGCGCCGCTCGTAGACGCGGAGATAGCCTACCAGGACGAGAGGCTGTCCACCGTTGCGGGCGAAAGAATGCTCATCGAGGCGGGAATGCGCCGCGATAAGCGCAAAAAAGTCATAGATAAGATCGCCGCAACGATAATACTTCAGACATATCTCGACAGTCATTGATCAAAAGCGTTGAAAAGACGCGGAAAATATTGTATAATTAACGGGATAACAAAAGGAGAAGGGATATATGACCAAGAAAAAAGACGAAAAACTCACCGACGAGATCGAATTTATCGACGACGACGAGATCGTCGTTCTCAAAGGCGAAGACGGCAAGCAGATAGAACTGCTGAATATCGCGGAAATAGACTACGGCGACGCCGTATACGCGATACTCCAGCCCAACGAACTCGGCGAGCTTGAAGAGGACGAAGTGTTCGTATTCGAGATCGAAGAGAACGAGAAGGGCGAACGCAACTACGTTCCCGTCGAGGATAAAGAACTCGCGCAGAGCGTCATCGACGATTATATCGAGCTGAGAGACGGCTGCGGTTGCGACGATTGCGATTGCGAAGACTGCGATTGCGAGGACTGCGAAGATTGCGACTGCGAAGGTTGCGACGACGAGTGCGAGGAGCGCGAAACCTGCGAAAAAGACTGCAAAAAGAAAGACTGAGCGTAATTTCTGAGGCAAAATACCGCGGCAGAAAATTTTTTGGAAACTGCCGTCTATTCGTTTGCTTTATATAATCTATTATGCTACAATTCTAAAGGTTAAAAAAATCACCTTCGGTCAGCAAAGGGCATCCTGCCGTAATAGGTAGTTCCTGAGCGAAAGCCGTGGGGAAGAAAAAAGGAGAATAAAAATGGCAGTAGTAACAATGAAAGGTCTGCTCGAGGCAGGCGTACACTTCGGTCACCAGACCAAGAAATGGAACCCCAAGATGGCGAAGTACATCTATTCGGCGCGCAACGACATTTATATAATCGACTTGCAGATCTCCGTCGAACACGTCGAGAAGGCATACGCTTTCGTACGCGACATCGCAAAGCAGGGCAAATCCATCCTGTTCGTAGGCACCAAGAAGCAGGCTCAGGACGCTATCAAGGACGAGGCTGTCCGTTGCGGCATGTATTACATGAACAAGAGATGGCCGGGCGGCACGCTGACCAACTTCAAGACGATGAGAAGCAGGATCGACCGTCTCAACAAGATCAACCAGATGGAGATCATGGGCGAGTTCGAGCTTCTTCCCAAGAAGGAAGTCGCAGGTCTCAGAAAAGAGAAAGAAAAACTCGAAGAAGTCTTCGGCGGCATAAAGAACATGACCAATCTTCCCGGTGCGATGTTCGTTGTAGACATCAACAACGAAGAGATCGCGGTCAAGGAAGCGAGAAAGCTCGGTATCCCCGTCGTCGGTCTCGTAGATACCAACTGCGATCCCGATATGGTCGATTACGTCATTCCGGGCAACGATGACGCTATCCGCGCTATCAAGCTGATCGCAAGCATTATGGCTAACGCGGTCATCGAGGCGAACGAGGGCATCGCGTACTCCGTAGAGGAAGAGGAAGAAAACGCTGAAAAGATAAGCGAAGAGGCTGTCGAAAGCGAAAACGTCGGCGAGGAGACCGTTCCCGCGACGCAAGAGTAATAAAGGAGAAAGAATATGAACTTTACCAGCAAGGACGTAATGGATCTCCGCGCCAGAACCGGCGTAGGTATGATGGATTGCAAGAAGGCTCTCGTCGAGTCCGACGGCGATATGGAAAAGGCTATCGAGATACTCCGCGAAAAAGGTATGGCTACCGGCGCAAAGCGCGCGGGCAAGATCGCATCTCAGGGTATCGTAGACGCATATAGCGAAGGCAACGTAAGCGTACTCGTAGAGGTCAACTGCGAGTCCGACTTTGTCGCGAGAGGCGAACAGTTCAAAGAGTTCGTTCAGAAGATCGCTAAATACATCGCATCCGCAAATCCCGCGGACGTCGCTCAGATCACCGAAGCTAATGCGGATCTCCTCAACGAGACCGTTGCCAAGATAGGCGAAAAGATCGTCGTCAGACGTTTCGAAAGATACGTTACCGACGGCGGAAAGATCAGCTCTTACATCCATATGGGCGGCAAGATAGGCGTTCTCGTAGAGACCGATGCTACCGCATCCGACGAAGTGGCTCACGACGTCGCTCTGCATATCGCGGCTGTCAACCCCACTTACATCACTTCCGCAGAGATCCCGCAGGCTGTCATCGACAAGGAGAGAGAGATCAGCAAGGCTCAGCTCCTCAACGAAGGCAAGAAGCCCGAGATCATCGACAAGATCGTCGGCGGCAAGATCGTCAAGTTCTACAAAGAAGTCTGCCTGCTCGAGCAGCCTTTCGTCAAGGACGGCGAAAAGTCCGTTGCGGATTATCTCAAGGCTAACGGCGGCGTAAAGGTCCTCAGATTCACCCGTTACACGATGGGCGAAGGTCTCGAGAAGAAAGAGGAAAACCTCGCAAACGAAGTCGAAGAGCAGATCGCAAAAGCGAAAGCAAACAAGTAATTTTCAAAGGAACGGCTTTGTCGTTCCTTTTTTTTACAAAAAATACGGAGGTATATATGTCCAAAGCAGTCTACAAGAGAGTTATCATCAAACTGAGCGGCGAGGCTCTTTCGGGTGCCAAAGGCGTAGGCATCGACGCAGGCATGGTCGATTACGTCGTGGATCAGATCAAGAGAGTGACCGAGTCGGGCGTGCAGGTCGGCATAATCGTCGGCGGAGGCAACTTCTGGCGCGGCAGACAGGCGCAGACGATGGATCGCACAGCGGCAGACCATATCGGCATGCTCGCTACGGTAATGAACGCCATCGCGTTGCAGGACGCACTCGAGGCGGCGGGAGTTCCCACCAGAGTTCAGACCGCGCTTACGATCACGAGAGTGGCGGAACCGTATATCCTCCGCAAAGCTCTGCGTCACTTCGAAAAAGGCAGAGTGGTGATATTCGCTTGCGGCACGGGCAACCCGTACTTTAGTACCGATACTGGCGCGGCTCTGAGGGCAGCCGAGATTCACGCAGAGGTGCTCCTTCTCGCTAAGAACGTGGACGGCGTATACGACAGCGATCCGCGCAAGAATCCCGACGCGAAGAAGCTCGACGACATCACCTATCTCGACGTTATTCAGAAGGGCTTGCAGGCTATGGATACGACTGCGATCTCGCTGTGTATGGAAAACAGGATCCCGATAATCGCGTTCGCTCTGCACGAAAAGGACAGCATAGTCAAGGCTGTCAACGGAGAAAAGATCGGCACGATAATTCATTGACGACGATCCCGTCGGAAACGGCGGGATTTTTTATGCCGTTTCGTCTTATCTCGGCGATTTTCGCGTATAATCGAGAGAAAGGGTGATATATGCGCGCTTATACTTTCCACAGACGCGCATAATTATAATATTTATAAAAAAACATTGAACAAAGAGAAAAAATTTGATATAATGCTATTAGCAATTACGAGAGGTGCAATTTTATGATTAACAGCGAAAAGATCGAAATTCTCGAAGTGTTCGACAAGTTCGAGGAAAAACTCGAAAAGGGCGTGACCAATCTCAAGGGGGAATTCGCGAAACTCAAGGCGGGCAGAGCGAACGCTCACGTTCTCGACAAGATATTCGTGGACTACTACGGCACTCCGACGCCGATCAAGCAACTCGGCAACATATCCGTTCCCGAGGCGAGGATACTGATGATCTCCGTATGGGACGTATCCGCTCTCAAGGCGGTCGAAAAGGCGATTAACGAGGCGAATATCGGCATCAATCCCCAGAACGACGGCAAGGTCATCCGCCTTATTTTCCCCGAGCTTACCGAGGCGAGAAGAAAGGATCTTTGCAAAGAAATAAAAGCTATGGGCGAGAATACCAAGATTGCTTTGAGAAACGCTCGCCGCGACGCTAACGACGCTGTCAAAAAGCTGAAAAAGGACAACGTCGTGACCGAGGACGAAGTTTCTCTGTGCGAAAAAGAGATAGACAAGCTTCTCGCGGACGCCGTTGCCGAGATCGACAGGGCGACGAAGGACAAGGAGCAGGAGGTAATGACCGTCTGACGGACGGGCTTGCTTTGCTGTCACGACAAAGGACTCTGCAAGCCGACTTTTTCAAGTCGGCTTGTATGCAATTTTAACGTATTTGTAATAAAAGGAGCGTAAAATGCAACAAGAGAAAAAGATTCCTAGCCATATCGCGTTTATAATGGACGGCAACGGCAGATGGGCAAAGAAACGCCTTTTGCCGAGAAAGGCGGGGCATCGCGAAGGCGTGTCGGCGTTGCGCCGCATGGTTGACGCGTGCGCGGACGCAGGCGTCGAAATGGTCTCTTTTTACGCTTTTTCCACCGAAAACTGGACGAGACCGCAGGAAGAGATCGACGCTCTTTTCAAAATGGTGTCGGAGTTTGCGGATAAACATCTCTCCGAATACGTCAGACGCGGTTTCAGGATAATGTTCATGGGCGATCTGTCAAAGCTGCCTTCGGATACCGTCGCCGCATTGAAGAAAATAATCGAAGAGGCGAAAGACAATACGGGCATGGTAGTCAATATCGCGCTCAATTACGGCGGCAGAGACGAGATTCTGCGCGCTGTCAACAAAATAATAAGCGCGGGGATAAGGGAAGTGGATATTCAGACCCTGTCCGACTGCATGTATACGGGCGGCTTGCCCGACCCCGACGTCATAGTCAGGAGCAGCGGGGAAAAACGCCTCAGCAACTTCATGCTGTGGCAGGCGGCATACTCCGAGCTTGTGTTTGTGGACGAGCTGTGGCCGGATTTCGACTCCGCCGTTTTTGACAAAATAATAGAAGAATATTCGAAGAGAGACCGCAGATACGGCAATATCAGACGTATCGGCTGACCGTCGAAGAGGAATAAATTATGCTGAAGAGAATAATCACCGCAATAGTTTTGCTCGCCGTCGTGCTGGGCACTTTGTTCGGGCTCAGACAACTGAGTCTGTTCTACGTTGACGCGCTGATACTAATATGTATGGCGATCGGCGTCTACGAGATGTACGAGGCGTTCAGGTCCGCAAAATACAGACCTATGGCGATACCTCTTGCGATAGCGGTTGTCGGGATATATCCCGCGCTGTGGTTTCTGCGCGAAACGGGCATAATCATAGTCGTGGCTCTTTCGCTTATGATCGCGCTGACGATATTCACGTTCGATCACAAGTATGAGCTGAAAGATTTTCTCGCCACGGCGTTCGTGCTGTTCTATCCGATAGTTCTGCTGTCGATATTCTTCCTTATAAACGGAAAGACGACGCTCGGCGACAACCCCGTAAACGAGAATTACGGCGATATGATAGGCATTATGCTCGCGCTGTTCATTCCTGTATTTACCGACACTTTCGCGTATTTTACGGGCATGGCGATAGGTGGCAGGAAACTCTGTCCCGAAATCAGCCCCAAAAAGACGATTGCGGGTGCGGTCGGAGGCTTGTTCGGCGGTATGGCGGCAAGCGTGATGGTCTTCCTCATGTTCGACTATTACGGCGTGTTCGACACTATGAAAAACGTGCATCAGCTTGCCCTGACAACGGATATTTACGTTTCGCTCGCGATATATCTCGTGATAGGTTTTGTCGGCGCGATCGTCAGCGAAGTCGGCGATCTTGCCGCAAGTTGGATTAAGCGCAGAGCGGGAATAAAGGATTTCGGCAAGATTTTCCCGGGACACGGCGGGATCATGGACAGACTCGACAGCATTATGTTCGTACTTCCCGTAATCTATCTCACTTTCGCGGTGATAAATGCCGTCGAATGACGGATTGCGGCGGATAACGAATATGCGTTCTGAGACGGAAAGGAGAAAGCGATGAAAGAGCTTATTATACTCGGCAGTACCGGTTCGATAGGAACTCAGGCACTCGAAACGGTAAGACAATATCCTTCCGAGCTTAAAGTGCTTGGACTTTGTTGCGATAAAAACGTCGCTCTTCTTCAGAAACAGATTGACGAATTCAGACCCCGCTACGTTGCCGTGCGCGACGAAAACGCGGCAAGATCGCTCGATTTGCCTGAGAATACGCAACTGTTTGCGGGCAGCGACGCTCCCGCGAAGATAGCGGGTGTCGCGCGTGCTACGGTGCTCAACGCGCTTGTAGGCATAAGCGGATTCGTGCCTACGCTGAACGCCATAAACGCGGGCAGCGAGATAGCTCTCGCGAACAAGGAGACGCTTGTCGCGGGCGGAGACGTGGTTATGAAAGCCGCCACAGACAAAGGCGTGGACGTTCTGCCCGTGGACAGCGAGCACAGCGCGATTTGGCAATGCCTCGGCAGAAAGGCAAAAGCCGCCGCTGACGTCGAAAAACTTATCCTCACCGCATCGGGAGGGGCTTTCAGGGGCAAAAAGAGAGAAGAACTGCTAGACGTCACGATAGACGACGCGCTGAGACACCCGACCTGGAATATGGGCGTCAAGGTCACCGTTGACAGTGCGACGATGATGAATAAAGGATTCGAAGTCATAGAGGCGTCGCATCTTTTCGGAGTCTCTGCGGACAAAATAGATATAGCCGTACACAGACAGAGTGTCGTTCATTCTATGATAGAATACGCCGACGGCAGTATAATCGCACAGATGAGCTATCCCGACATGAGACTTCCGATCCAGCTCGCTTTGCTGTATCCCGAACGCGGGGACTATTGCTTTACGCCTCTTTCTTTCAACGGTCTGACACTCGACTTCGAAGCACCCGATCTCGGGGTGTTCGAATGTCTGAAGATCGCGCTCGACTGCGCGAAATCGGGTTCGGAGTCTACGGCTATCCTCAACGCCGCAAATGAGATCGCGGTAAAACGTTTTGCTCAAAGACAAATAAAATTCTACGATATACCATATTATATTAAACGGGCACTGGATAAGTTTTCGGAGGGTGGTCGCAGCCTGACCGAGCCGGAAGAAGTGCTCGAAACAGACGAAAAAGTAAAAAAATTCGTCGATGACGTTATCGGGAGAGAAAAAGTATGACGACAATTTTGCTTTGCGTTTCCGCAGGCGAAGTCTTCAAATGGATAGGATATATCCTGATCGCGATGGTCTGTTTTATGTTTATGATCGTCGTGCACGAGCTCGGACATTATACGGCGGGCAAGATACTCGGTTTCAAGATAAACGAATTTGCGATAGGTTTCGGTCCCGCGATATTCAAAAAGACGACGAACAAGGAGACGGGAGAAGTGTTTTCGATACGCTGTATCCCTGCGGGCGGTTTCTGTGCTTTCGAGGGCGAGGACGAAGAGGCCGTTTCTCCCGAAAGTTTCAATTCTCATCCCGTATGGAAGAGGATAATCGTGCTTGCCGCGGGCGTCTTTTTCAACTTCGTCAGCGCGCTGATAATCCTGAACGTGTTTTTTATGGCGTACGGCGAGGCAGTGCCCGTAATTATCGACACCTACGAGCTTGTGGACGCTGAGCATACGCAGCTGTTCGAAGAGGGCGACAGAATAATCGAAGTCAACGGAAAACCCGTTTACAGTCTGCTCGAATCGGGCAAGCTCGGCGAGCTGATCGGCGACTCGGATACCAACGAATTCACCGTGCTCAGAGACGGCGAAAAGGTGACGTTCACCTATTCGAAAACCGATTATTACTTCACATACGAAGACGAGGAAGGAAATCTCGTCTCAGAGGTGAAAACGGGGCTGGGCATAACGTACGGTTTCGGGCAATATAAACTGGGATATTTCGCCGCCGTCGCAAGGTCGTTCAACTTCTGCGGCGACGTGGTGGAGCTGATATTCAAATCGATAGGACAGCTGTTTACGGGCGCGGCGAAGGTGAAGGACACCATGGGCGGAACGATAACTGCGGTATCCGCGCTCGTACAGCTCGGGCAGTCGGGCGTTGCGGCGGTCGCCTACGGCGTGGCGGTGCTTTCTATATCGATAGCGTTTATGAACATTCTTCCTTTGCCTGCGCTTGACGGCTCCCGCATATTGTTTGCTATAATAGAATGGATAAGGAAAAAACCTTTGAACCGCAAGGTCGAAGGGATGATACACGCGGCAGGGCTGATATTGCTTATCGGGCTTGCGATAACCTTCGACTTGCTGCATTTCTTCGGGTGAACTATGACGAAAAAGGTTAAAATCGGCAATATCGTTATCGGGGGAGGCGAAAAGATCGCTATTCAGTCGATGACCAATACGAAAACGTCGGACGTTGACGGCACTCTCGCTCAGCTGGCCGCGCTCGAGGCGGCGGGATGCGACATCGCGCGTTGTTCCGTGCCCGACGAAAAGAGCGCGATCGCGTTGAAAAGCATAGTAAAAGGCACGAAAATGCCGATAGTTGCGGATATTCACTTCGATTACAGGCTGGCTGTCGCCGCGGCGGACGCTGGTGTCGCAAAGATAAGGATAAACCCCGGCAATATCGGCGACGAAAGCAAGGTCGAATATCTCGCGAAATATCTGAAGGAGAGAGGCATTCCCGTCAGGATAGGCGTCAACGGCGGTTCTCTCGATAAAAAATACGAGGGACAACCTCTCTACGAGGCGATGTGCAACAGCGCGCTCGAACACGTCGCGCTCCTCGAAAAACACGGATTCGACGATATAGTCATATCGGTCAAATCCTCCGACGTCGTGAATACGGTCAAGGCATACAGGCTTCTTTCGCAAAAATGCGATTATCCTCTCCACGTCGGGGTGACCGAAGCGGGAATATACGAAAAAGGACTGATAAAGTCGGCGATTGGCATAGGTGCGTTGCTTTGCGACGGCATAGGCGACACCGTACGCGTGTCTCTTACGGACGATCCCGTAAAAGAGGTCTATGCGGCGAAGGAGATACTCAAGGCGATAGGGAGATACGACGGAGCTTACGCGGAAGTCGTTTCGTGTCCGACTTGCGCGAGGACGTGTATCGACGTGCAGGGCATTGCGACCCGTGTCGAAGAATATGCCCGCACTCTCGACAAGAGCGTCCGCATCGCGGTCATGGGTTGCGTCGTCAACGGGATAGGGGAATCCAAAGGTTGCGACATCGGCGTCGCGGGAGGTAAGGATAAGTCCGTGATATTCAGAGAAGGGAAGATAATCGCCACCGTGCCCAATGAAAATATATTCGACGAGTTGAAAAAGCAGATCGACGTCCTTTGATCACGATTTGTTATAATTTTGTCGAATTATTATAAAAATCGACTTAATTTAGAAGTTAAAGGTCAAATTTCAGCCAATATATTGCTGAATATCCAGCCTTAACAATATAAAACCACCGTGCCGAGCAACGGCGCAAACGAGCGGAATACCGAAATGGCAGACACCAAAGATACCGAAAAGACAGGACAAAAGACAGATTTCATAAAGCTGCTCAATATTCGCTTTGACGGAGCGTACGACTTTCTGCGCGTGCGTTCGGTCGATCTCGATCTCGAACAGAAGACCGTCAGCGTTCAGATAGGTCTGCCGTACAGCGGAGAGAATACGCTTACGGAAGAAGACAAAAGGAAGATATTATCGTTTGCCGTTGAGATATTGCCTTCGGAATACACGGTTTCGGTCAATTACAGAAAGTTCGGCGTCGATCCCGAGATAGTGTTCAAACTGGTAAAAGAGTACGTCAACAAGTATCACAGGGCGTATTCGGTTCTCATTTCAAGCGACAACGTGGATATAACGTGCACGGATACCGTCGTGACGGTAAAGATAACCGTCGTAAAGTCGGTCGCCGATCTGTTCGAAAAATGCGGACTCACTAAAGGACTGGAAGAATACCTCGATTCGTCGTACGACAGAAAGAACGTCGTAAAGACAGAGTATACCGACAAACTGATCATTTCGGAGACCGCAAAGGAAGAAGTGCCTGTCGTGATCGACGATTGCTACATAGAGATAAGCGCGCTGCACAAACTGTGCGGGGGCGAGATCACTTCGAAAGCGCGCTATATAAGGGCATGCACCTCGCCTCAGAGTGCCGTATGCGTAACGGGAAAGGTCGAGAGCATCGTCGCGAGAAATTCGAAGACGTCGGGCAATCTCTATTACAATTTTACGATAAACGACACGACGGGGGCGATGAAGTGCTGTTACTTTACGAGAAAAGCCGCAAAAGGTCCGCTCGATATTCTCGAGGAAGGCGCGGAGATCGCGGTCGTCGGGGATCTTCAGACGGACAGTTTCCGCGGAGGACTCAATCTGATTGCGAAGAGCGTGAGTCTTTGCAGGATCAATTACTCGTCGATACTGACCGAGGAAGACCTGCGCCGCAAAAAAACATACGTTCCCGTAAAGGCAAAGCCTCTTGACATTACCACTCAGCAGGATATATTCGACATCGCGAGCGAAAAACCCGCATATCTCACGGATAACGACTTTGTCGTTTTCGACCTAGAGACCACGGGGCTTCTCGACAACGGTGTACCTTGCAAGATTATCGAGATAGGCGCGGTCAAGATAAAGAACGGCGTCTGCACCGAATATTTTTCCACGCTCGTAGACCCGAGAATGCATATTCCCGAAGGAGCGTCGGCGACCAATCATATATACGACGACATGGTCGAGGACGCGCCGTATATCGAGGACATTCTCCCCGATTTTCTCGCGTGGGTCGGGAATGCGACGCTTGTTGCTCACAACGGCAACAAATTCGACTTTATCGTACTGAAAAACGAGGCGGCGGAGCAGAATATGGTCGTACCGAATCGGACGAAAGACACGATCGTCATCGCCCAGGCGTACAGAGACAGGACGGGAAAGCGCGGGCAGCTCAATCTGCGCGTGCTTTGCAAGGAGTTCAATATCGAACTGGTAGAAGCGCACCGCGCGTATTACGACGCATACGCTACCGCGCAACTGTTCATCAGGCTGTGCGATTACGTTGACGTGTCGAGGATAGGCTGACGGGCAGGGCCGTTTTTTAGTAAAACGGGCGTTTCCGAACAAAAATATTTCACATTTGTGCATTTTTTTGAATAAACTCGGAAAAAAGTGTTGCGTTTATAATGTTTATATGCTAATATATACACAAGATAGTATTGACTTACTAAGCGGCTGAAATCAGTCGCTTTAATTATGTAGGAGAGATTATGCCCAAGATTTGCGACTCGGTACAGGCACTTATAACGCCTATCCTCGAAAAAATGAATATCGAACTCGTCGAGGTCGAATACAAGAAACGCGGCGAAAACGACGGCAGTCTGACGATCTATATCGACAAGGACGGCGGGGTATCGCTCGACGATTGCGAGGCGGTGCACAACGCCATAGACGCGCCGCTCGACGAACTCGATCCGACGGCGGGCAAGCCGTACACTCTCAACGTCTCGTCTCCCGGTCTCGACAGACCTTTCAGGACTCTGAGGGATTATCGCAAACATCTCGGAGAGGAGATCGAGATCTCTCTGTACAAACCCGTTGACGGCAAAAAGAAATTCGAGGCGGTCCTCGAAGACGTTGACGACGCTCTCACGGTGGCGACCGTGAGCATAGACGGAAAAACCATACAACTTAATATAAAAGAGATAGCCCTCGCGAGAGCGGTTATCAAATTCTAGGAGGACAAAATGATTAACAAGGATTTTTTTCTTGCGCTCGACTTGCTTGAAAAAGAAGGAAAAATCGACAAAGAACTGACGCTCAAGTCTCTCGAAGCCGCTATTGCCGCGGCATACAAGAGAGAGTCCGGCGAAGCGCGTCCCGTCAGCGTTCAGATAGACGAACAGCGCAACCGCATCAGGATCGTCGCGTATCAGGAGGTCGTCGAGACCGTCGAAGATCCCGAAAAAGAGATTTCTCTCGAAGATGCGAAGAAGATAAAATCGTCTTATAAGGTCGGCGACCGCGTTATCGAAGAGATCGCGCCCAAGGAATTCAGCCGTATCGATGCACAGACCGCAAAGCAGGTCTTTATGCAGAGACTTATGGATGAGCACAAGAAGATCACCCTGGAAGACATGACCCAGAAAGAGGGCGAGATCGTCACCGCGCAGATCAGAAGGATCGACGGAGACAGGATATACCTCGATATTTCCGGCTCTCAGATGGAAGGCGTAATGATGCCTCAGGATCAGATCAAAGGCGAGATATACAAGCAGGGCGACGTGCTCAAGGTATTCGTCAAGAATATCCGCACCGACTTCAAGGGCGGCTCGCAGGTCATGGTTTCGAGAGCGCACCGCGACTTCGTCAAGAGACTGTTCGAGATGGAAGTGCCCGAGATCAAGTCGGGTCTCGTCAAGATCAAGAAGATCGTCAGAGAGGCGGGATACAGAACGAAGATGGCTGTCTATTCCGACGACCCGAGCGTGGACGCGGTCGGCAGCTGCATAGGACAGAGAGGCATGAGGATAAACGGCATAGTAGGCGAGCTGAACGGCGAAAAGATCGACGTCATCGGCTGGTGTGCTGATCCGCTCGAGTATATCGCCAGAGCACTCAGCCCCGCTAAGGTCATCATGGTGCAGGTCAACGACGAGGAGAAGAGCGCGAAGGCTATCGTTGCCGACGACAAACTCTCTCTCGCCATCGGCAAGCAGGGACAGAACGTACGTCTCGCGGCTAAGCTGACCGAATGGAAGATCGACGTCAAACCGTACTCTTCGGTCGAGAACATCGTGACCGCTGAGAGCGATTCCGACGAGGAGTAAGAAGTGAAAAAGATTCCCGAAAGAACGTGCATCGCATGCCGTACGACGAAGCCGAAGAACGAGCTTATCAGGGTCGTCAGAGACCCCGAAGGCAACATATCACTCGACTTTACGGGCAAGAAAAACGGTAGAGGAGCTTATCTTTGCAAAGACAAGAACTGCCTTGCAAAGTGCATCAGATCGAAAGGTCTCGACCGCGCGCTCGGTAGCAAGGTCGATGAAGAACTCTATCAGAGACTTTTGAAAGAGTATGACGAAAACTGCGGGAATTGACTCATATCTCGGTTTCGCGGTCAGGGCAAAGAAAACCGTGTTCGGTCTCGAGTGTCTGCTCAGACTGAAATCCGCTCCCGAAGTCGTGCTTTACGACGAAAGCCTGGGTGCGAGCGCGAAACGCAAGGCGCAGTACTTCTGCGAAAAGAATAACGCCGCGTTTTTGGCGGTGAGTGAGGACTATCTCAACGACGTCCTCAAGAGAAAAAACGTAAAGATCGTCGCTGTGACCGACAAGTCGCTCGGCGATCAGATCAAACGAATATTAGCGTCCGAGTAGCCGACGACGCATTACGGAGGTAGTTTGTGGCTAACGAAAACAACGTGACTGAAAAAGTAGATTACACCAAAAACCTGAAGGAGATCGGCGATTTTGTCAACGACAAGGTCAAACCGCTAATCGCCAAGGTACTTTCGTCCAAATCGAGCGTTAAAGTAGCTCTGGATAAAGTGGCTGCGGTAAAAGCGGAGCTGACACGTCAGGCGCAGGAGGAATTGCAGCGTAAGGAGGAAGAGGAAAAAGCTCTTGCTCGCGAAGCCGCACGCGAAGAAAGCAGTCAGCCTACCGTAGAGGAAGCCGAGACCGAAGACGTCGTCGAAGCTCCCGAGGCTGAAGAGAGCATGACGGAAGAAGTCGCAAAAGTGACCGAAGAAGTCGCTCCCGCGACGCCCGTAGCTCCCGCCGCTCCCAAAGCCGCGCCCGTGCAGAAACCCGCACAGCCCAGGACTTATATCAATCCCGACGCTCAGATCGGCGGACGCAGAGAGGGTCAGAGACCGCAGGGCGGTTTCAACAATCAGAGACCACAAGGAGACAGACCCCGTCGCCCCGGCGCACCCGCGGGACAAGGAGGTTTCGCACCGAGACCGCAGGGCGGCACTCAGACGAGAGTCTTCGAGACGCCCCCGCAGGCAGGCGCGAACAATCAGTTCAAGAAGGATAACAAGAAAAAGCAGGGCGTGAAGGACGACAACAAGAAAGGTCTCAGCAAACGCGATCTGCTCAAAAAAGGTTACGTTTACGAGGGCGGAGACGACGAGGACGGACAGGTCAGACACGTCAAAGTCCGCAGATCGGGCAAAAAGGAGATATTCACTCCGCAGGCTATCGTCATCGAACATGCGGTCATCAATACCGATCCCGTCGCGATCAAAGTGCTCAGCGAAAAGATAGGCAAGACATCTACCGAGATCGTCAAAAAGCTGTTCGACATGGGCAAATTCGCGACCATCAACGACAGCATAGACTTCGAAACAGCCGAATTCGTCGCGCTCGATTACGGCATTACGCTCGAACTCAAGCAGGATACCACCGCTGAAGACAAGCTCAACGAGCTGACTCAGGTGGAATACGGCGAAGAGAAGATGAAGAGGCGTCCGCCTATCGTCACCATCATGGGTCACGTCGATCACGGCAAGACCTCGCTTCTCGACTATATCAGAAAGAGCAACGTGGCTCGCGGAGAGGCAGGCGGCATCACCCAGCATATCGGCGCGTACTCGATCGAGGTAAACGGCGAAAAGATAACCTTCCTCGACACCCCGGGTCACCAGGCGTTTACCGCGATGAGACGCCGCGGCGCGAACGTGACGGATATTGCGGTAATAGTCGTTGCCGCAGACGACGGCATAATGCCGCAGACCGTCGAGGCTATCAACCACGCGAAAGACGCGGGCGTATCGATAATAATCGCCGCAAACAAGATAGACAAGCCGACGGCTAACGTCGAAAACCTCAAGCAGCAGCTCGCGGCGCACGACGTTCTCGTCGAGGAATGGGGCGGTGACGTCATGATGTGCCCCGTCAGCGCAAAGACTGGTCAGGGCGTGCCCGAACTTCTCGAGGGCATACTGCTCGTAGCCGAAGTGCTCGATCTCAAGGCGGTCGAGGATTGCCCCGCGCAGGGTTCGATAATCGAGGCGAGACTCGACAAAGGTCTCGGTCCCGTCGCGACGGTGCTCGTACAGAACGGTACGTTGCACGTTTCGGATTACGTCGTCGCAGGCACGGTGATAGGCAAGATACGTTCTATGACCGACTTTACAGGCAAGCGCGTGAAAGAGGCGAAACCCTCGTTTGCGGCTCAGGTACAGGGCTTTACCGAAGTCCCGAACGCGGGAGACAAACTTGTCGTGGTCGGCGACGAAAAACTCGCAAAAGAAGTCGCCGCTGAAAGAGCCGCGAAAGAGAGACTCGAGATGCAGAACCGCACCGCGAGCGCGAAGACCCTCGAAGATATGTTCAAGAACGTTTCCGACGAGGACGTCAAGTCTCTTGCGGTCATCATCAAAGCGGACGTTCAGGGCTCGGCAGAAGCCATGAAACAGTCGCTCCTCGAGATCTCCGACAAGATGAAGGACGACAACGTAAAGATCTCGATAATCCATGCGGGCGTAGGCGCGATAAGCGAAGGCGACGTCAACCTCGCATACACTTCGAACGCTTTGATACTCGCGTTCAATGTCAAGGCAGAGCCGAAGGCAAGACAGCTCGCAGAGAGAAGTTCGATCGAGATCAGATATTACCGCGTTATATACGAAGCCATCGAGGATATACAGAAAGCTCTCAAGGGCATGCTCGCTCCCGTATTCAAAGAGGAGATCGTCGGTCATGCGGAAGTCAGGGCTACGTTCAGGATCAGCGGCGTCGGAACGATCGCGGGTTGCTACGTCACGGACGGCAAGGTCGCGAGAACGAACAAGGCGAGACTCATCCGCGACAATATCGTCGTATTCGAAGGTGACATCGCGTCTCTGAAGAGAGAAAAGAGCGACGCGAAGGAAGTCGCGAGCGGTTACGAATGCGGTATCGGTCTCGAGAAATTCGGAGACATCAAGGAAGGCGACGTGATCGAAGCGTACGAAATGATACAGGTGAAGAATGAATAGGCTTGACAGGATAAATTCCGAACTCAAAAAGCAGCTCGCGATAATCCTGCGCGACGGCGTGCGCGACCCGAGGGTACGCGGCATGATAAGCGTCATGGAAGTCAGCGTGGACAAGGATCTGACGCTCGCGAAAGTGTACGTCAGCATCTTCGGCGCGGACGGGGCGGAGAGCGAAGTGCTCGAAGGACTCAACAGCGCGGAAGGATACATCAAGTCCAGACTCAAGAAAATGATGATACTTCGCGCGATACCCGCGCTCAGATTCGTGCTCGACACTTCTATCAGTTACGGTATGAGCATGGATAAGCGAATCACGGAGCTAAACAAAAATGACGGTCAGAAATGAGGTTGCTGAAAAATTCGTAAAGGCTGTGGACAGAGCGGAAACGATCGCGCTCTTCAGCCACGTTAACCCCGACGGAGATACTTGCGGCAGCGCGCTCGCGCTTTACCGCGCTTTGAAGACGTATGGTAAAAAGCCATACGTTTTTTGCGACGGTACGTTCAACGACAAATTGCATTATCTTGACGGACTGGACGCGTACAATTCGGTCAGATTCGCGCCGTGCGATCTCGCGATAGCCGTGGACTGTTCGGACGACGGCAGACTGGGAGCGTACGACGGCGCGTATTATTCATGCAAATACCGCGTGTTCGTCGATCATCACATCACGAGAGGAAGACGCGGAGATCTGAACATAGTCGAGACGGATGCGTCCGCTACGGCAGAGATCGCGTTCGATCTGATAAAGGCGTTGGACAGTCGGAAAAAGTGCATGGACGATACGGTCGCGAAATTGCTGTACTGCGCGCTCGTCACGGACAGCGGGGGATTTTCGTTTTCTTCAGTGACCCGAAAAACCTTGCTGACAGCCGCGGAGCTGATCGCGTACGATTTCAAAGCAAACGAAATTTTCGACAATTTCATGAAGAAGACGGATTACAGGATATTCAACCTCAAAAATCGCGTGCTTTCAGGCGCAAAACTTTACGACGACGGAGCGATAGGGGGCATTTTCTTCAGAAAAGCCGATTTCGAGGCAACGGGCACGACTGACGCGGATACAGAGGGAATAATAAACAATGTCCTCAATATAAACGGCGTAAAAATCGCGTTTTCGCTGACGGAAACCAAGGGCGAAATGCAATATAAGGTCAGTTTCCGTACCGTTGACGGAGTGAATGCCGACGAAATTGCCGCGATTTTCGGCGGAGGCGGACATAAGAATGCCGCGGGATGCAGAGTCAGCGGATATTTCGAAGACGTCAAAGACAAGATACTCAAGGCGTGCAGGGATTGTCTATGAATTTTGCGATCGCCATCGACAAACCGCTCGGTATCTCGTCGAGCGACGTGGTTATAAAGTGCAGAAACGCGCTGTCAAAAGCGGTGGGCGAAAAGATAAAGTGCGGGCACATGGGTACGCTCGATCCGGCAGCCGACGGAGTTCTCGTTCTCGGGTTCGGCAAAGCGACAAAACTTTTCGACTATATGCAGAGCGGAAAAAAGGAGTACGTCGCCGAATTCACTTTCGGAATGACGACCGATACGCTCGACCGCGAAGGGATAGTGACCGAGAAAGACGATAAACTGCCTGAAAAGGCTGATCTCGAAAGGATTTTGCCCGATTTCGTCGGTGAGATCGATCAGATCCCGCCCGCATACAGCGCGGTGAACGTAAACGGCGTCAGGGCATATAAACTGGCGAGAAAGGGAGGCGAAGTCTCTCTCTCCGCAAAAAAGGTCAAAATATATTCGATAACGCTTTTGGACGTCGTATCCGAAGGAGAGTCCGTAAATAAGGCGAAACTTGCGATAGTCTGCGGCTCGGGGACGTATATCAGAAGTCTCTGCCGCGATATTGCGGAAAAGCTCGGCTGCTTTGCCTATATGTCGGCTTTGAAACGTACGGCGTGCGCGGGATATTCTTTGAGTGATGCCGTTCCGATGCGGGATTTCATCGACGACCCGAAGGCGTACGTCAGACCCGACGGAGAGATAGTCGGCAAACTGTTCGATATGAAACAAGTTTCGGGCGAAACGGCAAAGAGATTGTGTTGCGGTCAGACTCTGGTCACGTCGCACGCCGACGGAAGATTCGGCGTAGAATCGGACGGAAACGTGATAGGGGTCGCGACGGTAAAAGACGGAAGGATGAAAATAGAGACGCATTTATGGAATACGATATAAGACAAATCGATTACAAGACGGGTTGCCCCGACAGGATAGTTCTGTGTCTCGGCTTTTTCGACTGCGTTCACCGCGGTCACAATTCGCTTTTGCAAAGGGCGAAACTCTTTGCGAAGATCGATTTTGCAAAATGCGCCGTATTCACTTTCTGCGACAATCCTTTCGGCGCGCTCGGCAGAAAGGACAAGGAGATATTCACATACGACGAGCGCGTATTCCGTCTTTGGCAGCTCGGCGCGGACGTCGTGGTAAAAGCAGAACCCGACGCAAAGTTTTTCGCGACTGACGCAAACGATTTTCTCGACGGTCTTTTCGAAAGATTCAATATATCGGCAATCGTCGCGGGCAGCGATTACACATACGGCGCGGGCGCAAAGGGCAACGCATCGACGTTGAAAAAGTATTGCAGAGACCGCGGTGCGGATTGTTATATCGTCGATATGGTCGAATACGCGGCGGGCAGAAAGATTGCCAGCAGAGAGATAAGAGAGCTTGTTACAAAAGGCGAGATCGAAAAAATCAACGCGCTTTTGCCGTTGCCGTACATCGTGGCGGGGAAGGTCGTCAGAGGCAGACACGACGGCACTACGATAGGGACACCTACCGCGAATATCGACATTCCCGACGAAAAACTGCCCGTTGCCGAGGGTGTTTACGATACCAACGTGCTTATTGACGGGGTGAGGCTGCGCGCCGTCACAAACGTCGGCGAACATCCCACTTTCGGAGACTCGCATTACAACGTCGAAAGCTACATTCTGCACTGGAGCGGAAATATTTACGGAAAGACAATCGTCGTCGAGTTTCTGAGAAAGATCAGAGACGTCAAAAAATTCGATACAAAAGAGGATCTCGGCGCGCAGATAGCCAAAGATGCCGACGAGGTGCTGAGGAGGAGATCATGATAAAATTCGGTCCAAGCGGCAGTTGCGAACTCTTTGCGATGCAGGGATATTCGCATACGATACAAGAGGCGAAATGGCTTGCCGGTCTCGGGCTTGACTGTTTCGAATATTCTTTCGGCAGAGGCGTCAGGATCACCGAAAAGACGGCAAGGGAAATAGGAAACGAATTCAGGAAATACAATATCGAATTTTCCGTACACGCGCCGTATTTCATCAACCTCGCGACTCTCGAAGAAGACAAGGCGGCGAACAATCACGAATACATATTCGGCTCGCTGAAGGCACTTGAATATTTCGGCGGAAAAAGGTGCGTTTTCCACCCGGGATCTCCGCTTAAGGCTGACAGAGAGGACGCGATGAACGTGCTTATGAAACGCCTCGATAATGTCATGGAACTGAAACACGAACTGGGTTTCGACGACCTGTGGCTGTGCGCAGAAACTATGGGTAAAAAGTCGCAGCTGGGCGATCTGAACGAAGTTATACGCATGTGTAAAGGCTACGACACGTTGCTGCCTTGCATAGACTTCGGCCATCTCAACGCGCGCGACCAGGGCGTGATAAAGGGATACGACGAATATAAACGCATAATCGACACGCTCGCGGACGGACTGGGCGACTTCAAGACGAAGAACATGCACGTCCATTTCAGCAAGATACAGTACGGCGATAAGGGAGAACTCAGGCATCTGACTTTTGCCGACGAAAAATACGGACCGGACTTTGAACCTCTCATGAAAGTCATATCCGACTACAAGCTGGAGCCGTATATCGCATGCGAGTCCGCAGGCACGCAGACCATCGACGCGCTTGCGATGAAAAACTACTATAAATCGCTTTAATTCTTTACAAAAACAAGCGATTATGCTAAAATACTAGAGTATGAACGGCTATATGGACATCACAAAAAATTGCGGTATAGACGCGGCTGTGGTCATTACGACATCCAACACTTTTTATCTTTCGGGATACGAAAGCAGCAATTGCCGTATACTTCTGACCGATGAAAAAAACTACTTTTTCACCGACATGCGCTATCTCGAAGAAGCGCGTGACAGGATCGGCGACGCTTTCGACGTAAGACTCGGCGGAATCGAAGAGATTAAGGAGCTTGCGGACAAACTCGGTGTAAAAAAACTCGGCGTTGAACAGACTATCCCGCATTGCGATTACGTCGCGCTCGAAAAACTTTTCAAAGGAGTGACTTTCGTCGCGACCGACGACGCGTTCGCCAAACTGCGTGCTGTAAAGTCCGAACGCGAAATTGATCTGATAAAAAAAGCCCAGAGCGTCACCGACGAGGCTTTCAAACAGATATTGCCGTTTATAAAAGAAGGCGTCAGCGAGATTGAGATCGCGGCAAAGCTAGAATATATCATGCTGAAAAACGGCTGCGAGCTGGCTTTTGACAGCATTGTGGCTTTCGGCGAAAACGGCAGCAAGCCGCATGCGCACAGGAGCGAGAGAAAACTCGCAAAAGGTGAATTCGTCACGATGGATTTCGGTGCGAAATACAAGGGTTATTGTTCCGACATGACGAGGACCGTCGCGCTCGGTACGGTCGACGAGAGAAAGGCGAGGGCGTACAACGCGGTGCTCGAAGCAAACAAGATAGCCGCAAAAGCCATAAAAGCGGGCGAAAAGTGCTGCGACATCGATGCGGTCGCGAGAAATTATCTCGCAAAACATTCTCTCGACAAGTATTTTTCTCATTCGCTCGGGCACAGCGTCGGCGTAGATATACACGAAATGCCTGCGTTTTCGCCTAAATGCGACGAAATATTGAAGCCCGGCATGATAATCACCGTCGAACCGGGAGTATATCTCGAAGGCGACTTCGGCATCAGAATAGAAGATATGGCTCTCGTCACCGAGAACGGCAGTGAGAATCTGACTCATTCGGATAAAAACCTGATCGTTCTTTGATAAGTAAAGACGGGTTTATCCAAAGACGGATACGGTAAGAATTGACGGCATTGCCGTCGTATGATAAAATAATTATTAGCAAGCAAGCAAAATGGAGGTTTTTTATGGCTGATTTTATATTGGCAGGCGATTTCAGAAAGGGTATCACCTTTGAAATGGACGGCAAAGTCATGACTATCGTCGACTTTCTGCACGTCAAACCGGGCAAGGGCGCGGCTTTCGTAAGAACCAAGCTCCGCAACGTGATCTCGGGCGGCGTTATCGAAATGACGTTCAATCCGACGGACAAATTCCCGACCGCGCACATCGAGCGCAAGACGATGAGCTATTCCTACAACGACGGCGATCTCTATTACTTTATGGATAACGAGACATTCGATATGATCCCGCTCAACAAGGAAGCGTGCGAAGAGGCGTTGCAGTTCGTTCCCGAAAACGGCGAAGTCACCGTTTCTTTCTACAATGGCAACCCGTTCTCCGTCGAGCCTCCCAACTTCGTTGAACTCAAGATAGTTCACAGCGAGCCGGGCGTAAAGGGCAACACGACTACCAACGCCAGCAAGCCCGCGACCCTCGAGACGGGTTATACGCTCAACGTGCCGCTTTTCGTCAACGAAGGCGACACGATAAGAGTAGATACCCGCACGGGTTCCTACATGTCCAGAGTGTGATATTTATCGACAACTGCCGCGCGACCCGTAAGGGTCGCGTTTTTTTATGTCATTTTGTCCGACTTTCGGATAGTTATTCCGAATATGAATTGCGTGCGTGAATGCCCGACGCACGCTTTTCTCGTTTAATCGCGACACTATCGAAACATCTATTGTCTGCGACAGGGTCGTGAAGAAAACGCTTTGCCGTTTACCGGGGTAGCTCTCGATAATCCAGGAAATCGAGGAAAGCTATTTCAGACACGACGCAACTTTTAAGTTTTTCGAAAAAGTTATTTAATTTTTTATCGCTTCTTGCTCACGAGTCTGTTTCGCATTTGTTCAAATGTCGCTTTTCGAAAGTAGAAGAGAAGTGAAACCGTCGATTTTGTCAAATTATTATAAATATGTCGCTAAAATAGAACAATATTAGACGAAAATCTAGTAAAATTGTCAAAATAATAACCAGAATTTATATATATCGTTCGCTTTGAACGGAAAGGGATTTTTTGTCGAAAGGTCATTACGACGACTTGTCCGCAATAGATTATTGTATCCGAGGTGGACGAATGCTTGAAAAATTGTTGCCCGAAAAGATATACGACGTTGCGACTGGCGGAGGCGGACGCATAGTAACGGAGATACGCATGAGAGTCGGCAAACCGCTGAGCGTTGCGGTAGCGGGACGTTACTTCAATCCGATCGACGAATACGGACATCTGTACGAAGTGACGCGCGAAGACGTGGATCACGTTCTCGGCGTGGCGACAAAACACTCGCTGTATGCGGTCAATTCTCAGCTCGCCGGCGGTTATCTGAGCTGCGACGAAGGAATAAGGATAGGCGTTTCGGGCGAAGGCGTATATAAGGGAGGCAGACTATTTACGCTGAAGAACGTCAGTTCGCTGTGTATCCGTGTCCCCGCGCAGATATTCGGATGCGCATCGGCTTTGGAAAGAATCGTAAAAGACTTCGGCAATACAGTGATACTTTCGCCGCCGGGATACGGAAAGACCACGATGCTCAGAGAATTCGTCAGACTTCTTTCGCAGAGCGGCAAAAACGTAGTCGTAATCGACGAAAGAAACGAATTGTCGGCAAGTGTGAACGGTGTGTCGGGATTCGATCTCGGACCGAACACGGACGTATTGCTGTTTTCCTCAAAAAAAGGCGGATACGCCGATGCCGTGCGCTCTTTGAGACCCGATCTCGTTGCGACCGACGAGATATTCGGGGCGGAAGAGATAGACTGTCTCGAAGACATATTCAGGTGCGGAGTTAACGTCGTAGCCACCGTACATGCGAAAAACACTCTTTCGCTTCTCGAAAACAAAGTATACGGAAGACTTGCGAAATTCACGAGATATTTCGTCGAGCTGGGCGAGCTTGGGAAAGTCACGAAGATCATCGACAAAGAGGTGATAAAAAAGTGTTGAGATTGCTTTTGGGGGCGGCGTTGTTCGTATGTTGCGGATATGCGGGGTACGCCGTCAACGCGCATTACCGAAAAAGGAGTAATCTGCTCGACGGAATAGTCGGATACATCGACGCACTCGACAAGGGAATATCCTATCTGCAAAGCACTCTCTGCGAGCTGACAAAGGCTTATTCCGCCGATAAAAAGGGCGATTGCGCGGCGATATTGTCGGCTTACGTCCGTTTGCTGGAGCAAGGATCTTTTTCAAAAGAGGACTGCATGAAAACCGTTGCGACAAGGCTTCTCACCGGGTACGAAAAGAGCGTAGTTGCCGACATGTTGTTTTCTCTGGGAAAATCCGACTACGATACTCAGCTGTCCGATCTCGCAAAGTTCAGAGCCGTACTCGATCCGATAGCGCAGACGTCAAAACAGAATTATAAAAAATACGGCGGTCTGTCGTTCAAACTTGGAATACTTGCCGGACTTGCCGCGCTTCTGATCGCGGCGTGACACGGAGGAAAGATGGAAGTAGGGATAATTTTCAAGATAGCGGGTGTTGGTCTTCTCACCGCGATAGTCAACATAGTGCTCAAAAAGAGCGACAAAGACGAGATCGCGACTCTCGTCACGCTTACGGGGTTGGTCATCGTCCTTCTTATCGTTCTCGATATGATAGGAGGGCTTTTTGACGGTCTCAAATCAATACTGAATCTGTACTGATGGACGTCTTCAGGCTGGTATCGATAGGTATCATCGGTGCGATCGCATGTCTCTTGCTCAAGAAGACGGACGGTCATTACGCCGCGCTGGCGGCAGTCGCGACGGGCATAGTGATACTGATAATCTGCATGAATTCGCTTGCGTCCGTCCTTGTGTCGCTGCAGGAGATAGTCGATCGCACGGGCATCGACAACGAGCTGTTCGCCATACTGCTCAAGATAGTAGGGGTGGGGTATCTTACCGAATACGCCTGCGGTCTCTGCGAAGATCTTGACTGTGGCGGGATCTCGAAAAAAATCGCGCTCGGAGGGAAAATAGCGATATTTCTGATGGCACTTCCCATAGTGAACGCGCTGTTGGATACGGTTGCGAGGTTGATATGAAGAAGATTACGGGAAAGCTGATTGCGATATTCGTATTGTGCGTCACGGTCGCGTCGCTGTGTTGCGCGACCGCGTTTGCCGAAGAATCCGCAGAGGAAAAACTCGAAGAAGAGATAGAGGACAAGCTCGACGATCTCGATCTGTCGGGACTCGAAAGCTGGCTGGACGAGTACGGCAAAGGCGACGTCGCTGCAAACGGCTTCATCGAGGCGGTGAAAGAGATTATCGCGGGAAGATACGACAACGACGCAGGTGCGTTTTTCAACGCAGCCGTATCCTTGGCGTCGGGAGCGGTAAAGGACTCGCTCCCCGCACTCATAGCGATATTCGCGATAGCTCTGCTGTATTCGGTGGTCGGCGGGCTGTCGGGCGGATTTCTGAAGAAGAGTACTACCGAGCTTATATATTTTGCGTGCTATGCGGCAATGATCTCGATAGTCGTGGCAAAAACCGCGTCGCTGCTTGTCAGTGCGACGGAGACGGTGAAGTCCATGCAGGCGTTGATGAACGCGGCTTTTCCCGTTCTTCTCACGCTTTTGACGGCGTTGGGATCGGTGACTTCGGCGTCGGTGTACAGACCTATGACAGCCGTGCTTGCAACGGGAGTCACGTCGGTCGTCACGTCGGTCGTTTTGCCGCTGTTCATAGCCGCAACCACGGTGGGAATAATAGGACATCTGAGCAAGAACGTAAAACTCTCGAAACTCACTACGTTCTTCAAGAGCTGCGCCGACTTCATACTGGGAGGGATATTCGGCATATTTGCGACCTTTCTCTCGGTGCAGGGGCTGACGGGAGCGATAGCCGACACCGTATCCGTAAAGACCGCGAAATTCGCGCTTCAGAGCTACGTTCCGCTGCTCGGCGGCTATCTTTCGGACGGATTCGATCTGGTGCTTGCGGGACTGGTGCTGATCAAGAATTCGGCGGGTCTGGTAGTGACGTTGCTTATTTTGTCGGCGATAATCGTTCCCGTAGTCGAGATAGCCGTCTTTTCGCTGGGGCTTAAACTTGTAGGCGGACTTATTGAGCCGTTCAGCGACGAGAGATTTTCTGCGATGCTCGGCGGAGTATCCAAAAATCTCGGTGTGCTGATCGCGATAGTCCTCGGGGTGGGGTTCATGTTCATTCTCACGGTCATGCTCGTCGTCGCGACCTGCAATGCGGGGGTAGTATGACGGGGTGGCTCATAGGAATCGTCGGAGTAGTCGTTATCGGTGTGTTGATCGACGTGCTGATGCCCGAAGGCGAAGGAAACAAATACGTCAAGGGCGTTTACGCGCTTATCGTCGTGCTCGTGATCGTCTCGCCGATAGCCGGGGCACTGAAGTCGGAAACCGATTTTTCAAAGTATTTCGACGACGTGTTCGATACAGATTCCGGATTCGTGGAATCGGTGAACGGGGACAGAAAGGAAGAAGACGAACAAAAAATCGCAAATTCTCTCAAACTTCGCGGTTACGAAAACGCGCAAGTGGTTATTTTTGCGGCTGCGTCCGACATATATGAAATTGACAGGATAAACGTGGACATCACTTTGTGCAGTCAATTCAAGTCCGACTGCGAGAACGAAGTCATCGAGATAGTCAGAAAGGCGGCGGGGAACAAGGAGGTCAGGGTATATGACAACAAACGAGCCGACGGATAAAGTCGGGATACTGACGAAACTCAAAAGCGTCAAGCATATCGAAATAATCGCGGCAGTCGCTCTCGTTGCCGTATTTCTGCTGGGGTTTTCGATTTACGGCGCGTTTAAGGACGATACGAGCGTAAAGACGGCTGAAAGCGGAGAAGAGCTTTGCAAACAGATCTCCGACATCGTTTCCAAGATCGACGGAGTGGGCAAATGCGACATTCTGATCACCTACGACGGAACGGGCAGTTACGAAATAGCCTACGACGAGGAAACGGTGACGACCGTGACGACGGACAGCGATTCGAACAGCGACCGAGTCGTAGAAAACTCGACCACGACTTCGTCTCCCGTGATAATCACCGTTGACGGTAAGCAACAGCCGCTCGTCATATCCGAAAAACCCGCGAAGATAGACGGCATCGTAGTGGTTGCGGAAGGCGGCGACGACGTATACGTCAAGATAAAGATAATCGACGCACTCTGCGCGCTCCTCGACGTGGACGGGTCGAAAATCAAGGTGTATAAAATGAAATGACCGCCAATATAATAGAACAGAAAGCGGACAACAAAGCCGAAAGGCAAACAAAAATATATATATTTACATCCATGGAGGTATTTTATGGCAGAACAGACACAGGCAGTGAAAGCTAAAAAATCGCTTTCCTCAAACGCAAAAAAGGTGATCATCCTTTGCAGCATGGTCGCTCTTCTCGTACTTACGGGCGTCCTGAATTTCGCTCTCAACAGCGACTGGTTCAGCAAGACGAATGACGGCGGCGATCAGCTTACGGGCGGTGACAGCGTGGAGACCTTCTTCAGCACATATCGCACGAGTCGCGAGACCGCTAGAGCAGAAGAAATGAGCTATCTCGACGCGATCATTGCATCCGAGACCTCTACCGAAGAGGCTAAGGCGACCGCCGAGACGATGAGACAGGATCTTCTGAACAACATCGAGGCAGAACTCGTGATCGAGAGCCTCATCAAGGCGAAAGGCTTTGACGACGCGGTAGTCACGATGAGTACGAGCAACGTAAACGTCATCGTCAACAAGAGCGAGCTCGAGTCTCAGGAAGTGGCGCAGATACTCAGCGTTATCCTCGAGGAGACCGAATATACCGCAAGCGAAGTGGTTGTCGTCCCATATACCGCTTAACGCTTGTCAACCGCGCTCGTATATGATACAATATAGACATATTTCGGAGGTGTGATATGTCTCAGGACAACTATCAGGCTAGAGAGACTTACGTCAATATCATCACTTCGGTGACGGGCAGCGCGGCGTCTCAGGTCGAAGGAATAGCGTCGGTATCTTACGAAGCAGGGCTGAGCAGGAACATAAAGCTCGGCAAAAACAAAAAGAACAACGCTATCTCGGTAGAGCTTTACGACGACATGACGGCGATAATAGACATTTCGGTCAACGTATACTACGGCGGCGTGATCCCCAGGATCGTGGCGAGCCTGCAGGAAAAGATAAAGACCGAAGTCGAGAGGGCGACCTCGTTCAAGGTCAAGGCGATCAACGTTACGGTAGCGGGCGTGGTTTATTCAAACTGAAGAAAAATTTTCAGACCCTTCGGCGGATCTCCGTCGGAGGGTTTTAGACGGAGTAGTATATGAGCAGAAAAAAAGCGCGCGATTATGCGTACAAACTCGTTTTCGAGTGGCTTTTCAACAAAGAAAACACAGAAGAATCTCCTTCGATAGGTCCGATTTTCGAAGACAACGACATAAATCTTTCGGATAAAGACTATATTAAGACCGTCGTGGCAGGCGTGGAGAGCAACTACGACGGGCTTTGCGCACTTATCGAATCCAATTCCCGCAACTTCAGGATAGACCGCATTTTCAAACCCGATCTTGCGGCACTTTTGCTTTCGGCGTACGAACTCAAGTTCATGCCCGACATTCCGCCTGCCGTTTCGATAAGCGAAATTCTGGACATAGTCAAGACGTACTCCACGCCCGACAGCTATGTGTTCGTCAACGGCGTACTTGCGGGGATTTACAAAGAGATCGGAGGAAACAAGTGACATGCTGATACTGGGAAAGGTAGTATCCGCCGATACGAGAGCGGAGATAAAGAAAGAAGTAGCTCGGTTCGAAGAAAAATACGGCAGAAAACCTTGTCTTGCCGTGATAATCGTGGGTGAAGATCCCGCGTCGCAGACTTATGTCAGAAACAAGATCGCGGGTTGCGCCGAGACGGGTATGCGCTCTCTGCATTACGAATACGCGGACGGAACGCCGCAATCCGAAATAGAGAAGACTCTTGTCGATCTCGCCGCGGACGAAACCGTGGACGGCATTCTCGTCCAGCTGCCTTTGCCCAAGGGTTACGACGAGAGAAAGCTCCTCTCGCTCATTCCCGACGAAAAGGACGTTGACGGTTTTTCTCCGACAAATCTCGGACTTCTCGCGATGAACAGACCGAGGACGATTTCATGCACTCCTTTCGGCGTGATGAAAATGCTTGAAACCACTGGTGTCGATCTCAAGGGAAAGAACGCGGTGGTCATAGGCAGGAGCAATACCGTCGGCAAACCTATGGCTATGCTGCTCCTCAATGCGGACTGTACCGTTACGGTATGCCACAGCAAAACAAAGAACCTTGCCGAGATCGCGTCTAAGGCAGACGTTCTGATAGCAGCAATAGGCAAACCGAAATTCGTTACGACAGACATGGTCAAGGACGGCGCGATAGTCATAGACGTCGGCATAAACAGAGTTGACGGCAAACTCGTCGGAGACGTCGACTTCGAAAACGTGGAGAAGAAGGCATCTTTCATCACTCCCGTCCCCGGCGGCGTCGGACCGATGACGATAACCATGCTTCTTGCAAATACCTTGCAGGCGGCAAAAGCCAAACTGAAAGCATGAACGCGCCGAAATTTCTCAGCGTAAGCATCATCAATTCGTATATCAAAAACGTCTTCGTTGCGGAAGAAATGCTGCACGATATAGACGTAGCAGGCGAGGTCAGCGGGATCAGCGTGGTCCGCGGACACGCCTATTTTACTTTGAAAGACAAGGACGCGCAGATAGCCTGCAACAGTTTCAACTGCACAAAAACCTATATCCCTAAGAACGGAGAGCAGATAATCGTCAGAGGGAGCGTATCGTATTACGAAAAAAACGGCAGACTCTCGCTCAATGCCGACAGGATCGTGCCGTACGGAGCGGGTCTTCTTGCAATAAAACTCGAAGAACTCAAGAATAAACTCGCGGCGGAAGGGCTTTTCGACGCGTCGCACAAAAAGAGCATACCCGCGTACTGCAAAAACGTCTGCGTACTGACCTCTACTTCGGGCGCGGTCATACGCGACATAATCACGACGGTCAGAAGATATAACGACGTTATCGACATATCGGTATACGGAGTGCAGGTGCAGGGCGACAACTGTGCGGACAGCGTCTGCAAAGCTCTTGCGATAGTAGACAAACTCGGCTTCGACACGATCATAATAGCGAGAGGCGGCGGTTCTGCCGAAGATCTGATGCCTTTCAATGACGAAAAGCTTGTGAGGGCGGTATATGCCGCAAATACACCGATAATATCCGCCGTGGGTCACGAGACGGACTACACGCTGTGCGACCTCGTCGCGGACGTGAGAGCTGCGACACCTACCGCGGCGGCGGAGCTTGTCGCATATGACGTCGACGAACTGAAAGAGTATCTCAGAGAATTCGCCGCAAGGTCGAGAAAAATGCTTGAAGAAAAGGTCAAAGCGGGTGCACGCAATCTGGATACCGTATCCCGAAGGCTTTTGACGGCGGCGTCTCTTGCCTTGACGTCCGCTAGCGCGGCTCTGAACGTGTCTACTGGCTCGCTCGCATACGCTGCCGACGGTCTGCTGAGAGATAAACGCACCCGTTTCGAAAAAAGCGTCTTAAAACTGGGTGCGGCAAATCCGGTATCCATACTCGAAAAAGGCTTTTTCACGGCAGAAGGGAAAAACGGCAGGATCTCGAAAGCTGCGGATTTCAGAGTAGGAGAAAAGGTTTCGATCAACGCATCGGACGGAAGCGTCTCTGCGATCGTGGACGCAGTGAATATCAACGATAAAAACGGCAAACATACAGGTGTACTATGAAGAAACAGGAACAAAACACGTTTGAAAGCATGCTGGAGCGCGTAGACGAGATAACCCGCGCGCTCGAAGACCCCGTTACCACCGTGGAAGAGGGCATAAAGCTGTTCGAAGAAGGGGTCAGACTGTCCGCCGCGTGCAAAGCGAAACTCGACGAGGCGAGCGGCAAAATTACAGAGCTCAAAGGAGAGCTTGATAACCTCAAAAAAAGCGATTTCAAGGCGGAAGACAGATGAAAGACATCATTAACGTATACGCGGGCATATTCAATTCCACGCTCGACGAATTTTTCATGAGGCGATTCGACTGTCCGTCTCCCGTCAGAGAGGCTGTCGCGTACGCAATGACGGGAGGAGGCAAGCGTCTGCGTCCGATGCTTTGCTATCTGGGCGCGGAATTCGCAGGTAAATCCTGCGAAGAAGTCGGAGATTTCGCGCTAGCCGTCGAACTTATACACGGGTATTCGCTGATACACGACGACATGCCGTGTATGGACAACGATACTCTGAGAAGAGGAAAACCCACTACTCACGTCAAATTCGGCGAGGGTGTCGCACTTCTTGCCGGCGACGCGATGCTGAACGCGGCTTACGAAGTGCTCCTTGGCGCGGTGAATTCGTCAAGAGACGTTCTTGCCGCAAGCTATATCGCAAAATACGCGGGTACGACAGGCATGATCGGGGGACAATGTACTGATATTACCGACAACAACGGCGAAGGTTACGACGAGAACGCATTGCTTTCTATGTATTCGCGCAAGACATCTGGACTTCTGATCGCGGCTTTGCTTTCGGGTGCCGTGTCGTGCGGCTGCACGAAAGAAGAGGAGATCGATCTTCTCAATTTTGCCGATTATCTCGGCGTTGCTTATCAGATAACCGACGATATACTCGATTGCACGTCGTCTGAAGAAGTACTCGGAAAGAACGTGGGCAGCGACAAGAAGAGCGACAAGAACACATACGTCGCGCTGTTCGGGCTGGAGAACGCGCAGAAAAAAGCACGCGATTATACGCACCGTGCCGTCGCTTGTCTTGCCAAATACGGCGAGAAGGCTGAAAAACTCACCGAACTCTGTCACTATCTCGTCGGTAGAAACTATTGACGATCGTACCTTATAGGTTATCCCCGCCGCGCGTTCTGCGCGGCTTTTTCAATATAAAATTCTTTTCCGACATATAAATACGCCCTGCGTAAATATAATTTATCGTGGCTAAATTCACGGGATTTTATAAAAGCGGAAAAAAGTCGAAGACGAAAAAACGCGCGGCGGGCGCAAGAGACTGGGCATTGAAGATAGTCGTGCTCACTTTCGTGCTTTCACTGATAACCAGCGTTTTATCTCAGGTCGCCGTGGGCGGCAGCGATATACTTATTGCCGCAATGTTGTTGATTTTTATGATAATAACTAGTATAATTTTTGATGTGGTGGGAGTGAGCGTCACTTCTTGTTCGCTCTGTCGCATACAAAAGGGAAACGATACCGACGGAGACGTCAATTACGTCGCTTCGGTGCTTATCGCAAATGCAGAAAAAGTCAATAATATATGCGCTGACGTAATAGGCGATATTTGCGGCGTTATGAGCGGTGCCTGCGGGGCGAGCATAGTGTCGGCAATATCCGACGCTCTGGGGACGGATCCTCTGTTGCCGTCGATACTGGTCTCGGCTGTGATCGCATCCGTGACGGTAGGAGGCAAAGCCCTCTGCAAAAAGATTGCGGTGAGAAACAGCGAAAGCATAGTCATGTTCACCGCCAGACGACTCAATTCGCTGATAAGATTATTCAAAAGGAAAAGAAAATGAGCATTCTCGAAAAAATAAATTCTCCAAAAGATCTCAAAAAGCTGACGACCGATCGGCTCAACGAACTTTGCGGGGAAATCAGAAAGCTCATACTCGATACGGTATTTACGCGCGGCGGACATCTGTCTTCGAATCTGGGGGCAGTCGAGGCGGTCGTTGCGCTTCATTACGTTTTCGACGCTCCGAAGGACAAGATCATTTTCGACGTGGGACACCAGTGCTATGCACATAAGATACTTACGGGAAGAAGAGAGATGTTTTCTACGCTGCGTTCCGAAAACGGTATTTCGGGATTTCCCAAATCCGCGGAAAGCGAATTCGACGTTGCCGACACGGGTCACGCATCGACTTCGATTTCTCTCGCTTGCGGGCTTGCCCGCGCCTGCAACGACGGCGAGCAGATAGTGTCTTTCATCGGTGACGGCGCGATGACGGGCGGTCTCGCATACGAGGCTCTCAACGACCTTGCCTGCATGGGCAAAAAAATGATAATCGTGCTCAACGACAACGAAATGAGCATTTCGAGGAACGTCGGGCTGATCTCCAGCTATCTCGAAAGGCTGAGACGCGAAAAAGTCGCGAGACCTTTCGCGCTGTTCGGTCTGAAATATATCGGCGTGATCGACGGACACGACGTGAAATCCCTGATCAAAGCGTTCAGAAAGGCAAAGAAGAGCGACGAAGCGGTCATCGTTCACATTCTCACGAAAAAAGGAAAGGGTTACAAGGACGCCGAGCGCGATCCCGAAAAGTATCACGGCTATTCGGTTTCGGAGCAGAAAAATCCGACTTTTTCTCAGATCGCGGGAGAGAAACTCTGCGATCTTGCCGCAAAAGATCCCGACGTGTATGCCGTGACCGCTGCAATGGCAAGCGGTACGGGGCTTGACATATTCGAAAAGAAGTTCCCCGAAAGATTTATAGACGTAGGCATAGCCGAAGCCCACGCGGCATGTATGTCCGCGGGTATGGCTCTCGGCGGCAAAAAACCGTATTTTGCCGTTTATTCGACCTTCCTGCAAAGAGCATACGACCAGCTCGTACATGACGTTTGCCTCAATGCGCTGCCCGTGACGTTCTGCATAGACAGATGCGGCGTTGTAGCGGGAGACGGAGAAACTCATCAGGGAGTCTTCGATATATCTTTCATGCGTGCTTTGCCCGAAATGACGGTATTTTCGCCAAAGGACGGCGAAGAGCTCAAAGCCGCGCTCGACTGGTCGCTTTCGTACGGTAAACCTCTTGCCATCAGGTATCCGAAGGCGGAAGACGGCAATTCTTACGGCGTGCACGAGCCGATAGTGCTCGGAAAATGGGAAAAACTCACCGACCGCAACGCTGACGCAGTCATACTCGCAACGGGAGCGGTCTGTGTCGCAAACGCGATAAAAGCGTCCGAAATACTTGCGAAACAGGGTATCGTCACCGACGTGATAAACGCTCGTTTCGTAAAACCCATGGACGAAGATATGCTCGACGAGATCTCAGATAAAGCGATATTCACCGTCGAAGACGGAGTAAAGACGGGAGGTTTCGGCGAGGGAGTCATAGCGTATTATGCGGAGAAAGGAATAGTCGCCGACGTTACGCCGATAGCTTTTGACGAAAAACCGTATCCGCAGGGAAGTACGGACTATATCCTCAGGGTCACGAGTACCGACGCCGCAGGGATTGCGGATAAAGTATCTAAAAAAATCAAGAAATGAGACTCGATCTTTATCTCAGCGAAAAATTCGGATATTCGAGAACTAAAGCCGCGGGCATGATCGCCGACGGCTTTGTTTGCGTATCGGGAAAGACTGTGACCAAAGCATCATACGGCGTCAAGGACAGCGACGAAGTCGTAGTCACGAAAGAGTACAGATTCGCGTCCAGGGGCGGAGACAAACTCGAAAAAGCATTCAGTGATTTTTCTCTCGACGTCGACGGCAGGATATGTGCCGACATCGGCGCGTCAAACGGCGGATTTACCGATTGCCTGCTGAGTCACGGAGCCGCTAAGGTATACGCAGTGGACGTAGGAGCCTGTGCTTTCGACGACGCTTTGAAAAACGATCCTCGCGTCGTAGTTATGGACAATACCAACGCGAGAGATCTGAACGAGAATTCGTTCGCTGAGCTTTGCGCTTTTGCCTGCATTGACGTCAGTTTCATATCCCTGAAACTAGTTTTGCCCGCTGTTCTGTCGACAGTTGAAAAAGGCGGAGAAATTGTCGCGCTGATAAAGCCGCAATTCGAGGCGGGGAAAAAGAATCTGACAAAGACGGGACTCGTGCTTTCCGAAAAGGTCAGAAAGAGCGTGGTGGACGACATCGTATCGTTTGCACAAAGCATCGGAACGGAGTTTATAGGACTTACGACCGCACCTTTACGGGAAGGAAAGAACGTCGAATATCTTATAAGACTGAAAAAGCTCTGATTTTTCGTTTCACAGCGAAGATTTTACCGATTATTCATTTTTAGAATCAAAAAGTCGTTCAATTAGTACCGATTTCAAAGTTTTTTGCAAATATTATGAATAATCTATTGAATATTTATTCATTGTATATTATAATAAAAATATGAAAATCGGCGTATATACAAATCTTAACAAAGATTCCGACAGCCTTACCGCGAAAAAATTTCTCGAGATACTCAAGCAAAAAGGGGTTTCTTATAAATTTTACAGCGACCGCAGGCAGGAAAGCGATACGCACGAGAGACTGCGTGAGCTGACGGACGGCGTCGACGTGCTAGTCGCGTTCGGCGGCGACGGCACGATGCTGAACATCGTCCCGTATTGCGCCGTAAAGAATATACCTATCCTGGGCATAAATTTAGGTCACATCGGCTTTCTGACCGAGGTAAACGCAGACAGGCTCGAAGAGAGTGCGGACAGACTCATAAACGGCGAGTATTTTCTCGAAAAGAGATCGATGATCTCGGTCGAAAACGGAGACAACCGCTTCATCGCGCTCAACGAAGTCGTACTTGCCAAGACCAACAATTCGAATATATGCAACATTGCGGTCGACATCGACGGTGTACGCGCAGACAAAGTGCGCGCCGACGGCGTAATGGTGAGCACTCCGACGGGTTCTACGGGATATTCGCTGTCATGCAACGGCTCGATACTCAGCCCGAATACGGACGCATTGATCATCAACGCGATATGCCCGCATTCGCTGCATTTCTGTCCGATAATCATACGCGACTCGAGCATAGTGGACCTTTCGAGCGACAGCAAGGATCTGAGACTGACGGTCGACGGCAAGATCATGTCTTTCGTCGAAGATCCGCAAAAAATAAGGATAAAAAAGTGTGAATATTCAGCTACCTTCATCAGGTTCGAAAAGAGCAGTTTTTACAGTAAACTGATCAAAAAGCTGGCATATTGGGGTGAATAATGATTAGAGCAAAAAGACAACAGTGCATCATCGATCTTATCGAAGAGAACGACATCGAGACTCAGGACGAACTCGTAACTCTGCTTACCGAGCGCGGTTTCTGCGCCACGCAGGCAACCGTATCGCGCGACATCAAGGAACTGGGACTTATAAAGATCCTCGGCGTGGACAGAAAGTACAAGTACGTCAAAGCCGAGGCGGCTCCGCACAAGATCTCAGTCAAATTCGGCAATATCTTCAAAGAGTGCGTGCTTTCGATCCAGTACGCGAACAATCTGATCGTGATCAAGACCGTTGCGGGCGGCGCGAACAGCGCGTGCGCGTTTATCGATCATCTGAATCTCTCTCAGATAATTGGCACTCTCGCGGGCGACGATACCATATTTGCCGTCGTATCGCAGGACGCCGACGTAAAAGAAACGGTGGATCTTCTCAAATCGTATTTGTGGTAATTTCCTATGCTGGAAACACTGAGGATTGACAATATAGCCCTGATCGAAAAACTGGAGATAGGTTTTTGCAAAGGGCTGAATATTCTTTCGGGCGAAACGGGAGCGGGCAAGTCGATAATCATCGACAGCCTTAATTTCGTGTTGGGCACGCGCGCAGACAAATCTCTGATCTCGTACGGCAAGGACACGGCGAAAGTCTCCGCGTTTTTCGATATTTCCGATTGCGAAAGGGTCAGAGAGCTGTTGACAGATCTCGGCATACCGTGCGAAGACGACGAACTGGAGCTGTCGCGCGTAATGACTGAGGCGGGCAAGAATACTTGCCGCGTAAACGGCGAAAAAGTGACTCTTGCGACTCTGAAGGAGATCGCAACCGCGCTTACCGACATTTACGGACAACACGAAGCCACGGGGTTGCTCGATGACGAGAATCACATCGCGATTCTGGACAAATACGCGAAAAACGCGCTTTCTGACGCGCTTTGCGTGCAGGAAAAGCTGTTTGAAGAATGCAACTCGGTCAGACGCGAGCTTGCAAAATACGGCTCTCTTTCCGACGTCGCAAAAAAGACGGACGCGCTGTCGTTCGAACTGGACGAGATAGAAAAAGCGGAGCTTAAAGACGGCGAAGAAGAGGAACTCCTCGCCGCCAGAAAGAGATTCAACAATTTCAGATCCATATCCGACTCCTTGTCCGCCGCACACGAACTTCTTGACAATTACGAAAGCGGCGCGGTCACGGCGGTTTCAGGCGCGAAGTCGGAATTGTCGTCGGTCGAAGAATACGACAAGAGATATTCTGAGCTTATCGAAAGACTAGACGGCGCGAAGATAGAGATCAAGGACATCGCCGAGACCATAGAAAGCCTGCTCGAGGAAAGCGAATACAATCCCTACGAAGCCGAGCGCGTCGAACAGAGACTCACTCTTCTTCGTTCTCTGAAGAGAAAATACGGCTCGAGCGTCGCGGAGATACTAGGATATGCCGACAAGATCCGCTCCGAACTCGAATTTTACGGCGATGCCGAATACAATATCGAAAAACTTACGTCGTCTTTGAGCGATCTCGAAAACAGACTTTCGACCAACGCGAAGAAAATACACGCGGTCAGAGAAGAATACGCAAAAAAACTTTCCGGCGATATTATCGGGCAGCTGAAAGAACTCGGTATGAACAATGCGACGTTCTGTTCCGAAATAATTTACGACGAAGAGAGGATGAGCCGCAGCGGTGCCGATTCGGTGATATTCATGTTTTCGGCAAACGCGGGTCAGCCCGCAAAAGCACTCAGCAAGGTGATCTCAGGCGGCGAGCTTTCGAGATTTATGCTGGCTGTCAAAAACATCATCTCGGACATTGACGGCATCCAGACCATGGTCTTCGACGAGATCGATACCGGCATAAGCGGCAAGATCGCACAGGTGGTAGCGGAAAAACTTTACAACATATCCACGGGCAAACAGGTCCTTGCGGTCACGCATCTGCCGCAGCTCGCATCTATGGCGGACGCGCACTATCTGATAAACAAGACGACCGAAAACGGCAGGACGTTCACGCACGTCTCGCTCCTTGACGAGGACGGCACTCTGAAAGAGATCGCGCGTCTTCTCGGCGGCAGCGATTACGGGACATACGCTTTGCCTCACGCCAAGGAGATGAAAGATTATTCCGACGCATACAAAAAACGCCGCATCGGCTAAAATCGAACAATTCTTCAGACATCGTAAAACGTCGGATCGTCCGACGTTTTTGTTCGCCCAAAATCCTTATATACATATTTTTCTGAATACTGTCTCAAACTAGCCGGTGTAAGGAGTTTTGAGATGAAGAGATTATTCGGCATAATTGTACTGCTTGCGCTATGCGTCGCCGCGGTCGGATATTTTGGCTATTGCTCGGGAAACGACGAGTATTACGACGGATACGAGATCACGGCGACGTCCTCGCCTTTTTCGGTAAACGTTCTCGACGAAACTACCGAAGAAGTCGAAACAAAACTTTTCGGGCTTATCGGCATAGGCAGCGAAAAGGCACAGAAATCCGAAGACAGGACCGTTTTGCTCGGCGGTTTCCCGCTCGGACTCGAGCTTGATCTGAAAGGACTTATAATCACGGGAAAAGCGGGAGTTGTAACAGCTGACGGTGCGGTATCACCGTGCGAAAACACGGATATTCGCAGCGGAGACGTACTCGTAGCGATAGACGGAAAATCTGTCGGAAACGACAAGGCGATCGCCGAACTTCTCAACGCAAAGCAGGGCGAAGCTGTCGAGTTGTGCGTTATGCGGGACGAAGAAGCGAAAAAATATACGGTATATCCCGCAAAAGACGTTTTGAGCGGCAATTACAGGATCGGATTGACATTGCAGGAGAGCGTCGCGGGCATAGGTACAGCGACTTTCGTAAATCCATCCACAGGCAAATACGCTTGTCTAGGCCACGCCGTGCAGAACGAAAACGGTATAATTCGCATCGACGGAGGCAAAATATTCAACGCTTACATTTCGGGCAGCGTAAAAGGAAAAATAGGCAAAGCGGGAGAGCTGAACGGAACTTTCAGCTCGAAGTCCGTACCTATAGGTACGATAGAAAAAAATTGCAGCTTCGGCAATTACGGTGTATTCACCGGAAATACGGACGGACTGACCGAAATAAAACTCGGTTCGAGAACGGGCATCAGACCGGGAAAAGCTCAGATATACAGTACCGTTATCGGCAGTAAACCGAAATATTACGACATCGAGATAATAAAACTCAACGAACAAAACGAGGCGTCGGACAAATCGATGGTGATACGCATTGTTGACGACGAACTTCTGGATGCGACGGGCGGCATAGTACAGGGCATGAGCGGTAGTCCGATAATCCAGAACGGAAAGCTGGTCGGTGCTGTCACACACGTCTTTACTGCCGATCCTACGAAAGGATACGGGATATACGCAGACTGGATGTACGAACTGACAAAATAAAAAACGACGGGACATTCCCGTCGTTTCAGTTTACGTCAACAACGAATTATACGTTGACTTCGCCCTGTTTTCCCAGCTTTACGCCGCTAGCCGCGATCGCGGGATCTATCTCGCTAGAGATGAATTCGACGACCTGCTCGGGGGCTCTGCCGATAAAGTTCTTTGCATCGAGTATTCCGTCCAGCCTGTCTTTTACTGCATAGAACATCGGATCTGCCTTAATAAGCTCGATCAGGTTGTTGTCTTTGCCTTCCATCTTTACGTTTCTGGAGGCTTCCATAGAAAGGACTCTGATCCTTTCGTGAAGTTCCTGACGGTTGCCGCCAGCTTTTACACACTCCATCATAATATTTTCGGTAGCCATGAACGGAAGTTCGGCATCGATGTGCTTTTTGATGACCTTGTCGTAAACGACGAGATTTTCGCTTATGTTCATGCAGAGGTTGAGTACCGCGTCTATCGACAGGAACGCCTGCGCTATTACGATACGCTTGTTCGCGCTGTCATCGAGAGTGCGTTCGAACCACTGGGTCGCCGCCGTAACTGCACAGTTGGTGGGCAGAGAAATGACGTAACGCGCGATAGAACCGACACGTTCGCTCCTCATAGGATTACGCTTGTATGCCATTGCGGAAGAACCTATCTGAGTCTTCTCAAAAGGCTCTTCGATCTCTTTCATATTCTGAAGGATGCGAATGTCGTTCGAGAAACGGTAGCAGCTCTGCGCGATCTGCGAAAGTACGCAAAGCACGTTGTAATCGAACTTTCTCGGGTAGGTCTGACCCGTGACGCCGTAGGCTTTTTTATAACCCATTTTCGCGACGACCTTCTTTTCAAGCTCTTTTACGATTTCGCCGTTGCCGTTGAAAAGGTCGAGGAAACTTGCCTGCGTACCCGTCGTGCCTTTGACTCCGCGGAGTTTTACGCACGATTTGAGATGTTTCAGGTTTTCGAGATCGAGCAGAAGATCGCTGAGCCACAGCGTTGCGCGTTTGCCGACCGTGGTCAGCTGCGCGGGCTGAAGATGAGTAAACCCGAGCGTAGGCAGGTCTTTATACTTGAGCGCGAATTTGCGCAGCTTGTCCATGAAGTTTACAAGCTTTTCGGTAACGAGATCGAGCGCGTTGTCTATAACGATAATCTCCGCGTTGTCCGTGACGTAGCAGGAAGTCGCGCCCAGGTGTATAATCGGCATTGCCTTGGGTGCCAGTTTGCCGTATGCCTTGACGTGCGCCATGACGTCGTGTCTGACTTCGCTTTCAAACTTGCGGGCATCGTCGTAATTTATATCCTCGGCATGTTCCTTCATCTCGGCGATCTGTTCGTCGGTGATATTGAGTCCGAGTTCCTTTTCCGATTCGGCGAGAGCGATCCAGAGCTTTCTCCAAAGCCTGAATTTCTTATCGTCGGAAAAATTCGCCGCCATTTCGCGGCTCGCGTATCTTGTTATCAAAGGGTTGTTGTAAATGCTTGTATCGGCCATTGTCAGGCTCCTTTTTTTAATTTTCTTCCATTATATCGTAATATCTCGAAATTTTCCACCTTTTTGCCTGCATTTTAGCGTTTTTTTGACATCGATAAAATAAATACGTTAAAAAAGACGATTTCGATTGACTTTACGGCTCGTTGCATTGTAAAATAGATTTCGCCGTAGAAGATCTGCGGCATACGATAAGACGCTCATAGGGGAGTGGCTCAACGGTAGAGTAGTGGTCTCCAAAACCATTGGTTGCGTGTTCGAATCGCGTCTCCCCTGCCAAAATAAGACCGAATTTCTGTTCGGTCTTATTTTTTTCGCAGGGCATGGACGCGTATTCGAGCATCAAGCGCAATTTCATTGCGCGGTTGCGTGTGACGCGAACAAACCGAATGCGTTTGATGAAATCATTGCTTCGCTATTCCGTCGAAGTCTCCGACTTCTCCTTACGAATCACGTCTCCTGCCAAAAAGAACCGAAAACATCGGTTCTTTTTTCATGCAGGGGAATGAACGCGTATTCGCCCAGCAAGCGCAAGTGTCTTGCGCGTTGCGTGTGACGCGAACAAACCGAATGCGTTTGACGAAATCATTGCTTCGCTATTCCGTCGAAGTCTCCGGCTTCTCCTTACGAATCACGTCTCCTGCCAAAAAGAACCGAAAACATCGGTTCTTTTTTCATGCAGAGCAATGAACGCGTATCCGCCCAGCAAGCGCAAGTGTCTTGCGCGTTGCGTGTGACGCGAACAAACCGAATGCGTTTGACGAAATCATTGCTTCGCTATTCCGTCGAAGTCTCCGGCTTCTCCTTACGAATCACGTCTCCTGCCAAAAAGAACCGAAAACATCGGTTCTTTTTTCATGCAGAGCAATGAACGCGTATCCGCCCAGCAAGCGCAAGTGTCTTGCGCGTTGCGTGTGACGCGAACAAACAGATGTATCCTCACATTTACCTGTATGGAAACTTATGGATAGACGATGACGGAGAGGAAATGTATTATTATTCTTTTGATAAAAATCATTTTCTGCAAGAAGGGGTGCAATATATGCATCCGAATTTCAACGGTAGTATTTGCGATGATTGCAGAAACGCAGAAATATCTTCAAACGGAGTAATATGCGATTGCAAACACGGAACGTATAGCGATACCTATCAAAGGAAGATGACACAGCTGGTCACCTCAGTTCCCGATCACGTTTACGAAACCGATTGGATCGACTCGTTCGTCAATGAAAGATTGACAAGGTTTTGCACTAATTTCGCATGGGAGAAGAACTATGTTTTCGAAGTCGCAAGCGAATCCGATCTCGATGTTTATGTGTCGGATATTGCATCGATTTTATACGACGAAACTATTTCCGAAACAGATCTCGAAAGCGTAGTTAAAGACTATGAAGACAATTACGTTGATCTTCCCCAGGAGAACGTCGATAATATTTATATGAGCAGATATATTTTCGGCTACAACATAGAAATGTCTGCCGATCTTGAGCAGGATGTAATAAATTACGTCGTTGCGTGCAATATTTCCGACGGAGACAAAGAACTTCCCGAAAACTCTTACTTTGCCGTTCTTATACAGAAATACGGCTATAAGAACACAGAAGAATATACCGTTCTTGAAAAGACAGCCATAGCCGATACTGATAACAGATACGAAGTGTCGGGAAGTCTTTCACTTAATGATTATTGCTCGCGGGTATTGGCGGATTTTAAGAACATCGATAACGACAGTTATTTCATCGGATTTGCGGTCATTAGCGAAAATGACGGAGTGTACGGGAAATTGTCGGAAACGCATATGCTTTATGTAAATGTACCCAGAGACGAAAACGGATACTGGTCTGTAAAATATAAAATAACCGACGGCAAAAAATCGCATGCATTTTACATTAACAATTCTTTGGGAACGACAATGCTTTACGCTTGAATTAGTGCGCAACAGGACCATGCTTTGATTGCTAAAACCGAATAATTGTTGTATACTGTAACTTAGCAAAAGATTTCGAGGTAAACGATGAAAAAATACAAACTCGGTTTTATTGGTTACGGCAATATGGCAAAGGCGATAATCGGCGGCATATTGAAAAGCGGCATGCTCGATAAATCGCAGATCGCGACTTCGGATCCCATGTGCAAGGATGCGGGCGGGATCTTGTGTGTCGACGACAACGACTACGTTGCCAACAACTGCGAATATCTGGTGCTTTCAGTCAAACCGCAGGTGTTCAAGAGCATAGATTTCAAATGCAGCGCGGACTGCGTCATCAGCATTATGGCGGGCATCGACAGAGCGTATATCGCAAACAAGCTCGGCATGCAGGACAAAGTCATACGAGTTATGCCGAACACTCCCGCACAGGTGGGCAAAGGCGCGGCTGCGATCGCTGCCGAAGGTCTTGACAAAAAGCACGCCGATTTCTGTCTCGCGATTTTCGAAAGCGTAGGCACGGCTTATTTCATCCCCGAAGAAAAGTTTGACGCCGTGACGTGCGTCAGCGGCAGCGGTCCTGCATATGCGTATTATTTTGTAAAAGCCATGATAGACGGCGGCGTCGCGAACGGACTCGATAAAGAGATTTCCAAAGAACTCACGATCGCCACGGTCATCGGAGCCTGCGAAATGATCAAAGCAAATCCCGATACGCCGATCGAACAGCTTATTTCCAACGTATGCTCCAAAGGCGGCACGACGATCGAGGCGGTAAACGTGTTCGAAAACAATAACACGGACAGAATTATAATCGACGCAATGAATGCGTGCAGAAAGCGCAGCGAAGAGCTGAGGGCAGGCAAATGAAGAAAGTCGATCTGTACACCGACGGAGCATGCTCGGGTAACCCGGGCGTGGGAGGCTGGGGAGCGATCCTTATATATAACGGTCACGAGAAAGAGGTGAGCGGATACAACAAGGACACGACCAACAATCGAATGGAGATCTTTGCCGTAATACAGGGACTAAAACAGCTCAATCAACCTTGCGAAGTGACAGTTTACAGCGATTCCGCCTACGTCTGCAACGCTTTTCTCGAAAATTGGATAGACGATTGGCAGGCAAACAACTGGCGCACAAAGTCCAAAGACAAGGTCAAAAACGACGATCTGTGGAAATTGCTCCTTATGCAGATGGAAGGGCATAAAGTGAACTTCGTCAAAGTCAAAGGGCATGCGGACAACGAATATAACAACCGTTGCGACAAACTGGCGACGGGCGAAATAGCGAAACACAACAAACCGACCGTATAAGTCGGTTTTTATTTACGTTCTTTTTGATTTAAGCGTAATTTTACGCACTTCCTACAAATAATAATATACGAGAGATATGACCAGATTCGAACGTATAATGGGCGCGCTGGCGGTTACGCTGCTAATTGCGGGTGCTGCTGCGTCTGTTTATTATCTGAATACGACCGTCGAAGATCCGATGATACTCGCCGTTTCGTCGTGCGTCGCTGCGTTTCTTGCGCTTGCAGGATATTTCGGCGTGTTTATGAATTACGAAATAGCTTTCAAAGGCGCGTTCATTGGATTTATAATGCTTATAGTCGCTCTCTCAGGATACGCTTTTGCGTCGAGATCGGGGTGGTTGTCGCTGTTTGAAAACAAAGCGGCGATGCAGGATTTCATTGCAAGATACGACGGCTACGCGATAGCAGTCTTTGTTGCCGTACAGTTTTTGCAGGTTACAATTCTTCCTATACCTTCCACAATAACGACTCTTGCGGGCATAGCTTTGTTCGGAGTATGGAAGACGGTATTGTATTCGTCTATCGGGATAATAGCGGGATCTATGTTCGCGTTTTTTCTCGGCAGAGTTTTCGGCGTAAAGCTGATAATTTGGATATGCGGCGCGAAAATGTTCGAAAAATACAGACGTTTTGCCGAAGGAAAAGACGTACTGTTGCTTTACGCGATGTTTTTTCTGCCGTTTTTTCCCGACGATCTGCTTTGTCTTATCGCGGGACTCGGCACGATGAGCGCGAGGTCGTTCTTCGTAATGATGCTGATCACGAGACCCGTAGGCGCGCTTTGGGTCGCGGGAGTATTCAAAAGCGCGGTTTCGATTCCGTTTTCCGGCTGGGGACTTGCAGTATGGGCGGCGATAGCTCTGGTTACGGCGGCGGTATTCGTGTTGCTTTACAAATACGGCAACAACATAACGCGCGCACTTACGGCGTTCAGTGCGAAAGCATCGGCGTTTATAAAGCAAAAAATACGACGTAAAGAGAAAAGCGGAAATATCTGCGAAAAGAGTACGGATCGGTCTCCCGGGAAAATGCACAGAAAGTCGCTCGCTTATCTCAAGAGATCAAAATCGTCTGACCTCGAAACAGAAAAATTCTGCAAAAAAAATTCTGGTCTTACCGATTACAGAAATTGACGAAAAAATGTGAAAGGCAAAACAAAAACTCCGCCGATTGAGGTGAACCCCAAAAGTTGGACAAAAAATTAATTAAATTGTATTTGAGTGAGTTCTGTATTGTACAGGACTCATT
>CALWHF010000005.1 GCA_944380305.1 uncultured Christensenellaceae bacterium
TGCTTGGTTACAAAACACCGGCAGATTTGTTTGAACAGGAATTGCAAAAAGTGTTGCACTTGGTTTGACAATTCACCTCAGGATCGGTTCCGTGTTCTTGTCCTAAGGGCAGACGTCAGAGCGCAATGCCTTCGCGCGTAAAGAATTCTAAAAGTCTTTTTACATTGCTCTGCACCAGCTCGCCTGCATTTATCATTGCCGAAAGTTCTTCGGCGTTGACCCATTTGTAGTCGCAGGTCTCGCCCTTCTGAAGTCTGACCGAAGATTTGTCGCAGCCCGTTTCGCAAAAGAACACGAAATATATGGCACGCTTAATTTTGTCGACGATGCGACTGAGCTGCTCGAGTTTTCCGACTGAAAGTCCCGTCTCTTCGTAGAGTTCGCGTTTTGCGCACTCCAGTTTGTTTTCGCCTTTGAGGGCAGAGCCTCCCGCGGTGGCTTCGTAATATCCCGCATAGGTTTGTTTCGACGGGTCTCGTTTCATCAGAAGATAGTCGCCGTCGGCATGTCTGACTATGACTTCGCAGACCATGTGATAGATCCCCTTGGGGATCGGGTTTCCGCGTATCAAGGTAATACCCGCGGCGGAGCCGTCCTTAAAGTAGCCGTCCCAGAATTCCATGATAACTCCTTTATCGTATAGGAAAGTAAAACTTTACCTTATATTATCCACGGAAAGAATAAAAAAGCAACGGATTTATCTTATATCAATGTAAAAAATATGTAAAGAACGGAGAAATAAAAAGTAGATGCTCTGTACGTCAATACCAGTAGAAAGGAGAGAGTCGCGTTGATTTTGCCGAAAAGCCGCGTTTTCGGCATATTAAACGGTTTTTTATAAGCATATTTCGGTTTATGGATTATCCGTATGTCGAAACACAAAATCACGCACTTGTTCCGATACGAATCTTTACGCGTTTTGTCGCCGTCCGACCTAAGACTTTATCGTATTATCCGAGCGAAAGCCGAAAAGAGAGGCGTTTGCCGAAGTCGACAAAAAAAGAAGCCGCCTGCCTCGGACGGTCATCGGGAATCGGAACGGGGATCGCCCGAGGCAAAGCCCGCAAAGGACATCTCGAAAAGAGATGCGGGAAGATCGCCGCCGTTTTCGAGGCGGAACATAAATTCGTTTATGAGATATAAAGACCTCTGCACCGCTTCTTCCGCCATTTCGTAAAAATCCGAGTTTTTCGTTTCGGTCGATCCGACGTATGCGGGATACGCGCGTCTGTTTTCGTTTGCGAAATCCGTGTCGGGTTCTTTTTCGTCGGGAAGAAAGAATCCCGTGATGTAGTTTGGATACCCGAGTTTTTTCGAGGCGATCTTCAGCACGGCGCAGGAAAGACAACGGGGTTTGAGAAATACCTTCTGGTAGCGGTACATCCTGGACGGAAGTTTGCACAGAAGTCTGTACGGTACGTCGACGGAAAACAGCGGGTCGATCGCGTCGTACCACACGTCGGCGAGGCTGTGTGCCGCACGGGAAGTCGTCGGCAAAACTTCTTTTAAATGCGGATTTTGCTCCGTTTTTTTCAACATAAGACGGTCGAGTCTGGTCTCGAGCATCATGTGCAGACTGCGATAGAGATGCTCGGGATAATAGTCTCGCATGCGGGTTTCGGATTCGTGCAGGATATACGGGTGAGCGATCGAGTCGAGCGCGTAGTGGCAAAGAAGACCGAGAGAATAGACGAGCGGTTCTTTTCTCTTTTCCTTGCGGCAGTAACCGAGCGCGGCGTTGAAAAGAGCGCAGGTTGACTCTTTGTGAGTACGCGCGCCGTAACCCTTGAACTGTCCGAAAGCGTAGAAGAGCAGATCTCCGCCTTGTGCGCCGAGTATGAAACAGTCGGAGCAGTCCGAGAGCAGAGCGAGCCCGCTTTTTTCCATTGTCTTTTTCGCGACGAGGTAGTGCGAGAAATATGACGGCATATTGTCCTCCGTTAATCGTTATTATAACAGAAAGTCGCGCGCGAGGCAACGGAAACGACAGTCGGAGCGTCATTTCAGAGGATAAAAGAAGGAAGGAAAGACCCGTGATATACGCGGGAGCTTTCGCGTGGCGTACTCGCTATACCCGCGAGCTTTACCGTGTTGCAAGCGCGCTTTATCGGGCGACGCGAGAGGCGGGAATGAAACTCGGTATTGACTCAAAGGGGACAAGAGGTTATAATGAGATTGAAGCAATCGACGAATCGAAGGCAACGACCCACGAATCTTGACCGCCACGCCGTTTCCGACAGGAGCAGAGACGGCATTGCCGACCCGCAAGCGTATCTGAAAAGAGAGGAGTTGATAGCGTCGCGAAGAAGTCTAAAGTTTTAACAATTTTTGTATCCGTGTTGATTATATGCGTATTTTTTGCATGCGCTCCGGTCGCATTCGCCACACCTGCATACGTTCGGGAAGACGGAAGGGATGCGCTCTCTCTTGCCGCCTCGTCGCTCGGCAACGTCGTGTTGGAAAGTGTGGAAGTGGTGATAAACGCAGACGTCTTTCCCGAGGCAAGCCACAGTTCCGAGGAATACACCAACGTCGTTACGGCGGAATACACTTTTGACAACCTGTCCGACGGGGATGCGTATCTCGGAGTGCTTTTTTCAAACAGCGTCCCCGAGTATATCTCCTATTACGACGATTATCGGAAGGTCGGATTTGACGGCGCGGAAGCGGAAACAGAGAAGAGGACTACGCCCGTCGTCAGGAGCGACGAGGACAGAAAACTGTTCGCGCTCGCACTGACTTCGTCGTACGACCCCGACGCGGATATAAGCCCCGACGCAAAGGTGTACGTCTACAGATACAGGGTGAAAGGATTCCCCGTAGAGAAAAACGTGCAGGCTGTCGTCACGGCAGAGCCTTACGGCGTGCCGATATTCGCCGACGACGCGCAGGTCGAGGGCAAATATATGGAAATAGATATAAAAGACAGATGTTTCGATCTGACGACGGTAGGAGAGCCGCTTGGCGAAGACTTCGGGATAGTGTTTTCCTCTTCCGGCGACAACTATATCGACGGGGTGATCTGCGAGAGGGAGCTTGTCAGAGAGACCACTGTCAGAGAGTGGGTGTTCTCTCAAACAGGAGGAACAGAGCCGGACAAAGATATTTACGCTTGCACGGTCGCAAAGGTCGCCAGGGCGGAATATCCCGTTTTCGTCATGTCTGAAATTTTTTCGGACAGGACGTCGAAGTATGATTTTGTCGAAGTTTCCGTGCCTAAGGGCGGGACGACGGTGATGAGGGTGGAAGAGCCGTTCTTCCCGTGGATAGACGAGGGATATACTCCCACCATCTACCCTTCGACGGTATGCGTGCCCGTTGCCGAAAAGGCGCAGGATTTTTCTATGACGGTAGAGGTGAAGACTCCGTATTATATCAAATCGGGAGCGTCTTATGTGAGTACGGCTGACGGCTATATCCTGAAATACACCTCCTCCGCTAATGACGGCATATCTTTCATACTGTGTGGAAAGGAGAGTTATTCAAAGGGCAGGACCAATCTGTGGCCGCTCGTCGCAATAGGAATATTGATAGCCACTCCGTTTATCATATTGTTCGTGCTGGTGGTCCCTGTTGCCGTGCTTGTGGCGATAGTGGGAGGCTTGGCATATCTGATAATCGCGCTGATAAAACTTATATTCGGCATAGGCGTGTCGGTAAAAGACACAGGTAAAGGCGGCGGAAAGAAAAACAGAAAAGGCAAAAAGAAAGATAACGGAGACGACGAATTTCTCGAAATATAGCCCCGTTCGTCATACTGAATCAATGTCGCGCGGCGTATTGTCGCGCGATTTTTTAGGGCAGATCTCTTGCGCGCGCAAGCGTGCTTTATCTCGCTTGCGGTTTCCCGAAACATAGTATATAATATTATATATGCGCGAAAAACTCATCGGGGAAGAGGGGGTAAAGCTCCTTTCCCGTTTCAAAAAACTCGCAATAGCCGTCAGCGGAGGCAGGGACAGCATGGCACTGCTCGATTGGTTCGTGTCGTCGGGAGAATACGGCGGCGAATTTTTCGCCGTGCACGTCAATCACAACCTGCGCGGGGAAAATTCGGACGCGGACTGCGAGCTCGTCCGCGATTACTGTCGAGAGAAAGGAGTCTCGCTCAGGGTTTACAGCGAGGACGTCGCGAGTTTCTGCAAGCAGGGCGGTTACGGTCTGGAGCAGGGAGCGAGACTCGTCAGGCGCAGGATATTCAAAGAACTGACTCAAAGCGGAGAGGCGGAAAGGATCGTCACCGCGCACCATATGCAGGACTTTGCCGAGAGCGTGCTGATGCACGTCTTCAGAGGCAGCGGCATAGACGGGCTGTGCGGTATAAGAGAGGACGACGGCACGACGGTGCGCCCGTTGCTGCATACCGACAGGAAAGAGATAGAGAGTTACATCGAAAGCCGAGGCGTAAAATACCGCGACGACGAGAGTAATTTCGACGACAGCTATACGCGCAATTATCTGCGCAACACGGTGATGCCGATGATAAGGAAGGCGTACCCGAATCTGGACGGTTCGCTCGCCGTGTTGGCGAGACAGGCGGGTCACGCGCGTTCGTATATCGAAGGCAACAGTCCTCGCCCGACCGTCGGGGACGGTGAGGCGGTGCTGGATATAAGCGCGCTTTATCAGCCCGAGGCGATAGCGTCGGCAAGCATATTCAAAGCCCTCGAGGCGATAGACGCGAGAGTGGACTGCGAAGGAGTGCACATCGATGCTGTAAAGTCGCTCAAAGACAAAAAAACAGGCACCCGTGTCTGTCTTCCGCATAATGTCGAAGTGGAGAGGAACAAGGATAAGCTATATTTTTACCGTAGGGAACAAAAAGACTACGGAGAATACGCGTATTCCGACGGCAGTTTCCGCATTGGCGGCAGAGAGGTAGCCGTAGCCGAAGGCAAGGGTGCAAATTACTTCGATGCCGACAAGATCCCCGCCGACGCCGTGATAAGGACGAGGCGCGAGGGTGACAGGTTCAAGCGTTTCAAGGGCGGAGAAAAGTCTCTCGGCGATTACTTTACGGATAAGGGTTATCCCCTTCATCTGAGAGACAACGTGCCGCTGATAGCGTCTGGTAGCGAAGTGCTCGTTATATGCGGCGTAGAAATATCCGACAGGGTAAAGACGGACGAAAACACAAAAAACGTAAGACACATAGAGATAAACTGCCGCGACTGACGGCTTGATACAACGGAGAATTTATGTACGACAAAAAAGTGGAAAAGGTGCTGATCACCAGAGAACAGATCGAAAAGAGGACTGACGAACTCGCCAAGCGTATCTCTGAGGACTACAAGGGCAAAAGACTGATAATGATATGCGTGCTGACGGGCGCGATGGTCTTTTTCGCCGACCTTATAAGAAAGATAGACGTGCCGCTCGAAGTGGATACGATAGTGGCGTCGAGCTACGGATCGGGCACGACGACGAGCGGGAGCGTGCGCATATCCAAAGATATAAAGTACGATATTTCTGGCAAATCGGTCATTCTCGTCGAGGACATAATCGATACGGGCGTGACGCTCAAGACGCTGACGAAAATGCTGATGACCCGTGCTCCCGAAAGCCTGAGGGTCTGCGCTCTTCTCGACAAGCCGTCGAGGAGGAAGGTGGATTTCGAGGGCGATTACGTCGGCTTCAGCATACCCGACGAATTCGTGGTGGGTTACGGTCTCGATTATGCCGAGCAGTACCGCAATCTGCCCGAGGTCTGCATATACAGGCCCGACGGAGAGTGACATGGAATTTCCGTCCGCGCTCGAGGGGATAGCAGAGGCTTTTCCGACAAAACTGTACCTCGTCGGAGGCGCGGTCAGAGACGCGTTGCGCGGAGAGAAAGTAGAAGACTACGATCTGGCGGGCGCGGCGACTCCCGAAGTCGTCAGGGAAACTCTGACTGCGGCGGGATACAGGGTCGTGGACAGTTCGCCGAGGCTGGGCACGCTGATAATCGTAGCGGGCGGCAGGCATTTCGAATACACGGCTTTCCGCACGGACAGCTATCCTGAGGGCAGCGGCGCGCATAAGCCCGACAAGGTCGTATTCACCGACGATCTCGGGCAGGATTGCAGACGGCGCGACTTCAGGTGCAACGCGATATATTACGATATAAAGGACAGAAAACTGGTCGATCCGCTCGGCGGACAAGAAGACGTAAAGGCGCGAGTGCTGAGAACGACGAGAGACGCCCGCGAAGTGTTCTGCGAGGACGGGCTGAGGATAATGCGGCTCGTCAGGTTCGTTTCCACGCTGGGGTTTACGCCCGACGACGAGGCGACGACCGCGGCGAAAGAACTGGTCGGACGGCTTGCCGACGTGTCTGCGGAGAGGATAAGAGAAGAACTCGACAAGACTCTTGCGGGAAAACACGTTCTCGACGCGTTGCATCTCGCACGCGATACCGGCGCGATAAGCGTCGTGATCCCCGAGCTTGCCGCAAACGACGGAATAGTCCAGCCGCCCGCGGTGCACGCGTACGACGTACTGGAACATTCTTTCAGGACTACGGCGGCGGCGAGAGAGGATATAAGGCTTGCCGCGTTGCTGCACGACGTCGGAAAGGCGGTCGCGCTCGAAAGGGACGGCAATATGCACAACCACGCGCTGTACGGGGCGGACATGGCGGAGGAGGTCACTAAGAGGCTCAGATACCCTAACGCCGTTATAGAGGAGACAAAGACGCTCGTAGCCGAGCATATGTACGACATAAACGCGAACGCGAAAGAAGTCAAACTGCGCAGATTCGTCGCGCGGAATCACGGGCACATAGACAAGCTGATCGCGCTGGTCAGGGCTGACAGCGCGGGTACGGGGATTTTCACCGACTGCCCGAGGGCGGACAGATTCGACGCTACGCTCGCGAAGATGAGAGCCGATGGCGTTCCGTTCACGGTCAGGGAACTTGCAGTCGACGGCAACGACCTGAAAAAATTCGGACTCAGAGGCGAAAAGATAGGAGAAACGCAACGCACGCTTCTCGATGCTTGCATAGAGGGAAGGCAGAAGAACGAAAAAAGCGGGTTGCTCGCGCTTGTGGCGAGACTCGCAAAAAGCGGCAACCCGACGACTCGTCGGAGCGCGGCGAAGGAGGAAAGATGACATTACCCGAAATACTCACGGTGGCGTTTTCGGCGGCGGCATGCGTGCTCGCGCTGATAGCGGCGATAGCCGTGCTGGCGAATAAAAAAGGCGGACAAAAAACGGATACCGATCAGATCGTGGACAACATAGGAGACGCGGTCAATCTGATCAACGACAATACGAGAAAGGAGACGGCGGCGGCGAAAGAAGTCGTGGTCACTTCGTTCACGGCGGCAAACACCGCGACCGTGACCGCTCTCGATGCGCAGCTCAAGAGTTTCGGCGACAGCATACGCGATTTCAAGGGCGACGTCGGCCGTAACCTCGACGAGACGAGGAGACTCCTCAAAGAGAACGAGGATGCGACGCGTACCGCGTTCGCGAACAATCTCGAGCAGGTCAGAAAGGAATTCAAGCAGAGCGTGGACGATATGAGAAAGTCTGTCGCCGACGATCTGAAGAGCGTGCGCGAGGACAACGAGAAACAGCTCACGCAGATGAGAAAGACGGTCGAGGAAAAGCTCGCCGAGACGCTCGATACTCGCGTTAAAAACGCATTCGAGCAGGTCAACAAGAGTCTCGAGTCCGTTCAGCGCAGTTTCGGCGAGATGAAAGAGCTTACGGGCAGCGTCAACAATCTGACCCGCGTATTTGCCAACGTAAAGGCGCGCGGCAACTGGGGCGAAGTGTCGCTCGAGAGCCTTCTCGACCAGATACTGACGCCCGACCAGTACGAGAAACAGTTTGCCGTCGCGAGGTCTGAAAACACCAGGGTGGATTTCGCGATAGCAATGCCCGGACAGGGAGGAGAGAAAGTCTATCTGCCGATAGACGCGAAATTCCCGATCACCGATTACGAAAACCTTATCGCGGCGAGCGAAAGGGGAGACGCGGCGGCAGCGGCGGCGGCGAGAAAGGCGTTGTTAGAACGCGTCAGACAAGAGGCGCAGAGCATAAACAATAAGTACGTCAAACCGCCTAAGACGACCAATTTCGCTATGCTTTACGTCCCCAACGAGGGCTTGTTCGCCGAGATAATCAGAGACGGCGCGCTGGTTGCAGACCTTCAGGCGAAATACCGCGTCAGCGTCTGCGGACCGACTACGGTCACCGCGCTTCTCAACAGCTTGCAGATGGGCTTCACTTCGCTGAAGATACAGAAGAAGAGCGCGGAGATAATCAAGCAGATGACGGGCATAAGCACCGATTTTGCGAAGTTTACCGATCTTCTCGGCACGGTACGCGACCGCGCGAATAAGGTCATAGGCGCGATAGACGATCTCGACAAGCGCAACGAGCTGATAGGCAAGAGACTGAAGAAAGTCGGCGAGATAGAGGGCGTGGACACCGCGTATCTCGAAGTCGCGGCAGGCAAGGACGGGGAGGACGACAGATGAAAGCCGATCTTCATATCCACAGCGTATATTCCGACGGCACCGAAGAGCCGTCCGTAATAGTCTCCAAGGCGAAAGCCGCGGGACTGGGGCTTATCGCGCTGACCGACCACGACACGGTAAAGGGCGTCGAAAAGGCAGTCGAAGAGGGTGAAAAACAGGGCGTGCGCGTGCTTGCGGGCATAGAGATGAGCACCTATTCGACCTGCGAAGTGCATATACTCGGCTACGGCATAGACCCGAAGAACGACGAACTGAATACCAGGCTCGCCGAGATCGAGGCAAAGAGGCTTGAAAGGATAAAGACGATACTCGTTAACCTTGCGAAATACAATATCGTGCTCGACGAAGAAAAGATATTCGACCGTATAGGCACGGTAGGGCGTATGCACGTCGCGAAACAACTGCTCGCGAAAGGGCATTGTCAGACGGTGACCGAGGCGTTCGACCGCTATCTCGGGGAGAGGGGCATAGCTTATGTCCCGTCGAAAAGGATAACTCCGCTCGACGGCGTAAAGCTGATAAAGGCGGCGGGCGGCAGAGCGGTCGTCGCGCATCCGCTGGTGTTCTGCCAGAAGGGGATACTCGAAGATCTGCTGACGGGATTAAGGCGCGATTACGGCCTCGACGGTCTCGAGGTGTACTATCCGACCCACACTCCCGAAGACGTAGCGAAACTCGGCGCGCTCGCGAGGAAACTCGGGCTGTTTGTCACGGGCGGTACAGACTATCACGGCGCGAACAAAAAAGGCGTGGAACTCGGCTCGGTGGATTACGAGCCTGACCGCTTTACTTTGAGCAGACTGGGGCTGATAAAACGGGAAAGGAATGACTTTCCGCGTCGTGGGAATGCGGGCAGAAGACGCTGACGGTTAGAGAAAAGCAATACTTATTGTAAAAAAAGCGGCATCGTGCCGCTTTTTTTGTTGCCGAAATTTTCGGATACTCAAAAAAGAACGGGGTTTTGCAAACAGACGTAATGGCGGCGAGGACAAAAGGAAATAACTGTAAAACTTCTTTCCTATAATTAAGCACAGGTTACGCAGACTAACAGCGTATGAAAAAGGTTTTATTCTGCATATGCGCGATCGCGGCATTTTCGGCATTATGTTGCGCGCCGATATGCGACGGAAACGGAATATCGGCAGAGACCGGGTCTGAAATTGTGTCTTCGTACCTTTACGATGCGTTTTCTGCCGCGTCGTCGGTAACGGACGAACGAGCGTATTTTTCGGGTTTTTCGGGAGAAGAGGCTCGGTACGCCGTCGACGGTTTTTGCGATATAACGGCGGACGGAAGTCCTGTTTTCGGAAGAGAAAGGGAGATCTCGCACAAAGGAACGCGCGGGGAGAGCGCGGACGGGCGCGACGAGGGGAAAAGGGGGCTCACTCACGTCTCGTCCTTTTCCACCACGTTCGACAGGAGCGTTTACGCGAGAAGTTACAACATCGCGCTCGCTTGTTCCAACTTCTGTTATTACAGGGTAGGCGCGGAAGAGAGGCTTTCTTTCAATACGGTAGTCGGAAAGCGCACCGCGGAAAGAGGATACAAAGAGGCAAAAGTCATAGAGAACGGCGTATACGTTCCCGGGATAGGCGGAGGCGTGTGTCAGGTGTCGACGACTCTGTACAACGCGTGGATAACGGCGGGGCTGAAGGTGGAATACGTCAGAGCGCATTCCCTTCCGTCATCCTATTGCGCCATGTCGAGAGACGCGACGGTTTCCGACTGGATAGACCTGGTGCTTTTCAACGACAGCGGGTCGGACGTCGTGGTCAATGCGACGGTGACGGGCAACAAAGTGACGTTCGACGTCTACGGCATGCCTAGTCCGTACAGCTACCGCTACGAGACTCGCGTCCTTGAAAAAATCGCTCCTCCCGATCCCGTGATAGAATATGTTTCGTATATAGAGGGAGATCTCGAAAGAAAAGAGATCTCGCCCGCGAAAAACGGCTGGGTGTCGGAGCTTGTCAGGCACACATATATAGACGACGAGGAGATAGGAAGAGACGTCGTAAGGCGCGACGTATACAACGGCGTCGCGGCGAGGATACAGGTGAAAGAAAACATAGATTAGGCTTTTAATCGACACGGGCAGGTAAAATATTATACGGGCGGGCATATTGCCCGCTTTTTTGCATTATCTATTATACCGTGGACGGCTTGTCGTTATATGGCGGGCGCACGGAGGTGAAGGATGGATTTGTCGTTGCGGGCGGACGGTGCTTTCGCGATAGCGTTCGATGCGTTGCTGCTCGTCGTCGGGCTTGTGCTCATAGTCAAAGGCGGAGATCTTTTCGTGGACGGCAGCATAACGATCGCCCGTTGTCTAAAAGTGCCCGAGATAATAATCGGCGCGACGATAGTATCGGTGGGGACGACTCTTCCCGAGCTGATAACGTCGGTGACTTCCGTCGTCAAAGGAGTTGCGTCGGGAAACGCCGCGCTGGCGGCGGGATACGATTCGATAGCGGTGGGCAACGCGGTCGGCTCGGTGATGTGCAATACGGGGCTGATACTCGGGACGGTGCTTGCGGTAAGACCGCCGAAGACTGACGGCGGATTTGCGGTTAAGGGAATGTTCCTGCTTTGCTCTCTGATCGTGCTGTGTTTTTTCTGCGCGACGGGAGGGGAGATCGCTTTGTGGGAAGGAATAGTCCTCCTCGCGTTTTTCGTGGCGTTCGTCGGGATCAATCTGTACGAGGCGTCTTGTTCCCGCAAAACGCAGTCGTTGAGGATGACGGGCATTGCGGCGGACGCGCCGCCGTCAAGGCTGAACACGAAACAAAAGGCAAAGACCGCGTTTTCGTTTGCGTCGGGTGCGCTGGGGATAGCTCTCGGCGCGATGCTTCTCGTGGATAACGCACAGAGTATTTGCGTTGGCGTCGGGGTACCTCAACAGATCGTCGGCATCACGGTCGTCGCGATAGGGACTTCGCTGCCCGAGCTGGTCACGTCCCTGACCGCTTTGAGAAAGGGGACTGCCGATATAGGACTCGGCAACGTGATAGGCGCGGACATAATCAACGCGACGCTCATAATCGGTCTCGGCGCGTGCATTGCGGGGGATCTCGGCGTGGACGCCGTAACGGGAAACGTCGCGGTCAGAGTCATGCTTGCGATATGCGCGACGCTCGTGATACCTTCGGTATTCGCAAAAAAGACGTCGAGATTGCAAGGAGCGGTCATGCTCGCGCTATATTTGGGATTTATAGTGTACAACATAGCGGTGCTTGTGCTATAATATACGGGTAGAATAAATTGTCGCGGGCAAAACGCCCGTTACGGAGGGAGAAAATGGATTACAGACAGACTTACGAAAAGTGGGTTGAGTGCGTGAGCGGGGACGAGAAAAAGGAGCTTCTCGCGATTGCCGACGACGACAAGGAGATCAAGGAAAGATTCACGCTTCCGCTTGCTTTCGGTACTGCGGGCATGAGAGGCACTATCGCGCTCGGCATATCTAATATGAACGTATACACGGTCGCGCGCGCTACTAAGGGGCTTGCCGACTATGTCAACGGTCTCGGCAGCGAGGCGGCGAAGAGAGGCGTCGTCGTATCGTACGACACGCGCCGTATGTCTTTCGAGTTCGCGCTGATAACGGCGAGAGTGCTTGCGGCGAACAAGATCGCGGTCAGGATGTTCGAGGACGTCAGACCCGTGCCGATGTGCAGTTACGCGGTCAGGCACACGAACGCGATCGCCGGCGTCATGATAACGGCGAGCCACAATCCCAAGGAATACAACGGCTACAAGGTATACGGCGAGGACGGCGCGCAGATGTCGCCCGAGGCGACCGAGGTGGTCGTAGGATTTATCGACAAGACCGACTACTTCGGCATAGAGCTTGCAGATGTTGTCACGACGGACAGAAAGGAAATAAAAGGCAAGGACAAGTTTGCGCTCAGCGACTATATCACAGTGATAGGCAAGAGCCTCGACGAGGACTATTATGCTGAAATATCCAAGCTGTCGCTGTCTCCCGAGGCTGTCGCCGCAGAGGGCTCGAAGATGAAACTCGTCTACAGCCCGATCCACGGCAGCGGTTACGTTCCCGTAACGACTATGCTGTCGCGTATGGGTATCAAGGCGGAAGTCGTCGAGGAGCAGAAGGACCCCGATACAGAGTTCTCCACCGTGCAGATGCCCAATCCCGAACAGCCCGACGCTCTCGCCCTCGGCATAAAGCTCGCGGATAAGATAAGCGCGGACGTCGTGATAGGCACCGATCCCGACTGCGACCGTATGGGCGTAGCCGTCAGGGACGACAAAGGCGTATTCACTCTTCTGACGGGCAACCAGATAGGCGCGCTCCTTCTCGACTATATCCTCTTGAGACACAAGGAGAGAGGAGACCTGCCCGCAAACGGCGCGGTCGTAAAGACGATAGTCACGACCAGTCTCGCCGACAAGATAGCTAGAAGTTACGGCATGACGGTCTACGACGTGCTGACGGGATTCAAGTTCATCGGCGAAAAGATAAAAGAGTGGGAAGAAAACGGCAAACACACCTTCATGTTCGGCTACGAGGAGAGCTACGGTTATCTGTCGGGCACGCACGCGAGGGACAAGGACGCCGTCGTCGCCAGCATGCTGTTCTCCGAGATGGTATGCTACTACCAGTACAAGGGCAAGAAGCTGTACGACAGACTGCAGGAGATATTTGCGACCTACGGCTATTTCGCCGAGACGAGCAAGTCGTTCGCGTTCAAAGGACTCGACGGAATGCAGAAGATGGCGGACATAATGGAAAAGGCGCGTGCGGAGTATTTTACCGAGTTCGCGGGCATAAAGACGGTATCCAAGCTCGACTTCAAGAAGAGGACGGAGACCTTTGCGGACGGCAAGACCGCGCCGATAACCCTGCCCGTGACCAACGTCATCAAATACACGCTCGGCAACGACGAGTGGGTCTGCATAAGACCGAGCGGCACCGAGCCCAAGCTCAAAGTGTACGTCTCCGTCAACGCCGACAGCGCGGAAAAGGCGGACGCCCGCAGAAAAGCGGTGCTCGAGGCAGCCGAGGCGAAACTGCTGTAATGCCTATAGTGAAACATCAAGACGAAAGAGACGCAAAACGGCGTCTCTTTTTTTCGGCGAAAAAAGAAGAAACGGAATATTCACGACATTCGACACGATTATAAAAAATCTGCCTCGATCCGCCTTTCGTAAAGTCGGTTGTAGAGCGTATAGGGGGTTTACAAGTCAGGAAATAAAAGCTATAATGATAAGGGTCGCCGTGCAAATATGCCACGATCGGTAATTACAGGAGGGGGGAAATGAAAAGCAGATTATCCAGATTTTTATTATTCGTTTTTATTATGATTTTTGCTCTTTGTCTGACTGCTTGCGAAGACGTCGGCAAAGAAAACGACAAAGACTCGGACAAAACAGAGGGCGAAGTCGCATTGTCGCAGGAGCTGATCGGTACGCTTACGGCGTATCTGAAAGGATACAACGTCGAGTACGATATGCCTGCCCCCACTCTGGAAGAAATATTCGACGGTATAAATGACGGGGACAACGCTTTGAAGATCGGGTTCGACAATGCGGACGTATATTATGCCTGCGCGTATTGCGTCGAGCCTCACGAAAGCGAGACGAAGGATTTTTGTTGCGTTGATGAATACGAGTGGGCAGGTTTCGCCGGCGAAGAAAATATACGCGAAGTTATTGACGGTAAAAAATCCGTGGCGGTTTTTCGGATAGACAAATCCTCTTGCTGTACGGATATATTGTCGGGAGAAGAGTATTCAGCCGAACATTATCGGCTTTGCAAGCTAACGTTCGAAAACGGAAAATACGCAGGTGATCCGCCCGTATTCAGCGATTCGTTTATCTATGTAACGTCAGAGAGCGGAGCTATATATCTGAGCACCGACGAATTCGATTTCGACATCAGGACGCTACGGTTTACCGAAAGGGAAGGAAAAGATTTTCTGCTCGTAGCGACAAATATCGAATCTGCAGACGGAACGGCAAAGACAGTGGATCTCAAGGGGTATTTCGGGAAATATTATCAGGATCTTATTGCCGTAATGAAGACAGGCGAGTACGTTGAACAGTTTGAGGGAGGAGAAAAGACAGAATACGGTCTTATAGCCTTATCCGATATTGCGGACATTGTTTCGGCAGAGTGATGCGGCAAATAAGCAAGATCCTGTCGATCTCAGACGGAGAGGCGAGTGTTTCAGAATTTGCGACATAAAGGTAATTTTGCTTTGAGAATCTATATAATATCGTCATACGAAAACGAGCGTCGGTCCGACGCTCGTTTTTTTGAATGCTTTAATTATCCGAAACTCACAGTCTTGCGGGATTGTCCGTTCTCTCAAGAAGATAGTCGAGAGAAACGTCGAAATAATCGGCGATTTTTATCAGGGTGGTATAGTCTGCCTGTCTTTTGCCCGACTCGTATCTGCTGACCGTGTTCTGGTTCATATTCAGTTCTATCGCGAGGCGTTGCTGTGTCAGACCTTTCTTTTCGCGTAAAAATTTGAGTCTCATACGTTGACATGATTATACCACTTTGGTATACTTATAATATCCCGATACGGGATAAGGAGGTTTTTATGGATAATAACAGTGTGGGAAACAAGCTCCTGTACGTTGCGAAGAAGTCCGCATGGGCGCACCGCGCGAGAATGATACTCAGCATAATCGTAGCGGTATTGTTTGCGATAACGGGAGTCGCCTTTATATCCGATCCCGAGGGGGCGGGGCTTGCGGTAGCTGCTTTCCTGATCGCCGCGGTAGCCGTTCTCGTGATAGTGCTGACCGTCGTCGAGGCGTCCAGATGCGAGATAAGGGTCTACGAAAAGAGCATAGTGACGAAAAAGGGGTTGTTGAACGTCAGAGAGACCCGTTCGGTGATGACGCCGATCGTAGGCGTTTCGGTAGAACAGTCTTTCAACGGCAAGATATTCAATTACGGCAATCTCGTGATAGACAAGGTCGGCAAGGGCTGGGATATTGACAGCAGATATATCAAAAAGCCGTACGAGTTCAAGAAATTTCTCGATTCGTTGATGGAAAACACAGATATGGACAAGGTGACAATGATCATGGGCAACTGACTGCGATAAAGGTGCAAACGGACGCGTTCCGCGGAGAAATAACCGCGGGGCGCGTATTTCTTAGGCGACGACAGGAAGGAGAGGGATGAGTCACGGCACGTTTTTCGGATGAACTATATAAACGCGGGTATTGAAATATCTCGCGTAACGTTATATAATGTAAAAAAGGAGGGGGTTATGTATAAGACAGCGAAAAAGGCTATAATTGCCGCCGTCTCGATAACGGTCGTCGTGATAGCGGGGCTTGGCGTCCTCATCGCTTTGGGCAGGATGTCCACACCGCCGTGGGCGAAGGCGCAGGAGGGCTTTTTCTCGGACGTATGCGTTTTTTCGGCAGAAGACGTTACCGTTTCCAAAGTAGATTTTGACGGCAACAGCCGCGATATGTACAAGCTGGACTTCACAAGTAAATACACCGAGACCAACGACGTTTCGTCGTACGGCACGGGCATTGCCGATATATACTTCATATGCGTTATCGAACAGGATTCCTATTCCTATTACTTGGAGAGCGGCAATTATGCGATATGTACCGACGATCCGACGGAGAACAATCCCGAATTTGTTGCGTTTCTCAAAGATAATCGTTGGGGGGAGCCTCTCGAAGAAAAAGAAAGGCAACGCTGTCCGTTATTGCCTGACGACGGAGACAAGGAAGGGGACAAGGCAAAAGCCGCTCTGAAAAAAGCTGAGACCTATCTCGAAGTCAAAGGCATAGAGGAAAAAGGAGAGCTCAAGGTAAGTATCTGCGACGATAAGGGCAGATACGTCGTCTGCGAACTTGACGGAAAGACGGGAGGCGCGAGGTTCTTCAAAGTCACGGTCGGAGAAAACGATTACGGGGATTATCTCGCGGGCAGAGACCCCGACGTTTCTGCGGGGATAGAAGAAACGCCTTTTGATCCGCATAAATACGAGTGTCTGCTCGAGGAGTTGTCTGAGTTTTTTGTATAAAAAGCAAGCCCCCGTGAGGGGGCATTTTTATTCGCAGGAAAATTCTTCTATCAGCTTTTCGAAGATCCTGACGTGTATTTCTTCGTCGAGGATTATGCGCTCGATAAGCGCGATTATCGATTTGTTCGACAGAGACGCGACCGTGCGTCTGTAATTCTCGATCGCTCCCAGTTCTCCCGCGAGGTCGGCTTTGAGTACGTCGCATACTTTTTGCGAGTAGTTTACCGCGCTGCCCGACCAGAAACAATGCCTTCCCGCGATAAGAGGGTCGCCGCCGCTCTGAACGATGGCTTCTGCGAGCAACTCGTGATGTTTCATCTCGACGACGGCTATTTTTTCGAGCACGAGCGCGAGGTCGGGGTATTTTTCTTTGAGTATGTAGCTCTGGTATGCGTACTGCATGATCGCGGTGGTCTCGCTGTCGCGTCCCGCGTAGTCGTCGGTCAGCGCGAGCACGTCTCCGCGGGATACCGAGTAAATTTTGAGGTCCGGATACGGCAATTCGCTTGCGAATATCTGAAAATCCGTCATAGAAAATTCTCCTTTTGTCAATAATGCTTGACGGAGTCCCTTGTGCGGTCATCCGTGTCAGACATAGTATGATTGTCGGGGAGAAAAAGGTGATTTTTTGCAAAAACGAAAATGCCGTTTTGCGAAAAAACGAATTCGTAAAGCTCAAGAGGAGACCGTCAGGAGTCGAAAAAAGCGAAAAAAAGCGGATTTCGCGCGATTTTGCGAAGGTGCTGAGCTTGTCGGGCAATAAATACGCAAAAAATGCTTGATAATTCTCCGATAGTGTGCTATTATGTTTTAGCAATCATAAAATCGGAGGGGTATTCTCTATGAATATCGGCTATATACTCGGCGCGATCGCGGTCGTTCCGTACGAAATATCTCAGTGGCTCGAGCCGCTTTTGATGATACTGATGGCACTTATGGGCATCGGCGCGATCATCTGTATCCTGATGCAAAAGGGTACGAACGACAATATAGGCAGTCTGGGCGGCAGCGAAACCGATACCTACGCAGGCAAGAACAAGTCCAAGAGCAAAGAGAGTGTTCTCAGAAAGCTCACGGTGGTTTTCGGCGTACTGGTCATGATTCTTTCGGTAGTGTACTTCATCGTCAAGCAGTAAGGCAAAAAACCGATAGCTAGCTCCGTTCCGACAGGGACGGAGTTTTTTTGTTTGCGACAAAACCGTGAAAGAAGGAGACGTTTTGCGAAAGGAAGAGAAAAGGCAGAGCCCGCAGCGAAGGACGACGCGTTCGTGAGCGTTTCGGTGCACGGGGGCATAATGAACGACGTTTGGCCGTCTTGATGAACGGGACGGGACGGCGGCAATCGCGGGAGAGGCACAAAAGGATTGTAATGGCGCGCGCGTTGTGGTAAAATAGATTAGATCGGAAATATGGAAAGCATAAAAATAATAACCGCCAACAAAAAGGCGTATCACGAATATTTCATAGACGAGACCTACGAGGCGGGCATCGTGCTCGCAGGAAGCGAGGTCAAGTCGGTGCGTCTCGGGCACATAAATCTGAAGGACGCGTTTTGCCTTGTCAGGGACGGGGAGATGTGGCTGGTAAATTGCCATATAACGCCGTACGAGAAGGGCAGTTATTTCAATACCGAGGCGACAAGGACGAGAAAACTGCTGCTGCGCCGTCACGAGATAGACCGTCTGCGCGGCAAGGTGGAGCAAAAGGGCTTTACGCTCGTGCCGACCAAGGCGTATTTCAAGCAGGGGCTCGTCAAGATAGAAGTCGGGCTCGCGAGAGGCAAGGAATTGCACGACAAACGCGCGACCGAGGCGAAAAAAACCGCAAAGCGCGATATTGAAAGAGCTATAAAAGAACATAACGTAAGAGGTTAATTTTTCAGCCGCAAGGCGAAAGGAGAAATATATGAAAAAAATCGAGACTACCTGCATACACGGGGGCTACGTCCCCAAGAACGGCGAACCGAGACAGACGCCGATAATACAGAGCACCACGTTCAAATACGACACCAGCGAGGATATGGCAAAGCTGTTCGACCTCGAGGCGTCGGGATATTTTTACAGCAGACTTCAGAACCCGACCTGCGATTACGTCGCGGCGAAGATCGCTCAGCTCGAGGGCGGCACGGCGGCTATGCTGACGTCTTCGGGTCAGGCAGCGAACTTCTATGCGGTATTCAATATCGCGACCGCGGGCGATCACGTCGTCGCGAGTTCGACGATATACGGCGGCACCTACAACCTGTTTGCGGTGACGATGAAGAAGATGGGCGTAGAATTCACGTTCGTTTCGCCCGACTGCACCGAGGAAGAGCTGAACGCGGCGTTCAGACCCAATACCAAAGCGGTATTCGGCGAGACGATCGCAAACCCCGCGGTCATAGTGCTCGACATCGAGAAGTTCGCCAAGGCGGCGCACGCGCACGGCGTACCGCTCATTATCGACAACACTTTCGCGACTCCGATAAACTGCCGTCCGATAGAGTGGGGCGCGGATATAGTAACTCATTCGACGACCAAGTATATGGACGGACACGGCGCGGCGGTGGGCGGCGCGATAGTGGACAGCGGCAAGTTCGACTGGCTCGCGCATGCGGATAAATTCCCCGGACTCTGCGAGCCCGACGACAGCTATCACGGCATAGTCTATGCAAAGAAGTTCGGCAAAGAGGGCGCGTTCATCACCAAGGCGACCGCTCAGCTGATGAGAGACTTCGGTTCCGTGCAGTCTCCGCAGAGCGCGTTTATCCTCAATCTCGGGCTGGAGAGCCTCGCTGTCAGAATGCAGAGACATTGCGAGAATGCTCAGAAGATGGCTGAATTTTTGCAGGGGCACAAAAACGTCGAGTGGGTCACATACTGCGGACTCAAGACGGACAAGTGCTACGAGCTGGGTCAGAAGTATCTGAAGAACGGCTCCTGCGGCGTGCTCAGTTTCGGCGTAAAGGGCGGAAGAAAGGCGGCTGAAGAAGTGATGAAACACTTCAAACTCATCCCGATAGAGACCCACGTTGCAGACGCGCGCAGCTGCTGCCTGCATCCCGCGAGCGCGACGCACCGTCAGATGAACGATCGGGAACTCGTCGCGGCGGGAGTCAGACCCGAGCTGATAAGACTCTCCGTCGGAATAGAGAATATCGACGATCTTATAGCGGACGTCAAGCAGGCTCTCGACGCGCTCAACAACTGAAAAGCAAAGCCCCTCGGGGCGGGAGATGAAAAATGCCGATAGTCATACCAAAGAGTTTACCCGCATTCGATATACTCAAAAAAGAAAACGTATTCGTCATGCCCAAGCTGCGCGCGATGACGCAGGATATACGTCCGATAGAGATAGCGATCGTCAATCTGATGCCTACGAAGATAGAGACAGAGACGCAGCTCATGCGCCTTCTCGGCAACTCGTCTTTGCAGGTAAATGTGACGTTAATCAACACGGACACCTATAAAAGCAAAAATACGCCGCTCGCGCATATGCAGAAATTCTACAAGACTTTCGACGAGGTCAAGCAGTTGCATTTCGACGGAATGATCATCACGGGAGCACCCGTCGAGACCATGCCTTTCGAGCAGGTCGCGTACTGGGAAGAGCTGGAGAAGATCATGGATTACGCCGAAAACAACGTGACCTCGACGATATATATCTGCTGGGGCGCGCAGGCGGGTCTCAAATATCACTACGGCATTGAAAAACACGAACTGCCTAAAAAGATGTTCGGCGTCTTCGAGGCGAAGCCGTGCGACGATACCGAGCCTTTGCTCAAGGGTATGGACGATACGATCTACATACCGATGTCGCGCCATACCGACATTGACTGCGACGCGGTGATGAACTGCGACAAGCTCAAGGTGCTCGCGTACGGCGACGACTGCAAGATAGCGATAATCAAGAGCCTCGACAATAAAAAATTCTTCTTCCTCGGACACAGCGAATACGATCGAGACACGCTCAAGAACGAATATCTCAGAGATCTCGACAAGGGACTGGACATCGACGAACCGCGCAACTATTTCGTGAACGGCGACGTCAACAGGATAGACGTCAAGTGGAGAAGTACCGCGAACCTCATTTATTACAACTGGTTGAACTACTACGTTTATCAGGTGACTCCGTACGATCCGTACGCGCAGGACGGCAGGGACGAGTAAAGTCAAAACGAAAAAACGAACGCGCCTTTTCGGGCGCGTTTTTCGTATTGCGACGAAAGTATGCAAGGCACAGGGCATAAGAGGGCGTTGACACGCAGACACTTTCTGCGGAGCTTGCCTTGTATCGACTTGTCTGCACAGGAGTGCATTCTCAAAACTATCCGCATCCCGAAAGGTCGGCTTGCGCCTGACAGTCGCTTTTATCGGACGGATAATCTCGGCAAAGTGGGGCTTGAGGGATAAACGCGGGCAGTACGTTCGCGCGACGAGCGAAAATGCCGCGTCGGTCCGAAGGCGGGCAGGAGCGGATATGACGTCAGTCCTCCAGTCCCGCCAGATAATCGGTCGAGACGTCGAAGAACTTTGCGATAGCGATGAGGTTTGACAGCGACGGCTCGCATTTTCCCAGCTCCCATGCGCTTATCACGGACTTGCCTACGCCGATTTTTTCGGCAAGGGCGACCTGACCGAGTTTCTTTTCCTTTCGGAGTTCTTTGAGTCTTTCACAAAACAAAGCGTTCATAATATTCTTTCCGACTCCTTCAAGCGTTGCCGAAAACGCTGAGTTTAATTCTTTTCGTTCATAATTTGCGAGGGGATCGCAAATGCCGTCTCGCAGTATCGTCAATCGTGGAGACAAGGAGATGGCGCAAAATTCCGTGCGTTTTGCAAACACGAACACTGTCGATGCCGTATGCCTCTTTGTACTCTTCGGGCAGCTTGACAGATAATAAGCTTACGGTTTTCCAAGTTTTCACGCGTATTACGGCAATGGAGTTTCAGAGTTTCTGCGCGTCTTACAGATGGAGGCTCTCCGTGTTTTTACGTTTTCCGACCTTCCGCGAATAAAGATTTCAGAAATCTTGTGTGCGTAAATTCTCGGTGCGGTTGCAAATCAAAGCGTTCGTTATTGTAATTTTCCCATAAAAGTGGGAAAATAACTTGCTTTCCCAATATAATGGGAGAGATAATATAAGCCGAGGTGCTCCTTGTCATCCTTTGAAGCAAAGCCGCAAAGAGGAGCATCCGATTTGCGTGCGGAGAGAATGCGGCGTTCTCTCCGCTTTCGCACGGAGGTTTTATGCGTTGTAATTTCAAGGAAATCCGATACGGAACAGGACAGAGGGGTGATTGCTTTGATACGACGCGGAACAGAGCGTTGCGGAAGGTGAAAGGGAATGCTTTGAGTGCGACGGAGATTGAACAACGCGGTCGAAGGGAAGACGTTTCGGCAAATATTGCTTGTGATGCGAGCGTTTATTTTGTCTGACGGAAAACTTTTGCCGCATTGAGAAACGTTGATAAACACGCGAGGCATGTCGTGTCGTTGCCGCCGCACCGCGGAGCGATACGCACATGTCTGTTGAGTTGTTACGGCGTAAATATCGACGTTTGAGCATTTGAAAAAACATTTTCGGTCATATAGTTGTAAAAATACCGCGCACAATGATATAATATCTGCGTGAAAAAATTATCATACAGGCGCGGGAAACGCGTCTGAAGGAGATTGTTTATGAACAAGATGTCCATTAAAGACGTTGACGTAAAGGGCAAGCGTTGCCTTGTCAGATGTGATTTCAACGTACCGATGAAAGACGGCGTCATCACCGACGACACCCGTATCGTCGGCGCACTTCCCACCATCAAGTACCTGATGGATAACGGTGCAAAGGTCATTCTTTGCTCGCACATGGGCAAACCGCACAGCATTTTCAGCGCGAGCGTTTCTCTGAACAAGAAAGAGAAAAAGGCGGTCGAGGCTCTTCCCGAAGAGGAGAGAGCGGCGGCTAAGCAGGCGTATATCGACAAGGCTCTTTCTTCCGAGCCTAAGAAGCTGACGCTCAAGCCCGTCGCGGACAAGCTCAACGAGCTGCTCGGCGGCAAAGTCGCTTTCGCTAAGGACGTCGTAGGACCCGATGCACAGGCTAAGGTCGCCGCTTGCAAAGAGGGCGAATGCGTACTGCTCGAGAACCTGCGTTTCCATGCAGAAGAAGAGGGCAGAGATCTCGAGTTCTGCAAAAAGCTCGCGTCCTACTGTGACATATACGTCAACGACGCGTTCGGCACCGCACACCGTTCGCACGCGTCCACCGCGGCTATCGCAGAATACGGTCTCGTAAAAGACGCTGTCTGCGGTTTCCTTATCGAGAAAGAGCTCAACGTCATGGCAAGAGCGCTCGAAGCTCCCGTACGTCCGTTCGTGGCGGTACTCGGCGGCGCGAAAGTCGCTGACAAGCTCAAGGTCATCGAGAACCTGCTCGAGAAGTGCGACAGCCTTATCATCGGCGGCGGCATGGCGTACACGTTCGCGGTCGCTCAGGGCAAAGAGGTCGGCACTTCGCTCGTGGACAACGAGAAGATCGATTACTGCAAGAGCATGCTCGAGAAAGCCGAGAAGCTGGGCAAGAAGATATATCTGCCCGTCGACGCGGTCGTGGCAAAGGCGTTCCCCGATCCTATCGATGCAAAGATAGACGTAAAAGAAGTCGCGATCGACGCTATCCCCGCGGACGAAATGGGTCTCGACATCGGCACCAAGACCAGAGAGCTGTTCGCAAGCGTGATCAAGGGTGCAAAGACCGTGATCTGGAACGGTCCTATGGGCGTATTCGAGAATCCTATCCTCGCAGAGGGCACCATCGCCGTTGCGAAGGCTATGGCAGAAGCGAAAGACGCTATCACGATCATCGGCGGCGGCGACAGTGCGGCGGCAGTCAAGACGCTCGGTTTCGCTGACAAGATGACCCACATTTCCACCGGCGGCGGCGCGTCTCTCGAGCTGTTCGAGGGCAAGATCCTGCCCGGTATCGCTTGCCTCAACGACAAGAAATAATGTAAATAACTTTACGGAGATATAAAAATGAGAAGACCTATTATTGCAGGAAACTGGAAGATGAACAACACCAAGGCGCAGACCTACGCGCTCCTCAACGACCTCGTTCCGCTCGTCGCGGACGCTGAGGCAGAGGTCGTCATCTGCGTGCCCTATACCAGCATCTGGGCTGCGGGCGAAGCTATCAAAGGCACCAACATCCACCTCGGTGCGGAGAACGTGCACTGGGCTGAAAAGGGAGCTTTCACCGGCGAGATAAGCGCGGATATGCTGCTCGAGCAGGGCGTCGAATACGTCATCATCGGACACAGCGAGCGTCGCCAGTACTTCGGCGAGACCGACGAGACCGTCAACAAGAGAGTGCTCACCGCTCTCGCTAAAGGTCTCAAGCCTATCATCTGCGTGGGCGAGACCCTCGAGGAGAGAGAAGGCGGCAAGGTCGAAGAAGTGCTCGTAAGACAGACCACCGAGGCTCTCAAGGGAGTAGACAAAGATCAGCTCGACAAGATCGTCATCGCGTACGAGCCCGTATGGGCTATCGGTACGGGCAAGACCGCTACCGCACAGGACGCTAACGACACGATCGCTATCATCCGCAATACCGTTGCGAAACTCTATTGCCCCAAGTGCGCCGAAGAAAAACTGCGCATCCAGTACGGCGGCTCGATGAATCCGAAGAACGCGAAAGAACTGATGGCTATGCCTCAGATCGACGGCGGACTCATCGGCGGCGCATCTCTTAAGGCGGTCGACTTCTCTCAGGTCGTCAAGTACAACGGCTGATAACGCCGTGAGTTAAAAAACCAAGCACCCTTCGGGGTGCTTTTTTCATGCTTTCAAACACTGTTTTCGCAAAGATAAAACATTCGTTTCATAAACACGGACGCCTAAATTTTATTTGTCGTTGTTTTTTCCTATAAGATCGTCTACCGTGATGTCGAAAAGTTCGGCGATAGCGATCAGGGTGTCGAGGTCGGGTTCTATCTTGCCCGATTCCCAGTACGACACTTTGCGTTGTGTGGTCTTCAGAAGTTTGGCGACCTGAGACTGCGTCATCGATTCGGACAAACGCAATTCCTTAAAGTTTTTGGGGAAGGTGTTTTTCATTACTAATATTATGATTGACAATGAGGATAAAAAACTTTTATAGATAAAAATTGTCTGACAACTATGCTGAAAACGGCATTTATGACGAAATCACGGCATATTAGAGCTTGACAAAGATAAAAAATGTCTATATAATTAATGCGTATAGGAAAAGCGGGCGCGTTCAGACACCGTTTGCGGACGTACGTCGAGAGCGTTTCGGATATTTTCAATAGAGTCATGTCGCTCGCGGAGGTGTTTATGAAAAGAAAGGCAATATTGTTTCTGATAGTTCTGACGGCTCTCGCGTTGACGGGCATCGTCACGGCGTGCAGCTTGCACGAACATACGCTGGAGCGAGTCAAGGCGGTCGCGCCGACCTGCGATATGGACGGAAACAGCGAATACTGGAGATGTACGGGGTGCGGCAAACTGTTCAAGGACGAAAGCGCGTCAGTCGAAATAGCTGACGAAAGTTCGTTTTCGATAGCGGCAAAAGGACACGATCTGATACAGGTTGAGGAGAACCCCGCGACGTGTACCAACAACGGCACGAGATCTTATTGGATTTGCAGGACGTGCGGCAAGATGTTCGGAGATGCAGAGGGAGAGCACGGATTGTCGGAAGAAGACATCGTACTCACTGCGAGCGGACATTTTCTTTACAATCATCCCGCGGTCGCCGAAACCTGTACCGAAGACGGAAATATCGAGTACTGGACGTGCAATTACTGCGGCAAGATATTCATTGACGCCGACGCGACCCAACAGGCGGACGGGATCGAGGATGTTACGATAAAGGCGCATCACTTTTTCGGCGACGATTTGAAGTACGACGATGCAGGGCATTGGAAAGAATGCGTGTTATGCGGAGAAAAAGATATTGCGGAAGAGCATTCTCGCGACGCGAACGGCGTTTGTCAGATCTGCGGTTACGAATGGACGTATACACCGGGTCTCAGATTCAAGCTCGTCGACGGATCGTACGAAGTATCGCTTTCGGGATACAACGTCGAAGTGAGCGACGTGGTAATTCCCGCGACGTATAACGGCATACCCGTTACGCAGATAGCGTACGGAGCTTTTCAGATGACGAACATCACTTCTGTCAGGATCCCGTCGTCGATAACATGTATAAAATCCAACGCATTTTCCATCACGAACAGTTTGAGGGAGGTGTACGTCGACGATATTGCCGCATGGTGCAGGATAGTTTTCGACGGCAACTATTCGAATCCGCTCGCGTCGGGCACGCTTTATGTGAACGGTGAAAGAGCCGACGTGCTGGAGATCCCCGACGAAGTAACTTCGATAAGCGAAAAGGCGTTCGGAAAGTGCGGAGAGATCAGTGCGATAGTGATCGGCGAAAATCTGTCGACGGTGGGAAGTTATGCATTCAGCGGTTGCGACAATCTGAAAACGGTTTACTACAAGGGGACTGTCGGCGGTTGGTCAAGCATAAGTTTCGGGATCTACAACGATGCGCTCGAAGATGCGGACGTTTACTATTACAGCGAAAGCGATCCGTTTGCGGACGGCTCGGTAACGGAAGGTAAATATTGGCATTACGACGACAACGGAGCTCCTGCGGTCTGGATAAATCAATAAAAACGGATATGAAAAAGCAGGAGACCGAGCGTTTACGCGGCGCGCCCTTCGGGGCGCGTTTTTTATGCGGAAGACAGAAGGAAAATACGGCTGAAATGACGGTATTTCGCAAAAAATTCCCGAAAAGTGCAAAAAAGAGGGCGGTTTATATATGGACATTGCGCGCACGGATATTTTACAATAAAACTGCGGGGCAACTGAAAACCGCCGTGAGGGAATTATGAGAGAGAAGACAAAGAACAATATTTTTATTTCGCTTATCGCGCTGGCGGTCGTCGTCGTATCGCTCGCGCTCTTTTTCGGCGCGTATACGCTGTGTATGTTTTTCGGAGACACCGCGATAACGCTGAACGCGGACAAGAGGTATCAGACGATCGAAGGCTTCGGCGCGTCTTCCGCCTGGATCTATCAGGATATGGATAATCTCGAGCCCGAGCTTCAGGACGAGGTCGTAGAACTCCTTTACGGTGACGGCGGGCTCATGCTCAATACGTTCAGGTACAATATCGGCGGCGGCAGCAACGAGATCGGCGGTTACGGCGAAGGCTCGCTTAACGGCACGAACAGCTACTTTATCGCCGACAGGTTTACGGGCGACTATTCGGTATTCGCAGACGAAAGCAACTACGATTTTTCCAAAAATCCCGTAGTCGACGCTATGTTCGAAAAGGTACTTGCGACGGGCAACGTCGATCAGGTCGTGTTTTTCGCAAACTCTCCGCATTATCTGATGACGAAGAGCGGCAAGACGCACGGCGCGGTAGAGCACGACAACAACCTGAAAGAAGAGGCGTACGGCGCGTTTGCCGATTATCTGCTGATCTCCGTCGGGCATTTGTACCGAGACGTCGTCTGCAAGTACGATCCCGACATAAAGGTGTATATCAGTCCCGTCAACGAGCCGCAATGGAAGTGGGGCGGCGAGGGAGCGGGGCAGGAAGGCTGCCACTACGATCCCGAGCCTCTCGGCAGGTTCTACGACGTGTTTTACGACAGGCTGACCGCATATAACGCGGAGAAGGGCACTGACTTCGTCATGGATATATTCGAGAGCGGCAACTATAAAATACCCGATTCGTCCGACGTCAAGAAATATCTCAAGGAGCTTGCGAAATACGACTGGTTCGAAGAGATCGACACGATTTCGGTCCATTCGTACGCCGCAGACAATTCGTCGTACTACAAAAACGTGTTTGCCGACTATATGGACGGCAGGTATCCCGACAAGAAGATAGCGGTATCGGAATACTGCGTGCTCGAATTCGGAGTAGTCAAGGATATGTCGATGGGAATATACAACGCACAGACGATCCTGCGCGATCTCAGGGATCTCGGCGCAGTGTCCTGGAGCTGGTGGCTGAGCGTATCGCAGGGGGATTACGAAGACGGGCTCGTATATTGGAACAAGACGCAGGATGGCAACGTCATCAACAAATACAAGAGGTATTACGTCCTAGGGCAGTTCTCCCGTCATATACCCGAGGGAAGCGTCAGGATAGACGCGTCGTACAGCGATTTTCTCGGGTTTAACGGGGTGGATTGCGTCGCGTTCGAAAGACCCGACGGAAAAATCGCGCTCGTTGTAGTCAACGACAGCGGCTCCGCCCGCACGGTATCCGTCAACGGCGACTTCTCTACGGCGGACAGCATAGTTACCGACAACGCGTCTGACTGGAAGGAGAGCAGCGCGGCGTTCGACGGAAAACTGACCGTGACGCCCGACTCCGTCACTACCTTCTTGCTGTATTGAGAATATCGGCTTGATAAAACGACGTATCACCCCCTTTGCCCGTGCAAAGGGGGATTTTTATACCCGTGACCGCCGTGTCGAGACGTAAAACGGACGACCGCGCGGCGGAACGGACGACGGCGTGGCGGTCAGGGAAGTCAAGGTATGACAGCGGTGCGGGCAGCAGAGAATGGCAAAGACGCGCAGACGGAAAGAGCGCAAGAGTACGTCGGGCAGAGAAAGGGCAAAAGCGGAGAGGAGCGGGCACTCGTCCGAGAGGGGAAAGATACGGCTCGCACGGCTTTCACTGTACCTGAAAACGTCTGCGTTTGCGTTTTTTTACCGTTTTGGCACGATTTTGAGCGTTCTTTTGTAAAATTTTTATCGGAACAATCGGGGCATAATCGTCAAGCATACCGCAAAAACGGTCAAAACACAGCCGAATCGTACATAAAAAGTGTAAAATTTTACATTTTTTTCGTTAAAAATTTAACAGCCCTATTTACAAATAAGGAAAAATGTTATACAATGAGGTTTAGCAGGCAGACAAGTTTTACTTGAAAAAAACACCAAACAAAAAAGGAGATAGAACATGTCAAGATTTACGTTGCCCAGAGACCTTTATTTCGGAAAGGGATGTCTGGAAGAACTCAAAAACCTCAAAGGCAAAAAAGCGATCCTCGTCCTCGGAGGAGGCTCGATGAAAAAGTTCGGATTTGTGGACAGAGCACTCGACTACCTCAAAGAGGCGGGTATAGAGACCATACTTTTCGAGGGAGTAGAACCAGATCCGTCCGTAGAGACCGTCATGAAGGGCGCGGCGATGATGAGAGAATTCGAGCCCGACTGGATAGTGGCGATGGGCGGCGGTTCGCCGATCGACGCGGCGAAAGCAATGTGGGTATTCTACGAGTATCCCAAGACTTCTTTCAAGAAGATATTGACCCCGTTCTCTTTCCCGACCCTCAGGACAAAAGCTAAATTCTGCGCGATCCCGTCCACCTCGGGCACCGCGACCGAAGTCACCGCGTTCTCGGTCATCACCGACTACGCTAAGGGCGTCAAATATCCGCTTGCAGACTTCAACATCACCCCCGACGTCGCGATAGTTGACCCCGATCTCGCCGAGACGATGCCCAAAAAGCTGACGGCGCATACGGGTATGGACGCGCTGACCCACGCGATCGAGGCGTACGTTTCGACCGTCGCTCAGCCGTTTACCGATCCGCTCGCAATGGAGGCGATCAAGATAATCGACAAGGATCTTCAGGCGAGTTACGACGGCGACATGAAGGCTCGCGAGAATATGCACTACGCACAGTGCATGGCGGGCATGGCGTTCTCCAACGCGTTGCTCGGCATAACCCACTCCATGGCACACAAGACGGGCGCGGCGTTCGAGACGGGTCATATCCCGCACGGCTGCGCGAACGCTATATATCTGCCGTACGTCATTCAGTACAACGCGGTCAACAAGAGGGCGAAAGCGCGCTACTGCGAGATCGCGAAGATGCTCGGTCTCAAGGGAAAGAGCGGCACGGCTCTCGTCAACGCGCTGTGCGACAGGATCAGGGAAATGAACGCATACTTCGGCATTCCCGCATCGCTCAAGGATTACGGCATCAACGAACAGGAATTCCTTGCGAAGATAGACGGTATCGCGAAACTCGCGGTAGGCGACGCCTGCACGGGCGCGAACCCGAGACCGATCACTCCCGCGAAGATGAAGGCGTTGTTCACTCATGTATATTACGGGACGACTGTAAACGTCTGATAGAACCTCTTTTATAATAACCTCTTAATTTAGCGGAAAGGAGCTCGTTGCGGGCTCCTTTCTGCATTGACGGGAAAGGGGCATTTTGCGTCTTCCGACAGAATACAATGTAGTATGGAAAATTTCGACAAAGACGCATTGAAAGACGCGCTCGGCGGCAACAGGTGCGCGCTTGCCGTGGATACGGCGGCGTTGAGAGAAAACGCAAAATATCTGATAGGCAAGACGGCGAAAAAGCTGATAGCGGTCGTCAAGGCGAACGCATACGGTCTGGGTCTTGATGCCGTCACGACCGCGCTTGCGGGACTGTGTCCGTTGTTTGCCGTGGCTACCGCGGGGGAGGCACTCGCCGTGGCTGCAAAGGGGCTTGCCGCGCTGGTGATGTCGCCCGTTTCGGCAAAAGAAGCCGAGGAGCTGTCGGGTAAGGGGATCGCCGTTTCGGTCTCTTGCGAAGAAGACGCCGCTCTCGCGGCGGCTCACGGTCTGCCCGCGCATATTGCCGTGGATACGGGTATGAGAAGATACGGCAGCGACTGGCACGATATAGGCAGGCTCCTCAGGATATGCGATACCGACGGGCTGGACGTAAAGGGCATTTATACTCATTTCTGCACGGCGGACGAAGAGGATACCGCGTTTGCGCGGGAACAGAACGCACGTTTTGAGAGAGTGGTCTCGGTCGTCGGCAAGGTGAGGTTCGGGTACATCCATTCGGCTGCCAGCGCGGCGGCGCTCAGACTGCCCGCGACGGGCAACGCGATAAGACCGGGGCTTGCGCTCTACGGGGTAAATCCGCCTTTCTGTCACGCGCCGCTAAACGAGACTTCGAGACTGTACGCAAGGGTGTTGTGCACGCATATCCTTCGCGACGGGGAGAGCATCGGCTACGGCGCGGCGTATACGGCGAGCGGCAACAAGAGGATCGCCGTGATAGGCGCAGGCTACGGCGACGGATTGCCGTATTTCTCAAAAAATCAGCTGTCCGTGTCGATTAACGACTTTATCTGTCCGATAGTGGGTAGGGTTTGCATGGACTGTGCTTTCGTTGACGTTACCCACGCGAGGGTCGAAGACGGGGATTACGCGCTCGTGCTCGGCGGGGACGGAGAGACGAGTTTCGCGGCTGTCGCGAGAAAGACGGGCGGGCTGCCGTATACGGTGATGACGGGCATATCCGAGCGCGTGCCCAGGGTGTATCTCTGACGTTTGTCGCGGCAGAGACAAAACATTCTTGTATTGTCGCGCGTTCCGTAGTATAATATAACCGAAGAAAAACTGTCGCGGCGTGCCGCCGAAAGGATGACGGACAAGCCCGACGGACAACGAAGGAGAAGAAATGCCCGATCTGTCGATAATGGTGAAACCCGTCTCGGGAGAATGCAATCTGAGGTGCGCATATTGTTTTTACCGCGACGTTGCGTCGAGACGCGGGACGTACGGTTTCGGCAGAATGGACGCACGCACGGTCAGGATCCTCGTCTCGAAAGCTCTCGACTTCGCGGACGGACACAAGGTGTATTTCGTCTTTCAGGGAGGCGAGCCGACACTGGCGGGACTCGGATTTTTCAAAAATTTCGTATCCGTTGCAAAAGAACTGAATTTCAGAAACAGCGAGATATTCTTTTCCCTTCAGACCAACGGAACGCTTATCGACGAGGAGTGGTGCGCGTTTCTCAAAGAGAACGACTTTCTCGTCGGACTCAGTCTTGACGGAAACGCGGAGGGTAATCGTTACCGCACAAACGCCGCGGGGGAGAGCACCTTTCACAAAGCGGTGCGAGCCGCCGATCTCATGCAGGAATACGGCGTGCAGTTCAACGTGCTTTCCGTGGTGACGGGTTACGTCGCGGACCATATCGAGCAGCAACACGATTTTTTTGTTTCAAAAGGATATAAATATATACAATATATACCGTGCCTGCGCCCGTACGGGAACGTGTCGGACGATCAGATGTATCTGACGTCGGATCAATATGCGCGTTTTCTCGTGACCGCGTTCAACCGCTATGTCAGAGACTTCATAAAAGGCAACTACGTCAGCGTACGCGGTTTCGACAACTGGGTGCGCATGGCGACGGGAGAGATGCCTGAGCAATGCGGTTATCTCGGACATTGTTCGCGGCAGTTCGTGGTCGAGGCGAACGGCAACGTGTATCCTTGCGATTTTTACTGCACGGACGAGTACCGCCTGGGAAATATCAATCTGATGTCATTCGAGGCGATCGCGAAAAGCCGTCGCGCAGAGGAGTTTTTGCGAGAGAGTCTTTATATTCCCGAAAAGTGCAAACATTGCAATTACTACGGATTATGCCGAGCAGGCGGTTGCCGTCGGCAGAGGGAGAGCGGAGACTACTGTAAGGCTTACCAAACATTCTTTTCTTCGTGTTTGCCGCTTTTTCGGGTGTTTAAGGGATAGGAGAAGAGAAATCGGGTTGAGCCTGTATGTTCAAGGATACCTGCGAAATCATGACCGTATTGTGCATAGTTTTTTGCGCGAATACGACGTTATTTTACAAAATTTGTATATAATATATTGAAAAATTTATTCATTCAACGGTTTTTTGTTATTCTACAATAGGTTTGCGAGTTGAGGCAAGCCTATTTTTTTATCCCTCATAAAACGGCTTGATAGTAGGTCTGCCTTAACTTGGCAGACCTATTTTTTTGTTTTACGGAGGTATTGCTTATGGGCAAGAAGAAAGACGTGGTTTATCTCGGAGTGTGTCTTTCGCCTGCTACCCACGAGGAACTGAAAAAGCTCGCCGCAGAGAAAGAGCTTTCGATGAGCACCCTCGTAAGGCAGCTTATCAGAGATTATCTCGCAAATGCGCAGAAATCGGCGTAAAGGAGGCACGGCATGAAACGCTTGAAAAGGTTGGAATCAATCGTCCGCGCGGAGCTCACGGAGAACGAGGCGGCAAGAAAGAGCGACACGGCTCTCCTCATGGGCTGTTTTGAGCGCATGGGGATCGACACATCAAGGTCGTTTGCGGAGCTTGCGGCAGACGGAAGCCTGCGGCAAATGGAGAGCATTACAAGGGCTCGCCGCAAGGTGCAGGCAGATTCTCCCGAGCTGAAAGACGGCACCGTTACGGAGCTGCGCGCAGCCCGCGAGGAAGAGTTCAGAGAATATGCGAAAGCAAAATAAGGAGGACATACAAATGGCAAGCGAAAAAGGGTTTGGCACACCGTCGGAGATCATTATCGACGGGCGCAGAATGAGCCGCGAGGAGTTCGAGACGCATATTGCGGAGTCGGGCGTCCCGCAGGTTGACGTCAAGAGGTTTGCGCTTACGCGCATAAACGGCGTCGTGAAGCTGTACATCGCTACGATCTGACAGGAGGGAGCACAAATGAAAACAATTTCGTTTAAGCAGGCGGAAAGCGCACTTTTCAATCTCGACAGCATGAGGACGAAGCTCATGAACGAGCGCGACGAGGCTTATGAGCGTGCTTGTGAGGCGTTCGCCAAGAAAGACCGAGAGTTGAGCCGAAAGCTCGGAGATGAAGCCGATGAGATAGAGGCAAGGATCGACGAGGTGGAGGAGTTGCTCGGGAAAATGCGGAGCGGGCGCGTTACCCGCAAAGAGTGGGATAGAGTACAGGAGCTTGTCGCCGAAAGGCAAATGCAGAGGTATGTAACCTGCCTCAACAGCGGCATGGACGAACGCACCGCCGCGGGCGCATTTGACGATTGACGGCGAACACAACAAACAAAAGGAGACAGAGATCATGAGAAACTTCAAACGCACAAAGAGCTTATCTGTGGCGAATATCTTTGCGCCCGAGCTCGTCGGAAACGGCGGGACGGAGCGCAGGCTTTTCGCCGTTCGGGTAGGCTCTTTCTCTTGTCTCGGGAGGGCTGTATGGCACTTGAAAAGATCAGGTTGAAACACGGTTCTCCCGAGTGGCAGGCGTTCCGCAAGACGGGAATAGGCGGATCGGACGCGGCGGCGATCCTCGGACTGTCCCCGTTCAAGTCAAACATTGAGGTTTGGGAGGAGAAAGTGGGGCTCCGTGAGCCCGAGGACATCTCCGACAAACCGCAGGTGCAGTACGGAACAAGGGCGGAGGATATGCTCGTCAAGCTGTTTGCGCTCGACTATCCGCAGTACAAGGTGCGTCAGGATAAGCAGACGGTGTATCGCAGAGGGTTTATGTTCGCCTCGCTTGACGGAGAGCTTACGGAAATCGAGACAAAAGCGCGCGGGTTTATCGAGATAAAGACCACGGAGATACACTCCGCCGCCGCGTTGCAAAAGTGGGACGGGCACGTTCCCGAGTATTACTACGCGCAGGTGCTACACTACTTCGTTACGCTCGGTTGGACGTTCGCGTGGCTGAAAGTACAAATCAAGCAGACAGGCAGGAACGAGCAGACAGAGTTTATCACAAGGCATTATCCGTTCCTGCGCAGGGCTCTCATGGAGGACATGAAATTTCTCTACACGAGAGAAAAAGAGTTTTGGGGCTATGTTGAGCGGAAACAAAGACCGCCGCTGCTCCTGCCCCCGATTTACAAAGAGTAACAAAAATCAAAATTTTTGGAGGACAAACTTATGGCAAACGAATTGGCACTCATTCTGAAAAGCCCCGTCGAGGAGCTTATTCCGAAGATGATCGCGTGGAACAACGCGGAGTTGCTCGCAAGGGTGGAGGCAACGCTCGAACAGTATAAGGGCGTAACCTACGACGATTCTCAAATCGCCACGGCGAAAGCGGACAGGGCGCAGCTCAACGCATTCTGTAAGGCTCTCAACGACGAGCGTATCAGGATCGGCAAGGTCTATAACGCACCGTATGAGAAGTTCAAGGGCGAGGTGGACGAGGTGCTGCAAAAGGTCAAGGGCACCGTCGCGGAAATCGACGCGCAGGTCAAGGCGTTCGAGGAACGCAAGCAGCAGGAAAAGCAGAACGAGATCATCGAATACTTCAAGGCGACCGTCGGAGACTTTTCGGGGCTCATTCCTTACGAGCGCATACACAACCCGAAGTGGCTGAACGCCTCCACGACGATGAAGTCTGTCAAGGCGGACATCGACGCCGTATTCGAGAACGCCCGCAACGCTCTCGTGGCAATCGAGGCATTGCAGTCGGAGGACGAGGAGCTCGTCAAAGCGTTTTACTTCCGCACCCTCGACCTCTCCGCCGCGCTCATGGAGGACGCGAGGCTCAAAGCAGAGCGCGCCCGCGTTGCGGAGATGAAAGCAAGGCAGGAACAGGCGGCGGCAGAGGCAGCGGCAAAAGCTGCGCAGGAAACGCCGCAGGAGCAGGCAGAAGTTGCCGCACCTGCGCCCAAAATGCAGGTCGTGCGGTTTCAGGTGGAGGGCACCGTTGAGCAGCTCAAAGCGTTGCAGCGGTTCCTCAAAGAGAACAAAATCAAATTTTCGGCAATTTAAGGAGGATATATCATGAACGGAGCAGTAGCAACGACAAATCAGAGGCAGCTTTCAAACAATCAGCCGAAGTTTTCGGTTTTCATGAATCAGGAGCAGATCAAGGGGATCGTTTCGCTGGCGGTCGGAAAGAACGCTCAGCGATTTACCGCGAGTATCATCTCGGCGGTCAGCACAAGCCCCGCGTTGGAGAAGTGCACGCAGAGGTCTATCCTTTCGGGCGCGCTTTTGGGCGAAAGCCTCGGGCTTTCCCCGTCGCCGCAGCTCGGGCAGTATTACCTTGTCCCGTTTGACAAGCGCGACAGGCAGGGCAACGTCATCGAGACGAACGCGCAGTTTGTGCTCGGCGCAAAGGGCTACAAACAGCTCGCCATGCGTTCGGGGCAGTATCTCGACATCGACGTGCTCGAAATCAAAGAGGGCGAGTACAAGGGCAGGGACAAGCTCACGGGCAAGCAGATGTTTGAGTTCATCGAGAACGACGACGAGCGCGACGCGCTGCCGACGGTGGGCTACATGGCGTACTTTGAGCTACTCAACGGTTTCCGTAAACAGGTCTATTGGACGAAAGCGAAGATGATCAAGCACGCCGATACATACTCTCCCGCGTTCCATGCAGACAAGTACGACGATTACGTCAATGGCAAAATTCCGAAGAATGAGCTCTACAAATACAGCTCGTTTTGGTACAAGAACTTTGACGAAATGGCATTCAAGACGCTGCTCCGTCATCTGATCTCTCAATGGGGCGTCATGTCTATCGAAATGCAGGACGCATTTGTCCGCGACAATGCCGTCATCAAAGAGGGCGGCGTGCCCGAATACGTCGAGTACGACGAAGCAGCGTTCGCAGAGCCCGCGCAGGCGGCGGAAACGGGGGCTCCTGCGGCAGAACAGCCGACGCCCGAGGAACAAGGCGAGTTTGACTTCTTCGGCGATACAGACGGCGCAGAGGGCTGACAATGGAGTTTGAGATAGCGGGTGCGCCCGTCGGCAAAAGGAGACCGAGGTTTTCGACAATCAACGGCTTTGCGCAGGCGATAAAGGTTGACGCGGACGTCGAGTACGAAAACATGGTGCGGCTGATGTTCAGGCTGAATAAACCGACGGACTACGACCTGTTCGACAAGCCCGTGAGAGTTCGGATAGAGGCTCATTTTCCTATCCCGAAGTCGTTTTCAAAGAAACGGGCAGAGGAGGCGGCTGCGGGTGCCATACACCCGCAGAAAAAGCCTGACGCAGACAACATAGCAAAAATCATCTGCGACGCGCTCAACAATATCGCCTATGGCGACGATACGCAGGTGATTGAGCTCACCGTCGTAAAAAAGTACGCAAGGGAGCCGAAAGTCAAGGTATCAATCTCCGCGTACTGATAGGGAGGTACACAATGTCAAAAGAATATTTCCCACACGATTACGGTGCGAGGTTGAGTTTAAGAGGCATACGCAAAGACTTCGGCTTGCAAGGGCTTGGCTTCTATTGGTGTTTTGTCGAGATTTTGCACGAGGAGGGCGGCTACATAATGGAGAAAGACCTCGACAACATCGCCTACGATCTGCAAGTCGAGCCCGAGCTGTGCTACGCAATAACGCATAACTACGATCTGTTCACCGTGAAAAAAGGGAAAATCTGTTCGGAGCGGGTTTTGCGTAACATCAAAAAGCGCGCAGAGATTTCCGCCGCCCGACAAAAAGCGGCGAGAGACAGGTGGGACAACAGCCCGCCGCCCGAGGAACAAAAACCCGAGCCGCCGCCCGTTCCCGTTCTTCCCGACGACGAAGCAGAGGAGAGGTCGCGTGCGGCAGACGAGAACTTTGAGAGCGGCGTCGAGTTCTACACGGATCAGATAACTATGCGCTGCGATATGTGGGAGGACGAGCTCAAAGCAAAGGGCACAAGCGCATTTGATCTCTTTTCCTCGCCTCCCGCCATTCTCAAACCGAGGCTTACGAGCCTGTTTGAGCTCATCAAGGGAAAGCGTCAGCAAAAAATCAACGGGCAGACCGTCGGGACGTTGGATGTCATGCAGGCAGTAGTTGACTTTTTCACAAGCGACGAGAAACGGTGGGCTCTCTATAACCTGATAATCGAAGTGGACGACAAAGCCGCAAGCGGCGAAATAAAAAACAAGCAAAATTACCTCGTGTCTGCGCTGTATAACGCGGCAAAGATGAACGGGGCATAACGGAGGAAACATGAAAAACGAAAACAATGCCGCAACGGCTGCGGGCATGGTTGCAACGGAGCCGAAAAGGTACGACTGCTGCGGGGAACTGTTCTATGCGTTCGATTTGTCCGTGAGGCGAATGAGCGGCGCGGAGGACTTGATACCCGTCAATATGCCCGTCGTCCTTTGCGACGAGGTGAACGTCGGGGACGAGCTCTGCCTTGTCGGGCAGGTGCGCACCTACAACAAAATGGTGGACGGCAAAAGCAGGCTCATCGTCGTGTTTTTCGCTTTGGAAGTGTCGGAGTACAAAGGGAACGAAAACGAGGTCGAGCTCACGGGCTTTTTCTGCAAACCTCCCGTGCACCGCACAACGCCGCTCGGACGAGACATCTGCGACGTGCTGCTCGCGGTGAACAGGGATCGGCAGCGGTCGGACTATGTTCCGCTCATTGTATGGGGCAGAACGGCGCGGTACATCGCACGTCTTGACGTCGGCGCGCGCGTCAGAATCAAAGGACGGCTGCAATCGCGCGTGTATCAGAAGCAGACCGAACAAGGCGTCGTCGAAAAGACGGCGTATGAGGTGTCGGTCAACAGGATCGAGGAGGTAACGGACGATGAATAAGGTTATCCTTATCGGAAATCTGACGCGCGATCCCGAGCTGTCGGAGACGAACAGCGGAATAGCCGTGTGTCGATTCGGGCTCGCCGTAAACAGACAGTATTCCTCGGCGGACGGGGAACGGGAGACGGACTTTTTCCAAGTAACCGCATGGCGCGGTACGGGCGAGAACGTCGCAAGGTACTGCAAGAAAGGGCATAAGGTCGCGGTGGTCGGAAGTATTCAAATGCGCAACTATGAGGACAGGGAGGGCGTAAAGCGCACCGCCGTTGACATCGTGGCGCAGGACGTCGAGTTTCTGACGCAGAGAGCCCGAGACGACGACGGGCAGTACGATGAGCCTGCCCCGAGGAGACGGGGCGCAAAACCGCAATTAGAGGCGTTTGACGACGACGGGGACATTCCGTTCTGACGCATAAAACAAAAAACATGGAGGACAAACAGCATGAAAGAAGTAACAAGCGTTTTGGAGTTCGCAAACGCCGCTGCAATCGAGCGTATCAATTATGAGCTCGTAAAGGTCATCGAGAACATTCAAAACCCGAACACGGACGAGAAGCCGCGCAAGCTCACCGTTGAGCTCTGCCTGACGCCCGTCAACAACAGAACGACGGTGAACATCAAGACCACCGTCAAGAAGCAGCTCCGCCCCACGAATGCCGTACATTCGCAAATGGCAATGGCTCTGATAGACAACAGCTATCAGCTCGTTGAGAGCGGTTGCGGCTACATCGACGGACAAGCCGACATCTTCGGCGAAGTCCATGAAACTCACATCGTCAAAATCAAAAAATCGGAGGAATAAGGCAATGGAAAACAACAACATCGTAAACGACATCGAACGTATCGTCAAGGAGAACACGGTGCAGGTCATCGAGAGCAATGGTCGTACTTTTGCGACAAAAAGCCTCGTCGAAATCGAGCCCCGCAAGGACGTCGCGGCGGAGATCAGGTTTTCCGATCTCTCGTCTATCGTGGAAATCGTCAAGAGGGAAATGCAGCGGTTTGTTCTTCCTATCTACATCAACATCGAGTCGGAGGCGTGCGTGTCGGTCATCACTTCGCTTGACGGCGAGAAAGACAGGGAAAAGCCGTACAGCGCAGTCGCGGAGGGCAACAGATTCCGCTTCGGCAATGGCTATGACTACGAGCGTTTCGTGATTGCGATCCGTTCGCTGTTCATTCAGACGGAGCACACGGCAAACCTTTTGCAGCTCCTCAAAAAGGTTTCAAACATCGAGTCGGTCGAAACGTCTGACGACGGTATCACGCAGCAGGTGGTGGCAAAGCAGGGGGCAATGCTCGCCTCCGACGTCAAAATCTCGCCTATCATCAAGCTCGCACCGTTCCGTACCTTTATCGAGGTAGAACAGCCCGAGTCGGAGTTCCTGTTCCGTATCAGCGACGGCAATTCGTTCGCGCTGTATGAAGCGGACGGCGGGGCTTGGAAGATGAAAGCAAAACAGTACATCAGAACATTTTTCGAGACCGCTCTCGTCGAAGAGATCAAGACGGGAAACGTCGTGATTTTGGGGTAACAGAACGCCGTGCGCCGCGCGCTGTTGCGCGCGGTAGCAGCGGCAGAGAGGTAACGCGCATGAAAAAGCTGACTTACACGAAGAAAGAACTGATGAAAGAGGCGCGGGCGTTCTCTATCTACTACGGGCGAGTGGAGCTCATGTCGGAGGGGACGCGAAAGCGGTATGAGGCATTTTGCGAAAAGTGCCGAATTTACGAGGAGGAAAAACATGAAAATCGGCAAAAGTAAATTGACACGGGAACTTTTAGAGAGCCATGTGGGAAAGGACGTAAGAATTACATTCTTTGACGGTGATGTGCGAGAGGGTGTCTTGGAGCTTGGAAACGGTTTTTTCTATGAGCCTAAAAAGTATGTGGTAGGTAATCTATGCTTCCGCCTGTCCCACATAAAAACTTTGGAGGTCAGGGAAATATGAAATGCCTGATTCCGAACTCATGCGAGGACAGAGAGCTTTGCTGTGCGTTCTGTAAGAAAAAGAGGTGCCCCGAACGGTGCCGAGACGACCACGAGGGTTGCAGATACTTCGACGCCGAGAAATACGAGCGCGAGGAGAAAACGGAGGGCAAGCACGATGAGTAAAGATTGGAGCGGCAACGGAAATTCGATTTGGAAAACTCTCGGGGCAAGCAATCATGCCGACGCGGAACGCGAGGCGGACGACTATTATGCCACCGATCCGATAGCGATTGACAAGCTCTTGGAGGTTGAAAAGCCGCACCGTTTTATTTGGGAGTGCGCCTGCGGCGGCGGACATCTTTCCGAGAGGCTCACGGAGCGCGGCTACGACGTTTTCAACAGCGACATCAAGAACAGGGGGTACGCAAAGCAGCATTTAGTCTTGGACTTCCTCAAACAAGAGGGCAAGTTGTTCTCGTTCGAGCATGATATTCTGACAAACCCGCCGTACAAGTACGCGACGGAATTTGTGCTCAAAGCGTTGGAACTTCTGCACGAGGGCTGCAAGTGCTATATGTTTCTCAAACTCACATTTTTGGAGGGGAAACGACGTTACATAGAGCTGTTTAGGGACACCCCCCCCGCAGCGTTTACGTCTTTTCCGAGCGCGTTCTATGCGCCAAAAACGCAGAGTTTGACCGTATGCGGGAGGGCGGCGGTTCCGCCGTCGCGTATGCGTGGTTTGTGTGGCAAAAGGGCTACACGGGGACAACAGAGGTGCGGTGGATATGAATATAGGGCTTTATGACGTGGATAGCCATAATTTCCCGAATCTTGCCCTGATGAAAATATCCGCATGGCACAAGGCGCAGGGCGATAACGTGGAGTTTGTGCTACCGCGCAAATACTACGACAAAATCTATGTGTCAAAGGTGTTTGGAGATGAGTATTCCCAAATGTCGGGTTATTGCTTGCAGGCGGACGAGATCGTTTACGGTGGCACGGGTTTTGCGATCACGATTGAGAACGGGAAAGAGGTCTATCACAAAGACCGCGATCCGAACTTGCCCGACGAGATAGAGCATATTTACCCTGATTATTCGCTCTATCCCGAACTCACGAAAGGCAAAGCCTACGGTTTTCTCACGAGAGGCTGCTGCAACAACTGCGATTTTTGCATTGTCTCGAAGAAAGAGGGAATGTGCAGCAAAAAGGTCGCAGACCTTTCCGAATTTTGGAGAGGACAAAAGGAGATCGTGTTGCTCGACGCAAATATTCTTGCCTGCAAAGACAGGATAGAACTGCTCGAACAACTTGCGGAAAGCAAGGCGAAAGTCGATTTTACGCAGGGGCTTGACGCAAGGTTTATTACGGAGGAATTCGCTCGCGTTCTGAAACGCATACGCATTAAAATGGTGCATTTTGCCTTTGACTTCATGAAGAACGAAAAGGCGATCATACGCGGGCTGCATATTTTCAAAGAGATTGTCGGGACAAGCGACAGGGACGCAATCGTCTATATCCTGACAAACTTCAATACGACAATCGAGGAGGACTTGTACCGCGTAAAAATGGTGCAAGAGGCGGGTTTTTCTCCCGATATACGCATTTACAGGAAAAGCACCGCCCCGCAGATTCTAAAAGATTTACAGCGGTGGTCGAATAACAGATTTTTATACCGCGCCATGTCTTTTATGGACTATGTGCCGCGAGCCGACGGAAAATCTGTTCGAGAATTATATTTTTCGGGAGGCAAATCGTGAAAGTTGGTGAGTGCAGAGATTGCAAGTATTGCGTTCGTAGATGTTGGACGCAATACTATCAGCCGAAAAATTATCATGCAATCGGAATGACGCACGCTTACGCATTTTGCAAAAAACATGATCGGCGTGTATTGGAGATAAAAAGCTGCGACGAAAAGGAGGGGCATGGTGGAAATCAAGGGCATTGATAAATTTACAGGACAACAGGGCTGCGTGTTTTCTCAAAACGAGAGTTACGATAAGGTTGTTGCAAGGTTTAGAGCAGACTTTTTACGCGACCGTGAGGAGTACGGCAAGGCTGTTGCGCGCAATGTTTTTTCGCGCCTAATTGCAAGAGCGGAAACGGGAGAAGTGCTCAATGCGGAAAAGTTGCGGAATATGGCAAAAGAATACGGTGTGTTTTTGGAGGACGAACAATGAAAGTAATCATTTACAGGGACAAAGAGACAAAGCAGATCGTGAGAGACGCAGGCGATGACTATGAACGGCTCAAAGAGCGGGGAAAGACCGACGAGGACATCGCTGCGCTTGTAGAGGAGTTCAACGGTCGTGAAAACTGCCCTCAAACGGTTGAAATCGTGGAGCTTGATGAGGTTGCGGAGTTTTACAGGAAGCAGGAACTGAACGCTTACAAAGAGCAGCTCAACGACTTTGCGTTCATGGAGGACAGGCTCGACGAATTGTCGAGAATGATAGAGAACTACATCGACGAGGCAAAGAAAGCCTATAAGGAGGAAGAATGAAACTTATCGACAGGGAAATGAAAGTGGTCGAATCGATTACAGCCAAAAGTAATCATTCGTTAAATTGTCAGGCGAGTTTTAATTCCGACGGCATTCTGACGCTTCGGAATTATAACATAGAGGACAAAAACAGCGATGAAATTATTATTCTTTCCCGTGAGGAAACAGAGGCAATCGTTGAGCTTTTTAGAGCTATTAAGCAGCTCGGCGTGCCTAATATTCTGTTTTGAGGAGGGCAGCAGATGAGTAAATGTAAAGGCTGCGGGGCAGAGATTGTTTGGATAAAAACAAAATCAGGCAAGGCTATGCCCTGTGATACGAGCAAGGTCATTATCGTAACAGATGAGGGGGAAACGGTGGCGGGTTATACCCCACATTGGGCAACTTGTCCTGCGGCAAACAAGTTTAAGAAAGCAAACATGCGGGAGGAAAAACAATGATTAAAACTTTTATTTTCGTGGAGGACGGCAGCGTCGATCTCGATGAACTGAAAAGCAACGTCGGAGATGACGTGCTCGTGATCCCTTACAGGCAGGGAAGTACACCTCCCACAATTCAGCAGCCGAGAGAGCCTGTTTCGGAACGGAACGATAAAACGTATTCCGAGACAAAGAAAGTTCTTGAAAGGATCCTCAACGGCGATTACAAAATGAGCAACAAGCTGCGTAAAGAGCTCGATGACCTATATGCAGATTACTACTGTTAAAGGAGGTGCAAGCGTGGATCAGCAGCAAGAGATTGAGAAAATGGCAGAGATAATGCAGCAGGGGGAGATTGATCGAGAGACAGGAAAAATAGATTGCTCCGAGTTTGCATTGTGCGCTGTCGTAAAAAACGGAATGCAACGCCTTGCAGGGGCAACCGCCCTTATCAATGCGGGCTACGGCAACGTGCGTGCGGCGGTCGAGGACGTTGCGGAGCGTATCAAAAATGCGTTGTTTTGCGAGCTTGCCGACGATATGTCGTTCAAAATGGCAAGCAAGATAGAGAAGGCTATAAAGGAGGCATGCGATGCGGGAGAAACAGCGGGCGATTAAGGAGGAAGTGACAGGCTGGCAAATGGTAACGAATAAAAGTAATATCCGTAAGCGGCAAAAGAGAGCGTCTGCAAGTATTCGGAGGAGTACAAGCACGATTGCGCGCAGATTCAGAAGAACATCGTCGGCAAGACAACAGAGGTACGGATCGTCTGCTCGGAGTTCGCTCCCGTCGCGCCGACTGTCAGGGAGGCGACGCGATGACGCAGGCAAAGTACATAGAGACATTCGCAGGGTATGATTACTTCCGCGATGAGCACGGCAACATTTACGCCAAAATCGGAGACGAGATCATGTTTTGCAGCAATCACAAGCGCGGTCAGTTGACGGAGGACAAGGCAGAGCCGTCCTATCCCGTCCACGACGTCGAAATCAGTTATTAAAAGCCGAAAGGCAAAGGAGATATTATCATGAAAGAACTCAACAACAACCCCGAAGTCGCCGCTGTGTGCGACGAAAAAGACACCTGCTGCTGCGACAGCAGCGAAAGCACGCCGTTCTCCCGTCTTGTGGAGGAAAAGCGCGCCCTCGATGAGAAAATCGTCAAGCTGCATGGTTTTCTTTCCCGCAATAGCGGAGAGGACGCGCGTGAGATCGCAGGCTTTGCACAAGTAGAGCGAATGTCCAATCAGTTGAGGGTGATGTTGGAATACTCCAATATTCTTAACGAGCGAATTTTGACATGGAGGCATAACTGATATGGGCGACAAGGAATTTCAGGCTCTCGTCAAAAAGGTTGTCTGCGAGTACGCGAACGCACACCTCGATGTTTCGGACGTCATTCAGATCAGCGAGGACGACGTGTACATCGTGTGGCAGGTCAAGGTTTTGCAGAACAACAAGGCTCTCGCAAGCACGACGCTCAAAGACGGTATGTACTATGAGCTCACATACGACGGCGACAAAAAGTGTTGCTATGTGGACGCCTACAAGAAGTGGGAAAACTTCTGCGTGAACGGAGCGGGAGAGAGGCAATGAGCGATGAGGTCAAGACCTGCAAGGACTGCAAACACTTTATCGCCGACGGATCCTCCCGCCACGGTCTTTGTGAGCTGAAAAAGAGCCGCATTGACAAGTGGGGACAGGAGGTGTCTATCAGGCGCATGGCGTCGGGCAAAGCCTGCAAAAAGGCAGAGCCTGCGGCAAGCCAGAGCACGGACGACGCGCCGCTCCGCGAGCTCGAAACCTACAAGCAGGAATACCGCCTCGCGGCAGCAGCGAACAGGCAGCTTGCGGACGCGCTCGACAAGGCGCGCGAGGAGAACAAAATGCTCCGCCTGCAAATCTTCGCGTTCGTCCGTAATTCCGCCGTCCTGCCCGTCGGCAGGCGGCTCAACAAGAGCGAGCAGGAAATCACAGACAAGACGTTTGAGACCATAGAGGCGGCAAAGAATATGATCGACGTCGAGGCGGTCAAAGCAGCTATGAACTTGGCGACCAAAAGGGAAAACAGGTTCAACAACGCCGATTAAGACTATCGGCAGAATGGAGGAAACAGGTTTATGCCAAAACCGAAATTGTATTTTCAATTCGAGTTGCCGTCATCGGTCGTCGAGATCGTCAAGACGGTATGCGCCGACTACACCCGCAGAGAACGGGCGATAAAGTACGGCAATGTTACAGGCGCGGTTTTGGCGCGATATGTGGAGCTCAATGCAATCATTGACGCCGCTTTGGAGGAAATCGAGATCGGCGTCAGGGAAGATATGCTGCGAGACATTCAGAACAGGCGAGGTTACGACTTTTCGCCCGTGTCCTACTGCATATCAAAGAATACATACTACAAGCGAAAAAAGAAACTTATCTACGACATCGCAAAAAACCTCGCGCTCGTATAGCTTATATATAGACTCTGTATATAATACTCTGTGTATATGAGTGTAAATAATTATATACAAGTATATAGGCTATCGAGCCGAGGTGAGCCAAAAGAAAAATAAATTGCGACTAAAAGCGCAAAAGTTTGTGGTAATATAGTAAGTAGATAATGTGCCGAATACCCTTTGAGGTTAGAGCCCTTTTATTCCGAAACGGAGTAACAGGGCTCATTTTGTTTTTTATCGGAGGATAGACAGAATGAGTCAGACAAAAAAGCCCGCAGGGACGAAAAAGAGAAACGCCAAAGGTCAATTCGTCAAGGGCAATAAAATCGGAGAGGAAACACGCTTTCAGAAAGAGAACGAGGCGGCTTGTAAGTACAAAGAGGAATACTGCGACAAGCTCATGGAGTTCTTCAATCAGCCCGACGTCGATATTCAGTACAAAGAGGTCTTTGATAAGCAGGGCAACGTCGTTGCGAGGACGCCGATCATGCTGCCTGCGGCTTATCCAACATTCGAGCTGTTCGCAGCGAGCATAGGCGTAACGACAGGGACGCTGAAAAATTGGTGTGAACAGCACCCCCGATTTAAGGACTGCTATGCACGCGCGAAAGAAATACAGCTCGGCAAACTCACGTCAAACGCTCTGCGCGGGCTGTATAACCCGATTTATGCAAAGTTCGAGGCGGTGAACAATCACAATCAGAAAGACAAGCAGGAGGTCGAGACGAACGTCTCGGGCGTCGGCTTGGACGATAAGACGCGCGCACTCATAGAGCGGGTGGAAAGGCGGCTCCATGACGTGGAAAAGAAAGAGTAAAGCCGCCGCCGTAGATTACAACGACTACATACGGGACATCATGCGCGCAGAGTTTGAGTATTGCCGTAATGACGTCGTTTATTGGGCGAATAATTACTGCGTCATCGAGGACAAGGACTCTCCCGAGATCATTATTCCTTTCAAGGGGTGGGAGGCGCAGAATCAGACGCTCCGCGACTTTGATACGCACCGCCTCAACCTGATACTCAAAGCCCGACAAATGGGTATAACGTGGATCGCGCTTTACTACTGCACGCATGACCTCGTGTTTAACCTCGGGCATACGGTCGTTGCTCTCTCAAAGACGGAGGACGACGCAAAAGAGCTTGTACGCCGCATGAGCGTTATTCTCGATAATCAGCCCGAGATTTTGCGGGCGGGCGACTTGGTGTGGCGCGCGACGGCTACATCGGTGCTCATAACGGATATGAGCGGCAAGCTCGTCTCGACGTTCAAAGCCTTTCCCTCGTCGCCGTCGGCAGGGCGTTCCTTTACGGGTAACATTCTGCTGCTCGACGAGTGGGCGTTTCAGGAGTACGCAGGGGAGATTTGGACTTCGGCGTACCCTACAATCAACCGACCGACGGGCGGCAAAGTCATCGGCTTATCCACAATCAAAAAGGGCACGCTCTTTGAGAGCCTGTGGATAGAGGACAACGACTTTCACAAGATATTCCTTTCTGTGTTTTCTGATCCTCGCAGAACGCAGGAGTGGTACGAAAGGACAGCCAAAGATTTGGGCGTCATGGTTAAGCAGGAGTACCCGCGCACGGCGGAGGAGGCTCTCTCCAACCTCGGAGGCAGCTACTTTCCCGAGTTCGATTACAGCAAGCACACCTGCGAGCCGTTCCGAATCCCCGAAGATTGGACGATTTACAACACGTTGGACTACGGGCTCGATATGTTCGCGCATTACAAGGTGGCAATCAGCAACGACAATATCGCCTATGTATTCCATGAGATTTACCAAAGCGGGCTTATCATCTCGGACGCAGCGGCAAAGGTCAAGGTTGCAGAGCTGCGGGAGAATGAGGACGGGAGCGTGGAGACTTGGTATAAGCCGAAACTGCGGCTCGCGCCTCCTGACCTGTGGAATCGCTCGCAGGAGACGGGCAAAAGCAGGGCTCTGCTGTTCTACGAGAACGGGCTCGAACTTGTGAGGTCGAACAACGACCGCCATGCGGGTTGGCTCGCTATCAAAGAGCTGCTCAAAGAGCGTGTCGCGCCGAACGGAGAGACCTATACGCGGTTAAAGATATTCCGCACCTGCACAAACCTCATACGAACGCTGCCGCAGCTCCTCATCGACGAAAAGGATCCCGAGGACGCGGCAAAAGAGCCGCACGAACTCACGCACGCGCCCGACGCCCTGCGCTACTTCGCAATCTATTGGACGCAGCCGCCGCAGCCAAAAGCTCCAAAAAAGGTCAAGTATCGCCCCGACATCATGGAGGACTACCTGAACGCGAGCGAGGAGGAACGACAGATAATCATTAAACGGTATGGAGAGCCATTGCTATGAAAATTGATTTGAACGGAAACACAAAATTGTCCTTTTTCAAGGACTTGTACGACGACGCACGCGCAAATTCTGACGTGCTTTACGAAAAGCTCAAACAGCACCTTGAACAGTACAAAGGCAGCCCGAAAATCGACGGCTCCGAGGTGGACGCCTCGCAGGTGCGAAACGTAACCTATGAGCTTGTGGAAAGTCAGGTAACAAGTTATCTGCCGAATCCGTCCGTATCGCCGAAAATGTGGAGCGAGCAGAACGAGCGGAACGCAAAGAGCATTGAAACCCTGCTCCAAAACAAGCGCAACGAGCTCCCGTTTGAAAAGCTCAACGACATGGACGAGCGTTTCAACCCGATTTACGGCGGCTCCGTGTGGCTCATCGAGTGGGACAATTCGATTACCACGCATAACACGGTCGGAGACGTGCGCGTGAGCTGCCTTTCGCCGCGGAGGTTTACGGGGCAGCCGAGCGTTTATGATGTCAAGGACATGGAATACTGCTTCATTCAGTTCGAGACGACGAAAGAGGAGATCGTGCGCAAGTACGGCGTTACGTTTGACGTCGCAGACGAGGCGGAGAACGATGACAACGCGGACGATAAGACCGCAACGCTGTATATCTGCTATTACAAGAACGACGCAGACAAGGTATGTCAGTACATTTGGTCGGGCGATACGGAGCTCTCGGACATCGAGGACTACTTCGCCCGCAAGCGGTACATCTGTAAGAAGTGCGGCAAGCGCAAAGAACTCTGCACCTGCGAAAAGCCTGATTACGAGCTGCAAGACGAGGACTACGAGGAGGTCGTGCGCGATATTCAGCGTTCGGACGGCTCCGTCATTCCTGCGGAATGCGAGGTCATCAAGGACGGGCAGGTCGTCATGGAAACCGTCAAGCAACAGGCGGTGGACGAGACGGGACAGCCGATTTTCGATGATTCGAGCGGTATGCTCCTGCCTCTGCTTGTGGACGTGCAGGTGCCGAAAATGCAGCCGACAAAGCTGCCGTTCTATACGCCGAACATTCTGCCTATCGTCATTCGCAAGAACACCTCGGAAGAGGACAGCCTGCTCGGACAGTCGGACTGCGAGTTCATACGCCCGCAGCAACAGGCGATCAACAAGATTGAGAGCCGTATCAATGAAAAGCTCCTCGGCGCAGGCGTTTATCCCATTGCGCCCGAGAATGCGCCGATAGAGTACGACAACTCCATTTTCAAAAAGGTTTTCCGCGCAAATCAGAGCAATTTCAAACTGTTCGGCAAGCTCGATTTGCAGGTCGATATTTCCCGCGACATCGCGCAGGCTGAACGGCTCTACGATCAGGCAAAGCGTATTCTCGGCATTACGGACAGCTTTCAGGGGCAGTACGATTCGAGCGCGCAGAGCGGCAAGGCAAAGCAGATTCAGGTGCAGCAGGCGGCGGGACGTCTCGACAGTAAGCGGCAGATGAAAAATGCCGCATATGCCGAGATAGATCAGATTATCTTTCAGTATTTCCTCGCGTATGCCGATGAGCCGCGTCCTGCAACGTATAAGGACGCGCAGGGACGTATGCAAAACCGCATTTTCAATCGCTATGATTTCATCGAACGTGATGAGGCAGGAGAGTGGTATTACAACGACGAATATCTGTTTTCCGCAGACGCCTCAATCGACGTTGATAAGCAGCGCGAGCTCTTATGGGAGGAGAACAGAAAGAACTTTCAGCAGGGCGCATACGGCAACCCACAGCTCCCGCAGACGCTTCTCATCTTTTGGCAGAATATGGAGCAGGCGCATTACCCGTGGGCGCACGAGAATGTAGAGCGTATCAGGGACGAGATCGCGCGTCAGCAAGAGCTTTTGCTCGCACAGCAACGGGCGGCGGCTGCACAGCAAGACCTCGACAAAGAAAAGCAGAACAGGACAGCTTATGAGGCATACCTCATGTCTCAAATAAATAACGGAGGACAGGCAAATGGCGGTCAGCAATAAAATTTCGATGTCAACTCTTGGGGGCGGCGGATCGTCGTCGGGAACGAAAAAGAAAAGTGCAATCAGCACATCGTACAGCGACAATCTGCTCGGAAACGGTGTTTCAAACCCGCAGGTTTCCTTGCCACAGAACTTGTCATACAAGGACAACCTTGTCAATTTACAGCCCGTTGGCGGTGCGGGAGCAGGCACGGGAGGCGTAACAAGCGAGGGCGTTGTCCTCGGCAACCCGAACGTGGAGCGTATGCCGCAGATTAAGGAAAAAACTGACACGTCATACTCTGCAAATCTTCTGAACGCCGCCGCCCAACAGCCGACAACGCCGATGACTTACGGACAACAGCTTGCCGCTGCCTCCGCACAGCAGGAAACGCCCGCAACAGGCACGCCCGATACATCGGGTGGAACAGGCACAACGGGCTCCACAGGCTCAACGGGAGGCTCTACGGCGGGCAGCGGAGAGGTCGATACATACGAGGAGTTCTTGCTCAAACAGGAGGGCTTTTACAAGGAGCAGCTCGATAAGCTCAATGCTCAAATTGAGCAGAACAAGCAGAACGCCTTGCAGCAGGCAGAGTCGGAGCGTGAGCGCGCCGTCATCGACGCGAGGTCAAGCTACGCGCAAAATCTTGCTACTTACGGCGCAAACGCGGAACAGCTTGCCGCTATGGGGCTTTCGGGCAGCGGGTACAGCGATTACCTCACGCAACAGGCGTATGCCACGCAAAGGGCGGAGACGCAGAACGCCAACGCGCAGGCGGAGGCAACAAAGGTCGCTGCCGAACAGCAGGCGAACTCCGACAAGCTCAATGCAGAGCTCTCCTACGCCGAGAATATGCAGAATAACGCTGAAAAGCTCGCACAGTATCAGCAGCAGAAAGCAGAGGAGGCAAAAGCCGAGGAAGAACAGAAAAAGCAGTATTACGCTGCGTTGCTTACTTCGGCAAATACGGGCGAATACACCTCCGAACAGATTGCCTCGCTCGGCGCGCAGTACGGGCTCGATGAAGTGCAAATTTCGCAGTTGCAGGCAGCGGCTGACAAGTATAAGTCGGATCAGCAGTCGTTGTCCTATACAGAGGCTTTGCAGATGATTTCCGATTACGGCGCAGACCTCGATGTTTCGTACTTGGAGACGTTACTCAATACAGGCTCCATTTCGCAGGAACAGTACAATCAACTCATGGCGCAGTACAGCAAGGAGCTTGTCGAGAGCGGAGATGTTGCGACCGAAGATACGGACAAAATCGACGACCTGCACCAAAGCGGGCAAATCAGCGACGAGGACTACAACAAACAAAAAGAGCAGTGGAACTCTCAAATCGACACTTCCGACGCATTTTTCAATTCGGGCAGTATGTCTGCAACCGAAGCGAAAAAGCAACTTGACAAGATTATCAACAACGAGTGGACGAGCGAGGAAAATAAAAAAGCGTTGCAGAAAACTTATGACAGGCTTTACAAGGTTGTTACCAACGACGTCAGGTTTAACAACGACGGCGGCTGGTGGATATTCGGCTCTACGGATATGAACGATGTTGGCAACAACTTCTCGCTTATTGATGACAGCGGGTTTAAGTACCGCATTGAGTCAGGCGGTGAGGTTACGGACACGGCTATCAAGAGCCTTGCAAACGATGTTGCGGACGGCTCCGTATTTGGTGTGCGTAATCAAATCTACTATAAGAAAGACGGCAAGGTTTATCTTATTCAGAAGCGCGAAAACTCTTACGGAGACCACTACACGAAGCTCTATAACAAGTTCTTTGGGTAACAGACTACGAGGTGCAATATATGGCAGATACAACGAAAAGACTCTCTACGTCCCTTGCGGAGCTCTATTCGCAGCGTGCGGCTGAAAAGCGGTATGAGCGCGAACAGGAGGAACAGCAAAGGGAGTATGAACGGGCATTGGCAGAACAAGCCGCTGCGCAGGCGGCGGCACAAGCTGCCGCAGAACGTGAGCAGAATCAAGGCGGCTTTCTCGGCGGTATAGGGTATGCGTTTGAAAAGATAGGTTTAGGCTTTTTGAGCGGTATCGAGGGCATTTGGGACTATACCGCAGGCGGGCTTGCAAAGCTGTTTGGCGCAGACGATTGGGCGGAACAGCAGATAGCCAACGATTGGGTTAATTACAATCACGCGGACGAATGGTTTAACCCCTCGGAGGGGTGGCAGTTTGTCGGCGATGTGGCGGGCGGTATCGGTACGAGCCTGCCCGCAATCGCAGGTGTCGCTGCCGCGGGCGCAATTACGGTTGCGTCGGGTGGCACCTTGTCTCCCGTGGCAGCAACGCTCATTGCAGGCAGTATTGCAGGCTTGGGCGCGGCAGGGCGTGCTACGAAAGAAGCATACGACCAAACGGGCGAGCTTACGGGCAAGGAGTTTGGTTACGGCGCATTGTCGGGCTTTACGGAGGGCGCAATAGAGGGCGTTTCAACCGCTCTCGGCGCGGGCATTGGCTCCGTTACAAAGAGCATAGCAAAGTCTTTCGGCAAAGAGGTTGCGAAGTCCGCAACACGGAACACTTTGCTTAAAGGCGTCGTGAAAGGTTTTGCGGGCGAAGCGTTCGAGGAGGGTGTTCAGGCAATTCTCGATCCCGTGTATAAGCGCATGACCTACGATCCGAACGCGAAAAACGCAACCTTTCAGGAGGTTGCGTATGCTGCTCTTGTCGGCGGTTTGAGCGGTGCCATTATGGGCGGCGGAGATGTTGCCGTCAGGAATATCCGCGGGACAGTGAGAGGAAACACGCTTGTCAACGAGGGCAAGTCGGGCGACGTCATCACCACGGCGGAGCAGATTTCGTCTTATCAGACGGAAAATCAGACCGATTACGAGACGTTTCAGGTCGTGCAGAACACGCTTGATGAGCTGAAAACGAGCCTGCAAAAGACGGACGGCGAAGTGCGCACGGTACGGCAGAAAATGCTGCTCGGCGTGCTTGAACAGGCGAATACCTCCGCCGCCTTTGAGCCGATTGTTACGGCGAGCGCGGAGAATATCTACAACAACGCCGAAACGGTCGCGGCGCGCCTCAACGAGCTCGGGTATCAGGATCAGAACGGCAAGCCGATTCAGGTTACGGCGGAACAGATCAGAGAGGGTATCGACACGACGGACGCAAAGAAGTTCAGGAAAACGATGTCGAGAGCTCTCAAAACGAACTCCGTACTGCGGACGCTTGCGGTGGCTGATACCGTCGGTCAGATTTCAATGGACACGGCGCGTTTCAGGGACGCAACGCTTGCGGGGCAGCAACTCTCTACGCAGGCAGACCTCAACAGGTTTGTCGAGCAGGCGACGGACGCGGAACGTCAGGCGGTCGCCGACAGGCTCGGTATCGAGAATTGGGAGACGCTCACAAATGAACAATTCCACGATAAAATCACCGAATTTGTGGCGAACGGAGGTGTGCAGGAGTATCAGCAGGAGCGTAGTTATGTAAAAGAGGCGCAGGCGGTCGCCCCCGAAGCCGCGAGAAAGCACCTGCCGCGCATGGTAAACCTGCGCAACGACGGCACATATCGTTATACGCAAGGCGGCACCGATATTGCCATTACAAAGCGCGGGGACAGCTACTATGTGTATGACTACGAGAGCGGGCTCATGTCAAAGGCTCTTTCTCGGACGGAAACAAACCGCGTGCTGCGCGAGATACACACGAACGAGCAGAACTATCAGAACGGCGTCAGACAGCATACGGAGGCGCAGAACAGGCTCCGTGAGCAGGCGGCGGAGATTGATACATACGCCCGAGAGAACATCTCCGAATACAAGAATTTGAGCGCGGCGGGGCAGGCTGCAATCAGGGCGACTATTCGTCAGGGCAGAGCTGCGGGCGTGCAGGAGGACTTTGTGCTTTCTTGCGCCCGTGTTTCCGCGCGCTCTGGACTTCGCGTGGTGTTCAGCAAAGAAGCGTCTTTCGTGGCGGCAAACGGCTCTTATGCGGACGGCGCAATCGACCTGAAAAACAACCGTATCATCATCAACCCCGAGGCAAAGAGCAGGTCGGGCGAGAGCATTCTCATTCACGAGCTTACGCACGCTATTTACAACGACACGGACGGCTCTCTGACCGTTGCCGAGGGCTTGGAGACCATGACCGACGCCGAAAAGGAGAAAATTCGCAAACGGTACGCGGCGGTCGGGCAGGGTGGCGCGGTGCAGGTCAGCGACGAGATCAACGCGCATTTTGCCGAACAGACGCTCTCGAACAAGAATATCCTCGAACGCCTTGTGCAGAAGAAGCAGACGCTCAAAGAGAAGATACTCGGCTTTTTCAAAAAGGCTCGCACGGACTATCAGAGCGACGAAAAGCTCACAGGTGCGGCGGCTCGGCTTTATCGGCAATACAAAAAGCTGTTCGATGATTTCTCTACGCGCAATCAGCGGTATTTGGGGACAGAGAACGCCTCCGAACAAGCAAGGAAGTACGTCGGTGATAAACATTTCGCCTTAAAGCCTTATAGCGAAAAGCAAAAAGAAAATTGGAAAAACAGTAAAAATATTGTTATCTACGAGAGCTCGGAGCAGTTGCAAGAATTTGTACGTCAGAGCAGATCAGATAATCAGTATAGTAAAAAAATGTACTTTGGAGCGATTGGCTCTGAATTGGCGGCGCGTATAGAAGAGCAAACGGGCTTAAATCTTGAAAATTACAATTATGCTTTGCGTTCTGATGAAGTGCGAAAAATTTTCAAAGATCACGGCACTGTGGGAACAGAAGCTCCGAGGGGGCAGCGTCCTGTTACCGAGGCTGATTTTTTGGCGATACCTGATATTTTAGACGGCGCGACGTCTATCTCTCTTTCTGAAAAGAAATATAACGGGCAACCTGCTATTGCGTTCTCAAAGGTGAGCGGAAATGAAAGAACGACGGTTGTTGCCGTCGTTTCGGGAAAACATTTAGACTTGCGCGTGCAAACTGAATATATAGGCATAAAAAAAGGAACCCTTGCCACGCTATCGGGTGAACAAGCCCCCAACAATACGCCCAAAGCGAGCCGTGGTACAGATTCCACTAACAGTATATCGCAAAATGCGGAAAATGTCAACTCCGAATCGCAAAAAGGCAAAAAGTTCGCTTTGGCGGGCGAAACGAGCGAAACCGCAAACTTATCTTTGCTTGATAGAGCAAAACAGTTACAGGCGGCGGGAGAGGACAGCGAGACTATAAGGCGAGAGACGGGGTGGTTTGTTGGGTATGACAATCAATGGCGATATGAAATCGACGACTCGGCGGCAACCCTTGTAGAGAAGCCTGCTTTTGAAAATCATTCCACGGAGGACGGGAGCTATCGTACAGCAAAACTTGGCGACATAATGCACCACGAGGAACTGTATGCTGCATACCCGTTTCTGAAAGACGTTACGGTCATTTTGCAGGAGACGGAAACGGGTGTTGACGGCTCGGCTTTTGCGGAGGACGGGCAAATTGTCTTGGCTCAACGGCTGTTTACGAGAACGTCGAAAGAGTATCAAAAATACCTTGAAAACAGGCAGCCTGAAATCAAGCGAATTGAACAAACACCCGAATATCGGGAGTACAACAGATTTTACACGGACGAAAGCCTGCAAGAGACGTTATCTGCCGAGGAGTGGCTTGCGCAGGAGGAGGCGGCAAGAAACAAATTTTTTGCTTCCGAGCTCGGGAAAAGATACCATGAGCTTATGTGGGGCAAACCGAATGTCGCCACAACCGAACTCGGGTGGTCTGATAAGGCAAAATCTGTCCTTATGCACGAAGTGCAGCACTTGATTCAGGCGCACGAGGGTTTTGCAGGTGGATCAAGCGATACATATTGGTATAACCGCCTGCTGAAACAGTACAGGAGTGAAGCAGGGACTGCCCGCGAGAAGTTCTTAAAACTTCGTATTGAGGCTGCACCCGAATTGCAGCAGGCTATGTACGACATGGAGGACACTCTGAATCGCCTTGATGTTTCGACGTCGTCTATTGCGAGGGCATACGATAATGCGGCGAGATATGCACAAAACGACAATCAAAGAGACATATTGTGGGACTATACGCAGGCGTATAGCAAGCTCGCAGATTTTTATAAAAACGGTCGCAAGTATGCAGATGATATGTATAGAAACACGGCGGGCGAAATTGAGGCTCGGGACGTATCGTCGCGTTTGGAGATGACCGCCGAACAAAGGCTCGAAACGAGACCTGATATTGACAGAAAAAGGGTGTATTTTTCAGACCGCTTGGGGGAAACCGCAAATCGTATAGAAAGAGGTATTGAGCCGTCGGAAAATATGCGCTACGCCTTACCCGATGACAAAACAGTAGACTTTCTAAATACGCAACAAACAGTGACTGTTTACAGGGCAATGCAGGTTATCGACGGAAAGTTGTACCCTCCCATGGCGGCGAGAGTTAAGAATGCAGACGGCTCCCGAGAGCTCGTCATGTCAAGCGAGTTGGGTCGTTGGGAACAAGCAGATGAGCGCCCCGAGCTCATACGAAAAGGTAATAAATTCACTCTTGATAAAGCAAATGGCAGCAGTATTGAGGCGGCATATAACCCTTATTTCCACACATCAAGATCACCTCTCAACGATCAATTTAGCTCGGCTTATAAAAGAGATAATCTTGTGATTGTCGAGGGTGAAGTGCCCGCAAGTGAATTAACAAGTGGCTATCGAGCTCAGTATGCAAAAGACGCTGTGGGAGAAATAAAGTGGCACAGCGGTCCCGTTAGCTCGAAACTCCCGAAAAGCAAAGAAAGAAAAGTTATTCTTTCGAGGTGGTTTAAGCCTGTTCGTATAGTCCCTGACGCAGAAGTGGCTCAAACGATTGCCGAAATGCTAAACGGTGAGAATATAGAAATTCCGTATAAGGTAGTTACGCCATCATTGCTCAAAGAGCTTGAAAAGCGGGGTGTAGCTATTAACTATGGAAACAACAGCCGTTATGCGCTCGCAGAAAACGATAGCGACGGCGCTGCTCTCAGCCAAGAACAACGTGAGTATTTCAAAAATAGCAAAGTAATAGATGAAAACGGCAGATTGCGTGTTGCCTACCACGGTTCGCCGAACAGTTTTTATACGTTCGACCGCAACAGAATCGGAAAGGGCAACGATCAATTTGGCGCAGGCTTTTATTTTGCAACGAACGAGGAAGCCTCGCGGCATTACGGCGATAATATTTACAAGACATATCTCAACATCACAAAGCCTATTGTAATAGACCGCACGACGGACGGCGGCGATTTATTCGATGTTAAAATCACGCAAAAACAGGCGTATGAGATACTCAAACGGCACCCGCTTATTTATGATCCCGAAAGTTCTCCTCTCGGCGATATGTTTGAGGAGTATTGGGAAGTCGGAGCAAAGGACTACATGATACGCGAAGCCGCGAAGAATTTTAATTCGATAGGCTTGCTTGACAGCGATTACCTTGCTTACAGAGATTATCCGAACGAGCTGCACGAGGCTATCCGCGACGTATTGGGCTATGACGGCGTGGAGGTACGATTTGACAATACGGGCGACAGATTCTATGTCGCGTGGTTTGAAAATCAGATTAAGCTCACGACGAACAAGCAGCCCACAAGGGACGCCGATATTCGTTTCGCTCTCTCTGACAGCGTGGTAAACGTCGATAGTGCAAACGAAACGGCGGCGTGGACGTCCGAGCGCGTAACAGACCTCATCGACCGCTACGGGGCAACAAACCCGCGCTATACGCAGGCTTACGCGACGTGGATCAACCCCGCTGACTTCGTAAAAGCAACGACGGTAAATCAGACGCGCCGCAATCAGATTTACGACGAGGCGGGCAATCTCGATATTGACGCGCTCTCGCGTGAAACGCAGACGCCGTATCTCACCGTGGACTATGAGACAATGCGCATTGTCGGACACGAGGGCAGACACCGCATGGCTGCGCTTGCGAAAGCAGGCGTAAAGCGTGTTGCGGTGGCGATTCGCTTTACAGAAAATTCTTTGAGCAGATACGACGCGCGCATTATGGACGGCGAACACAAGCTCAAAGGGCAGACATTCTCATCTTGGGACGCCGACACGCAGCGCGTGAGAACGCGCACGAGCCATAATTCCGCTGCCGTCGGAACGCTTGTACCTATCAACGCGGCGTATTCGGCGCAGCTCTCCGAGTTCACGAGCGAACGCGGGGTGCGTTTCGCCCTTGACAGTTCCGAGGACGGGAACGCGCAGCCGCGCGGCAATTATTCCGTCGGGCAGAGAGCGCGCTTTGCCGCGAACAATACGGGTATGCGCGTATATACCAAAGCGGAGGCGGCGGAGGTCATCAACTCCATTATTGAGGAACGGCTCGTATTCGAGGAAATCGGAATGCAGGGCGAGCTGCGCGGGAAAGACAGGCAGGCAGTCATTGACTATCTGTTCCAAAAACTCAACACGGTAAAGGAGGGCTACCGCGGCGGCGTTGCGTTAAAAATCGCAGACTTCATGATCGAGCATACCGTCCTTACGGATATGTACGCCGACAGCAACGGAGAAGTCTCCGAGGCTATGCGTAGGCTGTCTGTACTGCGTCGGTATATGCACAAAATCGACCTGCGGCACATTCAGGGCGAGATACAGTATCGTTTTGACAGGAAAAACAGTATCAATCTTGTTTGGGGAGCCAAAGAGGGCGGCATTGCACCCGATACTCTCCCGCAGCTTTTAGCTGATGAGGGTATTTTCATTGACGCGGTAAATGAGGCAGACTGTTTCCTGCAAATGGTCGAGATGTATGAGGACGCGCGGGCGGCGGTCAACAACGCCACCGAACAGGTCATGCTCTCAACATACGGCGACGCTCGGACTATCAAAAACCTGCGGCAGCAGATTGCCCGCGACGTTCTGAACGCTTACGAGCAGAAAGGCAGAAAGTCGAAGTACGCAAAGCTCGTCGAGAAATACACGAAACAGATCGCCGAGCTCAAACAGAGGCTGCGTGAATCGAACGCCAACAACAGGCTCATCAATAGCATTGTGGATCAGGCGCAGAAAATGCGCGACCTCAAACTCGGCACGTTCCAGAATGCAACGCAGTACGATACCGAGATTTTCAGGAGCTCGATTGAAAAGCTCGGGAAAATCAAGTTCAGGGGCAACTTCAATATCGCGGGGACGCGCAAAATCATGGCTGACCTGCGGACGTGGTACACAAAAGACAACCCGCTGCTTGCCGATACCTATGAGCAGGGCATAGCCGATATGCTTGACGAGGTGGCGAACGGTAAAACAAATAACTATACGAAACGCGAATTGCAATCTATTCGCAATATCATGGCGTACTTTACGAACTACGTCGAGCACTTCAACAAAGTATATCGTCAGGGCAGGTGGGTTGACGCTGTACCCGAAGCAACGCGGTATATCGACATTCTGCACAGGAACGAGGAGCTAAAATCGAGTTGGTTTATGCGCAAGGTGGGTACCTCATACTTACAGACTTTCGGCGATCCCATGTCAGTTATGCGCCGCATGGATAGGTACGAGAGCGGTTTCTATACCGAGATTTTCACCGAGCTGCGCGATTCCAAAATTGACGCGGAAATTGCCAAAATGCAGCTCATGGAGGAATACGAGGCGTTCCTGAAAAAGAACAGGAAATATCCCGCACAGGCTACCAAAGAAACGGTAGAGTACCGCGGCGTTGAAATTCCGAGAATGTCGCTCATCAGCCTTTATATGACGCTCAAACGTCAGCACGCGCAGGCGGGGCTTGCAGAAAACGGCTTCGGCTTTTGGAACGCACAAGATCAGCGCGTGCGCGTGGACGGCTTTGCAAAGGGTATTACGGAGGAAAGCGAACTCCGTGCCGCTGCCGTGGAAGAACAGGCAAGAATCGCGGAGCTTTTGACGGAAACGGACAAAGAGTACATAGCGATTTTGGAGAAAGGGTATCAGGAGGCTGGGCGGCTCAAAGCAGATCGCGATATACAGCGTCTCGGCTTCACCAATGCCACAGAGGACTACTACTACCCGATCAGACGCGGGAATATTGCAAAGAACGTCGATAGCGCAGAAATGCAGCAGGAGCTCGACAGAATCAGCAATGCCTCGTTTAACAAGGACACAGTGCGCGGGGCAAAGCAGGAGCTCTTTATAGAATCTGCCGACGTGGTATTTAACCGCCATGTGCGTGGTGTCGTACAGTATGCGTATATCTCGCCCGCCATTGAGACCTACAACAAGCTCTACAATTTGGATATTGCAGGGACTCCGAATAAGCCTGTAAGCGTATCGACGGAGAGCGCGAACGTATGGAAGCAGGGTAACGACTATTTCAAAAAGCTCATCACCGATATTCAGGGAATTTCTCCTGTTTCTTCGGAGGGGCGGGCGGTCTTGTCCTTTATCCGTGGCAGCTATGCAAAGTTCCAACTCGGCGCAAACCCGAAAGTGTGGGTAACGCAGCTTTCGTCCCTGTTCGCCTCGTCGAGCCTGCTTGACGCAAGCAGCATTACGCGCGGTATGACCGTATCGGCGAAAGACGTTGATACCTATTGCCCGCTTGCAAAGCTACGCGCGCAGGACAATACGGCTGCTATGGCGCAGGGTGTTCTCGACAAGGTAGGCAGAATTTCAAACGTGCTCATGGCTCCTATCGGAAAAATGGACAGGTTTGTTGTCCGCCGCCTGTTCGGTGCTTGTCAGGTACAGGTGCAAAAGGACGGTGGGGCGAAAATCGGCACCGAGGCAAACAAGATAGAGGCGGGCAAGCTGCTTAAACGGGTTATCCTTGAAACGCAGCAGAACTCCCTCGCAACGGAACGCTCTGCTGCAATGCGTTCGGGCAATGAAATCATGCGCACGCTGACGATGTTCTCGGCGGACAGCATGAAAGTTATCGGGCGCGTCATTGACTCGGTGGGCGAGCTTTCCGCTTTGAAAGCAAGATTGCGCACGACGACAGACACGGAAAGCCGCAGCACTTTGCAGACGCAGATTAAGGCGGCGCGCAGAAATGTACGCAAGTCTTTGACCGCGCTTGCCACTTCCGCGCTGTTCATGGCAGCTATTGCGCAGCTCTTTAATTGGCTGTACAACAAGGACAAGGACGATGACGAAACGGCGGCGCAGCAGGTGCTTGTGGACTTTGTGGGGAATTTGCTCGGCGGGCTTCCGCTTGTGCGTGATTTTTACTCCCGCATTGCAGAGGGCTATTCTGTCGATAACTACGCTTATTCCGCACTTAATGACTTGCTTGACAGCGCAGTCAATCTGTTCGATACCGTCGGTAGCCTTGTTTCGGGCGATGAGAGCAATTCAAAGCTGACCGCCCGCACCAAAAACCTTTTGTATGCACTCGGGCAGTTGACAGGTATTCCGACGAGAAACCTCTACAACGTGTTTTATGGGCTCACAAAGCGGATCAGTCCGACGACGGCGTATAAAATCGACGAGGCGTTCTATGCGAAAAACTATGTAACCGACCTCAACAAGGCGATTGAGAGCGACGATACGGACATGATCGCCATGCTCACGAGCATGATTTTCGGCGAGAGAATGGGGAATACGACCATGAGCGACGCCGTGCGCAACAAGTTCGTTGACCTGTACTCGAAAGGCTATTCCGTGCTGCCCCGCAGCATAGGCGACACGATTACCTATGGAGGAGTAGAGATTCCGCTGACGGACGAAGAATACAGCCGTTTCAGAGCGATTTATGCGCAGTCCATGAAAGACATTGAAAAAATGGTGAATAGTGGCACGTTCAGCGTACTCTCGGAGGAAATGCAGGCAAAAGCCATAAAGCAGGTGTACGACGCATATTATTATGACGCGCTCTCCGATTTGGTGGGCGTGGACGAACGCACGACGATAGGCGAGCTGTCTGAATGGATAGACATGAGCAAGCTCTCCGTTGTGTTCACAGGGCTTTCCGATATAGAGTCGGACAAGAACTCAAACGGCGAGACGATTGCGGGCTCAAAGAAAAAGAACACGGTCAAGTACCTGCTCGGGCAAAACCTTTCAGACGGCGAGCGGCTGCTGATCCTTTTCTATCGCGGATATTCCATTCAGGACGGCGATTATAAGGGGTACACGGCAAAGCGTGCAAAGCGCATACTGTTGCAGTACATCTTGAAGCTGAACGGGACGCAGGCGGAAAAGGCTGCGCTTGCCGAAAAATGCGGGTTTACCGTCCGAAACGGTAGAATTATCAGAGATTTTTAGGCATTTTTGCGGTACTTTGCCAAAACTATTGCCATTTCTCGATGAATGTGCTATACTATATGCGCTACACAACCAAATAACAAGTAGTGGGCTACATCTCGGCATAGGTGTATCCTTTATTCCCACTACTTTGTGGTTGTGTAGCAACAAATTGAGGGGTACATACCAAATTCTATGCAGGGCGGCTCCTTAATTGGAGCCGCCCTTAATGTTTGCGGGAGGATATGCTATGCAGAGATTTTATGGATCATTGATTAAGGACGGGAGCCCGATTTCGGGTATTTGGTTTACGGACGGAGTAAATCTAACTTTTAACAGACGCAGTACAGGTTTTGTTGCTATGTTTGGCTTGCTTTCCGATACATTGAGTATTGGAAAACAAATGATGACCATGCCTATTTCAAGTGTGAAAGAGGTAGAATATTTTAAGTTTCGCCTCAACAAAAAAGCGTTGCGCTTACATACCGATAACGGCGTTGTGGAATTGGTTGTGAATAAGCCCGAACGTGTGTATGAGATAATACAGCAGCAAATGATCTGATTAGGGGCGAGATATGTACTACGAGTTCTCTGTATCGCCGCCGACCAATATCAAGTCTGTAACAACATATAAACGACGAATGCGAGAGATAGTTTGCGGGCAAATGAAGAACGTGTTTGCAAAAGGTCGTTTTATGAGTCCGTTTTTTTGGCTGTTCTGCATAGTATTTATTCCTTTATCAGTTGTGTACTTGTTTGGCTGCATAATGGAAATATTCGTCGATACATTTTTATTTCCGCTCTCGCTAATACCTATTTTGCGAGTGATCCCAACTGCCGCGCGAATTGCGGTTTGGTCTTTAACGGTGGCGGTCGGGTGCTTTTCCTGTGTGGATATGGTTTACGAGGTTGATTAAAAAGGCTGTACGAAATTGTACAGCCTTTTTTCTGCCGTCTGATTGCGTTTCGTCCCCCGTTTTGAAAAATAAATTGCGACTAAACGGCGTTTAATCTGTGTTATCATAGATAATAGGAGGTGCACAAACAGATGTTGAGCATAACGCCTGCTGTGAAATCTGATATTACGCATATCGTTTGTCCTCATTGCAAAGAGAAGCTCGCCCGCGTCGGTTTGCATAAAAGCAGCAAGATTGACGGGTTGACGTTCAAGTGCAGGAAGTGCGGCAAGCTGTGGAACGTGAAAACTGAATAGCTTGTGCGATTGCACGGTAAACATTGTTTTGTGCCAAAGTCCCGAGAGACAGAGCCCTATTCGCCAAAGGTGGCGGTGGGGCTTTTTTGTTTCTCAAAAATCTTAAAAAAGGAGGAGACAGCTTTTATGAAACCGAGCAGAGATAACAGGTTTGCCACGAACAAGGGCGGCATTATCAAGGCTCCCAAGTCCGTGGGCTCCGATTCGCCAAAGGCTACGGTCGTAAAGGGTAACGATCTTCGGAGCGGGAAAAAGAGCGGCAAAAAGTAATCTATCCCAAAAATTTGAAAGGAGGAACAGACGATCATGGGAAAAGAGCAGAATATCGAGCTCGACGAAGAAAAAAAGGACGGCGTTCAGGGCGAGGAAACTGACGACGAAACCGAAAAGGACGACGAGTTCGAGTATGATGACGACGGGAATATCATTATCCCCGACGTAATCGAGGGCGAAGATCAGGACGAGGACGGCGACGATGACGCCGCCGATACCGATGACGACACGGACGACGAGAACGAGGGCGACGACGGCGACGATGAGGAGGACAAGGAGCCGAAAGAGCCCGAAGCCAAACCCGAGGGCAAGGACGAGAAAGACGCGCAGATCGAGGCTCTCCAAAAGAAGCTCGAAGCGCAGGGCAAAGAGTATGAAGCCCTGAAAGCTCAAAGCGCGGACACGCTCGCCAAGCTGGGCGTAAAGTCGGACAATGTGTTGGAGGGGCTCGAAAAGGTGGCTGCCGAATCGGACGATATGTCGCTTGACGATTATCGGAAGAAAAAGGCAGAGAGTCAACGTGAGGACGCTGCGAGAAAGCTCTATCAGCAGGCTGAATTTGAAAAGAAAATGCAGTCTGACTTTGCAGAGATACAGCGCGAGTTCCCCGAAACCCGAGGTCTGAAATCTCTCCGCGAGATCGAAAATCTCGCAAAGTTCGGGAGGTTTAGGGACTTGGGACTGTCCCCGAAAGAAGCGTATGCGGCGGCAAACCCCGACAGCGTGCGCAAGAGCGTCGCGGCAGCGACGAAACAGCAGTCGTTAAACGAAACGAAAGCTCATCTGAAATCTGCCGTGCCCGCAGGCTCCAAAGATGACGGGATCGCTATCTCAAAAAAGGAGCTCAAAGAGTGGAGAGACCTGTTTCCGAATCTGTCGGATAAGGAGATCAGCAAGCTCTACAAAGAATCAGCAAAAAAATAAAAAGGAGATTTTTCTATGTTCAAACTCATCAAGATAGAGAACGCGAGAATGAACGTGCCCGAGCCCGTTTTCCACGAAGTAACGGAGGACGAGGCGGTGGTTATGGGCGAGGCTCTCGTTCTCACGGACGGTAAGCTCACGAAATGCGGGGCTACGGTAAAGCCCGAGTTTATCGCTATGGCAGACTGCGCGGCGGACGCGGCAAAGCGTCTCATTCCCGCTGCGCGCGTGGAGCCGAATCAGCTCTACGAGGTGCCCGTACAGGCGGCTCCTACGAGCCTCGTTGAGGGCAGCAAAGTAACCCTGCACACGGACGGCTTGCAGGTAACGGCGACGACCACGAGCGGCGTTGTAACGGTTGAAAGCCTCAACGGTGCGGCGGCGGCAGGCGATATTATTGTCGTCAGAATCGTATAAAGGGAGGTACAGACAACAATGTCGAATTTCATTTACAGCGCAATGTCGGGCAAGAACGATCCCATGTTCGGGAAGTTCGAGCACCCGATCAAGGCACTCATCGAGAACGAATCGAATCTCTGCGAGAAGCGTAAGACCATTCTCGATGTCCTTTTCAACGTGGAGAAGTCCAACAGATACGCCGAGACGATCATGGGCGAATCTGATTTCTCTACGTTCATGAGCAAGCAGGAAGGTCAGGGAGCCGAGAACGACAGCGTGGAGCCCACGTTCAAAAAGACTATCGAGCACATCGAGTTCGCCAAAGAGTTCACCATTACCCGAAAAATGGCGGACGACGCGAAGTTCGGTATGGGCGCGGACATGAAGAACAAGCCCCGCAAGTTTGTCCGTGCTTATTACAGGACGCGCGTTGAAATCGCGGCGCAGGCACTCATTCATGGTTGCGAAAAGTCCATGAAGTACAACAAGGCGGACGTCGATCTCACTTCGGCGGACGGGCTTTCCCTTTTCAACAAGTCGCACCCGTTCTCTACGGACAAGATGAAAGGAAAGACGCAGAGCAACTACTTCTGGGGCAAAATCACCGAATCGGCAGGCGCGCTTGAAGAAGCTCTCGGTGAGCTTGCAAACAAGGTGAGAAACTTCAAGGACGAAAACGGAAAAGTCATGGGCTTTGTTCCTGACATCGTGATCGTGCCCTGCAATCGCCCGAAGCTCGAAACGATGATGAAGAAAGTCATCGGCTCCGAACGCACGGTCGGCAGCGACTACAACGACATCAACACGCAGTACGGGAATTGGACGCTCGTCGTTCTCGATGAGTGGGAAGCTACGGACGACAGGTTCATGGTAATGTCCGACGCGGCGAACAAAGACCTGCTCGCAAATATGTTCTACAACCGTGTCCCTCTCGACATCAGAAACGGGATCGACGATCACACGCGCAACTTCTTCTGGAACGGGTACTGCCGTTTCGGTGTAGGCTTCACAACGTGGAAACACATCGCGCTCGCCGTAAACGCCGCGTCGGAAGTTAGCGGCGCAACCGCGCTTTAAGACAGGCACCGCGGGAGGCAGGTCAATGAACGTAGCTGAACTCTATTTACAGACTGCGCAGCTCGGGTTTGAGACCACTCTCGAAGATAGCGACAGGTTTTATTTCGCGGCAAATCGTGCGCTATTGCAGGTCTGCAAGGTCAGACCTGCAATAAGGCATTGCCTCATCAATCATAAACCGCTTGCAAACCTGATAAGGCAGGACACCTTTTCGCCGATTGAGAAAATCGAGGATATTACTTATGAGGCGGAGGGGGCAAAAGCGTATTACTTCGAGGCGGACGGCAACGGCGTTCTGTACCTCGAAGAATACATTACGGACACGGGGGAATGGCGCATTTTCGGCGAGATTCCGCTGCAATCAAAGCAGATTTTCGTGCCGTATAGGGGCTTTATCAAAAAGCAGGGCGCGTTTGTAAGCGGTCGTATTCGGTTGCGTTTTGCGGGAGAATATTTGTATTCCGTGAAAAACGTCGCGCTGTATCAGTATCTGTACGGCGGCGAAGTGGCAGACATTCCCGCGTACGAGGCTTATACGCGGTATGACGTGAAAAAACTTGTTTCCGACTTCATGGCTCTGTGTAGTCCGCCTATCAGAGAGGAGGAGGAAAACACCCTGCTCAATCAAAATTACGAGCAGGAGGGCGACAGTATCATTCTGCTGCCATATGACAAGCGCGGAGTGTACAAGGTGCTTTACGAGCACCGACCGACCGCGATTGAAAATACGGGCGCAACGACGGAGGACACGCAGGAGCTCGATCTTGATGATGAGCTCTGCTCGCTTATGCCGATACTTGTTGCTGCGTATGTTTGGATCGAGGACGAGCCCGAGAAGTCCGAATACTACATGAGCCTTTACAGGGAACGTGTACAGGAGATCGTGCTCTCTCACAAAGATACCTCGCCCGTTTTGATTAAAAACGTGAACGGGTGGTAAGCAACATGGCATACAAAACGAGTAAAAACCTATTGACCGAAAAGGACGTCTATAACCGTTATTACGGCGATTTCCGCGGCGTGGACTTTTCAAGCGATCACACGCAGGTACACGAGCGGCGTCTTGCTTACATGGTCAATATGTTCAAGGACTATCAATCGGGGCAGGGGCAGGCAATCGAGACTATCGCGGGTTTCAGGCGGCGCGTTGTGCTGCCCGAGGCGAGCGAGATTTACGGTATTTTCAATTTTGCGCACAAAGACGCGGAGGGGAATACCGTTACAGATGTGCTCATTCACGCGGGCAACAAGCTGTATCTGTGGGCGAATTACCCGAACACGGTAAACGTCATTCTTACAGACACAATCGAGGTGCCTGCTCCGACTTCGACAACAAACGGCACCCATACGTTCAAACAGACGCTTTCGGAAAACATCGTCGAGGTCGTCTCCCTCGCCACTATCAGCGGCGACGATTTGACGCCCACGATGAGCTACGATCCTGAAACGCGCGAGCTCACCTATGCAAGCAGCGTGCTTGCCGAGGGCGAGCGTCTCACGATGACGTATAAAGAGGGTGTCATCAAGACGCAGGACGCCCTTTACAGCGATATGAACAATCGCAGAAGTGCGTCCTTTATTTTCAACAACAGACTGTACATCATCGACGGGAAAAACTATCTTTTCTACGACGGCGAGACGGTCAACAAGGTAGTGGATAGCGCGTATATCCCGACGACGTACATCAACATCGTTCCGAGCGGTACAAATGCCGACAACGGCACGGAGTACGAGCAGAGGAATATGTTGCAGCCGAAGTTCAAGCATACGTTTATTGCCGACGGGACGACGACGGACTTCTACCTGAACGAAAACCTGCTCGATGAGGTGTCCGAGGTCAAGGTGTACGGCGTCGTAAAATCGGCAGGAACGGACTATACGGCAGACCTTGCAAACGGCGTCATCAAGTTTACGACTGCGCCCGCAAAGCCGCAGGACGTCGTGCAGGTCGCGGGCGAGGACGGCGCAGAGAACGTCATGTACCCCGAATTTTATGCGGGCATAGAGGTAACGGCGAAAAAGACGTACACGAGCGTTTCGGGCGTAACGGAGGAGGCGGATAACATCGCGGCTCTCATCACGGAGTGTACGCTTGCAGCGATCTACGATAACCGCGTATTTCTTTCGGGAAACCCGAGTTATCCGAATCACGTTTTTTACTGCGGCAGGAACAGCACGGGCTTTGCCGATCCGTCGTACTTCGGTGTTCTGAACTATATGCAGGACGGCGTGGGAATATCGCCTATCACGGGCATGGTGGTCGTTGCAGATACGCTCATGGTGCTCAAAGGCGATACGCAGCAGGACGGCTTGACGTACTTCCACACGGCGACTGATTCGGGCAATGACATACAGCCGCGCATTTACCCCGCACAGCAGGGGTTGAGCGGCTCGGGCTGCCTCGGGGCGTGTATCAACTTCTTGGACGATCCCGTGTTCGTCTCCCGCCTCGGCGTCGAAGGCGTCGGACAGCTCTCCGTTCGGTATGAGCGCGCGGTTGAGCACAGGTCGAGTCTGATTGACGCAAAGCTCGTGAACATGAATTTGGAGACGGCGGTCTTGGAGGAGTGGAACGGCTATTTGCTGCTGCTCGTGGACGGCAACATCTTCATGGCGGACAGCAGGCAGTGGTACACGCACGACATCGGCGTCCCACAGTACGAGTGGTACTACATCGAGGGCGTCGGTGTGTACGACGGGCAATATCCCGAGTACACCTATTCGAGCTCTATTTTTGACGAGCTGCAAGGGGCGACCGTGCATTATTGCACGAAGTGCAAAAAGGGCGCAAAATACTGCACATGCGGGAACGACGACAACATCGTCGAACTGCCGATAAAACTTGCAAACGCCGTCTATTATGCCGACACGAACGAGACGAAAGACCTCACGGGAACTGTCGTGAACGCGCCCGATGACAGCGGGAACGCGACGACGGAGGTTTTCGACGAGGGCGTTACAGTTCAGATCGGAGAGGAAAACTACACCCTCGGCGTGTATTTCACCGTACACGAGGTGTACGACTTTTTCACGGGCGATTTGACGGGATATGAAGCGTACCTGTGCGAAGGGAAAGGCAATCATGTCGGCGGTGTATTCCGTAAGGCGACGACCGTCAAGAGTATGTTTGACAATATCTTTTTCGGCACGGAGAACGGCGTCGTCTGCTCGTTCAACTTCGATATGCGGAATAGTCAGGGAGAAATTCCGAGGCAGTATTATACCTTTGACGAGCGGACGATTTACAGCGGCTGCGCCACAAAAATGGACTGCTGCGACATTCCGCACCTGACGAAAAGCACGATCAAAAAATCGACGGTCATCAAGACAAAATCGTTGAGCTCGTCCGCTGCAAAAATCAAGGTCAGGACGAACAGAAAGGCTTACGAACAGATCGCGCGTATCAACAGCAGCCTTTTCTCGTTCGACGACATGGACTTTACGGACTTTACGTTCAACACGACGGAACAGAGCCTGTTCGCTATCAAGGAAAAAGAGAAAAAGTGGGTTGAGAAGCAGTATTACATCTACTCCGATGAATACATGAAGCCATTTTCTCTGTATTACGTTTCGTTCCGCTATCGTGTTGTCGGACGTCTCAAAAATTAAAGGGAGGCTATACACATGAGTCTGAAAAAACTCACGAATATAACACCTGCCGAGCTGAAATCGAAAGGCGTTGTATCTCTCGCCGATAAGCCGAACGCTGCGGCGTCCTATGGCGTCGGCGGGCTGTCTCCGACGGCTCTCAAACTGTGGTTTGATCAGTTAAGCAAGCTGCTCGCCGACAAAATCAATGCCATTCAGGACGCATTGAGCGGGGATCAGGCGGCGGAGTATATCAAGCTCATACTTACGGGGCTTGACGATAGCAACGAAACAGGAGAATACAGCCTGCAAGACCTTTGCGACGCTTTCAAAAACGGAAACTTTGCGGAGTATTTACAGGCATACGGATCCGCCGCAGCGGAGAATTTGAGCTCGTTGCAGACAATCATCAATACTTTTGCGTTGGATATAAGCACGGCAAAAGAGACGGCAGAGGACGCAAAGGACGCGGCGGAAACAGCAGAGAACAACCGAATCATCGAAACGGCTGTTGAATATCAGGAGGGGACGAGCGGAACGTCCGCGCCGACGGGCGCGTGGTCGTCCGCAATTCCTGCCGTGCAAGAGGGGCGTTACTTGTGGACGAGGGTTACACTCACTTTTGCAAGCGGCAGTACGGCTGTGTTCTATTCTGTCGGCAAAATCGGTGCGAGGGGCGACGACGTTTATAGTTTTGTCATCAGGGACGGCAATCTGATTCAGGTCAAAGCCTCGGCTGCGGACGATAATGTACAGTACGGCATTGATGAGTTCGGCTATTTGAGCGTAAAAATCAATTTTTAAGGAGGGCACAAAATGCCAAGCACAACTCTTAACTTGGGACGAGTAAAAGGCTCCATGTGGTACACGGGAACGGCGGACAGCAATGTTGACATCGCCTCCGCGCTGACCTCCGCGGGCTATACACCTATCAAGCTCGATATGTACCTGAATACGAGCAACGGCAACGTCTATCAGTATGCGCCCGTGGACGACGGGCTGCAATGGACGCTGAAAGGAAACTTGCGCGGCGCAAAAGGCGAGGGCTTTCAGATCAAAAAGACCTACGCAAGCGTATCTGCAATGAATGCGGGATATGCAACCGACGGGCTTCCTGTCGGCAGCTTCGTCATGATTTCAAGCAACGTCGAGGATCCCGACAACGCAAAACTCTACGTCAAAGGCGAGACCGCCTATTCGTTCGTTACGGACTTTTCGGGCGCGCAGGGCGTCAAGGGTGAAACGGGCGATAAGGGCGACAAGGGCGACGCAGGAACTGCCGCAACAGTTCAGGTCGGCACGGTAACGACGGGAGCCGCAGGCTCGCAGGCGTCCGTTACGAACGCGGGCAGCGCGAACGCCGCCGTCCTGAACTTCTCTATCCCCAAAGGCGACAAGGGCGACAAAGGGGACAAGGGCGATACGGGCGACGCTGCAACGATTCAGGTCGGAACGGTTACATCGGGTGCGGCAGGAAGTCAGCCGCAGGTAACGAACGGTGGTACGGCACAGGCGGTCGTCCTCAACTTTGTTATTCCGAAAGGGGACAAAGGAGACAAGGGCGATACGGGAGACAAAGGAGATGACGGCAAAACTCCGTCGTTCTCTGTGAATGCGAACGGCGAGCTCATCGCTACGTTCGAGTAAGGAGGTACAACTATGTCAGAGGTAAATCTTGGGCGCGTGCAGGGTGGCGGGATATTCTATTCCACGGCGAGCTCGGGCACGAGCATTGCAAAATCGACGCTTACACCGACGGGGCTTGCGCCGCTTGTCGGAGATTGCGTCGTGTTCCCAAACGGAGACCTGCGCAAAATCACCGCGGTAAGCGGCACGAACGTAACGTGTGGGAGCGTTTCCGCGAACTTCAAGGGCGACAAGGGCGATACGGGCACGACAAGCTCGATTGTCAAAACCGCCGCGGAATGGGAGAGCCAAAACCCCGTTCTCGGCGCGGGTGTGTTCGGGTACGATTCCACAAATAAAATAATCAAAGCGGGTGACGGAACAACGGCGTGGAAAACATTGCCTATATTGCTTTCGACCGATTTCAGCTTTGAAAAAGCAAGCTGGTCGGATATTGCTGCGCTGTCAGAGAGCGGCAGCGCAGATAAATATTTCTCTGTTGGCGACGAAAAGACGATCTCTCTTACGACGGGCGAGCAGGTTACGCTTGTCATTCTCGGCTTCGACCACGACGACCTCACGGGCGGCGGCAAAGCGGGTATGACTATCGGTATGAAAAACCTGCTTGCAACGACCTACCGCATGAATGCGACGGCTACAAACGAGGGTGGTTGGGACGAGAGCGAAATGCGCACCTCCACAATGGCAACTCTGCTCTCGCAGCTTCCGTCCGACTTGCAGGGCGTGATTAAGCAGGTCAATAAGAAAGCGACGGCAGGAGGTGCGAGCACGAGCATTACAACGTCTGCCGACAAACTTTGGTTGCTTGCAGAAGTCGAGGTTGACGGTACGACATCGGCAGGATATGCAGACGAGGGAGAACAGTACGAATATTGGAAAACAGTTAAAGACGGTACAGTCGCTGCCGACAGGAGAAAGTATTTATCTAACGGCAGCGGTTCCGCGGGCGGCTGGTGGCTGCGTTCCCCGAGTGTCAGCTACTCTGCGAACTTTCGCGCCTTCACCTCGACGGGCTACGTCAACTACTACAACGCGAACTACACGCGCGGCGTGTCTTTCGGCTTTTGCGTTTAATCTATTATCGCGCATGTCCGCGCCCTTGTATGGGCGCGGAAAGAATAACAAGGAGGTAACTCATGACATACGGATTCAAAAACACGCCGATCATGCCGCGGTCAAGCGGGGACGGGCTCATCGCAACTGCGCTTGACGGCGTGGTCTATACCGAAAACAGCCGTCTGCACATCAAGGGGAACACGGCGCAATACGTCTATAAACCCGACGGCTCACCCGCAGGGTGGTATGCGCGTAACATCAAGACCTGCGATGACATTTATCTCGGCGTCGGCGCAAGCCCCACGATTGAGCTTGAAAACATCGTGATTCAAAACACGAGCGTATGGAGCGCAATCAAACAGGAGGAGCCCGAGGAAACCGAGGGGGAGTAAAGCAGAATGTCGGTACTTAAATCAAAGCGCGGGGAAAGCGCAATGCAATTTCTTGAAACCGCAAGGGAGCTTGAAGTGTACACCATACGTCAATGTGCGCGCTTCCCAAAACGGTTTATGTTCCTTATCACAAAGGACATCGTTGTGCTCTCAAAGGCTGTGTATAACAACGTCAAAGCCGCAAACAGCGTCTATCCGACAAATGCGGCAGAGGTGCAGGTGCGGCGCAATTACCTTATCGCGGCAAATTGTGAGCTGCAATGCCTCATCTCGCAGCTTGACATCGCCCGCGAATTTGTGCGAAGTACCGCAGACAACAAAGCGATTCAAAGCGGAGTGTGGCAGAAGTGGATAGACCTTATAACGTCCGAGGCAAAGCTGATTTCGGCGTTGAGAAACAAGGACAAAGAACGCTTCAAAGCTCTGCTATGAATGCAGGTCATGCGCCGTAAATATTGTCGTGCGGTTCCGCGAACAACTGGTGGCTGCGTTCCCCGAATGTCAGCAACTCTACGAACTTTCGCAACTTCAACTCGACAGGCAACGTCAACAACAACAACGCGAACAACACGCGCGGCGTGTCTTTCGGCTTTTGCAACACGATATACTCGACAAAGTAACCTCTACGGTGAAATCAATGTATTTGCAAAAGGGGCGCATGACCTTTCCGTAAGGATAAATAAATACCCCGATGTAGTCGATCGGACGCTTCTTGCATTGCCGCTTATCGTGGTACGGCGGTTTAATGGTCGGTACTACGGGCAATCGGAACTCCACGACGATAAACAGGTTGTACGGGGTAATACGTCAAATGAACAGCAAAGAACGGCATGAGGCGCGGTATCAGCGCAGGAAAATGAAACGCCTGCTGCGCAAGCGGCAGAAAGAGGCGAAAAACGGAGACTTTGGCAAGGTGTTTACTTTCGATAATCTCTACACGGCATTCAGAAAGTGCTGCCTCGGTGTCGGTTGGAAAGCGAGCACGCAACGATTCAAGGCGAACGCGCTGCAAAACGTCAACGACATCTACCGCTCTTTGCATAACGGTACATATAAGAGCCGCGGTTTCTATGAGTTCGACATCGTGGAACGCGGCAAGGAACGGCACATAAAAAGCGTGCATATCTCCGAACGAGTCGTGCAGCGGTGTTTGTGCGACAATGCGCTTGTCCCCATGTTCAGCAGGTCGTTTATTTACGACAACGGGGCGTGCATGGCAAATAAGGGAATAGATTTTGCGGTGAGGAGGCTTACTTGTCATTTGCAAAGATATTTCCGAAAACACGGTACGGACGGTTATGCGTTGGTGTTCGATTTCTCAAAGTATTTCGACAACATCGCGCACGAGCCGTTAAAGGCGACGGTCAGCAAGACGTTTTCCGATCCACGCATAGTGCAGCTCGTGAACGGCTTTATAGACGATTTCGGCAAGGTGGGGCTCGGGCTTGGCAGTCAGATTTCGCAGGTGTCCGCGCTTATGTACCCAAACAAGCTCGACCACTACATCAAGGAGGAGCTGCGCATAAAGGCATACGGTCGGTACATGGACGACGGGTATCTTGTTCATGGGAGCAAAGAACATCTGCAATATTGTCTGCAAGAGATCCGCCGCCTTTGCGCCGAATTGGGGATAAAGCTCAACGAAAAGAAAACGCAGATCGTCAAGCTGTCCCGCGGGCTGAACTTTTTGAAACGTCGCTTTATTCTGACTGAAACGGGGAAAGTGATCGTTAAGCCCGCCCGCAAAGGCATAACGAAAATGAGGCGAAAACTACGGACTTTCAAGCGGTGGCTCGTTGCAGGCAAGATGAAAATGGAGGATATACGGACATCGTACACCTCTTGGAAAGGACACATGAAGCAATGTAACGCCTATCGGACGATTTTAAGCACGGACGCATTGTTTGACAGCTTATTCGCGGGTAGGGCGGCGGCATTTGACGGTTAAGGAGGTATGCAATGAATGCGTCAATCGCAAAGGCGCGAGCACTTGTTTGTGCCTGCGCGGAAAAACAAAAAGAGAACGGGATCGTCGTCGGCACCGTGGTAGAGATTTACAAAAATCTTGTCAGAGCCGATGAGTGCAAGTTGTCGGACGCCGCCGAACGCGAGGAGCGGCAACGCTTTCAGCGCGAGGCAATCGTCGGCTGCCGCGTCCTTGCGGGGCTGCTTGATAGTCTGTGCGACGAAGAAGCAAAGAAAAGCCTTTGCGAGCGAACAGCCGAAGTTCGCCGCTTGTCCGCAGCATGGCTGAATGCTGAAAAACGACAAACAGTTCAAAAAGGAGCAGGGAGATGAAAATGGAATACAAACTACTCAACAGCAACGGCGGGGTGATTCTGACGAGGACGCCCGAGCTCATCGGCGATACGCTGTACATCTCTTTCACGGGCGCGCCTGATAAGGCAACGGCTATCTTTGAACGCAGCGACGGCGAGAGCGCGTACAGGGCTCTTTCTGACGGTCTGTGCGGCATTGAGAGCGATTGGTTGGACGGCTCGATAAAAGTTACGGTCGCCGTGCTCGACGGCTCTACGCGGTCGCAGAGGTGGTTTTGCGAGGGCTTCTGCGCAAAGCGTCTTACAGAATGCGGTGCCGTCCTCATCTATCCCGACGATATGGATATGCAGAAGAAAATCGCAAAGTTGCAAGAGGAAGTTTCTGACCTCACGGCGGCAAAGAATGAACTTTCCGACAAATACGCGGAGCTTGAAACAAAACTCAACAAGCTGCTTGAAGGGTACGACATCATATAGGAGGTATCAGCAATGATTAAGTCGAAAAAGCTGCTTTTCCGCTGCGTGCTTTGCGCCGTTCTCGTGTTCGTTTTATGCGTTACCGTGTGCCTTATTGCGGCGGGATCGCCCGCGGTCGCTCATGCGGAAGAACTGCCGCAAGAGGAAACGGAAATCGTGCAGGAAGTTCCCGAGGGAGACAATGTTCCCGAGGGTGAGCCTACTTTCTTTGGCAGGATATGGGAATGGGTGCAGGCGAACGTCGCAGAAATTTTAACAGTCGTCGGCGACATCGTTCTCGTCGGTTTCCTGATCGCGCAAAAGGTGAAGCAGAAAAAGAAGCTCGCCGCTATCGGAGCGGACGTTCTGACGGTCAAGGACGGCGTAACGAACACGGAAACGTCGCAGAGGAATGTTGTCAGCGTAACGAACGAGCTCATTGAGGGATATAACCGCTTTGAGAAAGCTCTCAATAACTTCGACGCGACGGAGCAGGAGCGGTACAAGACCATGATCGCCGCGTTCGCGCAAACAAAGGCGATCCTTGAAATCATGACAACGGTCTATGCGAACTCGAAAAATATTCCGCAGGGCGTAAAAGACCTTGTTAATCTGAAATACGCAGACGTTCTGAAACTTGTCGGGGACGAGGACAAGCTCAAAGAGATTGTCGAGCCCGCCGAGACGGAGCCTGCGGCAGAGGAGAGCGGCGACGCGGAGGAGTAAGGCTATGCAAAGAACAACGAAAGGGAAGATATGCAAAATCTCCGCGCTTGTTCTCGATGTAGGAGCTCCGCTTGCAGCAACAATATCGCAATTCCCCGTATGGGTGGATAGGAGCGCAGAGGCGACAATCTCGGGCTTATTTGTGTTGTTTGCGTTCTTATCCCTGATACCGTTCTTTAAGCAGATCAAGGCGTATTTCAAGTCTCCGTCCGCATGGGTGATGTGGTGTATCATTCTCGTTGCACTCATTGCGCTGCGGGCAATTATAGACGAGATTATTGTGATTTGCATAATCGGGGCGTTGGCAAACGTCATAGGGGCGGGGCTGTATAAGCTCGGAGATCATTTCGATCCGCCGAAAAACAACGGCGGTGGAAACGGAAACGCGGGAGGTAGTCCTTAATGGAGCCTATTAAACAAAATGAGTCTGTGCGCGACAGGGAAGAAAGATCGCGCAGCCTCGGAGAGGTTATCGAGCAAACAACGGCAAAGAAAAAGCGAATCGTTCGCGGCGTTATGAATTACTTTGGCACCGCCGTTGGCACGTTCATCATCTTCGTTGCAATCGTCGTCTCCACGACAGATATTACGGTCATGACCGCGCTCGATTGGACGGTGCTCGGCTTGGCTTTCTTCGTGTTCATGTTTTGCGCGTATGCGATGTACATCAACGGATCGGGGAACGGCATTCGCGCGGGACGGAAAAGCGAAACATATTTGTCCGCAAAGAAGCTGTACGACGATTTGAAAGATGAGATCATCGAGAAGAAAATGCAAGGCAGGCTGCCTGAATTTTGCCGTTACTACGTCGAGGAGGAGCTTCGGAACACGCGCAATTCCATTCTGACGGAGGTCGGCATAGACTTTTCTGTTTATCAGGAGAGGTATGTCGGAAAGGACAAGGCGGAGTTGGAGCAGATTACGATCCTTTCAAAATCGCAGGTGGAGGCGATTGTTTGCGCGAATAACATCAAGCCGATCAAGCTCACCCCCGAGATGATCTTGAAGCGCGGAAGAGGCACGCTGCACAGGAGCCCCCTCGGAATGGAGCCCTCAAAGAAACGCAGAATCGGTTATGTGTGGAAGTTCGTTTCCACGTTCGCCGTCGCCGTTCTAATGGTAGGCATAACTCTGAATCCGAAATCTGACCTCACATGGGGGACTTTCGCGGAGTGTATATTAAAGCTGTTTCCGATTGTCCTGAACGGCTTTACGGGGTATCAGAGCGGCTACAACAACATCGTCGTCGATACTGTAAACTACATGAACGACCAAGCCGATCTCATGCGGCAGCTCATTCACTACGTCGAGGAAAACCCGATTAAAAAGCCCCTCGTGCTTGCCTCGGAGGTCATCGACGAGAGGGAGTTCATCGTTCAGAACGCGGAGGAAACTGCCGCCCAAAAGGAGTAAAACATGGGTATAAAAAGCCGCTCGAAAGGGCGGTTTTTTACCTATGCAAGCTGTATGCAAATGCAATGCAAGTGCATAGCAAATGCAAAGCTCGTGCATACGGTTTGCTCTGCAAATGCAATGCAAAATTATGCAAATAAAAATAAAATAAAATCAAAATCAAATAGAAAGAGAAATATAAAAGAAAGATCATACTGACTGACAGACTACAAGCTATGAGGGGGTTACAGGGGGAGAATGTCGGTCAGTCGGTCAGTTTTCTTTTTTTTGAAAAATTTTTTTCTCGGTTTTACCGAGAACGTGCCTGCACGCATTGAGGACTTTCGATAAATGCTTGAAATCGGCTGAAAAGTGTGCTATAACAGAAAGACACTTTACACGAGAGGAGGAACGAAAGATGAGCAGGGGAGTAAGATTCACCATTCGAGAAAAAGAGCGAGCTCTCAAAATGTGGCTCGGAGACCACGAGGACGTTCTCTGCGTGGCAAGGAAAGTGAAATGCACGGAGCAGACGTTGTATCGCTGGAAAAAGCGGTACGACGGCACGCGGGAGAGTTTGCAGAACAAGTCAAGCCGTCCGCATACTCCACACCCGAACGCACACACCAAAGAGGAGCAGGAATACATACGAAGGCTCTTTGAGGAGCAGCCGAACATCAGTTACGCGGAGGCTCTCGGTATTTTGCGGCAAAAGTACGCCTATTCGAGGACGTACTACGGCTTTTACCGATATGTCGTCAAGAGCGGCATTCGACCGAAAGAGCAACTCGAAAAGTACGAGCCGCAACCGTATGAAACGCCTGAAATGTTTGGTATCAAAATGCAAATGGACGTGAAGTACGTCCCCAAAGAGTGTTTCAGAGGAGCCGCGCAAGAACGCTATGAGGCAAGCGGCGCGAGATTCTATCAGTACACAATGATTGACGAAACGACGCGCGAGCGGTTTTTATACCCTTATACCGAGGTGTCGGCGCGGGCGACGGCAGACTTCGTGAAACGCGCGATAGTGTACTTTGGGTATCTTCCGCACATCATTCAGACGGACAACGGCGGCGAGTTTACGAACAGCAAGGGGTGCAAAAAAGTACACATCTTGGACGAGCTTCTCGGCAAGCTGCGGATCAAACATCAGCTTATCCGACCTTATACGCCACGTCATAACGGGAAAGTGGAGAGATCACACCGCACCGACGGGGAGAACTTTTACAGGACTTTAACCTTTGAGACCTATGACGAGCTCAAAGAAAAAATGCAGGAATGGAACATCAGGTACAACAACCGCCCGCACTCCTCATTGCGGAACATAGAGGGGAAAAGAGTGTGGTTTACGCCGCTGCAAAAGAGAGCAGAGCTTATGACTGTTCTAAAAGCGGGGCAAACCGACAGCCCGCGGGTGCGGTTCATCAGACGGAAAGCTGCATAACTGCCGATAACGGCATGAAACCTCTGCTCATAGCAGGCAGGGGAGTTTTTTGCTGTCCGCAATCATGCGCGGGCGAGGGGACAAGGGCACATCAATGTCACTTTCAAGGTCAGGCTCCCGACAGAGGGGGCTTTTTCTCTGTCCCGAACGGTCGTAACAAAAAATTTTTTAGAAAATTTGGAAAAGTTACTAAAAAACGATTGACAAATCACAGTGTATGACTGCAAATCATAAATAAATTAACGAGGGCGGATTTATGAGAACTGCTAAATTATCTAAAATAATAATATTCTCGGTTTGCATTCTGCTTGTCTTTGCCGTGACGGCGGCGTTGCTCTTCAGCGGCAGCGCGTCTTTGCCTGCCAAGGACAAAGTGATCGCGGACGCGGGAGAAGGAGCGGACGAAATCGCGGGCGCATCGTATCCCGTATCGGCAGACGGCTATACGCACGGCAGTAATATCGGACGTACTACGTCGGGGACGAGCGTTGCCACGGCGGAGCAATTCGTAACAGCCGTGAACAACAACGAAGATATCGTGATCAACGCGAGTGAGATTACGTTGTCTTCGTCGCAGGCGTTCAGCATTCAGAAAACATACAGCGGAACGATATACGGCAACGGAAACAAGATCAAATATTCAGGTCCTCATAGCAACAACAGTTGCACCGGTAATTATTCAAGCGATTCTTCGATTGGCGGTCTAATTTCAGTTTTAAGCGGTAAAATTTACGATCTGAACGTTGAGTTTACCGGAGGACAGGCGGCATTTGCGATAACAAGCGGCGGAGGAATTATCAATGTCGGAGGCATAGTAGGATATTTGAACGGCGGCACTATCGAAAACTGCACTATGACGTTCTCGGGGAGTGGGATAAGGCTCGGTGCTGCCGCATGGTCGAGCTCTTACGGATCTTGGGCAAGTCCAAAGGATTCGTGGCCGTCAGTAGGTGCTGTCGCAGGCAAAATGGCGGGAGGAAGTACGATTAAAAACGTTACCGTTAAATCGGCGGCAACCAGCAATTACATTGTTGCAGGTGTAGCCGCAAGAGAAAGCAGTACAAGTTCATTGTCTATCGATAATACGAAAGGAACCGCAAGTATGCTTGTTGGATATATTGATGGCGGATCTTCGACAGTAGATAATATCGTTATGGAAGGTAGTGTAACGATAAAGAGCTTTTACGGTTCGCTGCTCGGTATGTCAGCTTCAAGTGGAACGAACATTTCTACAACTAATTTTTATAATAAGCTGGCGGCAACCCTCGTAACTACAAACAATGGTAACGGGGCTGCGTATGTAAAATATACCGGAAACGGTAGCGTATCCGTTACTAATATGTATAAATCGAGTAACGCTTACGACAGCAACGGAACATACGCGGGAACGATTACAGACCGTGTGACCGTACCCAACGATCTCCCGTATTCCATATATTTCGACCCAAAGGCTGACAGCGACAGCACTGCAAGTTCTCTCGTAGTAGTCAAAACAGGCGTTACGGGCGGCGAAGGCTATTCGGCGACGATAACCAACGTAAAATCCACGCCTTACACTTATACCGATAATTATGCGTTCAATGAGGCAGGCAATACGGTAATATTCCGCAATCTTTCGACTACGGCGAGCGACTGGAGGGACAGCAAAGGAAATTTCGCCTGCACGATAAATATCGTTCAGGGTACGACACCTGTCGAAAAGCTCGATCGCGTCAACAAGTGGGAGAGCAGTTATACGACAACGACTTCTTCTACGGGCACGGCGGTCGACAACGGTTCAAAACTCACGACGGCTATCAACAACAATCAGAATATATATCTTACAAGCGATATAACAGATTTCAAAGGCTTTACGCACAAGGATGAATACACGGGCATTCTGGACGGTAACGGACACACGATATATATCGTCAGCGGAGCAGCTAACTCTGCCGATACGGTCGGCGGTCTGTTCAAGAGGCTGTCAGGTACGATAAAGAACGTACGCATAGTGCTATACAACAGTTACGACAGGACTATCGGCACAGGAAAGATAGGCACGGGTATAGTCGCAGGCAACCTTTGCGGCGGCACCGTGGAAAACGTATATGTATATATACCCGACGGGGTTACGTTCGGTGCGGACGGCGGCACTACTTACGAATCTTATGTCGGTGCGGTCGCAGGACTTTCTGACGCAGGATGCACGATAAAAAACACCACCGTTCATCTGGACGGCAAGCTGCATCTGAACGGAACGTATGTATATCTTGCGGGTTTTGTCGGCAAGGGTTCTACAAGTGCTTCTCAGACGGAGTTCAATATGACGAACAACGTGTTCAAAGGAAGCGGAAGTTTTGCAAGCGAGAAGAGCATATCGACAGAGCCGATATATCTTGCGGCAACGACAGTTTTGTTTGAGGCGGCTTCTTCGTCAAGCGCAACGATAAATATAGACGGCTTTGTCAACGCCTTCAAGGGCGGCACATCGAATCTGAACGATTACTCGATGTACGGTGTTTTGTCAAAGAACGACAACGGCAAGAATATGTCCAAGTGGACTAAGAATGTATCCAATGTATACGATTACGACAGTCCGTGGGCAGATATAAACAACAAGGGCACAGATTCGACAGGAAACAATTATATCGACGTAACGAATAGCAGATCCACCGTATCGACTACGGTAGAGGGATCTTCGATAAAGGTGACCCCGTATTTCCCCGCAGACAGCAAGTACGACGGCAAGCTGGTGCTTGTCGCGGGAGACGGAAGCGTCAGCGTGCCAGAAGTTGCGTACAACGGCATAAGCGGCGAGACGGACGGCAACTACAAGGTGGTGACGGTTGCAAAGAACGATATAAGCGCGGGCAGCACAGTAACGCTTACCGAGCCCGTCATACCGGCAACCCCGATAGAGCCTCTCAACGAGTGGGAAAACGGTTATGCCGTATCTTCCGACGTAGTACCCGAAGGATATACGGCGGTAGCGGACGGAACGCAGCTTGCAAACGCGATAGCGGCAAACGAAAATATCTTCCTTACAGCCGACATAATGGATTATGTAGGTTTCAACGGCGCGAGCGAAACCGACAGCGGATATACGGGAATTTTCGACGGCAACGGACACACGGTATATATAGTCAAGGCGAACACCGCTAGCAAACAGTATGTCGGCGGACTTTTCGGAAAATTAAAGGGCACGGTAAAGAACGTCAGGATAGTCGTTATGGCGAGTGTGGATCTGCCGAGCGCCGTTTACGTCGGAGCCGTAGCGGGTGCACTCGACGATAATGCAAGCGTCAGCAACGTCAACGTAAGTATCAACAGCGGGGTGAGCTTGGTAATATCCTCTTCAAGCTCTAATGTCGGCGGTGCAGGAGCTATAGCGGGCGGTCTGATAAGCGGCTCCGGAGAGAAGGCAACCATCAGCAATTCAACTGTTGTTCTCAACGGAACTTTGAAGGCAACAGCGCAATATACGTTTATCGCAGGCTTTGTCGGGCATCTGAACGGCGGAAGTATCGAATACACTAATCTTACGTTCAAAGGCACAGGAAAACTGGACGGCGTAGCTAATGCCGGAGAGGGCGTTCATACGGCAGGCGCAGGCGTTGTAGGCGGAGGCGTAAGCGCGGTGACCGTCAACGGCTTTATCAATTCGTTCAACGGCACGTTGTCAAGCGGCAGAAGCGCGTACGAAGTCGTAGTACGCAACAGCCAGTCTACGAGTATTGATGTCAGCGTATCCAACGTCTATAAGTATGGGGAAATAACCACCTACAACGGTTCGATGGATTACGGTACGCCTGTTGAATGCGTTAAATCGGAAATATCGACCACAGTCGCAAATACGCAGATACCCGTGACCCCGTATTTCCCCGCAGACAGCAAGTACGACGGCAAGCTGGTGCTTGTCGCGGGCGACGGCACAAGCCCGTGTCCGACGGTAGTGTACGGTAGCACTCAGGGCAAGGCAAGCGGCAATTATATGGTCGTGACGGTGGCAAAGAGCGATATAAGTGCAGGTAGTACGGTTGAACTGCAGGAATTGTCTTATGTCAACGATCCGTCTCTGACGACGGACAGCAGCGAATACAGCGGCTCGCCGATAGACGTAACTCTCGGTCAGCTCGCGGCAGGAAGCGTTGTTCTTTCTGAGAGCGATTACGAGGTCACGGTGACGGCAAACGGCGGCAACGCGTCCGTGCAGGACGGCAAGCCCCTCACGGCAGGCGAGTACAACGTGACCGTGACGCTGAAGAACGGTTACAAGTTCTCGGACGATTCGACGAGCAAGACGCTGACGTTCACCGTCAATAAAAAAGTCATTACGATCGAGGGCGTGACCGCGGCTACGCGCGATTACGACGGCACAACCGACGTGACGCTTTCGGGAGGCAACCTCGCGGGCGTCGTCTCGGGCGACGAGGCGGGAGTTAGGTTCAATCTCGCGGGATTGCTTTCGGACGCAAATGCGGGTGTCGACAAGACGGTGAAAACGAGTATTACGCTTTCGGGAGACAAGGCGGGCAATTACGAGCTTACGCAGCCCGAAGTCAAAGTTACCATATCTCCCAAGTCGGTAGAAGTGAGCTGGGCAGGCGATTCGTTCGTATACAGCGGCTCTGCGCAGGCTCCGACGGCTACGGCGACGGGAGTCGGACAGGACGGAAGCGTTAATATTATATTGACAATTAAGAACGCGCAGAGCGAAGTGCAGGCGGGCGGCGCGATCGATGCGGGCAGCTATACCGCAGAGGCGACGACCGACAACGGCAATTATACTCTGACGAATACTAGCAAAGCGTTCGTAATAACTCAAAAGGCGATAAGCGTCAGCGTGACCGTTACGGGCTGGACTTACGGAAATCCGGCAAACGCACCCGTCGTTGAGGGCAATGAGGGCAGCGGCAACGTTACCTACCTCTATACGGGTCAGACCAACGGAGAACAGCCGTACAGCTCGGCAGACGCTCCGACCGAGGCGGGCACATACAAAGTGACCGTCACGATAGAGGCAACGCAGAATTACGAAGGCGGCAATGCCGAGAGCGCGGAATTCGTCATTGATAAAAAGCAACTCGCAAAGCCGACCGAGGATACCACGACGTATACTTACAACGGCTCGCAGCAGACCTATACACCCGCAGGTTTCGACGATCAGACGATGGATATAGCGGGCAACGTTCAGACAAACGCGAATGTATCGGGTTATCAGGTGACCGTCTCGCTCAAGGATACGAACAACTACGAGTGGGCAGACGCGACGGCGGATGAGGTTGAGTTTACGTTCGTGATAAACAAGGCGACGCTCACCGACGATACTCAGGCTGTCGAAACGACTTATGACGGGCAAGAGCACGGTATTCAGATCGCTCTTGACGGATTCGTCAACGACGAGAATATGACGTCGGCAGGCGCAGTCGTCAGATACGGCACGCAGGAAGGAACGTACGGCGAAGGCAAGATCACTCTGAAGAATGCGGGTAGCACGACTGTTTATTACGAGGTCGCGTTCGCGAACTACGCGACGGTTACGGGCAACAAGACCGTCACCGTCAACGCAAAGCAGGTCGCGGTGGTCTGGGACAACAAGACGCAGACCTATACGGGCGTTGCGCTCAAGCCGACGGCAACGGTTTCGGCGGCTGACATAGTCGTAGGCGACGTGGTAAACGTGACGGTAAAGACCACCAAGGACGGCTATGATGCGGACGCGATCGACGTGGGTACATACGGAGCGGTCGCGACTGCCGACAACGCGAATTACGAGCTTACGGGAGCAGAGATAAGCGATTTCACGATCACGGCGGCGGACTTCGCGAGCGAGGTTCAGATAGAAAACTGGGTTTACGGAAACGGGGCGAGCACTCCGTCCGTGACCAATAATCCCGGCAGCGGCGCGGTCACATACAGATATTCGGGTACTGCAAACGACGGAACGGAGATCTCCGATTCCGAAAAGGCTCCCGACAAAGCGGGTTCGTACACGGTCACCGCGACGATAGCGGCGAGCGGAAACTATGCGGAGAAAGTCGTCAGCGTCGGATTTACGGTTGAAAAGGCGACGGTCGACGTGCCTGAAGTAGAAGACAAGACTTATACGGGAGAAACGATAACGTCGGGTCTCACAGATACCGATAAATATACCGTGCAGGACACAGGCGGTATCGAAGTTAAAACATATACAGCGACTCTCACGCTCAAGGATAAAGACAACTACGCGTGGGCAATGGGCGACGACGACAACGACGGCGTGGTGACGGTAGAGTATCAGATCGTCGCGCAGGGCATGAACATCAACTCCTGGAAACAGGAGCCGTCGATGGAGGGCTGGACTTACGGCTCTTACGACGGGCAGGTCAACCAACCCGTTTACGAGGCGACGTACGGCCATGAAACGGCGAAGGTAACTTACCGTCTCAAGTCGGGTGAAGGAGATTTCGCGGAAGTAAGCGATCTTTCGACGCTCGGCGCGGGAGTTTATCAGATGAAGGTCAGCATAGAGGCTTACACCGATCCGGAAGGGGGTGAGAGCTATACCGCGCTTTCAAGAACGGTAGAATTTACCGTTGCCAAGGCGGCTATCAGCCCGACCGTCTCGATAGACGGCTGGACGTACGGCGAAGTCGCAAAGACCCCCGTGGTCGGCGGCAATACGGGTAACGGCGGCGTGACGTATTCGTACGAAGGAACGGGCGACACCGTATATCAGGCGAGTGCGAAAGCTCCGACCGATGCGGGCACATACAAGGTAGTAGCCACCGTTGAGGAGACGGCGAACTACCTCGGCAATACGGCTGAAAATACGTTCACGATAGCGCAGAAGGCGGCGACGGCGACAGTCAGTGTGCCGCAGAACGCGGTCTACAACGGCGCGGCACAGGTCGCGACCGTGGATTTCGAAGGACTCGTGAACGACGACGTGCTGACCGCGACTCTGCTTTACAACGGAGAGGCTCAGGCGGTCAACGCGGGTACTTACGTCGTGACGGTGAGCGCGTTCGGCGGAGAAGGGGTCGATAACTACGAGATCTCGCCCGTCGGAGACGGGATCTCGCTTAAGATCGCGCCCAAAGAACTCAAGTTCAGCGACTTCGACGTACTGCCCTACGCTCCCGATTTCGACGTCGTGTACGACGGAAAGCCGCACGGCGCGACGGTCAGCATAAAAGAGGGAGTGCTTTACGGCGACGACTCTCTGACCGTGACGGTGCTCTACGACGGCAAGACGGATGAGCCCGTAAACGCGGGACTGTACGAGATGACGATAAGCGTATCGGGCAACGACAACTACGTCATGGGCAAGGACAACGGCGAGGAGATAGAGATACTCAAAGCGACCGTACAGCTCCCGACGATAGCGAGCGCGCCGTACAGCGGCAGCTTGCAGACCGCGACGGTCGCAGAAAGCGATCTCTACACGGTCACGCTCAACGGCGGCGGCACCGACGTGGGTCTCTACGACGTGACGCTGACTCTTGCGAACAAGGGAAATTACAAGTGGGCGAGCGGAGACGACGGAGAAACGGGAGTCGTGACGCTCAAGTTCGGGATAACCAAGGCGGTCAACGAATGGACTTCTTCTCCCGCTATCGAAGGCTGGACTTACGGCGACGAGGCGAAAGAGCCGACGGCTACCGCGAAGTTCGGCGACGTGACGTTCTCCTATACCACGGCAGACGGCACGCCTGTCGAGGGCAAACCGAGCGGCGCGGGCAGCTACAAGCTCGTCGCGACCGTTGCGGGCACGGACAATTACGACGGACTGAGCACCGAAGTCGCATTCGAGATCGCGAAGAATAAAGTGGAGATACCGACTCTCGCGACCGCTACGTTCGGATACAACGGCGAAGAGCAGACGGTCAGCCTCGTTGAGACCGACGGCGTGACCCTCGGCGGCGAGACTTCGGGCACGGACGCGAAACAATATACCGCAAAGGCGATCCTCGCGGATAAGGCAAATACCGAGTGGGCAACGGGCGGCGTTGACGACGTCGATCTCATATGGAACATCACCGCAAAGAGCGTGACGCTCAAGGCGGAAGAGAGTGTAGAAAAGATCTATGACGGCGCGGCTTACGACTTCAGCGGATACATCGTGACGGGCGCAGACGCTTTCTATGCACGCGACAACGTGACGGTAAACGTCGATGCGGGCAGTGTTTATATTCCCGGCAGCTACGCACTCAACGTCATTTACAGCGAAAACGCGAATTACAGCGTGACGGTCGCGTCCACCGATGCGAAACTGACGATAGGCAAGGCGACTCTGACGATCGAGGCTGCGGAAACGGAGAAGGAGTACAACGGCTCCGACATAACGTTCGATTTCTCGATCAGGGGCGGCATTGTCGGAAACGACGAAGTCAATATCGGAAAAGTCAGCTACAAGAAGGGAGGCGCGGCGGCTACTCCCAACGCGATCGGCGCGTATGTTGCGGAATTCACGCTCGGCGGCGCGCAGGCTGAGTATTACGAAACGGGTACGGTCACAGTCAACGTCGTCGCTCCGACGACCGAGTGCCCCGAGAATATGTCTTCCTCAAACATCAAACTCCCCGACGGCAATACGGTGACATACGACGGCGAGGCGCACGAGGCGGTGCTCGAATACGAGAACCTCGAAGGCGACACGTCGACTTACGGTCTGGTTTACTACCTCGACGGCAATCCCGTGGACAGCCCGATAGGCGCAGGCGTGTACACCGTGAGAGTCTACAAGAACGACGAGATATATCTGATCGAAGGCGTTTCGGTGACTCTGACGATAAATCCCGCTACGCTTACCAAAGACGATATAAAGATCGGCGATACCGACTTTACATACAGCGGCGCGTCCAACAAGGTTTCCGTCTCCGCAACGGGCGTCAAGGGCGAACCCGTTGAGTTAAAAGTGCTTTACAACGGTTCCGAAATCGCACCGAAAGATGCCGGCTCCTATACTGTGACAGTCGTATCCGACAACGTTAATTACGTCGTGGCGGGAGACGTCAGCTACGGTATGACGGTCGCGAGAGCTTCGGTAACCACACCTCAGGCTAACGCGCTGACCTATGACGGAACCGAGCAGGTCGCTTTCGGCGAAGACAACAGATATACCCTCGGCGGTACAGTGGCGGCGACCGACGTTTCGGCAGAAGGATACGTTGCGGTCTTCACGCTTGCAAGCGACAACTACAAGTGGGCGGAGGCAAGCGACGAGACTCAGCGCGTGATCAGCGTAGAATGGAACATCGCTCCCGCTACCGTGCAGATAACTGTCAGCGAAGCCGAAAAGACGGCAGTGTATAGCGGCAACGCGTTCACGGCAGAGCAGCTCGGCGGACTGTTCGTCGCTCCCGACAAGGTAGCGGCGGTCGGCGGCAAGGTCGCGCTTGCGATAACCGTAAAAGAAGGTGAAATGCTCAATGCGGGAGAATATACAGTGGTAGCGGACGTCGATGACGGCAATTACACGGCAGCAGAATGCAAAGTGACGTTTACCGTTATCAAGGCTCAGCCGAACGTGAACGTGACGGTACAGGAAAGACTTATGCAGCAGGGCGACAAGCTGTCGACGGTGCGCATCTCGCTCGACGAAGGAAGTACTGCCGGTACTGTTTCGTGGGAAGAACCCGATATGTTGCTCTTCAAGGGCAATAACGAGGCGAAGTGGATATTCGTTCCGACCGATTCTGTCAACTATGAAGGCACGAGCGGAACGGTCACTCTCGTCGTTGGGGACGAGGTGCTGACCTCGTTCGAAATGACGTCGGCTCCCGACAAGACGGAATATACTGCGTTTGAACAATTCGATGCGACGGGTATGGTGCTGACCGCAACGTTCGACAACGGAACGACGCAGGAAGTCACTGTCGACGAATGTGACGTGATCGTAGAAAACGCGACTGCGGACGGCAAGATTAGCGGTGCGACGACAAATATCACCGTGACTTACGGAAACATATCGGTAGAAATATCTGTCAGCGTCGCTAAGATAAGCGTTGCGGTCCCGACGTTGCAGGTTTCGCAATTCGAGTACGATGCGACCGAGAAGACCGTCGACGTCGAAGAGGATCCGCTGTATACCGTCTATGACGGCGCAAAAGCGACCAACGTGGGCACTTACAACCTGAGACTCTCTCTTGTCGATAATGTGAATTACGCGTGGGAAAACGGCGCGACGTACGCATCGATCGCGTGGGAGATCACTCCCGTGACCGTTTCGGGTACGATAACCCTTCCCGAAAACCTCGTCTACGACGGTACGGCAAAGACGGCGGCCTTCACGCTGACGCAGGGCACCCTCTTCGGCGGCGCGCAGATGATCGTGACTTACGAACTGCCCGACGGCACCAAGCTGAGCGGAGCACCCGTCAATGCGGGCGTTTACGAGGTCGTGGTTAATTTGCCCGACAAGACGAATTACCGTTTCGCAGAGGGTACGGAATACTCCGTTGCGATGACGATCGCGAAGAAAGAAGTCAGCATAAGCACCAACGGAGACAGAGAAAAATATTACGACGGCGTCGAGGTCACGGCGGCACAGCTTGCCGAGAACTTCTCGGTAACCGACGGAATAAGCGTCAAAGTGACTGTAAGCGGCACCGTGCTCAACGCTGGTTCTTATACGGTCACGGCGACGATAGATGAGAGCAACTACACTGCGGCTCCGACGAGCTACACGTTCACGGTCAGAAAGGCGGACAGAACTGCTGCGGCGACCTTGGAAGTAAAGTATCTGTCGCTCAAGGTAACGGCGGGCGATTCGACGGCAGTTGTCGAATACTCGCTCGACGGCAACGTATGGCAGGTACTTGACGGAGAGATAGAGGTGGAGCTCGAGGCACAGTATGACGTGTGGGTCAGATACGTTGCGACCGAAAACTACAACGAGACCGCTCCGATAAAGGTCAGCGCAAAGATAACAAAGGCGATCCTGGCGCAGTATGCCGCAGACAGATTCAACGGCGAACCCACTCTCGCGGACGTTGCGGATATAACCGCTCTCGAGACATTGGCGGCACAAGCAGAAGGAAACGACGAGGCGTTCGACGAAACTCTCGCCGCGCTGTCGGACAAGAAGCAGGCTTTGATAGACGGTGCTGCTGCTGCCGTCGAGAAAGCTCTCAGGACGGGCGGCGCGCTCAGAGGATATGCGGGCATTGCGGTGGCGGTCGCAGCCGGCGTAAGCGCGATCGGCATTGCCGCCGCTCTCGGAATCACTGTCAGGAATCGCAAGGGAGGAAAGAAAAATGAAAAAAAATAAGGTTTTGTTCGCGCTCGTCGCGCTTGTAGTCACGGTTATTGCGGCAACTCTGTTCTCGGCTTGCGTTGAAGAGAAAGACACTCAGATAAACGACGCTTTCGCGATCGCGTCGCAAGGAACGTATCTCAAAGTCGAGGTGTCGGACGCACAGGGTATTTTCTATGTTTACGACAACGGCAAAGTTACCGATACCTATAATCTCGGGATCAGATTCGAGGATCTCGTTGGCGAAAAGGGTACCGCCTACGCTTTCAAGGAGGACAATCTCAAAGAAGGTTATCATTGCGTCAGGAACAGGGAGAGCGGAGAAGTGTCTCTGTCAGGAGAGCTGGTGAATACGGGGAACCTTGAGATTGACGGTGCGACGGTGGTGTTAGAAGCAAATACTTTCACAAAAGCCGTCAGAACGTATTACATCTCTTATACGGACGCTAACGGCTATAAGGTGAAGATAACTCTGGCATAACATTGCTTAAACAAAGGTACGACAAGGCTCCGCCTGAATGCGGAGCCTCTTTTGTCGGCATTTACGTTTGCGCGCCGTTCCGGTTATAATACTTGACGGCGCAGGACCCACGGCTTGTGTCGCCTGTTTATTTGTTTTTGAAAAGCGTCGGCCTTTCGAATAGTAAGTTATTGCTTTCTTGCACTTCCGTCTGAAGCGCGGTTGATGAAAGTTACGAATTTCAGCGAGTATATATCGCAGACCGTATATGTATTGTTATTGGGGTGAAACAGTACGAAGTATTTATCCGCGACTGCGTTGAGAAGCCCTGACTTGGTCACAAGGTTGGACGCCCCTACGAGAAACTCGCAGATGACAGCCTCTCCCTTGTTCATCGCAAGCACCTGCTGCATCGAACCGATATACGGGTTCTCGTTGAAATCTTCAGGTTTTTCGGGTTTGAAGTCTACCATTATAATCTCCTTTTTTTGCGTTTCCGTGTAGGTTAACGCTTATTATTGACGGACAATGCCGCTATTGTGTCAGATAGTATGATTCGGTCGGTACATAAAAGCAATGATCTCCGATGCGCGTTGCAAAAGAGCCCGAATCGTTGGGGAAATTCTGTTTGCAGAAGTCTGAGAAAGGATTGAAATACCACAACGAGTTGCCAACCGCTCCGAGTTTGCCTCCTCCCATAGCCCATTCGGCTATTTCGTAGTGCTGATCCGTCGGATTCATGTTGTACAGGTTCTGAGGGTTTGGAGAGCCTCCTATCGACGTCATCGCGCAGTCGAATTGGTAAGGAGCGAATATCACGTCCCGCAGCGTAGGGTATCTGCCGTATTCTCCTTGCAATGCGTTGACCCTGTTCATAATGACGGTGGCGACGGCGCGCATTCCGGTGTCGCCTTCGCCGCCTGCTTCGCACTGAATTATCCTTGCAAACAACTCGAGATCCGTCATGATTTCATTTTATGCAGATACTTGCGCATGAGTGAAAAAACATTCCGATGCGCGTTTTTATTACACATTTGTATCGAAATGCATAGTTAGGTAAAGTTTTGCATAAACGTTCACGGTAAAAACAGAGTCGGATTCGTATTGAAAAACGCAATAAGGCAACATTTTATTATTTTGTGTTGATCAAAGCAAAAATATTATGGTTTTTCGGAAAAATAAGGCGGTTAACAGATGCAGCGAAGGGCGGCAGATGTGTATGAAATGATCGTTCGCCTTTTATATTCTACATATTTTTCATGAATAAACGTGTAAAAAACAAAGATTTTTGCATTTTATGTTTTTTACACATAAAGATGTTTGACGTCAGTCGATCGTACGAATTAGTAAATAAGATATAATATGTGCTAAATTCTCCGGTTTCTGCAAAAAACATTTCATTCGGATATATTTATATGTAAATTATAGATATAGTATTGAGCATATGAATATTGTGCTTTCGGGAGTATTTTACACGTTTTCCGAATTATCGCGGAACGGTCGGATTTTTTTAAGCCTGTTTTAATTTCTATATTAAAATAATGATATGCGATAAAATTTTAACGGACTTGAAAACACCAAAAGCTAAAAGGAGGACGGAACATGAGAAAGAAAGCCATGCTTATAGCCGCCGTACTGGTGACTGTGATGATAGCCGTTTTCGTGTTCGCAGCATGTGACGAAGAGGTAACGACCTACAAGTTAACTCTCGTCAACGGCGACGGAACGGAGACGCAGGTCACTGACATACTGGCGGTCGAAAAAGCTCCCGACGCTCCCGTCAGAGAAGGGTACCGTTTCGAGGGCTGGTATCTCGATCCCGACTATTCTGTTGCGCCTACATATCCGCTCGCGCTGACGGCGGACGTAGTGTTTTATGCAAAATGGACGCAACTTTTCAACGTTACTTATGAGACTAACGGAGGTAGCGAAGTCGAAGAGGTCTTGACGGATGTCGTCGAAACTTCGCCGCGTACATACCGAGACGGTTTCGTATTCGAGGGCTGGTATACGAATCCGAGACTTACGGGTTCGAAGGTGCAATTCCCGTATATCCCGACAAAGGACGTCACGCTTTATGCGAAGTGGAGCGAGGACAAGGGCGTTGCCGAATACGAGCAGACTACGACGTATATCAATGCGCTTGCGGCGATGAACAAGATAAAAGGCTATTTCGAGGCAATGAGCGGCACCGCGTTCGATTTCGACACGCTGCTGACCACGAAAAACGGTACCGCGCGCGTACAGCTTCAGGCGAACCTTGCAGAAGGAGAGAGTATCGAATTCATGTTCAGGGTTACGATGCAGGAGGACGGGAATACGGCGTTCGCGCTTTATGTCGTCAACGGCGAGGCATATCTCGAAATAGGCAATGAAGAAGGCAGCACGCTGATACATCTCGAGGACTTCAAGACGAATTATCTTTATTCCGTTCTGCAGAAAGCACTCGGGGACGTTGATCTTGAAGAACTTCTGAGCAACGTGGGCGGATTCAATATTTACGATATACTGATAGGGCTGATATTCGCATCGCCGTCTTACACTTCGGTGACAAGAGTGTCTACGGGTGAGATCGTCAGCGAGAATTTCATTGCCGAGATCAAGGTCAATACCCTTGTAAGCGAAATCAAGGATCTCGTAGGCATGTTCAGCGGTTCGCTCGGGGACCTGTTAGGATTCGATCTCAATCTCGATTCGCTGTTCGGATGGCTCGATTCGGTCATACCGCAGATAAAGATGTATCTTCACGTCGACGTCGAGGACAGCACGATCACCAACCTTGCGATCAGCGTTGCGGACAATGCCGAAGGTAACGAGGGAGACGAGTTGCTCAACTGGAAGAGTACTAAGATAGGTTATTACGATTACAGGATATATATCGATATGCCCACCGATCTCGAGAGCAAATCGAAAGAATTTTCTTTCAGCAATCTCGCGTTCGATGCGGATCTGAAGATAGACGCGCCCGAAAAGGGTCTTGACGTGGCAAAGCTGATAGGTTTGTTTACAGACGAGGTTTCTCTTCCCGAAAACACGCTGATCCTGCAGGGAGAATTCGGCTTCAGACTTTCGGTGAGAGCGGACATAGATCTCAATTACGATAAAGAAGCCGGAGACAGGAATCTTATCGCGGTCGAACTTTACGTCCTGGGTGCGGACGGCGAACCGACCGCTCAGACTCCCGCGCTCGGGGTGTATTACAAAGATGGCGCGTTTTATGTGTCGCTTTCCGACCTGATCCCCGATTACTGGAAGACAAAGAACATCAGGATAGAAGCAAATCTCGACGCCGTGATAAACGGTATCGTGGACATGATAACGTCTGCGATAGACGATGCTCTCGGCACGGATTTCGATGCTGCGAAAGCGTTGTCGCTTTCGGACGGAAACGCGGTTGAGGCAAGAATGATCAACGACGGCGGCGAGGTCAGAGCGGTGATAAGTCCGACGATAAGCGGTCTGGTCGCGGCTGTGACGGGCGTGCTGGGCTTGCAGGAGAACGTATACGTCGACGCAGAGGGCGACAGCCTTGTCATTGAGGTAAACCAGAAACTGTTCGACGTTATCAACAATTTCCTCGACGAAACCAGCAAGATAACTCTGCCGACGTATCTTAACAATATGAGTCTGTCGGTCAACTTTGCCGAATACGGACTGGCGGACGTAGTGGCTACCGTCGATCTCGGAGACGCGGACGCTCCGCTAGGGGCGGAATTCAGAGCGCACGACTTCAGGGTAGGATTCCTCGAAGGAACGCTCGAAGATCTCGGCGGATATATCGACGAGCGCGTGCAGAGCGGCGGCGAATACACCTCAAATCTGGGAGACATGATATATTCGGTACTTGCGGGCGCGGAAATAAACGCGCACGGAAAGGTATCTCTCGACGAAGGCGAATACGCTCTCGGCAAAGTGCTTGCGGCGTTCGGTCTGGATACGGGAGGAGACAATCCGACGATCGGCGTGACGGGCAACGTAACGGGAGAAGACGGCATCAGCCGTTACGAACTCGATGCCGGGCTGTATGCGGCGTTCAGCCTCGACAAGGAAAATCCCGAAAACAGCAAAGTAGCCGTTGAGCTGAAAGCGAACGACAACTTGCTGCTGGGGCTGTACGGCTACTATGAGAACGCAGTATCCACGGTGGTGCTCGATCTCAGCGGAATCAAGACCGAATTCCTGCAACTGCCGATATATAAATTCGAATTTGACTTTGCAAACATGATCCTCGATCTTATCGACGGTATCAGGATAGACGGCAAGAGTTTGTCCGACTTCGATCTCGCGTTCGATCTCAGTGGTCTGCTGGGAGGAAGCGCGGAAGTCGAAGCTTTGCTGATGACCGAAAGCGACGGTACGGCTGGCGGCACGGAGCTTACCGAGGCGGGTGCGATCCTGATCGGACTCAATGCGGATGCGATAACCGCAAACATAGCGTTTTCGGCGGTCATAGCTCTGCTCGAGAGTCTCAACGTGGATACGGGATTGATCGGCAACGAGATCGATCTCGACGCAAACGTATCACTGAGCAATCACGGCGTATCCGTAGGTGCGCAGGGTAAACTGCCGCTTAAAGGTTCCGAAGCATACGGCAACTATTCGGTGATTCTCGAGACGGGCACTTCGGATTATCCGATCACCATCGGAGAGGCAGGGGGTCTCGAAGAGGCGATCGCGCGCGGCAAGCAGGCAGCCGAGGCTGCGCAGGATAACCTGTACGACACGGTGTTCGATCTCGCGAACTCGATGCAGGCGAGTCTGTCGGTCAATATATCCAATCAGAAAGACAACATTGACATTGCTGCGATGCTCAACTCGCTGCTTGCGAAAGAGGGCAGCTATATCGGTTTCCCGATAAGCCTCAGTTTCGACAAGAGCGATTCGGACGTATATCTCGATCTGAAGTGGGACATTCATCTCGACAGTCCGTACGATACGAAGATATATCTCGAATTGCGCTACGAACAGAAGAAGATATTGTCTGTGGGAATACAGAACAACGATCTGTATATCGATCTCAGCGGACTCGGGCTGTTCTCGTTCGTCGTGGATAACAGCGATCTGGCATCCAGCTTGTTCACTATGCTTGACGAGCAGATGGGAGTGCTGAGAGACACCGACATCGGCGCGCTTCTGACCGAACTTGTCACAGGCGCGAGCGGAGCATCCGAGAGCGGAAACGCTGACGGTTCCGCCGATTCTGTCGGAGATCCGACTGCGGGAGAAGAGACTGACTCCGCCAAGGCGATACTGACCGCGATACTCGGCGATATTTCGATCTACGACGGCGTGATAAAAGCGGACATTTCGGCGACTACGTTCGACACGATATTCAACGCGCTGATAGGTGCGACTCTCGGCGTGAAGATGGAAGTCAAAGAAGGAGAAATAGACGTCGAGAGCGGCGTGATCAGATTGCCCATATCGTTCAATGACACATTTAACGTAAATGCCGAACTCGCGCTCAGACCGAGTGAAGAATTTACAATAGTAAACGAATCGGAAAAGTCTGTCGATGCAAGCAACGGCGAAAAGCTGACACGCAGTCTGCTCAAGTGTCTCGACCTTGACTTCAACCTCGATATACTCAACAACAATATCGAGAGCTATCCGAACAACAGCTATCTGCGAGTAAGGATAAAGAACGTCATCGAAGGCGAGAACGATTTCGCGCTCGACGGGACGTCCGAAGTGGCTCACGCAGAGACGCTCGTCGTATCGGTATACATGATCAGCAGCGAGGATAAATTCAACAATACGACTTCGGACATCTCGGGAGACGCGCTGCTGCACGTCACGCTCGACTATTCGGACGATGCGATCAACGAGAACGGCGAAGGCAACAATATGAAGATCGCGATAGTTCCGAACAAGTTTAAGCTTACCGTCTTAGGAATATCTATCGATCTCGCCGACGTCGTGGGAGGGATGTTGTCGTTCCAGATGGATCTTGTGGGAATGCTTTCCGAGACGATGCAGAGTCTCATAGATTCTTTGGTATTCACCGAAGACGGAGTAGAATACGAGGCTCCCGAGATCAGCGTTGCCGAATCTACCGAAGATACGGGAGAAGAAGAGAGTACTCCGAGCCCGTTCGACGGACTCGACGTCAACGAGCTGCTCAGCGGAGGCATAGAAATAACCATGCTTTCCACCGGCACTCTCAATATCGACGCGAGCATCGATCCGTATATCTTCAACAAGCTGATAGACGATCTGATGGGAGGTATGCTGTTCGGCGTAAATACCGTCATTAATCTCACGGAGCTTGCTCCCGACATGTTCCCCGAGACGGGAGACTATTTCAAGTTTATCAACTGGGACAGAATAAACGTAGATGCATTCTGGAGCACTTTCAGCAACGAACTGAAGAATATTATCCTCGAAGTCATAAAGAACGTCGAGCAAGTAAAGAGTATTATCGACGTAATAGGTGACGGATGGATAGGAATAGCTGAAGGTCCGATAGAAGATTTCCTCGACGGAGTAGTGTACGAAATAGTGAAATCGCTGTTGCCGCTACCCGTATACAATGAGGTAAACGCGGGCGTAAATCTCGTGGACGGCACGCTGACAAACATCTATATCAAAGGATACGACCGCAACGAAGCGGTGACCAACGCCGACGGCGAAGTGCTCGAATATCACGGAAAGTATTGCGTCAACAACGCACAGAACGTCATCAGCAACGATAAGACTTACGACGGCGGAATGCGCAGGAACACATATAAGACCGAGATAAATCTCTACAACTGTTTCCCGTCGGTCGGCGATCCCGACAATACGGTGGACGGCAGCGGAACCGCGGGCGTTATCAACTGGGGAGACATGGAATTCGACATGACGTTTGATCCGCTCGCGTACAGGAACAACGTGATAAGCAGCGACAGCGCGTTCATCAACGAATATTTCGTAGGAAAGACGGCTGTGTATCAGAGCGGTTCGACGGTAATTAAATCGTCTGTCAGGTACTATATGTGGGACGATGTTTTGGGGGATTACGGCGCGGAGATAACCGCAAGCAGCACGCTCGGACTGCTCGATTACGCGAACAACGAAAACTTCGAAACGGTCACGCTGAAAGGTAAGGCGGTCGCGTCTTTTGCGGGGGTCGGAGAATTCGAAAGAGAATTCACGATCACGATCGAGCCCAACTTAGAGCCTGCTTTGGTTGAGACGGTAACTCTTCACGCGTACGACAAGGCACCGTCGTCGATAGTGGTCTACTTCAGGAATCAGTCGAGCCGTCGCGTGGAAATGTCTGCCATAACCTCGCTCGAGATGCCCGCGCCCACAATTGAGGGAGGCGTCAGCGAGGCGACGGTCACGTTCAAGAACGGAATGACGGCGACCGTGTCGATAGAATATCTGAACAGCGTTATAACTACTCTCGGCAGCGACGGAGAGAGCGGCGTTTACGAGCTCGATCTGTATTCGTTCGACGAGACGCTGGACATTATGGCACAACTGCCGACGATGTTGTTCTACAGTTACGAAGACGGCTCGTACGGAGCGATAGAGGTGGAAAAGTGGGATGTCGAACAATCCGTGCTCGACGCTTTCAAAGAAAAGCAGACTGGTGATCTGTCAGGCACCGAATTTACCGCTGTCGCCACGGTAGGCAAGGGAGATCTCATGCAGACGCTTGAGATAACGGTACGCATCAGGAACAAAGAAGTGACGTCGCTCGAAATAGACGGCAACGAGAACACTTTGGTCATCAATCCGTACGAATATTATCTGTACGCGGTTGCGGCGAGCGAAGGCAGTACGTTCGATCCGTGGCCGAGCGAAGTGAAGGCAAATTACGTTTACGACGGAAAAGAGTGGAGCGAAAGCGTAAAAGTCGATTTCTCGACGACGTTCGACTTCTCTTCGATAAGATACGACGCGCCGACATCGCAGACCGCGACGGTAACGCTTGACAGCGCGAGCTACGGAGACTACTTCGTGTGGACGAGGACCATCGCTCTCGACGTGCAGAGCAACGTGATCGAGGGTATATATTTCGACAGGTCTTTGAGAAGGAACTCTCTGACGATCGACGCGCTCGCGTTTAACGCAATGACGGCTGAAGAAAAACAGACGGTGTTCCCGTCCACGGCGTGGGTGAAGTTCACCAACGGTTACGTCACCGCGTTGCCGATAAGATGGACAGACAGAAACGGCTACGTTCTCGATTATTCTACGCTTACTTTCGACGCGAACGATTACAGCGTACAGGTCTATGCGGAGATAGGATTTGCAGACGACGCGGCTATCGAGGCGGCATTCTATCAGAGATACGCCATGACGCTGAATATAGACGGCGCGCTCGAGTATGTCGGAGAAGGTATTACGGTAGATCCTGCGGGAGAGTCGCTCGAAGCGCAGATGCCTTCCGCGATAACCGTCGGCAACGGCGTTACGAATACCGAAGTATCCGTGACGTGGAATTTGTCGGGTGTGGATTACGCGGCTGAAGGCGAGTATCTCGCGGCAGCGACGTTCGTATACAACGGCAAGACTTACAGCCTGATCATACCCGTCAGGGTAGCGGGGGCAGAAGCTCCCGTTCCCGACGGCGGTGAGGCTTGAGCCGTAAAGGAGAGAGATTATGACTAGAAGAAAATATAATTTGGCGGCGGTCGTGACCGCATTGCTCCTTGTAATCGCGATAACGCTCGGATTCGTGTTGAGCGGAGAGGTCGCAGATATGGTTTCGGGAGCGGATAAAGTATTTGCCGCCGAAACGGAAATATCGGTAGACGAAGGCTACGTCGTCAACGGCAGCGTGCCGAAAGATTACGACGTCAACGCAAACGTGCCCGAAGGCTATACGCTGCAGGACGTGTACAACGACGACTGGACCGCACAGATCAAAGGGAAGGACACGACGAATAAATATTATTATCTCGGCGAAGACGTGACTCTGTCCGAAATCGACGGCGTCACCGAATTCAAAGGGATACTCGACGGTTGCGGTAATACCATCACGTTGAATATCGAAACGACGCTTGACGCGAGCGGCGGCAACGATCAGATCGTCGGCGGTCTGTTCAAGCTGATAAACGGCGGCACCGTCAAAAACGTCACGATAAAGGTGACGAAGTATTCGGTCGGCGTAAACAACGTCGGCATAATCGCGGGAATAATCGCGGGGCAGACGCTGAATAACGCGGTATTGCAGAACGTAAGAGTAGATCTCGACTATATGCCTGCCGAACAGTACAAAAAGGCAGACGACGGCAGCGACGGCACCAAAAATTACAACGTCAACTATCTGTACGAGACCGCGCAGCGTACTTCGGGTTCACCCGACTATATGATACTCGGCGGAGTCGTAGGCGATATTGCGGGCAACACGACGATAGACGAGACGACTGTCTCCGTCAACGCGAATTCGGGTTGCGAGCCCGTTCCCGACGGACAGGACGATACGGATCCCGGTTTCGGCATAAGCGGCTGGCGTGCGGCGGACAATACGCACAGATATTATATTCTCGGAGGATTTGTCGGCAGGGTCAACGGCGGAACGCTCTCTATGACCAACGTGAATCTCGAAGGCGACGGAAAAATCCTGAATTACAGCGAGAGCGACGACACTGTCGGAGATTTTTTGGGCTGGGGAGGAGATAAAAGATACAATCACGGCTTTGCCGGGGGTTTTGTCGGGGAAGTGATAAGCAAGCTGGAGATCGACGGACTCAACTATCTGTTCACAGGCGCGCTCGGCAAGACGAATATGGGCGAAGAGAATCCGACGGGAGCCATTGTGGGAAAGGGCGGTTCGAACAGTTCTCTGACCACGATCGCGAACGTATATTTCGCGTCTACCAGCACGCAGAGAGGATCGTGGGTCATGGGCGACAGTGAGAACTTCAACGGCGGCATAGTTTACGACATATCCGCTCCCGTCTATGTCAGCGGCGGCAAGCTCGTTATCCCCGCGCAGAAGTCGGTGACCTGGCAGACGGGCAACGACGCGCTGTATTCCGTCACGGATAAAAACGGCGTCGTTTACGTCGTCGAAGATTATATGATAGTAGACGACGCGACCGCGACGGGTGACGTGTATCTGTCAATGCCGATGTTCGGCAATGTAGAATTCAAGGCAGAAGGCAATCAGCAGGATTACGGCAAACTGTATACGCTCAACTACTATACGATGGGATCTGCGGATATTGCGGACGGTTTCGATTACGACGAGGGCGCGAACACCTATTCGTATTCCAAGACGTACGACGGCGTAGCAAACGCTAAGGACATCAGCGTAAAATTGAGCACCGGTGTCGATCAGAGAGCCATAGACGTGTTCGGCGGAGAGAAAGAAAACAGCGGCAACGCGGGCGAATATTCTTTCGCTCTCGACAAGTCGAAGTATGCCGCGGCAGGAGTCGAAGAGGTGCAGGTCTCTTGTGTAGGCAGCTGTCTTCTCGACAAGGAGAACGGCGCGATATACAGGATGAACTTCAACGACGGCTCGAAGATAAACGTCAGCATAAACAAACTCGCCGTAGAGATAGCGTTCGACGGTGCGGGCAATATCACATACGGCGACAGTATCGATACGGTGAAAGCCAATAACCCCGTAAGCATAATTTCGGTCGGAGGCGCATCGGTCGGCGATACCGTGACCACTCCCGACGAATTTACGGGATATTCGCTGACGGGTTACGTCGAAAAGACGGCTGCGGGCAGCGAAGTGATTCTTGGTATAGCCGACGTCGCGATGAACGGAGCGGAAAGCAATTACGAGTTCACGCTCGGCAGCGCGAAGGCGACGGTGGCGAAATATCAGATCACGGGAAAACTGCAAAAAGACAAGTTCACGACCGACGAAGTCGCGGGCGGAGCTACGGCGGTATTCGTTCCCGACACGACGCTCCCCGACGAAGTCGTCTTCTCGTACGGATATTCGAATAAAGCCGACAGCTCGGAGTGGAAGGCGGAAATGCCGACGGCGTCTGACAGGTACTACGTCAGGGTCACCTTCGACGATTCCAACTACTCGCTGGGAACGAGCGTATACACGTTCACGGTAACGGCGGTCGTGACCGTCGGTACTACCGATAAGGTCGTGGACGGAGTGTTCACTACCGAATATCTCAACACGGCGCAAAAACTCGCAGAGGCACTCGCCGCGGCGGTGGATTACGAGGCTGAAGTCAAAGAAGAGAGCGATTATTTCGAGTTCTCCGTCAACGGAGAAGTCATAGCCGACGCGCTCGACGCGAGCGAGTCGAATTATACGGTGACCGCGACGCTGAAGAGTCAGCGTTACGAAGAGGCGAGCGTTACGTTCGAAGTCAGGGTGGTCACGCAAAAAATATACATCACGGGAGAAACCCCCAACGCGAGCTGGGATCAGCTCGAGAACGGCGTCTACGACGGCGAGGACAAGACTTCGTTCGGACTGACTACGGCGGACGAATTCGAAAAGAACTACGCGATAGCTTTCTGCACGATCGAGAACGGAGAATATACTCCCGTAAGTTGCGTAAAGAATGCGGGTTATTACAAGATAGTCGCGACTTCGGCAGATCCCAATTACGAGATTGTCGACTCCGAGGCGGGCATAGGTTCTTATTATGTCGAAAAGGCGACCCCGATCGTGGACTTCAGCGGCATAGAGGTTTCGATCGTCTACGGTGCGGCGACGGTAAGCGGAGATGTCGTTCCCGTCATATCGGGAGCGTACGATACTTACGGATACAACGTATGTCTTCTGACCGAGAGCGGAGCGGATTATACCGCGACCTCGGTCAACGCAGGCGGAAAGATAACCGTGTCGACAAAGGACTTCGCTTTCACTGCAAATGCGGAAAACTATAACGATGTCGTAGTGATAGGCAAAGAGATCACGGTCGGGAAAGCTAATATCACGGTTGTGACGACGAACAGAAACGTGACGTACGGCGACGAACTCTCCTACGTTGCGGCGGATTTCTACGGCTCGGTAAGCGGTCTCGTAGGAAACGATGCGGTGACTGCCGAATTCACGACGGATTACGTTGCGGGCATAGAGGCGGGAAGTACTGTCGACGTCGTTCTGACTTTCGCTTTCCTTGAGGGCAACGCAGACAACTACGTTTTCAACGGCGGGGAGCCCGTTGTCGCGGAGCTTACCGTAGACAAGAGAGTGATAAACGGCGAGCTGGTTGCTCCGCAGAGTACCTATGACGGCATGCCCTACGATCTGACTGAGATCGTCAGCGAAGGCATCGTCGAAGGCGATACGGTGAATATCACGGTCAAATATTCCGTCAACGGTATCGATTACGTTCCCAACGCTCCCGTAGATGCGGGTACTTATTACGCAAAGGTAGTTTCGATAGACAATCCCAATTACGAGATGGGCGAGATCGCGGACGGCGTTCAGTTCACGATAGAAAAGGCTGCGGCTCCGACGATAACGGTTACGGCAAAAGAAGGGCTGGTCTACGACGGCAGCGAAAAGGCTCTTAAAGACAGCATCGTCGTTACGGTCGAAGGGCTGTTTGCAGGAGACGAATCGCTTGCAAACTACGTTCAGACAATATGTCTGACAAAGATGATCGACGCGGGCGATTACACGGTGACCGTGAGCCTCGGCGGACTTGCCAACTACGAGGACGCTGAGACGACGGAAGCTACCGTGACCGTTGCAAAAGCTCCCGTCACGGTGCAGCTCAGGAACGGCTCCGTGGTATACGGAGACGAGCTTACGGGCAACGAGACGTATTTCGTAAGCGCGAGCGGAACGGTCGGCTCTGATGCGTTCGTCGTGATCGGTTACGATTATTTGACCGAATACGTAGCGGGACAGACCCCCGCGGGTACGACTATCGAGGTTTCGGTCGGATATACGCTCGACAATGCGGATAATTATATTGTCAACGGAGGAGAGCCTCTCGTCGCTCTGCTGAACGTCGAAAAGCGCGCCCTCGGCGGCACGATATATACGGCTGCAAAGACCTACGACGGCACGGCGTACGGCGGAGCGTCCGCGACGTGGAACAATCTCTCGGGAGAGGACGTCGTTACCGTGACGTTCGAATATTCGACTGACGGCAAGACGTATTCGGCGACAGCTCCCGTTGACGCGGGTACATATTACGTCAGAGTCGCTGGCGTCGAAAATAACGGCAATTACGTTATCGGCGCGATAGCTCCCGTGAAATTCACGATAGCTAAGGCGGCTGCTCCGGTCATAACGGCTTCAGCGAAGGACGTCGTTTACAGCGGCAGCATAGTCGATCCCAAGGATACCGTGGAGTATACGGTAAGCGGATTCATCGCGGGTGAAGAATCGCTCGTCTCCGAAGTCAACGTATACAGCAACGAAACGATACTCGCCGCAGGCGAATACGGGGTGGGCATCGTGCTCAAAGGACTGAGAAACTACGAGGATGCAGAGACGGTCATCGTGACGGTGACGGTATCCCGCGCGGAAACGACTCTCGAGGCGACCGCACGCATGGGTTACGGTTACGTCGAGGTGACCGTCAACGACAGAGAAACCGTCGAATATTCCTTCGATCAGCAGACCTGGACCAAGCTTGCCGCAGACGGCAGGATCGCGATAGACGTGACGAACGTCATCACTCTGTATCTGCGCTACGTTCAGACAGAGAACTTCAACCAGAGCGCGGTGACCGAAGTCAAAGCGAATATCACTTTCGACGTCCTCGAAGAATACGTCGGCAGAAACTATCTGAACACAGAGGTCACGTTTGCCAACGTCAACGAGATCGGGGCGGTGCTCAACTGGCAGGAAGACGCGATCGGAGAGAAGAGCGACACCTACGAGACGGTGGTCGGCGGACTCGAAGATAAATACGCAGAACTTTTGTTGAACGCAAACGAAACGATAGCCGAGGCTCTCGGTGCGGGCGCAAGCCTGTCGGGACATCAGAAACTGACGGCGACGGTGCTGTCCGTATCCGCAGGAGGTCTCGCGCTTGCGGTAGGCGCGCTCGCGATAAAGAGGCGCAAGGGAGGTAAAAAAGATGAGAAATAAGAAATTTTTTATGATAGCGGCAGCGGTCGTCATGATAATCGTTGCGACGATCGCGCTGACCGCCTGCAATACCGAAGAAGAGATATACGAGCAGATCTTCGCGACCTGCGCGAAACAGACCGACCTTGCGGTCACGGTAAAACAGGGCGATGTCACCGTGTATACCTATAAAGACGGCGTCGGCTCGAGCGACTTCGAGGGCATATTCATAAACGAAGACGACTTCGTGGGTGCGGCTCAGAATGCGGGCAAGAAACTTTCGCTCGCAGACTTTACCGCAGATACCAAGAAGTCGTACGACGAGGTCAGCGGAGCGTTCGAGATAGAAGGTGCTTTCGCCGACGCGAAGACTCTTCTCGGAGTAGACGTTACCGCAAACGTGCACATCAAGGGCAACTATATCAACGGCACGGTTGAGATCTACAAAGTGACCTATCGACAAAACGGTTTAGACGTCGAGATAACGCTTGCTTGATCACAACCGAATCACCTTTCATCGGCGGCGCAGACGCGCCGCCATTATTTTTTTATCGCAAAACATCGCGCATTTGCGGTAAAGCAAAATATCATATACGTTGACCGTGACGGCGGGCAGGAAAACGATAGGAGGGGCAGAATATCAAAGGAGTATTCTTTGAGAAAAAGTCGTCTTTCTTGACGTCCGATTATGCGGGCGGAAACGTTAAAACCGCAGACGGGCGTATAAAGGCGTTCCACGCACGTTTTCTTGCTTGCGGAGAAATTTCCGATCCGCGAGAAGAGACGGCGAAAAACGCCTTAAACGCGGCCATACGCGATAATAATGCGCGCGCGGGGAAAGCCGTGCGGGTCAAGCGGCGAAACGCGCATATTGCGGGAGGAAGGTCGTGTCCTGCCGCACATAAGAATAGTTCCTCTAAAGTATTAAACGGGGCAAACGGCGGGTAAACGGGAAAGGAGCTGTCAACGTCAACAGGCAAAATATCGCGCGTATGAGTGTCGTGTACGCAACGATAGCGGCGGTAGGGCAGACGTTTGACAGGCATGAAAAAAGCGCGGCGATCGCCGCGCTTCGTTTTGTTTTTCGTCCGAATGACGTTTCAGCGTTCTTCTCTGAAGTAATTGAGGCCGAGTCCCGCAGGAGATCCCGTACTCTTGTGTTTTCTCATAGAGGTGAATATCAGCACCAGCATCGTCACGATGAAGGGCAGAGCGTCGAAAAGCTCCGTCGGTATGGAAGTCGACCACGACAGTATCGACGGGAACGCGCTTGCAAGCGACGGCATTCTCGATTTAAGAGCGAGCAGAAGACCGAAGATATACGATCCCCATATCGCGCGTGCGGAAGACCAGTTCGCGAAGATGACCAAGGCGACCGCTATCCAGCCGTAGCCGTTTATCCAGTCGGTATTCCACAGACCGTTGTTGATGAACAAAGCCATATAAACGCCGCCGAGACCCATGATACCGCTTCCCACGATGATGTTCTTGTACCTTTCGGCGTCGACGTTTATGCCCACGCTGTCGGCTGCCGCGGGATTTTCGCCCGCCGCACGCATACGCAGACCCGATTTCGTCTTCGAAATGTATATCCATACGACGACGGCTATCGCTATAGCGATGTAAACCAGCGCATTATAGGAGAAGAGCAGCTGACCGACGTAGGGAATATCCTTGAGAAGAGGAATGCCTCCGCCGGTGATCACGGAATAAAATTCGGTGGTGTACGCGGGGAATTTGCCCGACGATTTAAGCGTTTCGCCGACGAACAGGCACAGACCGCCGCCGAATATGGTTATCGCGAGACCCGTGACGTTCTGGTTCGCTTTGAGCGTTATCGTCAGGAACGCGTAGATCAGACCGCAGAACATACCGCCCGCGAACGCGCCGATGAGAGCGAGGAACAGGCTGCTGGTCGAAAGACCGAGAAGTGCGCCCGTTATCGCGCCCACTGCCATCGTTCCTTCTACGCCGAGGTTAAGGGAACCCGACTTTTCGTTGAGTATTTCTCCCGTTGTGCCGAGGAGAAGAGGCGTGCCGCGGCGTATCGCTTCGCACAGAGTGAGTATGATCGCCATTACCGAACTATTCATTGTCGGCACCTCCTTTTACGCTCGTTTTCTTTGCTTTTCCCGCCGTCTTGCCCGCGGCAGTCTTTTTTGCGGACACTGAGCCTTTTGCCGCGGTTTTTTTTGCGGTGGCAGGCTTTTTCGCGGTTGTCGTCGGTTTTTTAGCCGTATTTTTCGTTGTCGCGCTCTTCTTTACCGCCGTCTTTTTCTTTGCGGGCGAAAAGGTTTCCTCTTTTTGAGGAACGGGATCGTTAGGCGTGTTTTCGTCTTTCGGAGCGGTCTCCTCTGCGTTTTCCTGCGTCGTTTTATCGTCTGTGACGGCATTTTCGGATCCATCGGACTCTTTAGCGGAGTCTGCCTGAACCCGGTCTGCGTTTTCGACATCAGCGACCGCCGTTTCCGTGATCGCAGAAGGGGTGATTTCGCCGTCCGTTTCCCGCTCTTCGGCAACGTCGTCAGACGTTCCGATCTCTCCGGACTGTCCCGCTCCCGCGACTTCGGGTGAAAGTTTCGCCTTTTTGCGGAAGGAAATTTTGTAATTTATGAAGAAGTCGCTCGCCAGCACGGTGAAGAGTATTATGCCCTGCAAGACGTCGCTCATCGCGTCGCTTATGCCCAGACTGGTACGGGCGAAAGCGCAACCTCTTTCGAGAATGGACATCAGCAGAGACGCAATGAATATGCCGACGGGGTTGAGTTTTGCCAGCCATGCGACTATTATCGAAGTCCAGCCGACTCCGCCCGTGATATTCGCGCTGAAGGTGTGACCCGCCGAAGAGCCGCACAGTTTCAGAGCTCCCGCCATGCCTATTATCGCGCCCGAAAGGAACATCGTGCGCACTATTATCCTGTTGACCTTCATGCCCGCGTATTTCGCGGTATTGGGGCTGTCGCCCACCACGTTCAGCTCGTATCCCTGTTTTGATTGCTTGAAATACACGAAAAGTATTATCGTCAGAGCCACCGCGATGAAAAGCGCGGTATCGAATGAAAATTTGCCTATGTTTATCTCGGTGAGCCACAGAGATTCGGCTATGACCTTGAACGCGGGCACGCCCTGACCCTGTATCGCGAAGAAATCCGTCTTCAGCATATACGACGCGAGGTAAAGCGCGACATAGTTCAGCATAAGCGTCATCAGCGTTTCGTTGGTGTTGAATTTAACTTTGAGCACGGCTACGAAAAGCGCGTACAGACCGCCGCCGAGAGTACCGAGGAGCACGACTACGACAGCACCCAGAGGAGAGGGGAGAGAATCCCCTATCAGCAGGGAGAAAGTCATCGCGATTATCGCTCCGACGATGAACTGTCCTTCGCCGCCTATGTTCCAGAAGCGCATTTTGAACGCCAGGGAAACGCCTAGAGAGGTTATCAGCAGAGGGATAAGAGCGCGTACCATCAGTTTGACGTAAGACGCGTTCTTGAAATTGCCCATGATCATTTCGGTATAGAACTTGATCGGGTTGTATCCGAGGCACGCGAGAAGAATTCCTCCCAGCACGAGGGAGAGCAGTATCGCTCCCAGCGTCAGCAGCAGCTTGTATTTGAGCGCGAGATTCTGACGTTTTGATATTTTGATCAGCTGATCTTTATTTGTTTTCGTCATCGTGCGCCTCCTCCGCTATATTGCTGTCTTTCGCTATGCCGTACGGTTTAGCGTTTTCGATCTGAAGATCGAGTGCGCCGGTCATCATCAGACCGAGCTGTTCTTTTGTCGCTTTTTCGGCGTGTACGACGCCCATCAGCTTGCCGTGGCATATGACCATGATCTTGTCGCACAGAGCGAGCATGACGTCGAGGTCTTCGCCTACGAAAAGAATGCCTACGCCGTTCTTCTTCTGTTCGTTGAGGATGTCGTATATCGCATACGAAGAATTTATATCCAGTCCTCTGACGGGATAGGCGGTTATGATCACGTTGGGTGAAGATTCTATCTCTCTGCCTACGAGAACTTTCTGCACGTTACCGCCCGAAAGCCTGCGTACGGGTGTTTCGGTAGACGGAGTGACTATATTCAGCGCGTCGATAAGCTGTTTGGCTCTTTCGCGAGCTTTCTTTCTGTTTACGAACGGGTTGAACCTGCCCTCGGAGTAGGTCTTGAGCATCATATTGTCCGTGATGGACATAGAGGGTGCGAGCCCCATGCCCAGTCTGTCTTCGGGGATGAAACTCATCGAAATTCCCATTTCGATTATCTTTTTGGGCGGCAGACCGATCAGGGACTGACCCTTGTGGTTTATTTCGCCTTTTTCTATCTTTCTCAGACCCGCGATCGCCTCGCAGAGTTCTTTCTGACCGCAACCCGAGATACCCGCTACGCCGAGCATTTCTCCGCCGCGGATGTAAAAACTCATATCGTCTATGGCGACCGAGCCTTCGTCGTTCTTCACCGTCAGATTCCTTATTTCGAGGAGAGGGCGGTCGAAGTCTGTTTTGGGTCTGTCGATATGCAGCTCGACCTTTTCGCCTACCATAAGTTCGGTAAGCAGCTGTTCGTCAGCGTCCTTTGTGTCGACGGTGGTGATGTATTCGCCTTTGCGCATTATGGCGACGCGGTCGCTGATCTCGAGCACTTCGTTGAGCTTGTGAGTGATGATTATGATAGAACAGCCGCGCTCTTTCATGCGTCTCATCGTGGCGAACAGTTTTTGTATCTCCTGTGTCGTCAGTACGGCGGTCGGCTCGTCGAGAATGAGTATTTTCGCGCCGTAGAAGAGCACCTTGACTATCTCACAGGTCTGTTTTTCGCTGACAGCCATGTCGGAGACGGTCTTGCGGGAATCGAGATCGAACCCGAAATCGTGCGTTATCTGGTCTATGGTCTCGAAACGCTGCTTTCTCAGAGGCTGTCCTTTGATGAATTTTCCCAGTTTATATCCGAATGCGCGAACGCGCAGGTTTATTTTCGCTTTTAACAGTTTTCTTTTTTGGGATGACAGTACTTTTGGATCGGAAGAATCGCACGGATTGCATTTTTCGGCAAAAGCGAGCTTTTCTTCGAGATAGAAAGGTTCGGATTCGGTTCCCATCCATATATTGTCCGCGGCGGTAAGGGTGTCTATCAGTTTGAAATGCTGATGCACCATGCCGATGCCCAGGCGTTTCGCCTCTTCGGGAGAGTGGATGACGACTTTTCTGCCGTTGATGAAAATATCGCCGCTGTCGGGTTGATAGATACCCGAGAGCATATTCATAAGCGTCGTCTTTCCGCTTCCGTTTTCGCCGAGCAGGGCGAGAATCTCGCCCTGCCGTAAATTTAAGCGAACGTTGTTGTTCGCAACTACTTCACCGAAAGTCTTGGTGAGGTTGCGGATTTCTACAATGTTTGTCATTTGCAAATCCTTGTCAGAGTTTTGTTTGAATTACTTGTTGTGGACTTCTACGCCCGCTACCCAGTAGGGCATGTTGCCGGTGATATTGGAAACTTCGACTTTTGCGATGTCGTTTCCTTCGTTATCCTTGAGCTGTCTGTCTACCTGAGAAACGGTATACTTGCCGTCTTCGCCCTTGGTGAAGGAAAGAGCCTTGTTGGTGAACACGTCCCATTCGTTTGTGCCCTTGGACATCATTTCTTCAACGAGAGCAACGATCTCGGCTGTGCCTTCAGCGCACTTGTCGGAAAGAGGAGCGAGCTCGTACAGACCTTCGGTGTAGTCGCCGTAGTAGTTGCCGAAATCTTTCCATGCGTCAACGCTGACGAAATTGCCCTGTTTGTCAAAGCACTTCATAGCGGTCTCGATAGCTTCGGTGTAGTATGCGCCCCAGTTCCAGAGTACGGAAGTGAGAACGGAAGGATCTCTTTCAACACCCTTGTCCGCAACCGCGAGAGCCATGTCGCTGTTGTAACCGATGCTGTATACGTTGTGCTCTTTCGCGCTGGAAGACGGACCTTCGGTGTCGCAGTGCTGAGTAACGATGTCGCAGTTATAGTCCTCGATGAGGGTGTCTGCATATCCTTTCTCGTTGGTAGGATCGTACCAGCTGTTGAGGATCATGACGTGGACGGTAGCTTCGGGATTGACTGCCTGTACGCCGAGAGCGAACGCGTTGACGCCGCTGGTGCACTCAGCGGTATCGGTGCCTCTCGCAACGACGTAACCGATATTGTTGGTCTTGGTGGTGAGACCCGCTACGAGACCGGACAGGTATCTGATCTGGTAGATTCTGCCGAAGTAGTTGTTCATGTTGTTGTTCTGACCTTCGCCGTAGGTGTCGAGGTAGCCCGTGCCGTGAGAGAAGATGATCTCGGGGTACTGCTTAGCGTACGTCTGCATCTCTTCCATGTAGCCGAAAGAAGTGCCGATGATCATATTGCAGCCTTCTGCGATCAGCTCTTCGATAGCCGCATTGATCTGGTCGGTCTGGTCATCGGGAAGAGAGTCTTTGATGACTATCTGAGAATCCTTGAGACCGAGAGCCTTCTGCGCCGCTACGATACCCTGCTGGTGAGCGTAGGTATAGCCCGAGGTTGACGAAACGGGATTGATGTGAAGCACGCCGACCTTGAATTCGCTTTCGGTATCGGTACAACCGCCGAGCGCGACTACGGTTCCGAGGCTCGCTACGATCATTACGAGAACGAGCATGAGAACGGTGATTTTTTTCTTCATGTTTGAAACCTCCATATTTTTCGTTATCAAAAGATAACTTATTTCCGACAAATAAAAAAAGCGCGCGGAAAATCAGTCGCGCGCAAACACGATATTGCCGTCTTCCATGCTTTCGACCACGGCGAGGCTTTCTATGCGTACGCCCTGAGCGCGCAGGATCTTGCCGCCGGGCTGGAAAGCCTTTTCTATCGCGATAGCCGCGCCCGCAAGGGTCGCACCCGCTTGTTTAACGAGGTCGATGAGCCCGGTGAGGGCGGCACCGTTTGAAAGGAAATCGTCGATGATCAGCACGACGTCGTCGCTTTTGAGGTAATCCTTGCTGACCAGCACGTCGTAATCGCGGTTATGGGTATAGGAATGTACGACTGTCTTGTACACCGTCTTGGAGATGTTTGACGTCGCGCTCTTTTTCGCAAACACCATCGGCACGTTGAAATACTGCGCGCAGATCGCCGCGATCGCAATGCCCGACGCCTCTATGGTGAGGATCTTCGTGACGCCCGCGTCTTTGTAAAGGCGGAAAACTTCTTCGCCTATCGCGCGCAGGATAAAGGGATCGATCTGATGGTTTAGGAAACCGTCGACTTTGAGAATGTTGCCGGGGTAGACGGTACCGCGGCTCTTTATCGCTTCTTCCAGTAATTGCATTTGAGTCGTCCTTTGAATAATATAGTTTTATTTTAGAACACGCGCACGCGTCAAGTCAATGTATTTGTCCGAATTCGAGAAAAAATTTTAAGTCGGTCGCCTCGGGTCAGCGGTTTATCCTGAGACCTTTGGGCAGATGATTCTTGAGCGTTCCGCCGCTCGCTTTGCCCCAGCCGAGAGGCGATCCTTCCGCGCATACGAGGACCCAGCCTTCGCGATCGCAGGGCAGGGTCTCGCCCGAAAGATATGAAAGGACCTCTTTGCTGCCTTCTCTGAGCAGAAGAGTGTTTTTCGCCTCCTCCGCTTTCAGCGAGAGCGCGAGCGAATGAGAGGGCTCGAAACGGTCTTTTACGAGCTTTCCCAGCTGTACGCCCGCTCTGAGCACTCTGAGTCTGTCGAGGTCGGGGCAGCCCTCGGGAGCGGAATAACCGTATTCTCCGAAAAACAGATCGGCTTTGGGTCTGACGTTCAGATACGCGTCGCAGAATTTGCCGAAAGCTTTGTCGAACGCGGGGTTTTTCTGCGCTTTGAGAGGCTTGACCCTGACGCTTTCGCCGTCGGTTTTTACGAAACGCGTGCAGAAATGTCCTTCTCCGTTCGCGAGGTGAGGCATTATCCTGACCGTGCCCCCGATCACCTCGTCGCTTGCCTCGACGCCGTACAGCGTCGGCTGAGCTATGTCCGTCACGACGGGGGAGAGCTTGACGTCGCTGTAGGAGTTCAGTATTTTCTGCACGTTCTCCTCGTTTTCTGCCGCGCTGAAAGTGCAGGTGCTGTATACGAGCATGCCTCCCTCTTTCAGCATGCCGAGTGCCGAAGACAATATCTCGAACTGTCTTGCGGCGCATACGGAGGGAGAGTCATCGCTCCATTCTTCGGCAGCCTCGGGATTTTTGCGGAACATGCCTTCTCCGGAACAGGGAGCGTCGACGAGTATCTTGTCGAAGTAACAGGGGAATCTCTTTGCGAGGACGCGCGGGTCTTCGCATGTGACGACCGCGTTTTTGACCCCGCACCTTTCGATATTCTGAGAGAGCGCGTTTGCGCGGGACGGCACTATCTCGTTGGAGACGAGAAGCCCCGTACCGTTCAGAGCCGCGGCTATCTGCGTCGATTTTCCTCCGGGAGCGGCACACAGGTCCAGAACCCTGTCGCCCGCCGAGATCCCGAGCGCGGTGACGGGGAAAGTCGCGCTTGCCTCCTGGATGTAATACGCTCCCGCGAGGTGGCTCGCGGTCTTTCCCGCTTTGAAAGAAAGAGGATAGCGGTATGTGTCTTCGCACCAGCTCACTTTTTCGAAAGACACGTCGGGGAAGGTCTTCTGCAAGTCGAAATTGCGCAGAGTATTGACGCGCAGACAGCCTTTCTGCTCTTTGTCGTAAGATGCGAAAAAGTCGTCGGCAGCGTCTCCGAGAAGGTCTTTCATATTCTGTATGAATCGGGAAGGTAAGTTCATGTGCATCCTGACAGCCGCAAGTGCAGGTGTCTGCCGCGGCGCGTTTTGTTTATTGTAAAATTTTCTTACCTGTGTAGGATATATGCGTTTTATTCACTTAGCGGCACAGCGTGCGGTTTGTGGTTTTCGTATACGAAAGCGTATCTGAAACCGACCTTGAGCATGGCGGATGCGGCTTCTTCGAAATCGGCGCAGAGTCTTTTCGGTTCGTGTGCGTCCGAGCCTATCGTGACCAGTTCGCCGCCCAGTTCGCGGTATCTCGCGAGAATGTCGGTGTCGTGGAAGAGGTCGCAGCGCGTGCCTTTGGACGAGGTATTGACCTCGAGGGCTTTTCCTTTGGCGATCACCGCTTTCAGGATGTCGTCTATAAGGTCGGAATAATCGGCATAGCGCATATGCTTGTCGGGATAGGTCGAGCAGCGCGCGATATAGCCGAGGTGACCTATCGCGTCGTAGTCGTAAGGCGCGTCGACGCTTGCCCGAACCGCATCGAGATATGCGGTGTACGCCTGTTTTTTTGTGCGCGCGTCGAAATACTCTCTGAAGTAAACGTCCACGCCTTCAACTATGTGCACAGAGTTTATGACGTAGTCGGTCTCGTAGTTCTTCTGTACGTCGAGATAAAGGGGATTTGCCTCTTTGACGAAGCCGTATTCGAGGCCGTCTGCAAGATAAATCCTTTTTGAGTATTTTTCTTTGAGTCTTGAGATCTCGGCTTTGCGGGAGGGCAGATCTATCTGCCTGACCCAGCCGAAACCGGGCAGGGAGAGACAATCCATATCGCAGTGGTCGGTCACCGCAAGGTATTTCAGTCCTTTGTCTATCGCGGCGAGCACGAGCTTTTCGGGGTCGGGCACGCCGTCGTGAGAGAAGTTTGTGTGAGTATGAGTATCGAACAAATATTTCATATCCTAAAGTATATCGCGGGCGTGCCGAAAAGTCAATCGGTCGGTCGCGGGGTGACGGCCGAGGGTGCTTCGCAAAGCGCAATAGTTTGCGCATAGCGTCAGCCGACTTATGCTCCCCGTCACACGGGTCGCGGGGCGACGGCCGAATAAGCTTCGCAAAACATAATGGTTTGCGCATAGCGTCAGCCGACTTATGCTCCCCGTCACACGGGTCGCGGGGCGACGGCCGAGGGTGCTTCGCAAAGCGCAATAGTTTGCACATAGCGTCAGCCGACTTATGCTCCCCGTCACACGGGGCACGGGGTTGACAGTACGACTTTTCAAGTGTTATCATTTGACGAGGAGGCGCGTATGTCCGATTTGAAAAACAGCTGGGACAAGCTGCTCGAGCCGCAGTGGAACAGCGGCTATATGGGGGAGCTGAGGGAATTTCTGCGATTGCAATACAGGACGAGGACTGTCTATCCGCCGAAGAACAAAATGCTCGCGGCGTTCGAGAACACGGCTTACGAAGACGTGAAGGTAGTGATACTGGGTCAGGATCCCTATCACGGAGAAGGTCAGGCGAACGGGCTTTGCTTTTCGGTAAACAGCGGGGTAAAATGTCCGCCGTCTCTTGTCAATATCTACAAGGCTCTCGAATACGATCTGGGGATACCCGTCACGACCGACGGCGATTTGCGCGGCTGGGCAAAGCAGGGCGTACTGCTGCTCAACAGCGTGTTGACGGTGCGCGCAGGCGAACCGCAGAGCCATGCGGGAAGGGGCTGGGAAAGGTTTACCGACGAAGTCATAGAACTTCTGGACAAATCGCCGTCCCCGATGGTATTCATGCTGTGGGGAGGGTATGCGAAGGCGAAGGGAAAACTCGTCAAAAACCCCAACCATCTCGTGCTGACCAGCGTACATCCCAGCCCGTTGTCTTTTTATCAGGGCTTTTTGCAGTGCAGGCATTTTTCCAAGGCGAACGAATTTCTGAAGTCGAAAGGAGTGACCCCGATAGACTGGAGCAAGCGATCTCTCGAAGAGTACGAAACGAAGTAATAGCGTCTTCAGGGAAAGTCGTAATACGGCGGCGGAGAGAAATAGTCTTTCTCGCCGCCGTATTTTTGCGGTTTTTTATTTCTGAGACCGTCCGCATTTTGCACGTTTTTAGTTTTTTCGTCGTTTCGTGTCTGAGAATTTTGCGAAAACAAACGGTTTTCGCGATTTTTCTTTTCATGATCATGAAAAATGTCGCGATTTTCTCCGTTTTTTTGATTTTCATAATCTGTAAATCCGCCGTTTTCGTGAAAACCGTCGCAAATCTGCGAATCGTGTGTTGAATTATGAGCATAATCGTCGTTGCCGCCGCGGAATTCGGCATGAGCGGATGTGATTTTGCCGTCCTTGTCAGCGACGTCGGCGGAGCGGTCGGAGGGGGTGAATAAAGGTGAGCCTGACAGAGAAGAGAGAAGGTCGGAAAGCCGCAATGCGGACGAGTCCTGCCGATCACGGACGTAAAATGCGTCGCAATACGCGTGTTTTTTCATTATTCCGCACCTCCGCGCGCAAAATTATTTGCGCAAAATCATTGCATAATGACTTTTTATATACTATAATAAGTTATGCGCGTACGGATTTTATATTCCCGCGAGGCTTTCGCAGAGGTATCCGCCGCGGATAAAACGTCAATAATCAATACAGGAGTAAGATATGACAAAGACGAAAAAAATAGCTCTGATACTTGCGGTCGTGCTCGTTATAGGCGCGCTCTTCGCCGCTTGCCAAAGCTATAAATGGGGCCCCGTCGGTACTACGGACGGAAACGCCGACGTTGTGAACAACGGTTCTCTGGCGGTTCAGCAGGGCAAATACCTGTACTACGTCAACGGTATGGACAGCACCTCCAATATCTCTAAGCCCGAAGACAACTACTTCGGCAAGGCTTCCGTAAAGGGCAGCATAATGAAGAGCGAGATCGCCGAGGACGGCACGCTGTCGAATACGGCGGTGGTCGTACCCAAGATGTTCTACACCGGTTATACGGGCGGCGGCATCTACATTTTCGGCGACTGGATATACTACGTCACCCCGACGACCAAGACAGATAACAGCGGAGTCGTTCAGGTGAGCTATCTCGAGTATTACCGTACAAAGACGGACGGCACCGAGACTCAGCAGATCACGATGGTCGAAGGCTCCACCGTCGAGTACGTTTTCACCGACGACGCGCTTTTGTACTATACGTCCAACACGCTGTACAAGGTCGGATATACCGCGGATAAGGTAGACAAGGATGCTACCGTCATCGCGGAGAGCGTCACCGACGTGCTGTTCAACCACGCGTCCACTTATAAGAAAGGACAGGCGAGCATAGAGGATTACGTTTACTACACCCAGAGCTACGACAGTGACAGCCTGCTCAGCGGCAACAAGGTCTACGCGACCGACGGCGGCGAGCCCGTGCTCCTTGCCGACAGCAAGACCTATGGCACCGACGGAGCCGACGCGAGCAAGGACAAGCAGTATTCGTTTACGCTTGTCAAGGCGGCTAACGAGAGCGACGGCGTAGTGGTTTATTACAGCAAGAGCTCCACCGTCAACGGCACCAGCGAGACCGCGGGTACGTTTGCGATCAAGTTCAGCGGAGAGAAGCCCGCGTTCGATACGACCAAAGAAGTCAAGGTTTCCATCGACGCTCTGACCTCGGTCACGCATATCGGACTTTCCAACGGCGTGCTCGTAGCTACCGCGGCGACTTCGTACGTCTACAAGATGAACGAGGACGGCACTCAGACCAAAGAGACTCTGACTTTCAGCGGCACTCCGACAGTCGTTAAAGCCGACGTCGAAGAGAGCGGCGTCACCCTTTATTACGTCATCTCCAACAAGCTTATGAAGAGAGTGATCACCGACGAAGTCAGCGTAGAGATCAACATGAGCGGCGCGGAGATCAATACGACCTGGCTCGCTCCGACATTCGTGGGAGACAGACTGTTCTATATTGACAATACCTACAGCTATACGTTTATGGTGAACATGAGCGACTTTGTGTTCGAGCCCAATAACGTAGTCCTGCTCGAAGGCAAGTTCGCGAGCGGATACGTCAGCTCGGATAAGACCGAGGACGGCACGATCCCCAAATTCATTACGGATACGGACAAAGAGACCTATATCACCAACAATCCCGTAAAGGAAGAGGAATAATAACGACGACAGAAAAAACGCGACCTCGGGTCGCGTTTTTTGTTGCCTTTCGGGCTTATCGGGCGGCACGGTCAGAGGGCTCGTATTTTTTCGCAGAGACGATCCGTCGTTGCGTCGCTAAAGACAGAACGGTAAAAAGAGACATGGCCGATATTTGATTTATCGCGCGGACATGGTATAATATCCTTATGGAAGAATCGTGGAATCTGTGGCACGGCTGTCGAAAGTACAGCGCGGGTTGCAAAAACTGTTACGTCTATCGCGAAGACGGCAAACACGACGTGGACAGCACGAAGGTCAGAAAGACCTCGCGCTTTACGCTGCCCGTTTCGCGTATGAGGGACGGACGCTACAAGTATCCGTCGGGCACTGTTTTCTGGACCTGTTTCACGTCCGATTTTCTGATAGAGGATGCGGACGAATGGAGAGACGAGGCGTGGAGAATGATGCGCGAACGCTCTGATTGCACGTTCATATTCATTACAAAAAGGATAGCGAGATTGTCAGAGTGTCTGCCTCCCGACTGGGGTGACGGCTGGGAAAACGTGCATATAGGCTGTACGGTCGAAAACAACGCTGAGGCGGCGCGTCGTATGCCCGTATTCGTAAACGCGCCTATAAAACACAAGTTCGTCTGCTGCGAGCCGTTGCTCGAAAGGGTGGATCTGTCCCCGTGGCTAAGCGACAAAGTGGAAGAGGTGATCGCGGGCGGAGAGTCGGGGACAGGCGTCAGAGAATGTGACTTCGACTGGGTGCTGGATCTTCGCAGACAATGCGAGGAAAAGGGAGTCTCGTTCAGATTCAAACAGACGGGCGCGATATTCAGAAAAGACGGTAGATACTATTCCGTACCCAGGAAACTGCAACACGCTCAGGCTAAGAAGGCGGGGATAGACTATAACGGCAAAACAAAGCCGTACGACGGCATGCCGCGGAATAGCGGCGTTTGAAAAAGCGGTTTGCCGATTCTTGTGCAAAGCTCTGCAATACAGAGAAAAAAGATTGTGCGATAGGTGAATTGTCAAACCAAGTGCAACACTTTTTGCAATTCCTGTTCAAACAAATCTGCTGGTGTTTTGTAACCAAGC
>CALWHF010000006.1 GCA_944380305.1 uncultured Christensenellaceae bacterium
GCGGAAGAGCGCGACCGCGTCAAACACGGCATAAGCAAAGAAGACAAATGACCAAATTGAGAATAGCGGGCACGGTAAACGATTCGATCACAGACGGTCCGGGGCTCAGATACGCGATTTTCGTTCAGGGCTGCCCGCACGACTGCAAAGGCTGTCACAATCCGCAGACGCACGATTTCAACGGCGGCAGGGAAGTCGATATAAACGATCTTCTGGCAGAAGGACTTGCCGATCCGTTGCTGTGCGGCGTCACGTTCAGCGGGGGAGAGCCGATGTGTCAGGCTTACGCGCTTGCAGAGCTTGCAAAGGCGTTCAGAGAAAACGGGGTGGACGATATAGCTTGCTATACGGGTTATCTCGCCGAGGATCTGCTTGCGGGAAAGGTCGGCGGAGCGGAAGAACTGATGAAAGAGCTCGACGTCCTCGTGGACGGACCTTTCGTGCAGAGTCTCAGGTGTTACGACGCCAAATTCAAAGGATCGTCCAACCAGCGCGTGATAGACGTGCCGACGACTTTGAAAGAAGGCAGAGTCGTTGTCCTCGATGATGACAGATGGAACTGACGACGTTTGCGAAGTAAAAAATATAACCGTTTTAGCGACACGGACAGGAAAAATCCGTGTCGCTATTTTATCTTTGCGATCGCTATATCGAAACGGGACATAATGCGATCCCGTTTTGCGTCGCGGACAAAAAAGAGCTGCGGGACGACGACGGGGTTTACCCGTATCTTATCGCGAACGGGGAGCGAACTTAAAAGCGACGTCGAGATGTCCGCCAAACGGGGACGGCACCGTTTCGTGCATGTTTCAGGATCGGAGAAGGACGGAAGGACAGGGGTTTTTTGTAAAAAATTTCAGAGAAAATCGTTGTGAGAGTCGAGATTTTTTCAAATACTGGCATTTTCGCGCGTATACGCATATACGAGACGCGCATAAAAAAATATTGGGTATTGCCAAAAATTCACTCTTGTGATATAATTTAGACGTTAAAAACGAAACTTATCAGAGGATAAAAGTAATGGAAAAAATAGCTATAATCGATCTCGGCTCGAATTCGCTGAGACTGGTGCTCGTCGACATACTGGAAGGCGGTTATTTTTCGGTAGTGGACGAATTGAAGGAAACCGTAAGGCTCGCACAGGATATGGAGCTTGACGGTTTTTTGCAGCCCGCGAGAGTGGCTCAGACGATAAAAACTCTCAAGATGTTCAGGAGACTCTGCGACGCAAACAAGGTCGAAAAGATCTACGCGTACGCGACCGCCGCGGTGCGCAGAGCGAAGAATCAGAGAGGTTTTCTCGACGAGGTTCTGGCGACTACCGGCATAAAGCTCAAGGTGCTCGACGATGACGAAGAAGCTCAACTCGTATATCAGGGCGTCATCAACTCGATGGACATCCCGCGCGGCATAATCATGGATATAGGCGGCGGAAGCACTCAATTCGTATATTACAACAGGAAAAATCTGCTTTCTCACGTCACTCTGCCTTTCGGCGCGGTGGTTCTGACCGAGATGTTCTCCAAGCCCGGCATTTCGCCGCAGGAGAGGAACAAGATGATAGAGGATTATGTGACAGAGCAGCTCAAGAACGTGCCGTGGATGGCGGAAATACTTCCCGATACGAAATTGATCGGCGTGGGAGGTTCTTTCAGGAATCTCGGCAAGATAAGCCGCATGCTCAAAAAGTATCCGTTGTCGATGGCGCACAACTACGTCGTAACGAATCAGGAGTTCAACGGAATCTACGGCAACATCAAGAACCTGGATCTCGACAAGACAATGAAAATAAAAGGACTGTCCAGCGTCAGAGCGGATATTTTCCCGTCTGCGCTCGCGGCGATAAAGAGCGTCATCAACTACCTTAATCTCGAGGAACTCGTCATTTCGGGCAGCGGTCTCAGAGAAGGCGCGATGTTCAAATACGCGGTGCCTTCCACCAACGAAAAGCCTATCTCGGACGTGCTCGGGCACAGCATTTATTCGCTGCTCAATTTCTTCGGAGAGAATATACCGCACGCGGAACACGTCTACAACCTTTCTATCCAGCTGTTCAAGCAGCTCAAGGTGCTGCACAAGCTGCCGAGAGCGTATGTCAAAGTGCTGCGCACGGCTGCGATGCTGCATGACTCGGGCAACAGGATAAAGTATTACGATCACCACAAGCATTCGTGCTACATAATACTCAACTCAAATCTGTACGGCATATCGCACAAGGATCTGGTCATGGCGGCGTTCATGGCGTGCATGCACAGGAAAGGAGACGTTAATATGACCGAGTTCATGCGGTATCGGGAGATGTTGACCGAAGAAGACGTCGATGCGGTGTTCAAGCTGGGCGTTATGGTGAGGATAGCCGAGAGTCTCGACAGGAGCATGAGCGGGGTCATAAAGACGATAACATGTGACGTGCTCGGGGACAGCGTCATCATGAAGACGGACAGCGAGGGCGCGGAGTGTTCGCTTGAAATAAAGGATGCAATGACGAGTATCCAGGATTTCAAGAGGGCATACAAAAAGCAACTTCAGATATTGTGACAACAAAACGGAGGCGTTTCGCCTTCGTTTTTTTAGCGAAAAAATGACGGAAAACACGATAATCCGCCGAAAACGGCATTTCGACGGAAAAGATTTATTTGCGTGCGCGCATAAGTCTTTGAAAAATATGCTTGTAAACATACGCGTATTATGCTAAAATAAATTTATTATAGGTGTTGCGGAGGCAACATACGGAGAGTGGGTATTATGACGCAGGACATTAGAGAAATGGAAAAAATCGCAAAAAAAGACGTGGCGACGTGCTATAAGCTCGGCGTGATGTACTTCAACGGCGACGGGGTGGAACGCAACTATCAAAAGGCGTTCTACTGGATGGATAAAGCACGTTCGGGCGGTTACGGCGACAGCAATTGCGTATATTATCTCGGCAGATGTTACGAGAAAGGTCTCGGCGTCAAAAACGATTACGTCAAGGCGAGAAAATGTTATGATGCCGCGTCCAGAGACGGCAACGTAAGGGCAAAGGTCAAGCTCGCGGACCTTTATCGCAGAGGTCTGGGTTGCAAGAAAAACCCCGAAGGCGCGATGAATCTGTACATAGAAGCTAAAGAGATGGGAAGTCTCGACGCAAAGATGGGTATAGCGGATCTTTACCTGAACGGCGAAGGCGTAGCAAAGGACGAGGCTCAGGCGTTCGGGCTGTATACCGAGCTCGCGAAAAAGGGCAACGACAAGGCGAAATACAGTCTCGCGTACTGCTATCAGAACGGTTTCGGTACAGAAAAAAATCCGTTCATGGCGGGTCACTATCTCGTTCCCGCGGCAAAGCAGGGCGATTCGGACGCACAGTCGTATCTCGCGCTCTGTTTCCTCAAGGGCGAAGCGGTAGCACAGAACCTTCCGAAGGCAGTATACTGGTTCAAGAAGGCGGCGTCTCAGGGCAACGAAGTTGCCATGTTCAACCTCGCGTTCTGTATGCAGCGCGGCTGGGGCATCGACAAGAGTGAGACGGGTGCTTTCGATCTTTATCTTCAGCTCGCTAAGGCGGGACACGTCAAGGCGTATTACGAAGTCGCGAGATGCTATCGTCTCGGCATAGGCGTCAAGGAGAACGCGGTCAAGGCGTACAGGTGGGTGCAGAAGGGGGTCAAACTCAACGATCCCGACTGTCTCTGTATGATGGCGTATTTCTTCTACGACGGCAAGCCGTATGTCAGGCAGAGTCTCAAGGCGGCATTCAAATATTTCAGCAAGGCCGCGTCGAGAGGAAGCGTCGCCGCGAAATACGTCGTCGGTCAGATGTACCTGACGGGCAAGCACGTCAAGAAGAACGAGGAAAAAGGCGAAGCGTACATAAAAGAAGCGACGGATGCAGGCTATGCTCCAGCGCTGTACAGAGCAGGACTTATTGCCGAAAGAGACGGCGATTACGGCAGAGCGATCGACTGTTTTTACAGGTCGGCGCAGACGGATTACACTCCCGCGCTCGTCAAGATGGGTATTCTCAGCGAAAGCGGCGAAGTTATCGCGCGCGACGAGAACGCGGCATATTATTATTTCAAGCGCGCGGCGGAGTGCGGCAGTTCGAGAGGTTGCTACGGTCTGGCGCGTTGCTACGAACAGGGTATAGGTACGGAAGTCAGCAGGAAAAAGGCATTCGATTATTTCAGACTCGCGGCGACCAGCGGCTATCGCGACGCAGAACTAGAAACGGGTTACCGTTATATGTTCGGCATAGGCACGAAGAAAGAACTCATGCTTGCAAAAGGCTATCTGAGTACAAGCGCGAAAGAGGGCAATGCGATTGCTACATATTATCTCGGCGTAGGGCACGCCAGCGGCAAATACTTCAAGAAAAGCAAATCCCTCGCGCTCAAATTCTTCGAAAAGTCCGCAAAGCTCGGTTACGTTTCGGCATACACGAGACTCGGCGAGGCTTACAGTAAAGAGAATAAAGAATACAAGAACGACGTCAAAAAGAGTTTTGCATATTTTTCAAAAGCGGTCGAACTCGGCGACGGAGAGGCTCTCGCTTATCTCGCCAACTGCTACTATAACGGCAGCGGAGTGGCGAAAGATCACGAAAAAGCGAAAGAGCTCGTCAACGAATCCGCTGAAAGGGGTTGCGTAAACGGTCTTTACATGAAAGGATTCATGCTTTACAACGGCATGGTGTTCGACGAGGACAAAGAGCAGGGTATAGAGCTTATTACCCGTGCGGCAGATGCGGGCTATCGCAAAGCGTGCGTTTTCCTCATCGCTTATTATTCCGCAAAGGCTACGGCAGATCCCGTTAAAGCTCTGCGCTACAAAGAGATTGCGGTCGCGGCAGGTGAGATCGGATATGCTTACGAAGTCGCCCGCAGCTACGAGCAGGGCAAGGTCGTCACCGCAAACGGCAACAAGGCGTCGCTTTACTATGCAAAGCTTGCAATGACCGAAGAAAAGGCGGGTAAAAAGGACAAGGCTCTCAAGAACCTCAAGCGTTTCAAGAAAGATAACGGCAACTGGGATACGAGAAAGACGAAAAAGCTCAGACTTGCCGAAGAGAAAAAGGCGGCTGCGTCGACCCGCGACGAGGCTGTCAAAGCCGTGCAGAGTGCGTTGAACGCTGAAGATAAGAACTGATATGATCGTACTTGCGTCGGCGTCTCCGAGAAGGAAAGAGCTGTTATCGAGTATCGCAGGGGATTTCGGGGTCGTTCCGTCAGAGAGCGAAGAAAAAAGCGCGTATAAGGCACCTCGCCTTTACGTTCAGGATCTTGCCAGAAACAAGGCGCGCGAGGTCGCTGCCCGCACGGGCGGACGAGATACGGTGATAGGCGCGGACACGGCGGTGTATTTCAAAGGAAGGATACTGGGCAAACCGAAAGACGCCGACGAGGCAAAGCGTTTTCTCTCCGAATTGTCCGGGAAAAAGCACAGCGTTTATACGGGCGTGTGCATTATAAAAGACGGAAGAGAAACAACGTATTACTGCAAATCGGTAGTGCAATTCAATAAATTCGACGAAAAATTTATAGACGCATACGTTGCGGGCGGATCTCCGCTCGACAAGGCAGGTGCGTACGGCGCACAGGACGAAGGCGTGGTCAGGCGTGTTTACGGCGACTTCGACAACGTCGTGGGATTGCCGCTGGGGCGGCTCGCCGAAATTCTGGGAGAATAAAATGGGAACGGTAGAACTCGTAATAGACGTGGGAACGAAAGTTACCACAATTTTCAAAAAGGACGTGGGACTGATAATTCAGGAGCCCAGCGTCGTCGCGATCAGCAATAAGCACAACAAAATGGCTTTGCTCGAGAGCGGCAAGAACGCTCAGAGGCTGATGAATACCCGTCGCTACGGCTTTCAGATATTGTTTCCTATAAAGGACGGCGCGATATATCACGAGCGCGCGGCGGTGCTGATGTATAAGGATTTCATCAACCGTGCGGTCGGGAGCGTGCTTTTGTCGCCTAAGGTCAAGGTGATAGCATGCGTTTCGTGCGGGCTTAACAATATGGAGAAAAAAGACGTCGAAAAGACTCTGCTAAAGGCAGGTGCAAGCGAAGTGCTGATCCTCGAATCTCCGCTTGCTGTAGCCGAGGGGCTGAGCGGACAAAACAGCAGTTTCATAATAGACATCGGCGGTGCGAAGACGGAGATCGCGATCATAGACAAGAACGGAATAGTCGCGGGTTGCAGCATAAATATCGGCGGTGACGCGATCAACCAGGCAATAATAGATTACGTTATAGATACAAGAAGGTGCAAGATCAAACCGTCCTCGGCTGAGAAGGTAAAGCGTCAGATCGCGAGTATGTACGACAACGACAATTCGCCGATGATAGTGAACACAGAGGCGTTGCACGGCGACGAGAACGTAAGCGTGAGACTCGTTGCGAGTGAGCTTAAACAGGCGATATGCCCCGTTATAGACAAGATAATCGAGGTCGCGTACAATTACACTTTCCAGATACCTGAGGGCATAGCGCAGGAGATTTACGAAAACGGCATCACTCTGTGCGGCGGCAGCGCGTATATCCCGGGACTTGCGGACTATATCTCCGCACAGCTACAACTCAAGGTCAAAGTGCCCGATATGCCGGAGAACGCGGTCGCTCTCGGCGCAAGTCATTTCTTTAACGACAAAGCGTCTCTCGCGAGACTTCTCAACGTCAAAGGAATCAACGGCTGACAAAGCTGAACGGACGGGACTCCCGAAAGGGAGTTCTTTTTTTATTTCTTTTTTATTTTCGCTTGCGTTTTCTCGCAAAAAAGTGGTGTTTCGACAATAATATTCGTTTTACGCGCGCGTATCCGATTTATAATTTTTTCATCGTGTGAGGTGAATATGGCAAGAAGAATAGTATTGACTTCGGGCAAAGGCGGAGTAGGAAAAACTACCGTTTGCGCGGGACTTGGCGTCGCTCTGGCATCGCGCGGAGCGAGAGTATTGCTCGTGGATGCAGATATGGGACTCAACAATCTCGACGTCGCGTTGGGTATGGAAGGCAGGGTGGTTTACGATATGACCGACGTGCTGAGGGGCAAATGCTCGCTGAGACAGGCGATATTGCAGGATACGGAATATTCGACGCTGAGCCTGCTCGCGTCGTCACACGGCTCCGAAGACGCCGAGTTTCCGTCAGCCGCGTTCAGACGCATGCTTGCAGAGGCGGAGGGAGCATTCGATTTCGTGCTTATAGACTGTCCCGCAGGTATAGACGTGGGCTTTCACAGGGCGGTATGCGTTGCGGACGAGGCGATAGTCGTCACTACGCCGCACGTCAGCGCGATAAGAGACGCAGACAAGGTGCTCTCGCTGCTGGAAACGTACAACCTTCATTCGGTCTCGGTGGTCGTCAACAGGGTCAGAGGAGACCTGGTGGCAGGCGGCAGCATGATGAGTGCGGAGGACATATCGAGACTGTTGCGCCACAAGGCGATAGGGTTTATCCCAGAGGACGACTGCGTTACGGTTTACGCGCAGCTGGGGAGACTGGGCAAGAACAACGCGAGGAGCGATCTGGCGATCAGATACATCGCCGAAAATCTTATAAACGGTTCGAGAAAGATATATGATTGCACGGGAGAGTACAGGGGCTTTTTCGGCAAGATAAAAACCTATCTCAGGAGGCAGATATGAACGAAGGCAGACTTGCCGTAAACAGGCTGAGGAGCGTTCTCCTCAAAGACAAACTCGATATGAGCGAAGGCTTTATGCGCGCTCTGAAAAACGATCTGGGCAGAGTGCTGTCGTATTATATGCGGCTGCGTTCTGACGGTGTAGAAGTGTTCATCGACGGCGCGGACGACGGATACACGGTGCGAGTGAAAGCTACTGCGGAAGGAATACGGCAAATAAAGGCGATTTAGGAATATCTGCAGACGAAGAGAATATACTTTACCAATCCCGAAAAGAGGTGAAGAGTATGAAATATGACGACTGCGAAATGATCGTCGCCGATGCAAAACTCAACGAAAACGTGACCTACGGCAAGGTCAGCAAAAAGAGAAAGAAGGTGAACCTTCTCGACATCTTCGTGGTACAGGCGATAGTCTGCGCCGCGATAAGCTGCGCAGTACTCGTGACAAGATTCATTACGATGGGCTGATGAAGATAAAACTCCATCCGCTTTTCGTCGTTCTCGCGCTGTATTTCGTGCTGACGAACAGGGCGGTGGCATTCGGCGGGTACATACTCGCGGTCATCGCACACGAAGTGGCGCATTCGCGGGCGGCGGAATGGAGAGGCTATTCTCTCGGCACGATAACTCTGATGCCGTACGGCGGCGTTATTGCGGGAGGAGACAATTACGAGGACAAAGACGGTGTGATAATCGCACTTGCCGCTCCCGTATTCAACGCCCTCTGCGCTATAAGCGTTGTCGCGTTGTGGTGGCTCGTTCCTTCGTCTTACGGCTATACGAAAGACGTATGCACGGCAAACGTCGCGCTGTGCGTGGTCAATCTGATGCCGCTCTATCCGCTCGACGGATACAGAGCGGTGGTTTCGCTCGCGAAGAAAAAGAGAAGAGCCGTAACGGTAATGAAGGCGGCAGGTACGGCGGCAGGCGCGATATTCGTGATCCTCGGAGTCGTCAGCGTATGGTACGAGTTCAATCCGACTATCGTTATATTCGGATTTTTTCTGATATACGAAGCGGTCTTCGGAGCAGGCGGCGAAAGAGAAATGAACCTTGCAGCAAACAACAAATTCTGCAAAAATTTCTGTGCGGGGGTGGATAAGCGGCACATATTGCTTTTCAAGGACGCACCGCTCGTAAGAGCTCTTACGGTCATTTCGAGAGACAGCGTATCCACGTTCGGAGTGGTGAACGACGCGGGGAAAGAGCTGTACGTTCTGGACGAAGCGGATATAGGAGTGATGTGTGAAGAATGCGAATTGTCCGATACGGTAGACGACGCATATAAAAAAACCTTTTGCTGAAGACGTCGCGGACGTCTTTTTCTTTATTATATTAGCACTTGATATATTGTATGTATTTTGTTATAATTAATTAATAAACGCGCGCGTGCGCAAAAAGGAGAAAGCCATGGTTTACGCCGGAGTGGACGTGGGCGGCACCAACATCAAAATCGGTCTAGTAGACATCAAAGGTACCGTCATCGCCGACAATTCTATCAGAACAGACAAAAACAAGGACTATAAGGGAATACTCGAAGACGTGGTCGGGGACATCAAATTGCTTTGCAGACAGGCGGGTATAGATTATCACGACGTCGCAGGCATAGGGCTCGGCGTGCCGGGAGTGGTTGACAGCCGTACGGGAACGGTCAGCTATTCTGCCAACCTCGGCTGGAGAGACGTGCCGATAGTGCACGGCATCGAAGTCGTGTCGGGCATCCGTGCCGAAGCCGCAAACGACGCAAACTGCGCGGCATGGGGAGAATACAAATTCGGCGCAAGTCGCAGTATGGACAACGTGATCCTCGTCACTCTGGGCACGGGAGTCGGATCGGGAATAATAATCGACGGCAAGCTCTTCGACGGCGTTGCGAGCGCGGGCGGAGAAGCGGGACACATGATAATAGTTAAGGACGGCAAGCAATGCAACTGCGGGCTCAAAGGCTGTTGGGAGAGATACGCGTCTGCGACGGCTCTCATCGAACAAACTCAGGAGGCTATGGACAAGCACCCCGAAAGCCTTATGCACGAGGTCGTAAAGGAGCAGGGCAAGATCAGCGGCAGGACCGCGTTCATTGCGGCGAATAAGGGCGACGATGCGGCTAAAAAGGTGGTTGAAGAATATATAAGCTATATCGCGACGGGACTTATAAACCTCGGCAACATTTTCCACCCCAACGCGATAATCATAGGCGGCGGCGTCTCCAACGAGGGGGCAGCCCTGATAGATCCTCTCGAAGACATGGTCAATTCGGGACTTCTCGCAAGCGAACATAACCCTAAGGTCAGGATAATCGGCGCGTCTCTCGGCAATAAAGCAGGACTTATAGGCGCGGCGGCTCTGGTGATGTGATGATAGACGACGAAAAGCTCAAACGACTGCTTTTACAAGTAGAGAAACCCGCAAGGTATCTCGGCGGGGAATATAATCTGCCCGACGTGCACAAACCCTGCGACGAAAGGGTGTGCCTTTGCTTTGCAGACAAGTACGAAGTCGGCATGAGCAACATAGGACTCAGGATACTCTACCATATGCTCAACGATACCGACGGCGTCGTATGCGAGCGTTGTTTCGCACCATCGGTCGACATGGCGGAGAAGATGAGGGAAAACGAGATAAAGCTGTTTTCGCTGGAGACGAGAAGAGAATTCTGCGATTTCGATATAGTTGGCTTTTCGGTCGGGTTCGAATTGGCATATACGAATATCCTGTATATGATGGATCTTGCGGGCGTTCCTTTCTACGCGAAAGACAGGGGCGAAGAATATCCGCTTATCGTCGCGGGCGGGCCGTGTATGGTAAATCCCGCTCCGATAGCCGATTTCTTTGACGCCGTACTCGTGGGAGAGGGAGAAGTAAATCTCGCTAATTTCGTCGCTTTGCACAGAGAGTGCAAGAAGGCGGGAACAGGCAAAAGAGAATTTCTCGAGCGCGCGTCGAAGCTCGAAGGGGTGTACGTTCCTTCGATCGGCGGCAGGGTGAAAAGAGCGGTGGTCAAGGATCTCGACTCGGCTTATTTCCCGACAAAAATACTCGTGCCTTCCTGTGATATAGTGCACGACAGATCCACTCTCGAGCTGTTCAGAGGCTGCGCGAACGGGTGTAGGTTCTGTCAGGCGTGTTTTTATTACAGACCTATTAGGGAGAGAAAAAAAGATACTCTTCTCAAACAGGCAAAAGAGCTGATAACAAACACGGGCTACGAAGAATTGAGTTTGTCAAGTCTTAGCACGAGTGACTATTCGGATCTAAAAGGGCTTGTCGAAGGGCTCAAGGAAGAAGCCGAAAAAGAGAACGTCAAGCTTGCGCTGCCCTCGCTCAGACTCGACAGTTTCGAGGCAGAGATATACGAAGATACGAAGGGCGCGTCTCTGACTTTCGCACCAGAGGCGGGCACACAGAGGCTCAGAGACGTGATAAACAAAAACGTAGGCGAAAAGGACATAGAGTCGTCTTTGAGAGCCGCGCTGGCGCACGGCGTAAAGAACGTCAAACTCTATTTCATGATAGGTCTGCCCACCGAGACGCTGGACGATCTGAAAGGCATAGTCGATATTGTCAGGCTGGTCAGGAAGCTGCACGCCGAATGCGGAAGGTCTAAGATAATAAACATCACGGTTTCCACGGCGGTATTCATACCCAAGCCGCTCACTCCTTTCCAGTGGGAAGCGCAGATCCCGATAGACGAGATGTATGGGAAACAGGATTATCTGAAGAGCGAACTCAGGTTCAAAAACGTCAAGTACAGCTGGCATGACGCAAAGGCAAGCGTCATCGAGGCGGCGTTGGCGCGCGGTGACGGACGCCAGTCGGCGGTTATCGTCAGAGCGTATGAGACGGGATGCGTTTTCGACAGCTGGAACGAGTGTTTCGACTACGACAAGTGGATGGAGGCGTTCAGATACTGCGGCATCGATCCGTCCGAATATACCGGTGCGATACCGACGGACAAAGAGCTCGCGTGGGACTTTATAGATAACGGCGTTACGAAGGATTATCTTTTGAAAGAGAGAGAACGCGCGTACGAAGGCGTAACCACTCCCAACTGCATAGGCAAATGCAACGGCTGCGGAGCAAACAAGCTGGGGAGGTGTTTTCAGTGATAGTTTTCAGACATCGCAAGACGGACGAGGCAAGTTTTCTTTCGCATATCGACGCGATGAGAGTGCTGCAACGCACGATGAGACGCATGAAGGCGGGGGTCAGATACAGCGAAGGCTTTGTCCCGCATATGCTGACGTATTCGACGACTCCTTTGCCTCTCGGTGTACAGAGCGTTGCCGAATATTTCGTAGCTGACAGCCCTATGACGGACGCGGACGCTCTTCTGGAATCTTTCAACGAATGCGCGCCCGACGGCATGAGGGCGGATTTCTGCGCGGTCGTAGCAAAAAATCCCAATCTCGCGGCAAACGTGGTCGCGTCTCTCTATGAGGTCGGAACGCGGGACGGTGTACCCGACGACGTATTCGGGATACTGGACGAAAAAGAATATTTCATGAAACAGCTCAAGAAAGGGCAGGAGCTCGACGTCGAAGTAAGAGGAAAGATATACTCGATGGAGAAGGAAGGGAATACATTGAGACTCACCCTCGCTACGGGTAATGACAACCTGCGCGTAGACAGTTTCGTCGCGAGTCTGTCGCGTTACGGCGTCAGGGTGACGGCTAACGATATTACGAGAGTCGAGCAGTTCGTGTCGATCGGCGGTTCATTCGTCGCGGCAAAGGAGATTCTGGCGTGAAGAGGATATTGATAGACGTACATCCGGGAAGCACGAAGGTCTGTATTGTGAAAGACAATCTGCTCGAAGAGTTCTGGGTTGAGAGAAAAAGCATAAACAAGCTCGTAGGCAATATCTACAAAGGCAAGGTCATGAACGTGCTGCCCGGTATGCAGGCGGCGTTCGTGAACATAGGTCTTGAGCGAAACGCGTTTCTGTATGCGGGAGACATCGTCATCGACGGCGAAAAACTCGAGGGCGCGGAGCAGCTCAAGATAAATCTGCGCGCAGGCGACAGTGTTCTGTGCCAGGTAGAGAAAGACCAGTTTGGGACAAAAGGCGCGAGGATCACTACGAATATCACTCTGCCGGGCAGAGTGCTTGTGTATATGCCGCAGATAGATTACGTCGGGGTATCGCACAAGATCACGGACGAAAAGACCAAGGAAAGGCTGGTGAAACTTGCCGAGGAGATAAAGCCCGAGGGGTGCGGCGTCATACTCCGTACGCAGGCGCAGTTCTGCGACGAAGACGAATTGCGCGCGGAGATGAAAGAACTCGTCTCGCTTTGGGAGAAGATAAAGGAAGACACGCTGAAAAAACCCGCGGGGACTCTGGTTTATAAAGAACAGGATCTTGCGATAAGAGCCGTAAGAGATATGCTCGCCGACGTGGACGAGGTCGTGATAAACGACGAAAAACTGTATAAGGAATTCAAAAAGAGCTTTCCCTACGTCGAAAAGCTGCGTCCCGACATATTCAAATTTTACAACGGGGCGAAAGACCTCTTGCAGAATTACGAACTGTCCGAGCAGATCGACGCGTTGCTCAAGCGCAAAGTGGTGCTGAAGAACGGCGCGTATCTGATCATAGACAGGACGGAAGCCCTGACGGTCATAGACGTCAATACGGGCAAATTCGTCGGCAACAAAAACCTCGAAGAGACCGTTTTCGAAACGAATAAGATAGCCGCCGTTGAGATAGCGAGACAACTCAGGCTGAGAAACATCGGCGGAATAGTCGTCATCGACTTTATCGACATGGAAGAGCCCGAACACAGAGAAAAGGTGCTTGAAGTGCTGGGAAAAGAGCTTGAAAAGGACAGAGTAAAGACGTCTCTCGTCGGGCTGACCGCTCTCGGACTCGTAGAACTGACCCGCAAGAAGACGCGCAGCATGATAGAGACGGTAATGCTCCAGCCGTGTCCGTACTGCAACGGAGACGGTTACGTCTACGGCGACGAACACATGATAATGAAGATCCGCGCCGCGATAACGCAGGTTTTCGAGGGCATAAGCGCGAAGGCGGTCGTGGTGACGGTCGCTCCGTCGCTTTTCAACAAGATGTTCTCTCTGCGCTATCTCGAGAAAGAGTGTCAGACCGTCTGGAAAGACAAGAGGATATACGTCATACCCGATCCCGCGATGCACATAGAAAAATACAAGATCCAGACGTTGAACTCGGCGATCCTCGATCTTCCCGACAACGCGAGAATGTTGTATTAGTCGATACATATAGCGAAAAACGCATATTCGGGCAGCGCGGCGAGGCATATAGGCTTTGGTCGCGTAATTATTTTCCGACAGATGAAACGTATCGGTTTTATCGGCGGGGCGACGTCTTGTCGCTGTCTTTCCGGACGGGCGGGAAGAAGGCAAGCCTTGCGGAATATGGTTGAGGCATGGTCGTCGTCAGCGCGTCAGTACGGTCGGAAAGCGTCGCGAAAACGCGGAATTTTCAAAAAAATATCGCGTTAAACCCGCGAAAAATCCGTTGACAGCCTTTTTATTTTATGATATTATAATTTGCGAGCCGCATGAAAAGGGTCTGCAAGTCCGGCAACGGCACCCGAATCAGCGAGACTGGAAAGAGGAGGTAATTTCATGTACGCAATCGTTTTGACAGGCGGCAAACAGTACAAGGTTGAGCCTGAACAGATCATCAAAGTCGAGAAGCTGGATGCGAACGTAGGCGACAAGGTGGAGCTCACCGCGCTTATGGTCAACAAGGACGGCGAGATCGTCTGCGGTGAAGCTGCTGCAAAAGTTGTCGTTACGGGTGAGGTCGTTGCGCAGGACAAGGCTAAGAAGATCATCGTCTTCAAGTATAAGTCCAAGAAGAACGAGCGCAAGCGTCAGGGTCACAGACAGCCCTACACGGCAATCAAAATCAGCGAAATAAAGGCATAATGACAAACGTTGTTGTAGTAAAACACAATAACAGCATAGTCTCGGTTGAGTGCGACGGGCACACCGGGTACGGCGTAGAGGGCGAAGACGTGGTTTGCGCCGCGCTTTCTTCGATAGTACAGACGGCATTGCTCGGACTGTTGCAGGTGGTCGGCGCGAAAGTCGAATACACCAGCGACGAGAAGAGAGGTTATCTCAGAATGACCCTCCCCGAAGAGATGGACAGAAGGATGCGCAGAGAATGCGACATAGTCCTCGACACGATGCTCCTCGGCGTAGCGGATCTCAATCAGGGCTTTTCCGACTTTGTAAATTTGGAGGTAAAGTGATATGTTTATCAATATACAGCTTTTTGCACACAAGAAGGGTGTCGGTAGCTCGCGTAACGGCAGAGATTCCGAGGCAAAGCGTCTCGGTATCAAGCGTGCGGACGGTCAGTCCGTGCTGGCGGGCAGTATCCTCGTGAGACAGAGAGGTACCAAGATCCACCCGGGTACGAACGTGGGCATCGGCAGCGACGATACTCTGTATGCGCTCGTTGACGGCGTCGTAAGGTTCGAGAGAAAGGGCAAGGACAAAAAGCAGGTAAGCGTTTACGCGAAAGCTGAGTAATCACAACGAAACAAGCCGTCGGAAGACGGCTTTTTTTATGCGCCGTTTTGCTTTACGCCAGAAAGCACGGGCAGAGAAGATGCAGAGACGTCTAAAACCCGTGCTGTGCGTCGGCAAAGGGAAGTTTGAGAAGAGTCTGTCGCCGTTCGGCTCAGACGAGGAAGAAATCTTTTTTTTTCGACAAATTGCGAGGAAAAATGCTGAGAAACACTATGGATAACAATGATATAATAATAAAGGATACGAGGGATTTCGACATTCGTCAGACGCTGGACTGCGGGCAGATATTCAGATATTCCGAAATAGGCGATAACGCCTTCGAAGTGTTTTCGACGGACAAACGTTGCGTCGTAGTGCAGGACGACTGCGTGACGATAAAGAGCGACGACAAAGAGTACTGGCACAGGTTCTTCGATCTCGACAACGACTACGACGAGATAAAACGCGCTCTCGTCGGCAAGCCGTTCATGAAAGATGCGGTCGGCTACGGACACGGCATCAGGATACTCAATCAGGATCCCTACGAAATGCTCATTTCGTTCATAGTCTCGGCGAACAACCATATCCCCAGGATAAAAGGAATACTCTCGAGAATGTGCGACGGGCTGGGCAAGGATATGGGCGGATACCGCGCTTTCCCTACACCCGAGGCAATGGCGGCAAAGGACGAAAAATATTACGCGTCGATAGGCGCGGGATACAGGGCATCGTATCTCAGCGAGACTGCGAGGGCGGTCGCGGACGGTTTCGACCTCGACAAGCCGAGGACGATGAGCGGAGACGAGGCGAACAGGTATCTGTGCACGCTGAAGGGCGTAGGTCCGAAGGTCGCGGACTGCATACTGCTTTTCGCGTACCGCAAGAGCGACGTTTTTCCCGTGGATACATGGATAAGAAAGGTTTACGCCGATATGACGGGAGACAGCGACGCAACAAACAAGGAGATAAGAAAATATCTTGTTTCCACATACGGGGAGCTTAGCGGATACGCACAGCAGTATCTGTTTTTCAACAAAAGAGAAAATTGATTTAATCTACACGGGCACGAAAAAATCCGATTTATCAAGCGACTTCGGAAAGGGTTACAGATTCAGCTTGACGGAGGTTTTATGAATTGCGCGTGTTTTATAGATCTGGGCGCGGCAAAGCTCGACTACGAGAGTTATTCTCTGCTTTTGCAGGAGGTCGGCGCGAAATACGAACAGGTCAAATTCTACGGTTACAACGCTAAAAAGAACGGCGATTTCAACGCCTATATACGAGAGGTCGGCGCAGAGGTCGCGCTTCCTCTTCACAATCGCAAAAAGGTCAGGGTGGACATCAGACAGGTCGTGGACAGCGTCGCATGCGCCTGCAAGAACCCCAATATCGACGCGATACTGCTGGTCTGTGCCGAGGTGGACAGTCTGCCTATGATAGCGGCGATAAAGGCTCAGGGCAAGAAGGTGTTTATCGGGGTCGAAAGCCCGAGCGGGGTCTCGGACAGATGCGACGGCTGCTATATCATCAAAAAGACTTTCAAAGAGGGCAAGGAAGCCGCAGCCGAAAAGGGAGAGGATTTTCTGCCTTATACCGGTATCGAGAAGGACGAGGACGACGGCATGAACGACGTCAGAGAAAAGCTGCAAGCCGCGCTCGACAAGAAAGCGTCAAAGACTTCTGAGAAAAAACAGGAGAATACTGACGACGAGCTAGTCAGGCTGCTCAGCAAATACTTCTGAGAGAACAACCGAAAAAAAGTATTGCCAACGCCGTACAATTGTTGTATAATTAATAACAATAATACTCAAGAAGGTGCAGCAATGAAACATATAGTATCCGCAGTCGTTTACAACAATCCCAGCGTGCTTGCGAGAATTTCGGGTCTGTTCGGTCGCAGAGGTTTCAATATCGATTCTCTTTCGGTCGCGACTACCGACGATCCCAAAATTTCAAGGATCACGATCACCGCGCAGGGTGACGAGAACACTCTCGATCAGATTGTCAAGCAGACTTTCAAGCTGGAGGAGACGATCAACGTGACCGCTCTTAAAGAAGAAGACAGCGTATGCAGAGAGCTGATACTCGTCAAGGTCGTTACGCAGACTTCTTTCGACAATGCGATAGTGCAGCTTGCCGACGAATTCGGCGCGCTGATACTCGACATCACCGCTAAATCCATGATACTCGAGCTGACGGGTACGAGCCACAAGATAGACAAGTTCATGGACGCGGTCTCCGCGCTTTGCAAAGAGAACAAGGATATGCGCGTCAAGAACGTCTGCCGCACGGGTATCACCGCGATCGACAGAGGAGTCTGACAAACGCTTTAAGACGGATATTTCCCCGAGGAGTTCCTCGGGGATTTTTTATGCAGATTTTGCCAATGGGCGCAAAAAAAGTAAAATTGACAATCGCGTGCAGTTATTATATAATTAACTAAATAACGGAGGGATTATGAAAAGGTCGTGTTTTGTCGTAGCGGTCATACTGATATTCGCGCTGTGCGCGGTCGCATTCGCTGCCTGTGATCTGACGAAGAAAGATCCTATAGACCTTTCGGGAAGCAGTATCAGGTTCGATTTTATGGGTAAGACCGAGTTCGAATACAACGGTTTGCCCAGGACTCCCGAGTTCAGGATCGTGGACGGTAACGATATGCTCGAAGAATATTACGAAGGCGTGCCCAACGACAATATCGTCGTAAAATACGAAAACAATACGGATATAGGCATTGCGACGGTGACCGTGACGCCGGGGAGCAGCGGTAAATATACGGGCAGTCTCGTGGGGCATTTCCGAATAGTCACGTCAAGCGGGAAAGTCGAGACGGGAGATTTTGCGAGTTTGAAAGACTATCTCGAGGGTGGCAGATACGCATCGGTGACCGCGACCGCGGACATAACTGTGCCCGCAGGAGAAAAAGTCACAGTGGCGGACGGCGTCACACTGGATATGGGCGGTCATGCGCTTATCAACAACGGCACTTTTGAGAACAACGGCGAAATCAATTTCAAAGAAAGCGGAGAAGGCAACGCTTTCGTCAACGGCGGCACGTTTAAGAATAACGGCAAGATATTGTTTTACGCGTCCGCGGAGAACGTCGAGGCTTTCGTCAACGACGGCAACCTTGAAAATTCAGGCGAGATATATTTGAACGGCAATAAGGACGTCGCGCTTGCCGCTGAAAACAACGGAGGGATCAAAAACGACGGCACGGTATATCTGAATACTTCCGCCGATTTTTACAATTACGGCACTTTCGACAACGTCGGTTACGTCCGCGCGTCGGGCGAGGCGAAATTTTACACGAATAGCGACGTGTCAGGCAATCAGTTCACCGCGCTTATTCGCCGCTATCCGATAGAGGAGTTTAAGATATATCTGTCCGACGAAGTCTGTGAATACAGCGGAAGCGAAATAAGACCGGCGATATATTTTGAAAAGGAAGGTTACAGCGTCGATTACGGCGACTACGACGCGACTTTCGAAAACAACGTGAACGTAGGCACCGCGACGGTGAAGATAGTCGCGACAAAGGATTCGGAAGCGTTCTTCGGCGAAACCGAGCTGATCTTCGAGATAACGAAGGGAAGCACCGTCGTAACGGACAGAGAGGGCTTTTATGCCGCGATAACCGACCCGAATTATAAGGAGATCAAAGTTTTAAGTTCGTACTCATACGGCACTTTCTTCGACAAAGGATTTACCGTCCACGAAGGCGTGACGGTCGCCATATCGTCGGGCGCAGACGAAGGGCTGAACGACACCGTGGTCAACAACGGCAGGATCGTGGTCGGCAACGACAAAGGACTGCTGATATACGGCACCGTCGAAAACAACGGCGAAATTTCCGCAGCGAGTATTGACAACCTCGGCACACTCAGAAATAACGGAGAAATATCGTTGGAATTTATCGAGAACGGCGGCACTGTCGAAAACAACGGCCCGATATTGCTGGGGACGGGCACGTCCTATTCGGGCAACCTCGCCAATACGGGTGAAATTACGCTTGCCGAGGGCGGCATCCTTTATGCGGGCGGAAAAGGCGACGTCGTAGTAGAATTCGTCAACGACGGCAGAGTGGAGTCGTCAGGCACGGTATACGTCAATCACCATCTGGTTAACAATGCGGACTTCGAAAACAACGGAGACATGTTCGTGTTCTCTACGGGAAGAGTCAGCGCGGACAAGGCGATAACAAACAGCGGTAGCGTATATCTGAACGCGGCGAGCAACGCTTTTACCGGCAGCGGCAACGTCAACGTAAAGAGGCAGGTGCAGGACGCCGACCTGGTGCTCGAAGATACCGACGACATATACGACGGAAGATTCAAAATACCTGCCGTCACCGTCGCAGAGGAAACGGCTGACGGATACGTCAAAGAATATTTCAAAGACGGCTCCAAAGTGGATTTCCCCGAAGACGCGGGCACTTATATCGTGACGGTGACTTTCAAAGAGACGAGCAAGACTTTTTACGGCAACGCGAGCGTGGAATATACGATAAAGCGCGGTGCGGCAGAGGCATCGACCATAACCGAAGCGGTGTCGCTTTTCGACGATCCCAATTACGATACGGTGAATTACGTCGCGTCTTTCGACAATATCCTTGCCGAAGATTTCGAAGTCCCCGCGGGATATACGCTGACGACTTCGGCAGACAGCAGGCTGATAGTGAGCGGGGTGTCGTTCAACGTGGCGGGCACTCTGACTGCGAACGGAACGATTTTTTTCAATACCGATACCGCAAACGTTAGCGTCGCGGACGGAGGCACGTTTGTCAATAACGGCAAATGTTATTTCAAAGCTACGGCGTTCGACGGCATCGAAAACGGTGACGGCGGTGAAGTGATCGTACGCGAAAACATGGCGGATGCGACCATTCTGACGCTTGACAAAACCGAAGTTTTGTACAATATGGAAAACGGCTACGTTACTACCGAACGCCCCGGGTTCATTCTGACCGACGACGGCGTTGAAGTGGAAGACTCCCAATACGAGCAAATCTATTCGAATTACTACGGCATATCCACGGAGGGTGACTTGGCATGGCTTCTGATCAGAGCACAAAGTACCTCTACGAAATATTACGGCGAGATCAGGACGGAATACACCGTACTGCCGGGCGAGACAGAGGTCGCCACGTTCAAAGAACTCAAAGACGCACTCGACAACGTCAAGGAAGGCACGGAGCTTTGCAACTTCGGCAAAGTGACGGTCACGGCGGACATAGACGTCGAAGGGAACAGGACGGAGCAGACGCTCGTAGTACGCGAGGGAGTGACGCTGGTACTCGGCGACCATAAGCTCGACCTCAGCCCCGACTGGACTTTCGACGAAGACGTCTTCCTCGAAAATAACGGCGTGATAGAGATGACTTCGTATAACATAGACTGCTCAAGAAGCAGCGGCAACGGCAAATATGTCGGATACGCCGGCGATGCGGATTCGCTGGGGTCAATGTTCGCAAAGTGCGGCGAGATATATCTGACCGCGGATATTGTCGGCGAAGTCACGCTGAAGTCAGCGGTTACGACGGATAAGGTCTACTTTATAGATACCTGCGGTTACGGCATCGAGAAGATGGCAGTCTCTTTGACGGGCAAAATGAATTATACGATCACCTCGTCGGTCGACGGTTCGGTGATAGGAAACAGATTGTCGGGAGATAAAGCCGTATTCTGCAACAGGATGGCTTCGGGCGCGACGCTGACGCTCGTCAACCAGACCGTGTACGGGATAGATTACGGGCAGACCGATCCCGCTAGTGTAATCATAGACCCGACGACGACCGTGTATTGATACTGGAAAGACGGAAACCGATTTGGTTTTTTTAACTGAAGATACTTTGTGTTTTTATCAAAAAACTCCCGAGGGAATATTCCTCGGGAGTTTTGTTTTTCGCGACGTGTATGCGGTTATCCGCATTTTTTGTGATATTTTATCAGACGGGAGCGAACTGGCTGTTGTACAGATTGTAATAGAATCCTTTTTTTTCTAGCAGCTCTTCGTGTGTACCGTGTTCGATAATGTTGCCGTCGTTCATCACGAGTATGACGTCCGCCTCTTTTATCGTGGAAAGACGGTGTGCGACGATAAAACTCGTCCTGCCTTCCATCATAGTGCCGAAAGCCTTTTGTATCTTTATTTCGGTGCGCGTGTCTATCGAGCTGGTCGCCTCGTCGAGTATCAGCATAGGCGGGTGGGTCAGCATTATTCTCGCTATGCACAGGAGCTGTCTCTGTCCCTGCGACAGGTTGTCGCCGCCCTCTGAAACGACGGTGTCGTAGCCCTTTTCCATCTTGGTGATAAAACCGTGCGCGTTCGCCGCTTTCGCCGCCGCGATTATCTCTTCGTCGGTCGCGTCGCGCTTGCCGTATGCTATATTTTCCTTTATAGTTCCGCCTGTCAGCCAGGTCTCCTGCAATACCATGCCGAAGCACTTTCTCAGGCTGTCGCGCTTGACTTCGGTGACGGGGCGAGAGGATACGAGTATGCGCCCGTCCGTCACGTCGTAGTAGCGCATAAGCAGATTTATGAGAGTCGTCTTTCCGCAGCCCGTAGGACCTACTATCGCTATCTTCTGACCGTTTTTGACCGCGAGATCGATATGCTGAAGAAGTATCCTGTCTTCTGTATAACCGAAACTGACGTCTTCGAGTCTTATCGTGCCGTCGCATTCTTCTATCTCGGGAAGAGCGGAGTCGTCCGATTCGGTCGGCTCGTCGAGCACCGCGAACACGCGGCGCGCGCTTGCCATTGCGGTCTGAAGCTCGGTTATTACGCCCGTGATCTCGTTGAACGGCTTGGTGTACTGGTTGGAGTACATCAGGAAGGTAGACAGAAGTCCGGGGCTTATCGTACCGCGGGTAACCGCGAGAAGCGCGCCCGTTATGCCGACCGCCGCGTAGACGATGCCGTTTACGAAACGCGTACACGGGTTGCTCATCGCGCTGTAAAATTGCGCTTTATAACCGTAGTTATACAATTCCTGATTGAGTTCTTCATAATATTTCTGCGCGTCGTCGCCGTACGAGAACGCCTGCACGACCTTGGCATTGGAGATCATCTCTTCGCCGAAACCGCTCAGCTTGCCCTGTACGGTCGCCTGCTTGATGAACATGTCGTGAGTATGTTTAGCGATGAACGCGGCTACGAACAGCGACAGCGGAGTGATCAGGAATACGACTAGCGCGAGCAGCCAGTTGACTATGAACATGACTATCAGCGTGCCCGCTATCGTAAACACGCCGTTGAGCAGCTGCGAAAAACCTTGCAGAAGACCCGTCGAGATCTGTTCGATGTCGTTGCCCATGCGCGTTATCAGGTCGCCGTGAGCGTGGGAGTCGATATATTTGAGCGGGAGTTTATCGATATGGTCGAACAGGTCCTCGCGCATATCCTTTACGGTCGAGAAGGAGAGTTTGTTGGTGCTCCAGGAGAGCAGCCACTGGAATATCGTCGCGAACGCGATAGTGATGCCGAGATAACCTATATAGCGCACCACTTGCGAGAAATCCACGTTGTCTTTGCCGATTATGAAGTCGATCGCGTCGCCGATGAGTACGGGAGTCAGCAGGGACGCCGCAACGCTTATCAGCGAGGAGAGCACCGCGACGAACAGAAGCGTGCGGTAAGGTCTGACGTAATGCAGGAGGCGTTTTACGAGTTCTTTCGTCTTCATGTTCATCTTGCGTTTTCCTCCTTGCTGACCTGAGAGAGGCATATCTCTCTGTATACGTCGCAGGTGTCGAACAGCTCTTTGTGAGTGCCGATGCCCTTGACTTCGCCTTCGTCGAGCACGATTATCTTATCCGCGTTCTTAATCGAGGTCGCGCGCTGGGAGACCCAGAACACGGTCGTGTCGCCTTTTGATCGTGCAATAGCCTTTCTGAGCGCATAATCGGTGGCGAAGTCGAGCGCGCTCGAGCTGTCGTCTAATACGAGGATCTTCGGCGATCCCACCAGAGCCCTCGCGATCGTCAGACGTTGTCTCTGACCGCCCGAGAAATTGCGTCCGTCTCGTTCTACCACTTCGTCGAGTCCTTTTTTCTTTGCTCGTACGAAGTCAGCTGCCTGCGCGATCTCCAGTGCGCGCCAGATCTCTTCATCCGTCGCGTCCTTTTTCGCCCACTGCATATTCGAGCGTATCGTACCGCTCGCGAGCACTGCCTTTTGCGGAACGTACGCGATCGTGGTGCGCAGTTGTTCGAGCGGATATTTTCTGACGTCGGTGCCGAACAGTTTTACGCTGCCTTCGCTGACGTCGTAGAATCTTCCGAGAAGATTTACGAGCGTGCTCTTGCCGCTGCCCGTACCGCCGATGACGCCGACGGTTTCGCCTTTGTTTATATCGACCGAAAGACCGTCTAGGGCGTATGCGCCTTCGACGTAGCCGAAATATACGTTGTCAAATCTGACGGCGGGAGCGTTGTCGTCGGGTATTACTTCTTCGTTGCCTTCGTCCGTGACGGACGGCTCGGTCTCGAGCACTTCGAGAACGCGCGACGCGGATGCCGAAGATTTGGTTATGAGTATGACCATGTTCGCAACTACGACGAGTGCGAGAGAGATCTGGGTCATATAGTTGACGAAAGCTATGATCTCGCCCTGAGTCATTTCGCCGCTGTCGACTATGCCGCCGCCGAACCACAGTATCGCGAGTATCGCTACGTTTATTATAGCGAAAGTCAGAGGGTTGAGAAGAGCGGAGATCGCGCCTACGGTATTGCTCGTGCGGGTGAGATCTTCGGCTGCCGTCCTGAAACGCGCGCGTTCGTAACCCTGATTCGCAAAAGCCCTGACAACGCGGACGCCCGCAAGGTTTTCGCGGGTTATGCCCGTGACGGTATCCAGTTTTTTCTGTACCGTCTTATAGTGCGGAACGGTGCGCGACATAATTATGTACAGTACGAATGCAATAAGAGGCGCGGCTGCTAGGAATACTAGCGCGAGTTTCAGATTGATGATCATCGCCATGACAGCGGCACCGATGACCAGGAAGGGCGCGCGTATGAACAGACGTATCATCATAGCGACCATGTTCTGAAGCTGGTTGACGTCTGCAGTCAGTCGGTTGACCAGAGTCGCCGCGCCGAATTTGTCCAGCTCTTTGTACGAGAGCTTGTTGACGTGCGAGAACAGGTCGTTGCGCAGCAGAGTGCCGTAGCCTTGCGAGCATTTGGACGCGACGTACTGGCATATGAGCGCACAGCAAAGCCCGATTATGCCGAGCGCGAGTATGAGCGCGCCGCGCGACAGGATGTAGCCGACGCCCGCGTTTTGGTTTATGCCTTCGTCGATGACCTGAGCCATAACGAGCGGCACGACGAGCTCGAATATCGCTTCGAGCAATTTGAAAAACGGACCCCATATGAGGTGCGCTTTATAGTTCTTCAGATGGATCGCCAATCTTTTCATTTTCACTCTCAAATATTGACATTTTTTATCTTATAAAATACAATAATAACTGCGGACGGCAAAAAAAGCATTAAAAAACGCGGTTTTTCTCGCGTTTTTCCTCTTATCCGTCCGTATATACAGTATATATATTTGCGTCGCAAAATGCAAATATTTGGGAGATCAAAAATGAAAGACGGTTTTGTCAAAGTTGCCGCATTCAGCCCCGAAGTCAGGGTCGCGGACTGTTCGTTCAACGCCGCAAGGATATGCGACGGCATAAATAAGGCTTTCGAAGACGGCTGCAAGGTCGTCGTTTTTCCGGAACTCTCCGTCTGCGGGTATACTGCGGGAGACCTGTTTCTTCAGAGTACGTTGACGGACTCGGTCGAAAAAGCGGTTGAGACGATAAAGGATCATTGCGTCGGCAGACAGATATTCGTCGCGGTCGGCGCGCCGGTCGCGATAGCGGGCAAATTATATAACTGCGCGATCGCGATATACGACGGAAAGATACTCGGCATCGTGCCCAAACGCAACGTGCCGTCTTACGCCGAATTTTACGAGGGCAGATATTTTGAGTCGGGCGAAAAACTCGACAACGTCGATAAGACCGTGTATTGCGGCGACGAAGTCGACGTATGTTCGAAAGCCGTGTTCAGATGCCGCAATATGCGCGATTTCTGCATAGGCATAGAGATATGCGAGGATATGTGGATCGCGGGCGGTCCCGCGGATACGCTCTGCGCGGCGGGTGCGACAATAATATGCAACCTTTCCGCGAGCGACGAGACGGTGGGAAAGGACGACTACCGCAGACTTCTGGTTAAAAGCGCGTCGGGCAAGTGTAATTGCGGCTACGTCTACTGCGACTGCGGCGACGGCGAAAGCTCGACGGACCTCGTGTTCTCGGCTCACGATATGATCGCCGAAAACGGTACGATACTTGCAGAGAGCGAACCTTTTGCGGGCGGTTACGCCGTCAGCGAGATAGACGTCGCAAAGCTTGTGTCTGAAAGGATAAGACAGAATACCGCGCCTTCGGAGCCGCTCAGAGAGATATATTTCGATTGCGTGAAGAGCGAAACGCGTCTCACCAGAAAAGTCGACAAGACTCCGTTCGTACCGAGCGGGGAAAACGACAGGTCGGCAAGGTGCGACAGAGTGTTCGAAATACAGGCGAGAGGACTCGCAAAGCGTATGCGTCATACCAATTGCAAGCATCTCGTGATCGGGCTTTCGGGCGGTCTGGACAGCGCGCTCGCGCTCCTCGTCGCGTGCAGAGCGGTCGAGATCGTCGGTCTTGAAAGGAGTAACATCACCGCACTCACGATGCCGTGTTTCGGCACGACGAAACGTACGCGATCGAACGCAGAAAAACTCGCTCGGGCACTCGGTACGAAATTCGCGAAAGTGGATATTTCGAAGACGGTGAAAAGACATTTCGCGGATATAGGTCACGACGGCGTCACGGGCGACGTCGCTTTCGAGAACGCGCAGGCGAGAGAACGCACTCAGGTGCTGATGGACTTCGCGAATATGTCGGGCGGGCTCGTGGTCGGCACGGGAGACCTTTCGGAACTGGCTCTCGGCTGGGCGACCTATAACGGCGATCATATGTCGATGTACGGCGTCAACGGTTCAGTGCCCAAGACTCTGGTCAGACATCTCGTACGTTATTATGCCGAAAACTACGCTAATCTCAAAGCGAAACGCGCGCTCGAGGACATTCTCGATACTCCCGTAAGTCCCGAACTAATACCTGCGAAAGACGGTGAGATCGCTCAGAAAACAGAGGAAATCGTCGGACCGTACGAGCTGCACGACTTCTTCCTTTACAATATCGTCAGGTGGGGGTTCAGCCCGTCCAAGACCTTCCGTCTCGCGAAATACGCGTTTGACGGCGACTTCGACGACGCGACGATATACAAATGGCTGAAGACCTTTGTTTCGCGTTTCTTCGCACAGCAGTTCAAGCGCAGTTGTCTTCCCGACGGACCTAAGGTCGGCAGCGTGGATCTGTCTCCGAGAGGCGGCTGGCGTATGCCGAGCGACGCTTGCAAGGACGAATGGATAAGAGATCTTGAGATCTGCGATCCGTCTGCAAAGAGATAATAACTAAGATAAGATAAAATCAGGCTGAATATCAAACGAAAATAAATCCGTCCGCGAAACGCGGGCGGATTTTCCGTGTCGCAGACCGGATAGGACGGGGGAAGGGCAGCGTCCGATATAATGCGTAGCGGCGAATCAGCGGCATTGTCCGATAAACAATGCGACGAAATTTGCAGACCGACTTATGCCGTCGTCACACGACAAAGTTGATGTTCATATAAAAAGCCACAAAATGCGGTAGCTGACTTATGCCGCCGCCACGCGGCCGTCACACGGCAAAGTTGATGTTCATATAAAAAGCCACAAAATGCGGTAGCCGACTTATGCCGCCGCCACGCGGCCGTCACACGACAAAAAGCGCGACCCCTTTCGGAGCCGCGCTTAACGTTGTGTTCTTTTTGACGATTACAGCAGACCGTTCTTGATCGATTCGGAATTGCTCATATCGTTGTCTCTCTCGCTGTAAGAGTAGAAGACGTTGGATACAGACTCGGCAGAACCTGTGTACCAGATGATCGCCGCACCGATCTTGCCGTTCCAGCTTTCGTCGGTGGAGTAGTACTTGAGGAGTCCGCATTCCCAGATCTGCACTTTAGCCTTGATGTAATTGACGCTCATGTTCTTGCCGCTGTTGTCCTGTTCGAGTCTTGCGATCGTAGTGGAATCGGCGTTGGCAACGTCTTTGTCGATCTCGAAAGTCAGCTCATAGTATACGTCGCCGTTCTTGGTCGTCTTCTTTTCGATCTTCGCGCTGTCTGCCGAAACTATGTTTTTGCAGTTCCAGTTCGCGCAGGTCTTCTTTGCGTCTTCGAGATTGTGCAATCCGGGCGAGATAGTACCTTCGCTACCGAACTGGCTGTGTTTTTTCCACGCGGAGTTGTCTACGCTGAGGAGGCCGCTTTCTTCATCGTATTTGATGTCCTTTCCGTCGGCTTCCATGCGGTAATAGGTATTGCCTGCGGGGTTGTATCTGAGAGCCGCGTTTCTGACGAACATTACCTCGGTAGAGCCGAAATTGTGGTTGACGGGCAGTTTGAGCGTCATGTCGTCTTTCGCGTTTGCGTTCTGCTTTCTGAGTCTCTGATAGATAAGAGTGCCGCTCTTGTCTTTGATCGTCGTGGTACCCTTGGTGTAGTTGAAATATGTATAGCGGTTGACGAAAGATTCGTTGTACTCAGCCGCGTTCATGATCTGCTGTATCTTTTCGGCATCCGACAGGGTGGTGTCGTTGATTATCGGAAGGATAGCAGTGTGAACGCTTGCGGCAACGCTTTCATCGGGAGCTACTTCGTAGTCCTGCAATACGTTGGGGATACCTTCGAACTCGTTGACGTTGTATTCGCCGTCGTCGCAGGCAACAGCCAACAGACCTACCGAACCGATCAGCGTCAGAATGGTGATCAGTGTGATGATTTTCTTCATAATAATCCTCTTCTCTTTTTATTCAAACGGCAGAACCGTTTGTTATCGATAAATAGACGCGTGCGGGCACATGCCTTTTCGCTGTAATTATTATATTATCAACGACAATGCCTTGTCAATCACAGCGAGCGTACAAAATATGGACGAAACGGACAAGGTAATTTTCTGTTCGGCATTGACAACGCCGTTTTACATACCGTATACTTTTATCAGAGGTCGATATGGTAGAGAAATTTTTATTGTATCCGTCTCACTGTTGCGCGCTTGCGAGGGTGAGAAACGGCATATTTACGAAAGCAGGCAGACTGTTTGCCGAAGTCGTCGTCGGAGACGAACCGATAACGATAGAAGAGGCAGAGGCAAAAGGTTTTTCCGAGATAAGAAAAAACGATATTTGGGCGACGGATTACGGCTGCGCCGTATTCCGCTTTTCGGGAGAGATACCGTCGTCCGCTAAGGGCAGGAAGGTTGCCGCGCTCGTCGATATACAGGGCGAAGGACTGGTAATCGTTGACGGCGTGCCGACGCAGGGCATAACGCACGTTTCGGACGGTATCGACTGGGTGCAGAGTGCGAGAGGAAAGCAGGAGATACCGCTTTCGGATTGCGCGGCAGGCGGCGAGAAGATATTGTTTTACGTCGACGCGGGGTATAACGGAAAAAAGAAAAAAGCGAATACTTATGCGAAATTCCGCCGTGCGGACATAGTGACGGTTGACGAAACCGCAAGGGCTTTTTATTACGACGCGCTCCAGCTTTTCATGCTCCTTCTGACATATAAAGAAAACGAATATCTGACGGATGAAAGGGCAAAAGAGATAGACAAGGCTTTGAAAAAGGCTTTTTCGCTGTATTTTGGGAAGGACGCCGCGGGTGCGGCAAAACTTCTCGGCGAGACTGCCCGCAAGAGCATAACGTACAAGGCTCCCGCATACACGGCGGTCGGGCACGCTCATCTCGACCTAGCGTATCTTTGGCCGATAAGGGAGACAAAGAGAAAGGGCGCGCGTACGTTCGCCAATCAGCTTGCGAACCTTAAAAAATATCCCGATTACGTCTTCGGTGCGAGCCAGGCGCAGCTTTTTCAGTGGATGAAAGAGCTGTACCCGACGATATATGCCGACGTAAAGAAAGCCGTTGCGGAAAACAGGATAGAGATACAGGGCGCGATGTGGACTGAGAACGACTGCAACATTCCTTCGGGGGAGAGCATTATCAGACAGTTTCTTTACGGAGAGGAGTTCTTTAAGAATGAGTTCGGCAAAACGAGCAGCGTCGTATGGCTTCCCGACGTGTTCGGCTACCCCGCATCACTGCCTCAGATATTCAAAGGGTGCGGCAAAGACTATTTCGCTACGATAAAGCTGACGTGGAACAGCCACAACAAATTTCCGTACAAGACCTTCGAGTGGGAGGGGATAGACGGCAGCAGGATATTGTCGCACATGGCACCGCAAGGCAATTACAATTCTTCGGCGACGCCCATGGCTTTCGTCAAGTCGTTCAAGGGCAACCCGCAGAGCAGAGACGTGGAGCACGCGTTGATGATCTTCGGGATAGGCGACGGGGGAGGAGGCCCGGGCGAAGCTCCTCTCGAACTTCTGTCGAGAGAAAGAGATCAGGACGGTCTCGCTCCAGTGAAGTTTGGTTCTGCGGCAGGATTTTTCGACGAGCTTGCGGCGGACAAAGACGCAAAGATACCCGTCTACAAAGGCGAGCTGTATCTCGAAAAGCATCAGGGGACGTATACATCGCAGGCGAGAAACAAGCTTTACAACAGGCTTATGGAGCAGGAGCTGCATACCGTTGAATGGCTGAGCGCGCTTGCCGCGGTAAAGGGAATAAAGACGGACATAAAAAAGACGGACGAAATATGGAAAGAAGTGCTCTTGTATCAGTTCCACGACATAATCCCCGGCAGTTCGATAAAACGCGTGTTCGACGAAAGCGTGGCTCGGTATAAGATAATGCACGACGAGATAGTCGGAGAGAGAAACAGATTGCTGTCCGCAATGAAAAAAGAGGTAGGAAAGAGCGTCGTCAATCCCGTAGACTTTGAGAGGAAAGAATACGTCAAAGACGAAGGAAAATGGTACGTCGCAGAGGTCGGACCGTACAGCGCGGCGAAACTCGAAGAGTGCGACGATACGGGAGTTTCGGCGGGAGAAAACTATATCGCAAATGACAGGATAAAGGTGACTTTCTCTAAAGAAGGTTGGATAGAAAGCGTGCAGGAAATCGACACGGGCAGGGAAATTTGCGGAGGATATTTCGACAAACTCGTTGTATATGAAGATCCGAAACTGTTCTACAACGCATGGGACATAAGAGAGGATTACCGCGATCTTCCCAGTACTCCGATGACCCTTGTCGAGAGCAGGTGCTACACCGACGGACCGACTGCGGTAAGGGAGGCAACTTTCGTTTACGGGGCGTCCGCGCTGGTGCAAAGGATAGTGTTGGCAAAGGGAGAAAAATTAGTCTCTTTCGACAATACGGCTGACTGGCACGAGGACTTCAAAATGCTGAGGGCGGAATTCAGACCATCGGACTATTCGGATACCGTAAACTGCGACATTCAGTTCGGCAACGTGGACAGATCGACGCTGGACGACACCGCTTTGCGCAAGGCGCAGTTCGAGATATGCGCGCACAAGTTCGTCAACGTGGACGGAGAAAACGGGGGCTTTGCCGTGCTGTCGAACTGCAAGTACGGGTACAGGGTAAAGGACGGATACATTTCGCTCAATCTGCTGAGAAGTCCCAAGAGACCCGATCCCGAATGCGACAGAGGCAAACACTATTTCGGCTTCGCCATGTATCCGCACGCGGGGTCGTGGAAGGAGAGCGATCTGGTCAAGAGGGCGTATTGTTACAACTATCCGCTGATAGTCTGCGACTTCCTGCCTTCGCTCGAAAGACTGGTGGATGACGGCAACGAAAACGTGATAGTCGAGACCGTCAAGCCGTCGAGGGACGGCAAGGGCATAGTGGCGAGACTTTACGAGAGATACGGCGAGGACGCAAAAGCCAGATTGCGAGTCGGTTTCAGAAACAAGGCTGCGTACGAAACGGATATGCTCGAGAGAAAAAAGAAAAAGACCACGAACTCAGACGTCGACTTCGGAGGCTATGCAATAAAGACGTTTTATTTTGAATTGTAAAACGAGACGCGTCGGATGACCCCGACGCGTTTTTTCATGTCCGTGTACGGCAAAGCATTATTTTGAAAAGATTACATAGCGTGGTTCCCTGTTCGCGTCATGCACCGAGAGGCATCGGTTTTCAGTTGTTGCTCAAAGCGGAAGAGAAAAGAAAAGCAACAAGGCGCACGAGCGGCAAAACAAACGAGTTATGTCAATTTTTGGCTATTGACACATATATATTCGTATGTTATCATTATAAAAAAGCAGCCGCTCGATTTATCCGGCGGATTACGAGGAAGGTCATGGATCTGAACGATAAACTCAGGACAGGGGGAGCTCGACTGGGAAACATCTTTTTCGGGATAGCGGCAACGGCGACGGTAATGACGCTTTTTACGGCGTTCAGTCCGTTGATGATGGCGTTTTACCTGCTTATGCTCCTCGTGCTGATACTGATCACCCTGGGCACGATCTTTATTATGGTCGAAGACTTCGGCAGCTTTTTCAGCGGTTCGGCGCAGGCATATGGGTCTTTTACCGAGAGTGCTATCAAAGCAATGCCGTATCTTGCAGCCGTAGCGGTGGTTGCTGCTGCCGCGGCTATAATATTGCTGATGCTTGACGTCAGGACAAAAAAACATACGTCTAAGATCGCGGGGGCAGTCGTCTGTATCGTACTTTCGGTAGTGTTCGCGTTGCTTTCGAAGGCGGTGATGAAATGAGCAGACTTAACATTAAAGTGAGAAGTCTTGCGGGAATGTCGCCCGTGGTGAAAGTGGACGGCAAACGGATACGTTGCAAGAAAAACAGTTTCGGTAATTACGATGCGGTCGTAAACGTAGAAGACGGAGCAAGACTTACTTTGTCGTGCTGGGACACCATACTCAGCCCGTTGTGGCTGGTGTGGGAGATGTTGTTTTTCGCGATAAGTCTGTTCGGCATTTTCGACTTTCAGAGAGACAAGCTGAAAAGGGCGGCGGAATTCGAGGCGGTATTGCATCCGAAGGAAAACGGTACGGCTGCCGTCACGCTGATCCGTTCGACGGGCGAAGGCAGTCCCGCTGTCAAGCTCGAATGCGATTTCGATGCCGAAGTTGTGAAAAACGAATATTTTGCGCTCGAAACGGTAAAAAGGAGGCGCACGATCGCCTTGATAATAAAAATAGCAATCTGGATCGCTCTTATCGGCACGGCGATAGCCGTAGTCGCAAAGACGTTCTGATAAAACGGAGGGAAGTTTATGATCACGTTGCAAATAAAGAACAAGATGTTTTCAGTCAGAGGTCATTCGACGGTCAAAGACGAAAACGATGTCGACAGATACGTCGTCAAAGGTAAGTTCTTTTCTCTCGGGAAGAAAAAACGCATCTACGATATGGACGGAAATCTGTTGTACACGGTAAAGAACAAACTCATAAGGTGGTTCATGAACAGCTGCTATATATACGATGCGGAAGGCAACAAAATCGCCCGCATCAAGCAGAAGTTCAAACTGTTCAAAAAGGAGTTCAAACTGACGGGATACGCCGAAGAGATAGAGATCAAGGGCGATTTCATTCAGAAAGTGCTCGAGATATACAAGAACGGCGAAAAGATCGGCGAGGCGGGCAAGAAGTTCTTTTCTCTCGTCGACAGTTTCAAACTCGAATGTTACAAGGACGAGGACGCGCCGTTGCTTGTTGCGCTCATCGTTGCGATAGACAATATCAACGACAAGAACGTCGCAGATTCCTGAGGCGGATAAACGCGTGCATTGTCGCTTGCTTTCGCAACGGGGAAACGCGAGGAATGCGTTCGATGTAAATATAGAAATATAAAAAACGCGCCTTTTTGAGGTGAACCCCAAAAGTTGGACACTTTTGGAGGTGCACATCATTTTACGGGCGCGTTTTTTTATTTCTTTTGTGATGTTATTTCGCGGCTTTTTTCGCTTCGTTGACGTAACGCATGATCTCGCTCACGCCCGCGTATTTTTCAAAGCCGTCCGTACCTGCGACCACGAGAGTGGGGGCCTGACGTATGCCGTAGGTCTCAACGAGGTTTGCGTTTTCATCCGCGAGCATCTTGACGTACCGCACGCCGTTATCCGCAAGGAACTTTTCGGCTATTTTACAGTTGGGGCAAGTCTTTGTCGCGAACAGCATCAGCTGTGCGTCGCCATTCGCGCGGCGGGTCTCCTTGACCTCGTCGGCGACTTTCTTGCCTTTCTTGAGGCAGGAGTGAGCGATGTCGTAGACCTTTCTGTCCTTGAATTCCTGCGACTTGCCGTCGTTCCAGTTCTGGACGGGGCGGTAGTAGCCGGTGATACGGCTGTAAACCTCGGTCTTGCCTCCGCATATCGGGCAGACGTACTGCTCGCCCGCGAGGTATCCGTGATCCTTGCATATCGAGTAGGTCGGAGAGAGCGTGTAGTAAGGCAGTTTGTAGTTGTCCGCGATCTTCTTGACGAGAGCCGCCGCAGCTTTCCAGTCGGGGAGTTTTTCGCCGAGGAACGCGTGGAACACGGTGCCCGAAGTGTACAGGGTCTGGAGTTCGTCCTGAATGTCGAGCGCATCGAAGATGTCCGAAGTGAAACCGACGGGCAGGTGCGAGCTGTTGGTGTAGTACGGGGTGCCGTTCTCGTTCGCGGTCACGATGTCGGGGAACTGCTCCTTGTCGTGCTTTGCGAAACGGTACGAGGTGGACTCTGCGGGAGTTGCCTCGAGGTTGTACAGATCGCCGTATTCCTCCTGATAGTCGGAGAGTCTTTCACGCATGTGGTTGAGCACCTTCTTCGTGAATTCCTGCGCTTCGGAGCTGGTCATATCCTTTTTGATCCACGCCGCGTTGAGCGCAGCCTCGTTCATGCCGACGAGACCTATCGTCGAGAAGTGGTTGGCGAACGTGCCGAGGTAACGCTTGGTATAGGGATACAGACCCTCGTCGAGGAGCTTGGTTATGACCGTACGCTTCGTCTTGAGCGAGCGGGCGGAGATGTCCATGAGTCTGTTGAGACGCTTGAAGAATTCCTCCTCGTTCTTCGACTGGTAGGCGATACGCGGCATGTTGATCGTCACGACGCCGACCGAACCCGTGGATTCGCCGCTGCCGAAGTAGCCGCCCGACTTCTTTCTGAGTTCTCTGAGGTCGAGACGCAGTCTGCAACACATACTGCGGATGTCGCTCGGCTCCATGTCGGAGTTGATGTAGTTGGAGAAGTAAGGCGTGCCGTATTTGGAGGTCATCTCGAACAGAAGTCTGTTGTTCTCGGTATCTGACCAGTCGAAGTCGCGGGTTATCGAGTAGGTCGGGATCGGGTACTGGAAGCCTCTACCGTTCGCGTCGCCCTCGATCATGACCTCGATAAACGCCTTGTTGACCATATCCATTTCCTTCTTGCAGTCCTTATATTTAAAGTCCTGCTCCTTGCCGCCGACGATAGCGGGCAGTTCCGCAAGATCCTTGGGGACGACCCAGTCGAGGGTGATGTTGGAGAACGGAGCCTGCGTACCCCAGCGAGACGGGGTATTGACTCCGTAGATGAAGGATTCGATGCACTTCTTGACCTGATCGTAGGTCAGGTTATCCTTCTTGACGAAGGGTGCGAGGTAGGTGTCGAAAGAGGAGAATGCCTGCGCGCCCGCCCATTCGTTCTGCATGATACCGAGGAAGTTGACCATCTGGTTGCAGAGAGTGGCGAGGTGGCTTGCGGGAGCGGAAGTTATCTTGCCGGGGATGCCGCCGAGACCTTCCTGAATGAGCTGCTTGAGCGACCAGCCCGCGCAGTAACCGGTCAACATGCTGAGGTCGTGGATATGAATATCCGCGTTTCTGTGCGCCTTGGCGATCTCGTCGTCGTAGATCTCGCTGAGCCAGTAGTTGGCGGTGATCGCGCCGCTGTTGGAGAGTATCAGACCGCCTACGGAGTAGGTGACCGTGGAGTTCTCCTTCACGCGCCAGTCGGTAGCCTTGACGTAGCTGTCTACGAGAGACTTGTAGTCGAGCATCGTGGACTTCATATTGCGGATCTTCTCTCTCTGACGTCTGTACAGAATGTACGCTTTCGCGACGTCGGAGTAGCCCGCCTGTATGAGTACGGACTCAACGCTGTCCTGGATGTCTTCGACCGCGATCTTGCCGTCCTTGATCTTGGGCTCGAAGTCTGCGGTGACTTTGAGCGCGAGCATGTCTATCACGCTCGGATGATACTGTTTCTCGTTCGCTTCGAACGCTTTTGTGATCGCTACGGCAATCTTCTTGATGTCGAATTCGGCGACTGCGCCGTCTCTCTTGATGACCTGGTACATAATATCTCCTTCTTATTCGCGGCTTTATCCGCGAGTAAGATTCATTATATCATCAAGGCAAAGCTGTGTCAATATATTGTGGCAATATTTTTTGACAAACTACAATATATTGTGGTTTTTGTGTTTTATGGCATATTTTGAAAAATCGGAAAAAACGCGCAGAAACGGTGTCGGAACGCCCTCAGAGACGAAAAGGACGCGAAATCGGGGCAAAAGAGAAGTCCCCGCAAAATCGCGGGGACACTACATATTGGAGGCGGGCTTAAGATGTCGTCGGTTCAGTTTTCTCCTCTTATTTTCACCGAAGGGACGAGGGGGCGCATTATCTCTGTGAAGCGGCGCAGTTTTTCGTCCGAGCAGGGGGAGAGATTGCCGTATGGTACGGCGTCGCTGTCCTTGAAGTTTTGCAGATAATAGCGTTTCGCGCCCGCTATCCATTGAGAGAGCTTCAGCATATCCTCTTCGCGGTGCAGTTCGTCGGCGACGGTAGTGCGCATTTCGTAATCCACGGCGTCCGAGATCAGGTATTTCACGCTTTCGTCAATTTTTGAGACGTCGATCGCGGTGCCCGCAGTCAGAGCGTAACGCTCTTTGCAGTTCTTGACGTCCATCGCGACGGTGTCCACGAGTCTGCTTTCGACGAGATTGCGCAGTTTGTCGGGATAGGAACCGTTCGTGTCCAGTTTTACCGAGTAACCCAGTTCCTTTATCTCGGAAAGCAGGGCGGATATATCGTCGTGTACGAGAGGTTCTCCTCCCGTCACGCATACGCCGTCCAGCACTCCTTTGCGTTTTTTCAGAAAGGAGAGAAGTTCTTTAGGATCGACGTCTTCTCCTTTGCCGTTCACTATCTCCCAGTTCTGACAGAACGGGCAGCGGAAATTGCAGCCCGCGAGGAACACCGTGCAGGCGACTTTCCCCGGGTAATCGAGAAGAGTGGTCTTCTGAAGTCCGGCTATTACCATAAAACCTCCTTTATCGCCGCGTCGCCTCAGTGCGGCGTGCGGTCGCTGCGCTCCTTAGCGCGTGTATAGATACCATATATATTCCACATATCCGGTCTGAATGCGGCGTTGTTTGCGTTTCGTGCGACGAGTCGCGGTTTCTGCGCAAAGACGGCAAAAAAAGCGGGCGTTGCCGCCCGCGCCGTTTCGTCAGCGTCAGTCGCTGTTGTATTTTTCCGTCCTAGGGATCTGCGTATATTCCTTGGGGCTGACTCCCGTGACCTTCTTGAACACTCTGGAGAAATAGAGCTGGTCGCTGAAGCCGCACATTTCGGCTATCTCGTATATCTTGTAATTATTGATATTCTTGCTGAGCAGCAGTTTCTGCGCGAAGCCTATACGCGTCACGTTGAGGAACTGAAGAGGGGAGATGCCCTTTTCCTTTATGAATTGCCTGCGGATATAGTCTTTGCTGAGAGGGAAGGTCGCATATACGTCGTCGAGCGAGAAGTTGGGGTCGGAGAAGTTTTCGACTATGCTGCTTGCGATCATCTCGACGTGCTGAGAACAGTTGTCGCTGCCCGCGAAACTCGAGATCATGTTGAGCGTCAGCTCCGTGAACGAAAGTATGATGTTCGCCTGGTTTGGCACTTCGGCGTTGAAGTAGCGGTAGCACAGCGTCAGCACGTTGAAAATGTCCTTCTGCGGGTTGTCGCTGAGAATGATCGCCTTTTTGAAAGAGGGCGTCCAGTTCGCAACCGTCAGGTATATGTTTTTGAATCCCATCTTGGAATCGTTGGTGTGCAGAGTATGCGGGGGAATGATGACCATCTGATTGCGCGAATATTCTATCGCGTCGCTGCCGTCGAAGAAGGTTATCGTTCCGTCTCCGTTCGTGCAGTAAATGATTTCCCAATAATCGTGCTGGTGCTGGGAAACGTGAAAGGTCTTCATGTTCTTTCCAATATAATTAATGATCGGCATAAATTCACCTCCGAGTATTATTCTAGCGCATTTAACCTATTTTGTCCATAATTTTTTTACAATTTACCTTGAAAAATTTTTCCCTTTAATTTATAATAAATTTATCGGGCGTAACGCGCCCGCAAGTGCGGCGTATTCAAAGGTTTTGCTTTTCGCCGACGGAGGAGATCAATGGACAAGTTTGAAGTTTATTCGGCAATCAAAAAAGAGGGCGTTGTGGTCGTCATAAGAGGCGACAGCGTCGAGCAGGCTCTGAAGACGGTAGACGCCTGCTACAAGGGCGGCATAAAGTTTATCGAAGTGACTTTCACCGTTCCGCACGCCGACGCGATAATATCCGCGCTTTGCGAGAAATACAAGGGCACAGACATGGTGGTCGGCGCGGGCACGGTCCTCGACGCAGAGACCGCGAGAGCGGCGATTCTTGCGGGAGCGCAGTTCGTGTTCAGCCCCAGTTTCGATGCCGCAACGATAAAACTGTGCAACCGATATGCGGTAGCGGTAGTGCCCGGCGTATTCACTCCGACCGAGGCGGTCGCGGCTCTCGAGCTGGGCGCGAATTTCGTAAAACTTTTCCCGGGAGACGTAGCTACGCCTGCGGGACTCAAGGCACTCAGAGGACCTTTGCCGCAGCTTCAGATAATGCCGACCGGCGGCGTAAGTCTCGCCAACGTGGAGGACTGGTTCAAGGCGGGCGCGGTCGCGGTAGGCGCAGGCTCGTTCGTGACCAAGGGCGCGAAGAAAGGCGACTACGAAGAGGTCGAGAAGACGGCGAGAGAGCTTGTCGAAAAAGTCAGGAACATCAAGAAATAAGAGAGGTTTGACGATATGAGTATATTGACGGTAGGAGAGATAATGCTCAGACTTCAGCCGTACGGATACAAGAGATTCGCGCAGGCGGAGGCGTACGAAGCCGTTTACGGCGGAGGAGAGGCGAACGTCGCGGTGTCGCTTGCTCAATTCGGCGAGGACGTTTCGTTCTTCACGAAACTGCCCGCAAACGCTATAGCCGACAGGTGCGTGGGAGAACTGCGCAGATACGGCGTGGACACGAAGAAGATCGTACGCGGCGGCGAAAGAATGGGCATTTACTTTTGCGAGAAGGGCTGTTCTCAGCGTCCGAGCAACGTGATATACGACAGGGCGCACAGCGCGATCAGCGAGATCGAGCCGGAGGACGTGGACACCGACAGATTGCTCGACGGCGTCGAATGGCTGCACTGGACGGGCATTACTCCCGCGATCTCCGACAAGACCGCGAAGGTGCTCGCGATCATCCTCGCGGCAGCAAAGAAAAAGAATATAAAGGTGTCGTGCGACCTCAATTACCGCAAGAAACTGTGGAGCAAGCAGAAGGCGAACGAAGTTATGTCCGAGCTTGTAAAGACGGTGGACGTGCTGATAAGCAACGAAGAGGACTGCAAGGACGTGTTCGGCATAGAGGCGGACGACAGCAATATAAGCGGCGGCAAGCTGAACAAGGAGGGTTACGCCGCTCTCGGCGCGAAGGTGCTTGCGAAGTTCCCCGCGCTTTCGGGCATAGCGTTCACTCTCAGAGAGAGCCACAGCGCGAGCCGCAACGGCTGGTCGGCGATATACGTCACGAGAAACGCGGTATTCGAGAGCAAACATTACGAAATAGACATCGTAGACAGAGTGGGCGGCGGCGACAGTTTCGGCGCGGGACTCATCTACGGGCTCAGGAACGGTCTCGGAGAACAGGCGGCACTCGAATTCGCGGTCGCGGCATCCTGCCTCAAACATACGGTAGAGGGCGACTTCAACGTCGTTTCCGTTGCCGAAGTCAAAAAACTCGCGGAGGGCGACGGCAGTGGTAGAGTACAGAGATAACGTGATAAAACTTCTTGGTTCCGAAAGAGCCGAAAAGATATACGCGGCGGTCAAGGATCTGCCGATAATCGATTATCATTGTCATCTGTCTCCCAAAGAGATATTCGAGGACAAGCCTTTCGACGACATCGGCGAGATATGGCTTGCGGGCGATCACTATAAGTGGAGACTCATGCGCGGCTACGGCGTCGACGAGAAATATATCACGGGCGACGCGTCGTGGGAAGAAAAGTTCGACAAGTTCGCCGAGGCGGTCGGTTACGCGCTCGGCAATCCCGTAAAGGACTGGGTCGCGGCTGAGCTGATGTTCTTCTTCGGCATCACGACCCCGCTGAATAAGGATACCGCGAAAGAGATAAGAAAGCAGGCAAACGCGGTGATAAAAGAGAAGAAGATCTCCCCCCGCAAGCTGATAGAGGCGGCGAACGTGGAGTATATCGCGACGACCGACGATCCCTGCGACAGCCTCGAGTGGCACGACAGGATAGCAAAGGAAGGCGTGCTCAAAGCCAAGGTCGCGCCGACCTTCAGGGTGGACAACCTCGTATCTGTGGAAAAAGCGGATTACGCGGCGTACCTTGCAAGGCTCGCGGACGCGAGCGGCGTGAAGATAATCTCTCTCGCAACGTTGCGCGAGGCGGTCGGGAAAAGGCTGGATTTCTTCGTGAGCAAAGGTTGCAGATTTTCCGATATAGGAGTGGCAGGATTCCCGTGCGGCGTCGCGGACGAGAAAGCGGCGGCGGAAACCTTCGCGAAGATACTGTCGGGCGGCAAGGCTTCTGACGAGGAGATAAGCGCGCTCAAGGGTTATCTCTACGTCTATCTTGCGGCCGAGTACAAAAAGCGCGGCATCACTATGCAGATGCACCTCGCCGTGACCCGCAATTCGAACAGCGCGATGTTCGCAAAGTGCGGCGCGGACAGCGGTTTCGACTGCGTCGGTAATTCGATAGACACCGACAAGCTGACCGCGGTGATAGACAGGATGAACGCGGGAGACGGCCTCCCCGAGACGATAATCTACACTCTCAACCCGACGATGTACTATACGCTGATCACGATGATAGGCGCGTTCAGGGGAGTGCACCTCGGCGTCAGCTGGTGGTTCTGCGACCACAGACGCGGCATGAGAGAGACTTTTGACAGGCTGACAGAGCTGGGTCATATCTGCTCGATGGTGGGCATGCTGACCGACAGCAGGAGTTTCCTGTCCTATACCAGACACGACTATTACAGGCAATGTCTCTGCGACTTCCTCGCGGACAATTCGTCCGAAAGGGACGGCGACGCGCCGACAGAGGTCGCGAAGAGGTTGTGCTATTATAACGCAAAGGAACTTTTGGAGGAATAATTATGGCATTCAGAATGACTTTCAGATGGTACGGCGAAAACGACAAGGTCACGCTTGACGACATCAGGCAGATACCTTGTGTCGAAGGCGTGGTATCGGCGATATACGACGTTCCCGTCGGCGAGGTCTGGCCCGTAGAGAAGATCGAGAGACTCAAGAAACTCGCAAACGACAAGGGGCTGACCTTCGAAGTCGTCGAGAGCGTGCCCGTTCACGAGGACATCAAGCTGGGCAACGCCAACGCGGCGAGACTCATCGAGAACTACAAGGAGAACGTCAGACGTCTCGGCAAGGCGGGAGTCAAGTGTATCTGCTATAACTTCATGCCCGTGTTCGACTGGCTGAGGAGCAATCTCGCGAAGGAACTGCCTGACGGCTCTAACGCGCTCGCGTACGATCACGAGACCGTGCTTGCGATGAACCCGCTGACCAGCGAGCTTTCGCTGCCCGGCTGGGACGCGAGCTATACGAGAGAGGGACTCAAAGGACTTCTCGAGCAATACAAAGACATAGACGACGAAAAGCTGTGGGAGAACATGACGGTATTCCTCAAAGAGGTCGTCCCCGTAGCGGAGGAGAGCGGAGTCAAAATGGCGATACACCCCGACGATCCGCCGTGGGGTATCTTCGGTCTGCCCAGAGTCATCATCGACGAGAAGAATCTCAAGAGATTCCTGTCCATCGTCGACAGCCCGAGCAACGGCATAACGCTGTGCACAGGCTCTCTCGGCGTCAACCCGAAGAACGATCTCGTATCCATGATAAAGACCTGCAAGGGCAGAATGCCTTTCGTGCACCTGCGCAACATCAAGATCACGGGCGATCACTGTTTCGAAGAGAGCGGTCATCTCAGCGAAAAGGGAAGCCTCGATATGTACGATATAATCAAAGCTCTGTACGACGGCGGTTTCGACGGTTACGTCCGTCCCGACCACGGCAGAATGATATGGGGAGAGACGGGCAGAGCGGGTTACGGTCTGTACGACCGCGCGCTCGGAGCGATGTATCTGCAAGGCATTATCGAGGCGGTCGAAAAGAACGCAAAGAAGTAATAAACAAGGATAATATTAAGAATCAATATAAATAAGGAAGGAGAAAAATCATGTCGGTCTACAAGAACAAAGTGGTGGTCATCACCGGCGCGGGCGGCATCCTGTGCAGCGAGATAGCAAAAGAATACGCGAAATACGGCGCGAAGATAGCAGTGCTCGACCTCAATCTCGAGGCGGCGCAGAAAGTCGCGGACGAAATAGTCGCGGACGGCGGCGTGGCAAAGGCGTACAAGGTCAACTGCCTCGACAAGGAGAACATGGAGCAGGCGAGAGTCGAGATCAACAAGGACCTCGGCAAGTGCGATCTTCTCGTAAACGGCGCGGGCGGCAACAACCCCAAGGGCACGACGACCAACGACTACTTCGATATGGCGGACGTAGAGAACCCTGACGTCAAGAGTTTCTTCGACCTCGACGGCAACGGCGTGGACTTCGTGTTCAAACTCAACTTCCTCGCGACGTTCCTGACCACGCAGGTGTTTGCGAAAGACATGGTGGAAAGAGGCGGCAACATCATCAACATCTCGTCGATGAACGCTTTCAGACCTCTGACCAGGATACCCGCGTACAGCGGCGCGAAGGCGGCGGTCAGCAACTTCACGCAGTGGCTCGCGGTACACTTCGCGAAGGCGGGCATAAGGGTCAACGCGATTGCTCCCGGTTTCTTCGTGACCAACCAGAACAGAGCGTTGCTGTTCAACCCCGACGGCACTCCTTCGGCTCGTGCGGAAAAGATACTGCGCGGCACCCCGATGGGCAGATTCGGCGAGGCGAAAGAGCTGATGGGCACTATGTTGTGGCTCGCAGACGACGAAAAGGCGGGGTTCGTGACGGGTATCGTCGTTCCGATAGACGGCGGTTTCTCGGCATATTCGGGAGTCTGATTATACGGAAAAACAGGAGAGATTATGAGTACGGTAGCGGTTTTGGGACTGGGAAACAGAGGCAAGAATTACGGCGGTCATCTGAACAAGCTCGAAGGAGTGAAGATCGTCAGCATCTGTGACAAATATCAGGCAAAGATAGACAAAGTCAAGTCGGCGTGGAACGTGCCCGACGACAAGTGTTTCACCGACGAGGACAAGTTTTTCGCGCAGGGCAAGATAGCGGACGTGATGATCATCGCTACGCAGGACCGCGATCACTACGGTCATGCGATCAAGGCACTCAATCTGGGATACAATCTGCTTCTCGAAAAGCCGGTCAGCCCCAGCATAACCGAGTGTCTCGAGATAGAGAAACTGGCGAGAGAAAAGGGACTCAAGGTCCTGGTCTGCCACGTTCTCCGCTATGCGAATTATTACCGCAGGATAAAGAAGATAATAGACAGCGGCGTACTGGGCGAGATCAAGCTGATCAAGCATGACGAGCATATCTCGTGGTGGCATTTCTGCCACAGCTACGTCAGAGGAAACTGGCGCAGAGAGGAGGAAACGACCCCGATGCTGCTCGCGAAATGTTGTCACGACATGGATCTGCTGTACTGGTTCGCGGGCGCGAAGTGCAAGAGTCTTTCGTCGTACGGCGACCTCAGTTATTTCACGAAGGCGAATGCGCCAAAGGGTGCTACCGCGACGTGTTTCGACTGCCCGCATAAAGACACCTGTATATTCGAGTGCGAATATCAGTACGTCGGCAGAGGACGCAAAGGTCACAAATTCCCGTGGGGAACGTACGCGTTCTGCACGACGGGCAAAAAGGCGGACGTTATAGAGGCTCTGAAGAAAGGCGAAAGAGGCAAGCTATGGTCTAGATGCGTATTCGGTTGCGACAACGACGTCGTAGATTGCCAGACCGTGAACATGGAGATGGAGAACGGCGTCAAGATTGTTATGACCGCCAACGCGTTCAACGAGAAAGACCACAGACATACCGAGATCAGAGGTACGAAAGGCGAACTCATCGCCGACGATACGGGCAGCGTGATCACGCTCAAGCTGTTCGACCAGAAACCTAAGAAGATCATCGTCAACATAATTCCTGTAATAAAGGGACATTACGGCGGCGACCAGGGCATAACGAAATCCACCGCGGATATGCTTGCGGGCAAACTCGACCCTAACGGGCAGTATACCTGGATAAAGGATACGATAGAGAGTCATCGCATAGTTGCGGCGGCAGAGCTGTCGAGAAAGAACGGCGGCAGAAAAGTGGATATGACGGAGATACCCGACATAGAGAAGTGATATGGCGACTCTGTTCGACAGGGTGTGTGTTCTGACGAAAAAAGACCAGAGCACGCATCGCAAATTATATTTCGAAGTGCCTGAAGGCGCGAAGAAACTACATATAAGCGTCCGATACGAACCCAAGTATAATTACGACGAGGAATACGGGCTGGATTTGATCGAACGGAGCATGCTGAAACAAGCGGGCGAACCTCTTATGACGAGAGGAGAAATGCGAGCCGCGTTGCCTCTCGACAATCACCTGTCGTTTTCGCTCGACTCCCCGTCGGGAGCTGCAGGAACGGCGCACAGAGGCAATAACGTACAGAATTTTACGATATGCGAGGACAGCGCGGACGGAGGGTTTTACCCGTGCCGCATAGAGCAAGGAGTGTGGACCTTCGTCATCAGCGTGACCTGCATAATCACGGACAAAATAGAAGTCGCGGTGAAGATAGAGGCGGAAGCATGAAATATTACAGATGCGAGCTGCATACGCACACGACTTCGTCCGACGGAAAGATGACGCCCGAGGAACTCGTCGACAGGGCTCTGGCGTGCGGCTACGACGCGATCGCTCTGACCGATCACAACACGACGGCAGGAGTTAAAAGAGCCGTCGAAGAGGGCAGGAGACGGGGGCTTACCGTTATCCCCGGGATCGAGTGGACGACGTTTTGGGGACACTTCGCGGTGACGGGCGGAAAAAGCGACGTGCTGTGGAGAGACATTACCCCCGAAAACGTCGGCGAAAAGATAAAAAGAGCACAGACTCTGGGCGACATCGTGACGATAGCGCATCCGAGACGCATGGGCTATCCGCTTTGCAGCGGCTGTCATTGCGATTACGATATAGAGAGTATATCGGGCGCGGACTGTTACGAAGTCTGGTCGCACTATTATCCCAACGAGGGCGTGGCGGCAAGACAGCAGAAAGAGCAATGGCTTTCTCTTCTCGCTGAAGGGCACAGGCTGAGCGTAGTATACGGATACGACTGGCACAACAGAGACGACGTGCCGCCTTCGTACGCGTGCACATACGTCGGATCGGAAGGCAAGGACGCAGACAGCATCTTGCGGGGCGTGAAGAGCGGAGCGACATACATCTCGATAGGCGTCGAGGTAGAATGCAAGGCGGTGTCGGGAGGCAGAGAGTACGCGATAGGCAGCGAGATCGCGTCGGAAGAGACCGAAATAGAGCTGAGCTGCTTTAGGTCAGAAGATTACCGCTCGGACAAACCGACGAAACTTACGAGAGCGGAGATAGTCACGGAACTGGGCAAAGAGAGTTTCCCGATAGCATTCGGGGAGAAAATAAAGGCAAAAGCGACGTTTGAAAGATTCTGCGTCGTATGTATATACGGAGAGAGAAAACGCGAAGAGCAACTGCTTGCGATAACCGGCGCGTTTTACAGGGGAGGAAACGGATGATCACGGCACACGGGGGCGCGCTCGGCACTGGGCGCAACTCGAAAATCTACTTTGAAAACATAAGCACATTCAAAGCGGACGCCATAGAAGTGGACGTACACAGGAGAGGAGGGCTGCTTTATCTCAGCCATCTTCCCGCTCCCTTTTCGTACAAAAAGAAGATAACTCTCGCGCAGGCGTTCGCGTTTGCGAAAAAGAACAACGTGAAGATCAACTGCGACCTCAAGGGGAAGGGGCTGGTGTCGGACGTGATAAAACTTGCCAAAGAGATGGACGTCACCGACCTCCTGATATTCACGGGTTCGGTCAGACTGACTGACAGCGAAGTGCTTACAGAGGGCGAAGCGTGGGTCAACAGGATCAAGGGACTGCCGTACAAGGCGAAGAACGTCGAGAAAATAAAAAAGGCTCTCGACGACACGAAGAACCCGCATTTCGCGGGACTTAACATCAACAAAATGTACGCCACGGACGCGTTTCTCTCAGAGTGCGCGAGGTGCGGCGTAAAGCTGTCGATATTCACCGTCGACAGTTACAGGGAGCTCAAGAGGCTCGTGCCTCTGAGACCCGCAAACATCACGACGAATTATCCCGTCGTAGCGTCTACGATACTTTTCGAGACGAGCATGGCGGAAAAGGAGAATAAATGATAAGGGTTGCCGTTACGGGAATAGGAAGAATGGGCGGAAAACACGCGTCCAACTTCGTAAAAGGCGCGGTCGCAAACGCGAAACTCGTCGCCGTCTGCGATACCGACGAAAAGGTCGCAGACAGATTCAGAGCGAATTATTCGGGTGTCGCGACGTATACCGATTACGACGAAATGCTCGAAAAGGAAAAGCCCGATGCGGTCGTCATCGCGACCCCGCACTATTCTCATTCTGAGCTTGCGAAAAAAGCTCTCGTCAGAGGTATAAGCGTGCTTGTCGAAAAGCCGATAACGGTGACGGTGAAGGACGCGAATTCTCTTATAGCGACTGCGAAGGCGCACCCCGAGGCGATCTTCGCGATAATGTACAACCAGCGCAGCAATTCGATATACGCCCGCGCGAAAAAGATAATCGAGAGCGGCAGGCTGGGAGATATTCAGAGGGCATCGTTCACTATAACCGACTGGTACAGGACGCAGTATTACTACAATATGGGCGGTTGGCGCGCCAGCTGGTCGGGCGAAGGCGGCGGCACTCTGATAAATCAGTGCGTGCACCAGCTCGATATACTTCAATGGCTGCTCGGTATGCCCGAGAGGATAATCGCGAGATGCAAGACGGAGGGCAGGAACATAACTACCGAAAACGACGTGATCGCTATGTTCTGTTATAAGAATTTCGACTGCGTATTCACCGCGTCGACTCACGAGCTGCCGGGAGAGAACAGGTTTGTGATAGTGGGTTCGAAAGGCACTCTCGTGATTACCAGGCACAAGGCGGTCTGCAAGTTCCTCAGAATGGACGAGAAACAGGTCAACGCGAGAGCGAAACGCGATTACGGCAACAGAGAGGACAAGAAATACGACAAAGAGTACATGTTCTACGGCATAAGGAATTATCTGACGGACGCGCTGTACGGTCAGCAATGCAACATTTTGAGAGATTTCGTCGCAGCGGTAGGAAAGAAAGACGCGTCGTTGCTCAGAGCGCGCGGAGAGGAGGGCGTCAACGCGCTCAACATAATAAACGCGATAAACATGTCGGCGTGGAAGGGAAAGGAAGTGACCGTTCCCGTCGATCCCGAAGAATACGATAAAATGCTCGCCGAAAAGATAAAGGGCGAGAAAAAGATAAAGTAATTTAATTTGCCGATGAGGAGGATATAAATTTATGGCAAACATCAGGATTTCAGGTTTTTACGACGAGGTCAGTTCCAATCTCGACGAACAGATAAAGCTGATCAAAGAGCTGGGCGAAAGCTATCTGTGCCCCAGAGTGGTGGACGGCAAGAACATCGCCAACTATACCGAGCAGGAGTTCAGGAGCACGATCAAGCCGCGCCTCGACAACGCGGGTATCAAATTCTCCTCGATAGGCTCCCCGATAGGCAAGATAGGTCTGTACGACGACGAGGCGTACGAGGCTCAGCTTGCGAAACTCAAAGAGCTGGTCAAGATCTGCAAGGATATGGATTGCAAATACATAAGGATGTTCTCGTTCAGAGTCAAGGCGAGCGGCGACTACAAGGCGTATTTCCCCGAGGTAGTCAAGAAGCTGCGCGGATTCCTCAAGGTCGTCGAGGGTACGGACGTGATACTCCTGCACGAGAACGAAAAGAGAATTTACGGCGATACTCCCGAGAGATGTCTCGAGCTTTACAACGAGATCAATCATCCGCAGTTCAAACTCGCGTTCGACGCGTCCAACTTCATACAGTGCGGCGTAAACGTGCCCAAGGCGTACGAGATGCTCAAGGATTATGTCGTATATTACCACATCAAGGATTGCTCTCCCGAGAAGGTGGAAGTCCCCGTAGGTCTCGGACTCGGCAATTACAAGGAGATGATAAAGGATCTTATCGTAAACAGGAATTACGACGGTTTCATGACTCTCGAGCCGCATACGGGCAAGTACGCGGATCACAAAAAGCTGTTCTACGTCCTCGGCTGGATCACCTGGATGCTGCCTTACGTCGGCAACTGGAACAAGGTGTTCAAGCGCATCAACGCGGCTAAGGGCATAGAGCCTATGCAGACGGTCACGAGAAAGGATATATTCATGTGGCAGTACAACGGACTCAAGGAAATAATCGACGAAGTCGAAAAGGAGAATAAATAATGGATAAGGTAAGGTACGGTATCGTAGGTATCGGCAAGCAGGGAAGCAACTATGCGAAGAGGCTCTTCAAGGGCATGGACAAGAACGGTCAGCTCGTCGCGGTGTGCGATATTGCCGAAGATCGCAGAAAGTGGGCTGAGACCGCGCTCCCCGGGGTAAAGGTATTCGGCGATTACAAAGAGATGTTCGCGAGCAAACTCATCGACGCAGTGATCATCGACACGCCGCACTATGCGCACCCGACGATAGCGATAGACGCACTCAAGGCGGGTCTCCACGTCCTCAGCGACAAGCCCGCGGGCGTATTCACCAAGGCGGTCAGAGAGGCGGCGGAATTCGGCAAGACCAAGCCCGAACTCAAATTCGGTCTGCTTTACAATCAACGTACCAACAAGGTCTACAAGAAGGCGAAAGAGATAATCGAGAGCGGCAGACTGGGCAATCTCAAGCGTATCGTCTGGATAATCACCAACTGGTACCGTCCTCAGGCGTACTACGACCAGGGCGGCTGGAGAGGCACCTGGGCAGGTGAAGGCGGCGGCGTGCTGATCAATCAGGATCCGCATCAGCTCGACCTGTTCACATGGCTTGCGGGCGTTCCGATAAAGAAAGTCTGGAGCAACGCAAAGACGGTCGGCAGAAAGATCAACGTGGAGAACGACGTCACCGCGGTCTGCGAATTCGAGAACGGCGCGACGGGCGTGTTCATCACCTCGACGCATGACGCTCCCGGCACCAACAGGCTCGAGATCACCGGCGACGGCGGCAAGATAGTCATCGAGGGAAGCAACGACGTCAGCATGAAACTGAAGTTTACCGAGAACAGCGTCGCCGAGCCCGAATTTTCCAGGACAAACAAAGTGTTTATGGGCAAGATACCCAACAAGGTGTCCAAATACAAGCTGGGTCTTGTAGACATTATCAAGGGCATTATCGAGCAGCAGCACATCGTGGTCGTCCGCAACTTCTCCGAGGTCGTACTCGGCAAGACGGACAAGCTGGTCGCACCGTACGCGGACGGTCTCAACGGTCTCGGTTTCTCCAACGCGATACACCTTTCGGCGTGGACGGGCAAAGAGGTCGTGTATCCGTACGACGAGGATTTGTATATCAAAGAGCTAGACAAGAGAATAGAAGAAGAAAAGAATTCCGGCGTGAAGTGATTTCGCGGATAAGGAGAAAAATATGAATTACAAACTCAAAAGCGGCAAGATAATCACGACGGGCAAACTGCACGAGAGAGCTTTCTACGACGTCAGCAACAACCGTATCACGGCGCAGTTCGACGGCAGAGGAGGCATCTCGAAGTATGCGGTCATGAACAAATTTTCCGTATTTACCAACTACTACTCGATGTACACGGTGGACGGCGTGCCCTTCGACTATATGGAGGACAAGGTCGTCACTATGGAAGGAAAGAGACAGATCACCGAGATCGAGCACGAGAAGTGCAAGCTGACGATCACTCAGTTCCTCGACAACGAGAGCAACGCGATCTACGTCGAGACCGCGGTAGAGGCAAAGCAGGACATCGATTTCGACAACACCGTCAACTTCGGCATCAATTACGAGAGCTACGTCCAGCAGCTTCTCGCCAACAGACTCAGCCCGAAGACGATAGCTACCGTGCTGACAGGGTTTATCAAGAGCAAGAAGAACGGTCTGACCTTCAACGGCGCGAGCGCGAAACTGCACGGGGACGTTCTCGGCGACTTCTACATCGACTTCGCGATAAGCGAGGGCGCACAGGCGGGAGAAGCGGAGAGAGGTTTCCACAATCAGTTCAGCTACGGCGCAAAGCTGCGCGCGGGCGAGCTGAGAAAGTTCAGATACGTCGTCAGCGCGGGTACGAGAAACGACTTCACGTTCTGCGACGTGACCGAATGTCTCAACAAGTTCGACGTTGCGGCGAAAGAGGCGCAGAAGTACATAGACGATCTCGTCTGCCCCGATTGCGTCAAGGGCGACGACTTTATGGAGACCTATTACAAATCCTTGCTCAATTGCAGCATTTCCAATTACAAGGAGCTGGGCAAGTTCAAAGGTTTCCTCGCGGGCATAGTATATCAGTTCCCCGCAAGAACGTATTACCGCGACGCGTACTGGACGGTGCTGTCGGTGCTCCCCGTCAGACCCAAGCTCGTGCGCAACGAGATAGTCACTCTCGGCAACGGCATCAACAAGAAAGGTGAGTGCCCGAGCGCGGTTAAGTTCAACTTCAAGAATTACTGGGGCAATCACTACGATTCTCCGTCATTCTTCGTAGCCATGATATACGATTACGTCGTGCACACGGGCGACCTTAGCGTACTCAGCGAGTCCTGCGCGTGCGGCACGATCATCGAGGCGGCAAAGCTCGTGCTCGACAGACTGGAGCAGGAGACCGATTCTACGGGACTTCTCGTCAAAGGCGGAGAGTACAACCGCCGCGACTGGTGCGACAACGTGTTCCGTAGCACCTACGTCACCTACGACGAGGCTCTGTATGCGCGCGCCCTGTTCGCGATGAGTGAGCTTTGCGACGCCTGCGGTCTGGACGGCAACGGTTATTACGCGAAGTACGTCAAGGTCAAAAAGGCGATCAACGACCTGCTGTGGGACGAAGAAAAGGGATATTACGTCAACTACAAGAGCAAGGAGTTCACGGAGGACAACCTGTCCATAGACACGGTGGTCGCGGTACTGTTCGGCATAGCGGATGAGGAGAGATCCAAACGCGTGCTCGAGAATATGGAGAAGATGCTCGAGTCCAAAAACAACAAGCAGCAGAAGGCAGGCGACTTCGGCACTCTCAGCGTATATCCGTTCTACAAGAATACGAAGGATATCGTGCAGAAGTCATCGCTCCCGTACTACTACCACAACGGCGGCGACTGGCCGTATCTTTCCTGCGTTTATGCGTATGCGAAACTCATGTACGGTATGGACTACAAGTATCCGCTGACGAGATGGTTTGAGTACAACCTCGATCAGGGCAATTACACTCCCGTCGAGTTCTTCAGCCCCGTTCATCCGCAAGGCTCGCTGCTTCAGGCGTGGTCGAGCACGGGTGCGTTCGTACTGTCGTACAACGACGGCAACTTCTTCCGCAAACAGCTTGGCGACAAACGCGTCAAGTAAAATAAGGTAGAATAGCGGCAAACACGTCCTTAAACGGGGCGACCGCATATAAAATACAAAATAAAATTGGGAGGTTATGAGGTGGAAGACACGACAAACACCATCGATCAGGCGGGCGTCACTCCGGGTGCCCCTGCCGAAGAGGAAGTACTGAGCGTTGAGGATCAAAAACTCATCAATCAGAAATTTCTAAAACCCAGAGATTACATACTGTTCTCGCTCGCGAGATTCGCAAGCAGTGCGGTCACGGGTCTCGTTCAGGGTTATTTGTTGTTCTATTACACTGCGTGTATGGGCATTTCTCCTACTGCCGTAGGAACGATGTTCCTTATCACAAAGATTTTCGACGGTCTGAACGACCCGGTTATGGGTATTATCGTTGACAGGACCCGCACCAGATGGGGCAAAATGAGACCCTATCTTGTCTTTGGTGCGGTGCCGTGGGCAATAGTCACGATTTTGCTGTTCTTTCCTATATCCAACTGGTCGAGCGTCGGAAAAATCGTCTGGATGTATTTTACATACATAATGTATGATATTACGGGTACGATAGTGGGCGTTCCTCTTGACGGTATACCGGCTGTTGCGTCTCCGAATATGGACGAACGTTCGAAAATCATTTCTATCAGCCGTATCCTCGGTTCGATAGGCGAGCAGTCAGCGCTGGTGCTCATTTCTATAGGACTTATTCTTACAAACGACGATTATGCCAATACGTATTTCATAGTTGCGATCATTATCGGCATTCTCGGACCTCTGTTCATGGTCCTCGGCGGTGTAAGAGTAAAGGAAAGATGCGAACCTACAGAAACTACGCCCAGTCTGATAGAAGGCTTTAAATATCTGTTCAAGAATAAACCGTTCCTGCTGTTGATATTGTCCAACCTGCTTACATTCTTCAGAAACCTTGTAAGCGCGGCGATCATGTATGTTGTCGCATATATTTACAGCAACGGATCTTTGCAGATAGCTTTCGCGCTCCCCGGTGCAGTAGCTTCAATGATAGGTATGTTGTTCGCGCCGAGACTGAAGAGAATGATGGACTCAAAGAAGCTGTTTATCTTTGCGACGATATGGCACTCTGCGGCGCTGGCGGTCATATTCTTCATTTACATAATCGGCGGCACCAACTGGATACTCATCGCGGCTCTGATGTTCTTTGCGATGCTCCCCGTGGGCGTGCTCAACGTCGTACCGCACCTTATGGCAACGGATACGCTGGACTACTGGGAAGACAAGTGCGGCGAACGTCTCGAAGGCATTACGTTCTCGCTTATGAGTCTGAGAAGCAAGGTGTCATCGGGCTTCAAGGATTATTTCCTGTCATGGCTGCTTGCGTTCTTCCTGTTCTCGCAGCCGCTGTCGTTCCTGTCAGACCACAAGCCTGAACAGACGGAATTCACCAAGCTGGGATTGTTTATGATATTCACTATAATTCCCGCTATAACCAACCTGATCTCTATCGTTCCCATGCTATTCTACAACCTTTCGGGAAAGAAGATGGCGCAGATCGAAGCAAGACTCGCTCACAAGAGAAAACAGGAATATGTAGCCAAGATGGCTGCCGAAGGCGCCGCCCTTGACGGAGAAGCCGGCTCGGAACGCTATATAAGCGACAGCGTGATAGACGAGATTTCTAAATCTCAGACAGAGCAGAAGGAGGAATAACGCTATGAAAAAAAGATACATTTCAATACTTGCGATAGTTGTCGTTGCCGTTTTGCTCTGCACCGTGTTCATGGCCTGCAGCCAGAGCGAAGAGGATTATTACAACGATATAGCCAAAGACGTGGAGAAGTTCAACGAGCAGTATGACGATATCCTCGCAAATCTCAACAAAGCTAATTTTTCTGTCAGTTTCAGCTTCAATACGCATTACAATGCGGCTATAACCAGAGGAAGCAAAGACAGCAAAGGCTGGGACAGCTTTGAAAACGCATACAACAGCTTTTACGATTCTATAGGAAAAGAAGATCCCAACATCTTCGACAACATTCTAGGCACTAAAACCGACGCGCAGAAGGCTATCGACGATCTCGGAGTGCAGAAAAATGCCTGGATGGATTCTTATACCGAATTTACTTATATGCAGAACGGCAGTAAGAACTTTTACCTCAAGATGGTTTCCTATCCCTCTATCTGGGAGAACTATTACGATTCGTTCATAGAGGCTCTCAACGATCAGAGCGTTCTGAACGAGGGACTCAGCGGGGACAGCGACAAGGTAAAGTGGCAGACGATCGACGAGACGATCAAGAACAAGATCGAGTATGTGCTTAAAGTCGAAAACGGTGTCAGCAACGGCGTTGAATATGACGGCATCGAACAGTTGTCTGCCATCGTAGGTATCGTAAGCGGACAGATGCCCGTGGACGATTGTTATACCTTCACCAACGGCAACAAGATCTATACCAACGTTATGCAGGCTCAGTATATCACAGCCTACAAGCTGGGCGAGGAGAACAACGTGACTCACGACGAAATCGTTGCTCCCGAATACGGAACAGAGGAGTGGGACGCGTTTATTGCGGAATTCCCGGATATAATAAAATCCTGGAATGAGAAGGCGGACGAGATCTTCAGAAACAACCTGCTGGGCATGAGTGACGAGCTTCGTATCGACAAATCCGAAAACGTTGATGGTAAATACTGGTCAGGCTTCGGAAAAGATATCGTTTACAATTGGGAAAACGTGGGCGCGTTGAAGATAACCCGTTATACTTACAACTACAAGAAGAGCAAATCGAGACTCGACCAGATAGACTATTACACCGAGTACGTAAAGCCCTACTACACAGAGAAGAGCGCGGCGGACTCTACGCTGGAACTGAAAGGAGACGTCTATTACAAATCCCACATCGTTGCCAATTTCGAATACTCGGACGGAGCGGTCAGTTTTCCGCAATAACCCGAAAAGTCGATAAAAAACAAGGAGCGGTCAACGCTCCTTATTTTTTTTCCGTCAGCTGACGATAACGCTATTGATTTTACGTTTGAATGGTATATAATGATATTGATATTTTTGCAAAACTCAACGGCATAAGGAGAAAGATGAAAAACGTAATTTTCAATATTGACGGAATGAGCTGCGTCGTATGCAGCGGCAGCTGCAAAAAAGCTCTGCTCGCGCTCGACGGGGTAAAACGTGCCGACGTGAATTTCGCCAGCGGGAAAGCGGTGGTCGAATACGACGACAAAAAGCTGACTGAGGACGACCTCGCAGCCGCGGTGGCGAAAGCGGGGTATAAGGCGCGTTTCGAAAAGAAAGAGGAAGACAAAAAGGGGTTCGACAAAGAGCTTGTCGCGACGCTCGCGAGAGTGGTTCTCGGCGGAGTGCTTTTGCTGTGGTCGATGCTGCCTATGCTGGGAGTCCCGTATCCCGACGCCGTTTCGCCTGACGGAAACCCGTTTGTTTACGCTCTCGTGCAGATAATACTTTGCGTGCCCGTAATGGCACTCAGCTACAAGATATATTTCAGAGGTTACCGCAATCTGTTCCGACTCGACCCGAATATGGACACGCTCGTCGCGGTAAGCACCACGGCGGCTTTTGCGTACAGCGTGTACGGCTTCGTTCTCGTATGTCAGGGCGACGCGCACGCGGCGCATCAACTGTATTTCGAATCGGCGGCAGTGATACTCGCGCTGATCTCGCTCGGCAAATATCTCGAGAGCCGCGCTCTGAAAAAAACGGGCAAGGCGATAGAAGAACTGACCAGACTTGCGCCCGATTACGCTTTCGTGTTGAGAGACGGCGCGTTTGTTCGCATCCCCGCGTCCGAGGTCGTCAAGGGCGATACCGTCAGGGTCGCGGCGGGCGAGAGTTTTTGCGCCGACGGAGTGATCATCAAAGGATCGTCGGCGGTGCAGGAGAGCATGATCACGGGAGAGAGCCTTCCTGTGGACAAGACGGTGGGAGACAAGGTGATCGGCGGTACGGTCAACGGCAACGGAGTGATAGAGTTTGAAGTGACGGGTGCGGGAGAGGAGACCATGCTCTCGCGTATAATCACGCTCGTCGAAAACGCGCAGAATTCCCGCGCGCCGATAGCTAAACTCGCAGACAAGGTCTCCAAGGTATTCGTGCCCGCGGTAATGGCGATAGCGGTCGTCGCGAGCGTTGCGTGGGCGATAGCGGGATACGATTCGGCATTCGTGATAAAGATATTCGTTTCGGTACTGACGATAGCGTGCCCGTGCGCGCTCGGACTTGCGACGCCGACCGCAATAATCACGGGCAGCGGCAACGGCGCGAAGATGGGAGTGCTGTTCAAGAACGCGGAGGCACTCGAAAGATCCGCACACGTCGATACGGTCGTATTCGACAAGACGGGAACGATAACCGAAGGGGTGCCGAGAGTCGTCGGAGTATATGCGACCGACGGCGACGAAAACGCGCTTTTGTCCCTTTGCTCGGCGGTCGAGAGCGGCAGTACGCATCCTCTGGCGAAAGCGGTATGCGACTATGCCGAGGAAAAGGGAGTGCAAAAGACGGTCGCGGAGGAAGTAAACAATTTCAGCGGTTTCGGTCTGACGGCGAAGGCGGGCGGCAGAAAAATACTTTGCGGCAAGAGCGCGCTGCTTACTCGGAACGGGATAGATATTGCTCCGATACGGGGATTTCTTGACAACTGTTACGACAGCGGCAGCAGCGTGATAGCGGTCGCAGAGGACGGTAAGGCGACGGGATGTATCGCACTCGCCGACGACGTCAAGGAGAGCGCGGCTGAGGCGGTCGCGGCTCTTGCAGGACTTGGGATAAAGACGGTCATGCTGACGGGAGACAACGCTAAAGCCGCCGAATATATCGCAAAGAAAGTGGCTATAGACGAAGTGATAAGCGAGGTCCTGCCGCAGCAGAAAGCGGAAAAGATAAAAGAACTGAAGGATAGAGGCGCGTTCGTCGCCATGGTCGGGGACGGTATCAACGACGCTCCCGCGCTGACCGAGGCGGACGTAGGCATAGCCGTGGGCGAAGGCAGCGACGTCGCGATAGAGAGTGCGGACGTCGTGCTCGTCGGCGGAGACGTCAGAGTGGTAGCGGACGCGATAGAACTGGGCAGAGCGACGCTCAGGAACGTCAAGGAAAACCTTTTCTGGGCGTTTGTATACAACGTGCTGGGCATACCGTTCGCATGCGGGGCGTTCTACGCTCTCGGCGGATTGTTGCTCAACCCGATGATCGCGGGGCTTGCGATGAGCTGTTCGTCGGTATGCGTCGTGCTGAACGCGCTGAGACTGGCTTATTTTAAGCCCAAACGCTTGAAAAATGTACGGAAAAGTGCGATAATAGACGAGAAAAAACAACTGGGCGAGACGTGCACGCAAGGTTGCCCGCTCGCGAAGGAAACGTATATGACGACCCTGATCAAAGTGAACGGAATGATGTGCTCGCATTGCGAAGCGAGAGTAAACAAAGCTGTACTGGCACTCGAAGGAGTGAAAGCCTGCGTCGCAAGCGCGGCGGACGGCAGCGTAAAAGTCGAATACGACGAAAACCAAGTCTCTTTGGCGCAGATCAAAGACACGATAACCGCACAGGACTACGAGGTGATCGGCTGATATGTTCGAGAAAGTCAAGACGATAATGACGTCCGAAGAGCTGAAGACGCTCGTTCCCGTCAGTGCGGAGATAGCAAAGATAAAGGCAGAAAGAGACAGGACGGTCATGGATATAATCGCGGGTAGAGACAAGCGCATGCTCGTGATCGTCGGACCTTGCTCGGCAGACAACGAGACGGCGGTATGCGACTATGTCTCCCGTCTAGCGAAACTCGCGGACGAGATAAAGGAAAAGATATTCGTCGTTCCCAGGATATATACCAACAAGCCGCGCACCAAAGGCGAAGGCTACAAGGGCATAATGCACAATCCCGATCCGCACAGGAAGGAAACGGATATACAGGCGGGCATAATCGCTCTGCGCAAAATGCACCTGAGAGCGATCTCCGAGAGCGGGCTTTCCGCCGCGGACGAGATGCTGTATCCCGAAAACCACGTCTATCTCGACGACCTTCTGACCTACGTCGCGGTCGGCGCGCGTTCGACCGAGAACCAGCAACACAGGCTCGTCGCGAGCGGAGTGGACATTCCCGTCGGGATAAAGAACCCGATGAACGGCAGCATGCCCGTCACGCTCAATTCGATATACGCGGCGCAGATCCCTAGCGAATTCAAGTACCGTACCTGTCAGGTAAGGACTCAGGGCAATCCGTACGCGCATGCGATACTTCGCGGCAGCGTGGACGTATACGGCAACAATATCCCCAACTATCACTACGAGGATCTGATCAGATTCCACGATATGTATCTCGCGCAGAACCTGAAGAACCCCGCCGTCATCGTGGACAGCAATCACAGCAACAGCGGCAAGAACTATCTCGAGCAGATAAGGATAGTCAAGGAGGTCGTTGACAACATCAGACATTGCGACAAGATACGCTCGCTGGTCAAGGGATTTCTGATTGAGAGCTATATCGAGGACGGCTGTCAGCAGCCAGGCGGGGACGAGTACGGCAAGTCGATCACGGATCCTTGCCTCGGCTGGGAGAAGACAAGAGACCTTCTGCTTTCGGTCGCCGACAAGCTGTAAAATGAAACGGGAAGAGGATATATTATATCGATATAATTTTATATCATATATAAATCAAATAAAAGAACGGCGTAAAATCGCCGTTCTTTTATTTTCCTTTATTGCATTAAACGTGGTGATTTGAGCGGGAGTGCGCAAAACGCGCCAGCTCATCCGGCTATTTCTTCCGTTATCTCTGCGACGTACACGTCGTGATAATCTTTTTCGGGATACCATTTGCCGATATTGCTCTCGTCGACAAAACATTTTTCGTCGAGTGTCTGACGGTACATCTTTCTGCAGACGAGGGTCAGTGACGCCTCTTTGAAAACGGGTGCTCCGCCGACGGATTTTACGGTCAGACCGCTCTTTGCGAGCTTGTCTTCGTCTCTGCCCGAGACCTTTCCCATATATCCCAGCATCTTTTTGTATGAGTCGTCGAAGAAGGAGAGGGAGAATACATCCGCGTCGTCTACGAATTTTTTTGTGTATCTCTGCGGACGTATGAACACGAACGCTACTTTCTTTCCCCACAGGACTCCGAGTCCTCCCCAGGACGCGGTCATGGCGTTGGTTTTGCCGTTTTTGTCGGTAGCGGCGACGAGCATCCACTTTTCGCCGATAAGGGAAAATACTCTCTTTTCGGTCATATCTGTTTTATCCATAGTTTTTTTACCTCCGCAAAACATTATATCGCGGTTTTGTGCAAAAAGCAAGGCTCGCGGAATAACGTATTGAAACCGTCGGCACGGTTATGGTATAATGAAAAAAGAATTTACCGGGAAAAACGAAAAAACGAGGGACGAATGAAGTATAAGGGATAAAAGACGTTTATCTGAGAAGGAGGACGGAGCAATGAAGAGAAAAATTTTCACGATCGCGGTTCTGACGGTCATACTGACTGTCGTGCTTTGCGCGATACCCGCGGCGTCTGCGAATTCGGCTCAGATGAGCTGGAGCGGCGTCAGCGGTACAGGCGCGCTCGTCGTGGGCGAAGACTGTCCTGTCAGAGTGAACGGCGAAAAGCTCGTGTTCGACATACCGCATTTTCCCGAAAGAAATTATTTCGGCAAAGACGGACTCGCGGAATACGGGGCGAAAGTCAGCGCGACCTACGAGTTTGAAAATCCCGCGGATTACGACGTAACGGTAAGACTTGCGTTTCCGTTCGGGGTGTTGCCCGACTATGTGGACAGAGCCTGCGACGTGTCGTCGGATTACGCCGTGACCGCAGACGGGAAGGTCGTGGAAAAGAAGGTCAGGTATACGTTTACGAAAAGCAACTGGAGCGGCGATTTCGACGCAAAGAAGTCTGTCGCGTTGCTCGAAGACGAGAAGACGTCGGCGGGCTGGGCAGACGGCAACTGCACCGTGGTTCTGTACGAATACAAATTCTCCGACGCGAAAAACAACGTGATAAGCGCGTTCGTTGAGTCCTCAAACAACGGCAAGTCCGACTTCTTCGGCGATTTCACATATTACAGCTCGTCCTCTTCGAGGAGAATGTACGGGCGCGAAATAACCAACGGCACGGTATTTTCGTTTTATCTGATCTTTTCGGGAGAAGAACCCGAGTTTTCGCTGCACGCAGAGGTCGGCTCCAAGGAGATCTCGTGCAATATCGAAAAGGTCGGGGAGACCCGCATGACGCTCGAGGAATACGCCGAAAAGACATATCCTTTCGAAAACGACGGCAGCGAGAGTTCGCATACGGACTGGTTCAACCTGGTGGCGAACGCGGTATATGCGGGAGAATACGGCGTAAACGGCTTGTTCGGGCAGAATACCGTGCGATTCCTCGAAGACAACGTGCTTTACTGGTACGAATACGAGCTGACCGTGCCCGCGGGAGCAAAGGTCACCAATACCGTGACCGCTCCGCTGTTCCCGTCGAGGAACGACGGCTACGAGCCGAGCGTGTTCACATACGACTATCTGCTGTCGCCCGCAAAGGCGTGGGCGTCGTTCGGCACTCTTGACGTCGAAGTGAATATGCCGTATTATCTGCTCGACGCCGAAAAACTCGGTTTCGAAAAGACCGAGAACGGATATAAGGCGCATTTCGACTCGTTGCCTGACGGCGAGCTGTCTTTCAGGGCAAGCGAGAGCGCGCAACCCGAAAAGAGAAACCCGTACGCCGCCATGACGCTGCTGATCGTGCTGAGCGTGCTCATTCTCGCGCTGGGGGTAGCGGGCATCGTCGTAATAATCGTGCTTGCGGCGACGGGGGCGCAAAGGAAGAACTTCCGCGAGACCGATCCCGAAAGAAAGCGCAGGAACACTCTCGAGGCGGGTGCAACGGGCTTCATATCGTCGGTCGCATACGCACTCGCGTTGTCTTTGCCTCCTGTGGCGGTATCCACTCAGTCTCTCGACTCCGGCGGGATCATAGCCCTCGCAGCGTCTTTCGTACTGATAGCGGCGGCGGTGTTCGCACTGTCGGTCAAACTCCTTTTCGTGAAGGAAGAGCCGAGAGATCGCAAGAATGAGGACGAAGAACAATGCGGAGAGGGACGCGAAGAAGAGAAATGAGGTAAAAGACACAAAAAACGCAAATTTGCTGCATAACGGCGTTTAACCGTTTTATCCATAAAAAAATACGATTAGTCGATACGGCGGGGCTTACGGGTCCCGCCTTTTTCGGATATAACGTACCTTTTTTCCGTGCGGGATACAGAGTAAAAAACGCTTATGACTGTTGCGCGGACGGCGGTGATGTGATATATTCAAGTATGTAATTCGAAAATTTTATTTGCGTTTCTGCGGAAAAGGCACGGACAGGTATCAAAACCGCGAAAATGTAAATAAAAGAAACATCACGGGTAAAACGGCATAGATTGTAAAGCAAGCCGTTTTCGGAGGGAACATGAAATTAATAGACGAAAAGACAACGTACATTTCGCCTGAGGCGAAAATCGCAGAGACCGCGGTGATCTATCCCAACAATACCATTCTCGGGGATACGGTCATAGGAGAGAACGCCGTGATCATGCCCAACTGCATAATCGACGGATGCAGGATCGGAGACAACGTAAAGATCACTGCCAGCGTCATGGAAGGCGCGACGATCGCGGACGGTACTACCGTGGGTCCGTTCGCATATCTGCGCAAGGGGTCGGACGTGGGCAAGGAATGCCGCGTGGGCGATTTCGTGGAGATCAAGAACGCCAGGATAGGCAACGGAACCAAGGTCGCGCATCTGACGTATGTCGGTGACTGCGAGCTCGGCGAGAAATGCAATATCGGTTGCGGAGTGGTATTCGTGAACTACGACGGCAAGAACAAGCACCGCACAAAAGTGGGGGATCATTGCTTTATCGGCAGCAATTGCAACGTGATAGCTCCCGTGGACATTGCGGACGGCAGTTACATCGCGGCGGGCACCACGGTAACGGAAAGCACGCCCAAGGACAGCCTCGTCGTAGGCAGAGCGCGTCAGGTAGTAAAGGAAGGACGCGGAAAAGGAAGATTCTGAGAGGTAGAAAGATATGTATTTCGGAACGGACGGTATAAGAGGCGTAGCCAACGTAGAGCTGACTTGTTCGCTCGCGCTGAGCGCGGGAAACGCGCTGGCGAGCCTTAAGAAGAATTGCAGAGTACTGATAGGCATGGATACCCGCGTGTCGGGCGATATGCTTTTGCACGCGGTCGCAACGGGCGTCATGCAGGGAGGCGGAGACGTGCTCGACGTGGGCGTCATGCCTACCGCGGGAATAGCTTATCTGACCCGTTACTACAAGGCGGATTACGGCGTGGTCATAAGCGCGTCGCATAATCCTGCCGAATACAACGGCATCAAGGTTTTCGACTCCGAAGGCTACAAACTCGGAGACAAGCGCGAAAGGGATCTCGAGCAGAGAATGGCACAGCCGCACGTCGCAAAGTCGATCGCGACGGGTAAGTATATATTCATGCACGACGCGGCGGCCGATTACGTCAGATTCCTCGCGACGCAGATAGAAGGACTGAAAGGACTCAGGGTGCTCGTGGATTGCTCCAACGGGGCGGCAGGCAGGGTCGCAAAGAGCGTGTTCGAACAGGTCGGCGCGAGCGTAGTTGTCATCAATACGTCTAATGCAGGCATCGACATCAACGAAAACGTAGGCGCGCTGTATGCCTCGAACCTCTCGGACAAAGTCAGGGACGGCGGTTTCGACGTGGGATTCGCCTACGACGGCGACGCGGACAGACTCATCGCCGTGGACGAGAACGGGAACGTCGTGGACGGCGACCATCTTCTGTACGTTCTCGCATGCGACGCAAAGAAGAAAGGCACTCTCGATACGGGGTCGGTCGTGGGTACGCACCATACCAACATGGGCGTGCAGGAGGCACTCGAAAAGCACGGCATAAAGCTGGTAAGAGCGGATATAGGCGACAAATATGTTCTCGAACAGATGCTCAAGGACGGTTCTCCTCTCGGAGCCGAGCAGTCCGGGCATATAATTCTCGGCAAGCGCACAACGACGGGAGACGGTATACTCGCATCGCTCGTGATAGCGCAGATAATCGCGGATTCGGGAAAGACGCTTTCGCAGCTCGATGATGCAGAAGGTTACGCTCAGGCGAACATCAACGTACCCGTTTCGGATAAGCTGAGGATAATCAACAGCGAGGCGGTGGCGGCTGAAGTAGGCAAAGTCTACGAGCAGTTGAAAGGACAGGGCAGGGTGCTTTTGCGCGCTTCGGGCACAGAGCCGAAGATAAGGATAATGGTCGAGTGCAAGAGTGCAGGAAAGGCTAAAACCCTGGCAAAACACCTCGAAAGCGTACTGAAAAGTTTAAGGTAATTTTAATTTTACAAAAATTTTACATTATTTTATTGAAATACAAAATTATAGGTGGTAAAATCTTATTGATAGGGGTTATACTGCCTATATTTTATTATATAGAAATGTGGAGGTTTGGTTATGAGAAAGAACAGATTTCTGATTCTTGTCGCTCTCGTTCTCGTCTGCGCTCTGTTTGCCGTTACCGTCATCGGCTGTAACGACAAAACTGCTCAGCCCGGCAACGACACCGATGCGGTCGTACCCGGCGGCGATACGGGAGAGAACGAAGGCAACGAAGAAACGGGAGAGGTCGACAATCCCAGCGCGGGAGGCGGCTGGTCGCAAGGCGGCGGCAGCTCTTCTTCCGAAGGTAAGACGTTTGTCATGAACAACGTCGACGCGTACATAAATTTCGAGGTCAAGGCTGACAGCGCGGACGACATCGTCGTCACCGACGGCAATGACAACGCGATCAACGTCGACATCAAGGGCGGCAACGGCGTTTACACCGTATGGGCACCCAACGGCGGTTACACGAAGGGTAACATTTACAAGATTAAACTTTCGGGCAATGCGACTTTCGTCAACTACGACGAAGACGTGAGAGTCGTCAAATTCTCCATTGCCAACACTGCTAACAACATCAAACTCAATGCGGGTCTTCTGACCTATCCCGAGAGCGCGATCCTCGACAAGCAGGGCATGCTCGACAGCGAGAAGACCGATGCGGAAGGCGTTACGACCGGTCAGATGGTCCTTCAGATCAATTCCGCAAACGCACTCGAAAAGGGCACCGTCTTCCTCGTACAGATGAACGACGGCAGTCAGGCTGCTTACAAGGTAGTCTCTTCGTCCGTTTCGGGTATGCAGACCGGCAACTGCCTCGTCAACTACGTCAAGCCCGATCTCAGCGAGATATTCGAGGAGTTCGAGTACAGCGGCACCAGCAAGATGACCGAGGACAGCAACGTCGATTTCGACTATATGGACGGCAAGGAGACTCTTGACAACAGCGAGCTCGCAATGAGCATCGTTTCGATTTTCGGCTCTGCTCCCGAATTCAACGTTTCCACTCCTAAATTCGAAGACGGCAAGGTCATCGTAGACATCACGATCACGATCCCCAACGTCGTTACCGTCGAGGGATACGCGTCCAGCAACCTCGTGATCACCGTGCACAACGAGATCGAGGTCGAGGCTAACGCAAACATCAACAAGGAGACCGTGGCGGAAGCGTTCTCGCTCAGCGCGGTCGTCAGAAACGACATCACCACGACCGTTTCGCTCGGCGCGAACGGCGGTTATACCGGCTCGGTCAACGTACCCGAGCTGATGGATAAGCTCATCACTCTCGCAAACGAGAGCAGAGACGACGCTACCGCGATCCCGCTGCTCAAGTGGACCGTTCCCATCGCTAACGGCGTTGCGTCCATCACCTATGACGCGGATCTCGTGTTCAGATTCAGCGTGGCGGGCGACATCAATGCGGCGGCACACGCTCAGCTCGACTACGAAGTCGGTGTCATGTACACCAAGGCGGACGGCATCGACGCTTACGCGAACGAGCTTGAGGGCAACGGTTTCGACAGCGTCAACGTGAACCTCGGCGGTCAGGCAGAACTCAAAGTCGGTCTCAGACAGTCGCTCGGATTTGACGTTCTCGCGGGCGTTCTCGGCATCGGTATCGAGGCTGAAATAGGCAATTACAACAGACTGTACGGTTACGGAGAATCCTCCAACCTCATCGACGAGGCAGACAATTACTTTGTCGGCGGCGTCTATTTCGAGGGCGGTTTCTATTACGACGTAGACCTCAATTACGGCATCAAGATAGGCAGCCTGCTCAATCTCGCTGACAAAGCGGACATCGTGAGCGGTGAGATCAAGGGTTACGAGGCGGGCAACAGATACCTCGTCCTCGGCGTCGGTGCGACGGTAGAGAAGTATTCGCTGACCGCGCTCAACACCAACGTGCCTTCTATCTACTACAAGAACATGTACGACCTGGTCACCAAGTCCAGATACACCGAGGTCGCTGCCGCTGAAGAATTCAACTTCACCAGTGCGAGTGCGGATCTCGTCATCGAAAACAACGTGATCAAGGTTGGCAAGACCATTGCGGAGACCGACGTCGTTGCGACCTATGCGGCAAACAACGATCTCAGCGTACTCGTCAAATACGACTTCTCGCTCAGCAAGCCCGTTCTCGAAAACGATACGATCGTTCTCAGCAAGGGTGCTTACTCCAAGGCTGACGCTACCGTGACGTTCGGCGTCAGATATGACGGCTTTGTCAGCGGTGCGGCAAGCGTTACCAGCGCGACCGAAGGCGTTGACCTCAGCGTGGTTTCCACCGACGGCAACAAGGCGACCGTATCCGTTCCCGTCAAGCAGCTGCTCGTTCTCAGCAACGGCATCAACGAGATCGACATGGTCGTGGACGGCAATGACCTGACTCTCAACGTGGACGTACAGGGCAAGGTTGTCTGGAATCAGTTTGCTAACGGCAACGAATACAGCATCTTCACCGCAGATCAGATACTCGACATGATCGACAGCAAGGCGTCTTTCGACGGCGTTGTTCTGACGATCACCGACAATATCGACATGAAGGGCGCGGAGATAGCTCCGATCACCACCTTCAACGGCGTTCTCCAGGGTAACGGAAAGACGATCTCCAACTACACCGTAAACGCTTTCGCGGGTGAGAATGCGGGCTTCGTCGGCACCAACAACGGCACGATCGACAACATCGTATTCGCGGGCGACGTCAATGTGGCTCTCGAGGCGACCACCGGTAAGGATTACGCGGTTGCGGGTATAGCGGCTGTCAACAAGGGCACCGTCAGCAACTGCAAGTACGTCGGCGACGTCAACGTATATTCGTACGGTCTCGCGGCATTCGTAGACTTCGACGTAGCGGCTGTTACCGCTGTCAACGAAGGCACGCTGACCGCAAACGGCGCGGCTGAAGAGCTGACGACCGTCAAAGTCACCGTCAAGTTCGACCTCGCAAACGTCTCCGTGAACATAGGCGATACGACCTCCACGAGCAACGACATCGCTACCGTGGTCAAGGCGATCTCCTGTGAGAAGGGTGTCAAGGACGTACCTGTCGTAACCAAACACAATGTGAAATAATCGGGACTTTCCGGTAAAAACGGGGCAGTCGAAAGGCTGTCCCGTATTTTTTACGCCGTTACACACATTTTGTGCCGTGAAAATTGACTGAAAGGAATAAATAAATTATAATAAAATAAACAAACGTGCGGAGAAATTTATGAAAAAGGTTTTGATTTTGACTATTTGTTTCGTGCTTATCGTATCTTCGCTTACGCTTGCGGTGGCATGCGACAACAACGATAAAGCAGGTTCGGTCAGAGAAGTGGATATGTCTTTGCGCACAGATACGAAGTACGGGCTTTATTGGTACGGCGACAGCGGTGAGCTCGACGATGCTGTGATCTCTGCCGAGAACCTGCCGACGCAATACTACGATCCGTCCAAGCCGACGCTGATATATTCCCACGGCTGGAAACCCGCAGGCGAAGACAAAGAAACGCTGTCGACTCTCGCCAAGACCTATTCCAAGACCGGAGGGGATTCGGGCAACGTCAATTACGTCAAGGAGCTCAAGGAGCTGGGCTATAACGTGGCTTTCTGGGACTGGCATGACTACGCTAAAGATCTCGATATGTTGCATAATGAGATATGGGTCGTGAGATCGGCAGAGAATATCGAAGATAAAGACAGCAATTACTATGCGGCGGTATCCGCTCTCGACGGGAGATCGTTTGCGGGCGAACTCGTCAGATCGATGTGTGCCGTAATGAAAGACGCGACCGATCAGGAGGTCGTATTGGTCGGTCATTCTTTCGGCGGTCAGATGGTTACCGCGGCGGCATATACTTTGTATAAACTGGCGGAAGAAGGAGTGATTACCAATAAAAACATCCTTCCCGACAGGGTCTCTCTTGCAGATCCCTATATGACAGGCGTCAATATGTCGGGACAGATGGACATGCTCGAAGAAAGCATATCGAGTCAGCCCGTTGCGAAAAAGGCTGCCGATTCGTTCGAATATGTAAATTCGCAGGGTGCGGTCATTGACTTCAACGGTGCGATGAATACCATAACATACAACGCGTACGAGGGGATTACGGGCATAAAGGATAAAGAACTGCGTGCACAGGTCACCGAAAAGATCAAGAACAATACTGTTTATATACTGCAAAAATGTCTGACGAGAGCATACGGCGGTATGGGAGACGTCCACAACGTGTCTCGCGATTATGTCCTGACCTGCTTTATAGAGGGAAAGAAAGGCAATATTACCGCAGTCCCCAACGTCTCTATGACGGCGAGTGAGCTCAAGGCTTACGTCGGCAGACAATTCGATCTTAACGGCGAAGGTTTCCTTATAGAGGAATATTCGGCGACCGAAGTCGTTGCCGATTGACGTCTGTTTGCAGCTATTCAATAAAGATATGAGACGTCCGCGTTTTCGCGGACGTCTTTTTTATCCGAAAGCGAGGATCGTAAACCGTCGCCAGATATACGACGCGGTCATAATGCGGGTAAATATTTATAGAAAAAGACGGTGTCTAGCAAAACCTTCGCCAATTTCGGGGGAGAGGAGTCAGCATCGCATTCTGAGCCTGCTCGGGACGATCTGAGGACAAACCGCCGTGCGGACGAATGCGACGCTTTGACGATGCGATTTCGTCTTATTCGGCGTCTGGCGGCGTTTACGCGCGTGCGCGGGCGCGTGCAGATGACCTGTTTGATTGCGAATACATGAATAATATCGCGCATAATTGCATAAAAATACGGCAATTTGTATAAATTGACTGTTGCGCATATATAATACTGTAATTTTTATAAAAAAATTGTGAATAAATATGTCAAAATGCTTGCAATAAAAATTTATTTGTTATAATATAGTTACAACAAACGCACGAGAGGTGTATTTATGGATAAGATCAAAAAAGTCGTATTGGCATATTCGGGAGGTCTTGATACCTCGATAATCATTCCGTGGCTCAAGGAGAATTATGATGGCTGCGAGGTCATCGCTGTCGCGGGCAACGTGGGTCAGGGCGCGGAGCTCAAGGGGCTCGAAGAAAAGGCGATCAAGACGGGCGCGAGCAAACTTTACATCGCCGATCTGACCGACGAATTCGTCGACGATTATATTTTCCCGACGCTCAAGGCGGGCGCGGTTTACGAGAACAAATATCTGCTCGGCACGAGCTTTGCCCGTCCTATAATCGCAAAGAGGATCGTTGAGATCGCTCTTGCCGAAGGCGCGGACGCTATCTGCCACGGTTGCACGGGCAAGGGCAACGATCAGGTGAGATTCGAGCTGACGATCAAGGCGTTCGCTCCCAACATGAAGATAATCGCTCCCTGGCGTATATGGGATCTCAAGTCGAGAGACGAGGAGATCGACTATGCAGAGGCACACAACGTACCTCTTGCGATCAACAGAGAGACCAACTACAGCAAAGACAAGAACATCTGGCACCTGTCTCACGAAGGTCTCGATCTCGAGAATCCTGCAAACGAGCCGAATTACGACAAAATACTCGAGCTCGGCGTCAGCCCCGAGAAAGCTCCCGACAAGGCGACCTACGTCACCATCGGTTTCGAGAAGGGCGTGCCCGTATCCATCGACGGCAAGAAGATGAAGGGCAGCGACATAGTCGCGTATCTGAACAAGGTCGGCGGCGAGAACGGTATCGGTATCGCGGACATCGTCGAGAACAGACTCGTCGGAATGAAGTCGCGCGGCGTATACGAGACACCCGGCGGCACGATACTCTATCATGCTCACGAAGTGCTCGAGACGCTGTGTCTCGACAAGGAGACCGCTCATTTCAAGCAGCACGTTGCGGTCAAGTTCGCTGATCTCGTTTACAACGGTCAGTGGTTCACTCCGCTGAGAGAGGCTCTCAGCGCGTTCGTGGACAGCACTCAGCAGACCGTTACGGGCGAAGTAAAACTCAAGCTCTACAAGGGCAACATAATCAACGCGGGCGTGACCAGTCCGTACTCGCTGTACGACGAGGACATCGCGACTTTTGCGGAAGACGAATGCTACGACCAGAAGGACAGCGCGGGCTTCATCAACCTGTTCGGGCTGCCGATAAAGGTCAACGCACTTATGAAGGCTAAGAAAAAATAATGGCAAAAATGTGGCAAGGACGGTTTTCGAAGGAACTCGACGAGAAGGTCAACGACTTCAATAGTTCGATTTCCTTTGACAGCCGTATGTACAAAGAAGATATATCGGGCAGTATAATACACGCGACGATGCTCGGCAAAAAGGGTATCATATCCGAAGAAGACAGCCGACTGATAGGCAAAGAGCTTTCCGCTATCTATGAAGAAATAGAGAGCGGAAAACTCGCTTTTGACCCGACCGCGGAAGACATACACATGTTCATCGAATCCGTGCTGACCGAAAGGCTCGGAGAGGTGGGCAAGAGACTGCACACCGCGCGTTCGAGGAACGACCAGGTCGCTCTCGACCTCAGGATGTATCTGAGGGGTCAGATAGATCGGATCGTCGGCATGATAAAGGCTCTGATAAAGACGCTTGTCGATAAGGCTGAAGAGAATCTCGAGACGGTCATGCCGGGATATACGCACCTTCAGAGGGCGCAACCGATCACGTTCGCGCATCACCTGATGGCGTACGTCGAGATGTTCAAGCGCGATATGGTCAGGATGTTCAACTGTTTTTCGCTGATGAACGAGTGCCCGCTCGGCAGCGGTGCGCTGGCGACCACGACCTATCCGATAGACAGAGAGTTCACGGCAAAGCACCTGGGTTTCGACAATCCGACTTACAACAGCCTTGACGGCGTCAGCGACCGCGACTACGCGATAGAACTTGCGAGTGCGATCTCGATATGCATGACACATCTTTCGAGACTTTCAGAAGAGATCGTGCTGTGGAGCAGCTGGGAGTTCAAGTTCATAGAGCTTGACGACGCGTATGCGACGGGTTCCAGCATAATGCCCCAGAAGAAGAATCCCGACATCTGCGAGCTGATACGCGGCAAGACGGGCAGGGTCAACGGCAATCTGACGACGTTGCTTACGATGATGAAGGGACTGCCGCTTGCATACAACAAGGATATGCAGGAGGACAAAGAGGCGATATTCGACAGCGTGGACACGGTGAAGCTGTGCCTTTCGACGATAAAACCGATGCTCGACACGATGACCGTCAACAAGGAAAACATGAAAAAGGCGGGCGAAAAGGGCTTTATCAACGCCACGGACTGTGCGGATTACCTGGTCAAAAAGGGACTGGCTTTCCGCGACGCGTACAAGATAGTCGGCACTCTTGTCGGAATTTGCGTGGACAAGGGTACAACGCTTGACAAACTCGACCTTGCCGAGTATAAAAAGATATGCGACGTTTTCGAGGCGGACGTCTACGAGGCGATAGATCTCGCGACGTGCGTCAAGGGACGCAACGTGACGGGCGGACCCGCGCCCGAAGCGGTAAAAAAACATATAGAACTGATAAAGAGTACCGTTCTCAAAGAGGAGAAAGAATGATAAAAGCAGGAATAGTCGGTGCGACGGGTTACGCGGGCGTTGAGCTTGTCAGGCTGTTGCAGTCGCATCCCGAAGTCAGAATAACCGGCATCAGCTCGGTCAGCTACGAGGGCAAGAGCATAAGCGAGGTGTACCCCAATCTTTACGGGATATGCGACGACACGCTCGAGTCCGAAGACGCGCTCGTAGACAAATGCGACGTCATATTCGCGTCGTTGCCGCACGGTCTCAGCGAAAGGCTCGCGAAGAAGTGCGTCGCGAAAGGCGTAAAACTGATCGACCTCGGTGCGGACTTCAGACTGGACAGCGAAGAAGAATACTCGAAGTGGTATAAAAAAAGCTACGAAGAGAAGGATCTGCACGCAAAGAGCGTATACCTGATCCCCGAGCTTATGCGCGCTCAGTATAACGGTCAGCCGATAATCGGCAATCCCGGTTGCTATCCGACGAGCATCGCGCTCGGGCTTGCTCCGCTTATGCAGAGCGGCATCGTCAAAGACGACGGGATAGTCATAGACAGCAAGTCGGGCGTTACGGGCGCGGGCAGAGGTCTTGCTGACAACACGCATTATCCCAACTGCAACGAGGCGTTCTCGCCGTACAAGATCGCGGCGCACAGGCATACTCCGGAGATAGAGCAGACTTTGTCCAAGCTCGCGGGCAAAAAGGTCAACGTGACGTTCGTGCCGCATCTTCTTCCCGTGAACAGGGGCATAGTCTCCACGATATACGCATCTCTGACGGCGGAAGTCGGCGCGGAGGAGCTGCACAAGCTGTATACCGATTTTTACGCGCGCGAAAAGTTCGTACGCGTATTACCTCTCGGCAAGGTGGCGAATCTGCGCGACGTCAGGATGAGCAACTACTGCGATATATCCGTTCACGTCGACGGACACACGAACAGGGCAATAATCGTCGCCGCGATAGACAACATGGTCAAAGGCGCGGCGGGTCAGGCTATACAGAATATGAACATAATGTTCGGATTAAAGGAGGATTGCGGTCTGGATTTCGTTCCGCCCGCTTTTTAAGATGAAGGATATACTCGGAGGAATTTGCGCGCCCAAGGGTTTCATGGCGAGCGGCGTGCATTGCGGAATAAGAAAGAATAAATCCAAGCGAGATCTCGCGCTGATAGTCAGCGACGTCAAGGGTACGGCTGCGGCTGTCTATACGACCAACAAGGTCAAGGGCGCGCCTATCGCGGTCACGAGAAAGAATATAGCCGACGGCTACGCGCAGGCGGTGATCTGCAACAGCGGCAACGCCAATACCTGCAACGCGGACGGAGAGATAAAAGCCGAGGCGATGTGCGCTCTGACTGAGAAGTTTGCGGGCGTCGCGTCAAGCGACGTGATCGTGGCGTCTACGGGTGTTATCGGGCAGATACTTCCGATAGAGCCGATAGAGAGCGGCATGACGGCTCTCGTAAACGGGCTTTCGGACAACGGCTCGGGCTACGCCGCAGAGGCGATAATGACGACGGATACCGTCAAGAAGGAATACGCGGTCGAGTTCGAACTGGGCGGCAAGACCTGCCGTATCGGCGCGATAGCAAAGGGCAGCGGAATGATCCACCCGAATATGGCGACCCTGCTTTGTTTCCTTACGACGGACGCGGCTGTCGCTCCCGACGTGCTGCATACCGCGCTGACCGAAGTGATAGCCGATACTCTCAATATGGTCAGCATAGATGGCGACACGTCTACGAACGATATGGTCTCGGTCATTGCCAACGGCAGGGCGGGTAACGCATATATAGTCAAAGCGGAGGGCGAGGATTACGCGGCATTTTGCGACGCGCTTCTCTGCATAATGACCAAGGTCTCCCGCGCGATCGCAAAGGACGGCGAGGGTGCGACGAGGCTCATGGAATGCAAAGTGACGCACGCAAAAGACAAGGCTACCGCGAAGATAATCGCAAAGAGCGTTATATGCAGCAGTCTTCTCAAGGCGGCGATATTCGCAGCGGACGCCAACTGGGGCAGGATACTCTGCGCGATAGGCTATGCGGATGCCGACTTCGACATAAATTCGATCGACGTAGATCTTTGCTCGAGGAAGGGCACGATAGCCGTATGCAGAAACGGCAACGGCGTCGAGTTCTGCGAGGAGACCGCGAAGAAGATATTGTCCGAGGACGAGATCCTCATCGCGGTGGATTGCAACGACGGCGAAGGAGAAGCCGTGGCGTGGGGTTGCGACCTGACCTACGATTACGTTAAAATAAACGCGGATTACAGAACCTGAGGTGAATATGGACATTTCTACCAAAGCACAGATACTCAGCGACGCGATGCCGTATATTCAGAAGTACTACGACAAGATAGTCGTGGTCAAATACGGTGGCAACGCTATGCTCAACGAGGAGCTGAAAAACGCGGTCATGCGCGATATAGTAATGCTCTCTCTTATCGGCGTCAAAGTCGTGCTCGTGCACGGCGGAGGACCCGAGATCAGCGATATGCTGAAGAGAGTCGGCAAAGAGAGCAAGTTCATAGGCGGGCTCAGATATACCGACGAGGAGACTGCCGAGATAGTTCAGATGGTGCTTGCTGGCAAGATAAACAAAAACCTGGTCGGTATGCTGACTCGTCACGGCGGCAAGGCTCTCGGGTTCTGCGGCATAGACGGCAACATGTTCGTATGCAAGAAGGCAAAGGGAGAACAGGACCTCGGCTTTGTCGGCGAGATAACCGACGTCAACGCTCAGCCCGTGCTCGACGCGCTCGACAACGGTTACATACCCGTAGTCGCCAGCGTATCTTCCGACGCAGAAGGCAATATCTACAATGTCAACGCCGATACCGCGGCTGCGAGGATAGCTGCGGCACTCAAGGCTGAAAACCTGATACTCATGACAGACATCAGAGGACTTCTGATGGACAAGAACGACGAGAGCACGCTGATAAGCGAAGTCAACGTCAGCGACGTTCCGTCTCTTAAGAAAAAGGGTGTCATCGGCGGAGGAATGATCCCCAAGGTAGACTGTTGCGTAGAGGCGGTAAGGCGCGGCGTCAAACAATCTATAATCATCGACGGCAGAATACCGCACGCGATACTCATCGACATGCTGACGAGCGAAGGCGTCGGCACGCTTTTCAAATAAGACTGACTATGGACATAAAGGCAAGCGACAAACAATACGTTATGGGAACGTACAACCGTTTCGATCTGCTGATCACGGCGGGCGAGGGTTGCTATTGTTTCGACGAAAAGGGAAATAGATATATCGACCTGACCAGCGGCATAGGCGTCAACTGTCTCGGCTACTGCGACAGGGAGTGGGCGGATGCGGTCGCTGCTCAGGCGCGAACGCTCAGCCATACTTCAAACCTCTTTTATACCGAGCCGTGCGTCAAGCTTGCGAAAGAGCTTTGTCTGCGTACGGGAGCGTCAAAGGTCTTCTTCGGCAACAGCGGCGCGGAGGCTAACGAGGGCGCGATCAAGGTCGCGAGGAAGTATTCGTACGACAAGTACGGCAGCGGCAGGAGCACGGTGATAACGCTGAAAAACTCGTTCCACGGAAGGACGATAACCACTCTCGCGGCTACGGGACAGGACGTGTTCCACAATTATTTTTTCCCGTTCACGGAGGGGTTCAGATACGCCGAAAGCGAAAATATCAAAGCTCTCGAGGCAGAGCTCGACGATACGGTCTGTGCGGTGATGATAGAGTTCATCCAGGGCGAAGGCGGAGTAATAGCACAGGATAAGGAATATGTATCCGCGCTCAGAAAAATTTGCGACGAAAAAGACATACTTCTCATCGCCGACGAGGTGCAGACGGGCGTAGGCAGGACGGGTACCTTCCTCGCAAGCGAAGGTTACGGCGTGAAACCCGACATCACGACTCTTGCGAAAGGGCTGGGCGGCGGACTTCCGATAGGTGCGGTGCTGGTATACGGAAAGGCGGAAAGCGTAATGGGATTTTCCTCGCACGGCAGCACGTTCGGAGGTAACCCCGTCGTATGCGCGGGCTCGCTCAAGGTGCTCGAAAGGATCGACGACGCGTTCCTCGCGGACGTAAGGAAGAAGGGAGCGTTTGCAATGAAAAAGCTCGAAGGCGCGAAAGGTGTCGAGAGTATCAGCGGCAAAGGTCTCATGATAGGAGTAAAACCCGTCGACAAGAAGTCGGCGGACATAGTAAAAGCGGGAATAGAGCGCGGAGTGCTGATGCTGACGGCAAAGGACAAAGTAAGGCTCCTGCCCCCGCTCACGATAACGGAAAAACAACTGGACGAGGCGTTGGACGTGCTGCTTGCAATCCTCGCCGAATAAAGGAGAAATATGAAACATCTGCTCAAAATGCTCGATCTGCAGAAAGACGAGATATTCTCGATACTCAATCTCGCGGATCAGCTCAAGTTCAATCAGAAACACAATATTCCCCACAAACATCTCGAGGGCAAGACTCTGGGTATGATATTCCAGAAGGCGTCCACGAGAACGAGAGTGTCGTTCGAGACGGGCATGTATCAGCTGGGCGGACAGGCTCTGTTCCTTTCGTCCAACGATCTTCAGATAGGCAGAGGCGAACCCGTACAGGACACCGCGCGCGTGCTTTCCAGATACCTTGACGGCATCATGATAAGGACGTTCGCGCAGCAGGAAGTAGAGGATCTCGCAAAATACGGCTCTATTCCGATAATCAACGGTCTGACCGACTTTGCTCATCCTTGCCAGGTGCTTGCCGACTTGATGACGATAAGAGAATACAAGGGCGCATTCGACACCCTCAAATTCTGTTATGTCGGCGACGGCAACAATATGGCTAATTCGCTGACCGTAGGCTGCCTCAAAATGGGCATGAAAGTCTCTCTCGGCTGCCCGAAGGCTTATTCACCCGACAAACAGGTGCTCGACTTCGCGAAAGAGTACGGCGACAAGTTCGAGCTTACGGACGATATTTACGCCGCGGCTAAAGACGCCGACGTGATCTATACCGACGTGTGGGCGTCCATGGGGCAGGAAAAAGAAAGAGAGGAGAGAGCAAAAGCGTTCAAGGGCTATTGCGTGGATTCTAAGCTGATGGAAGTCGCAAAGCACGACGCAATGGTCATGCACTGTCTGCCCGCTCACAGAGGAGAGGAGATAAGCGCGGAAGTGTTCGAGGCTCATCCCGAAATATTCGACGAGGCGGAAAACAGACTGCATGCTCAGAAAGCTGTGCTCGTCAAACTTCTCGGCTGACATGCGTTATATCCGTGACATAGAGAATAAAAAATACAAAGGTCTGAGACTTTGCCAGGCGGAACTTACCGACTACGGCAAAGTCTTTGCTTTTCTCGACGGCTGCAGGAACGCTCTCGACAGGATAGAATTTTTCTATCCGTATACCGAAGAAGAACTCAGGGCGGTGCTGGAAAACGGGATGTTTATGTGCGCTCTCGAGAATAACGAAATAGTCGCGACCTGCGCCGTGGATACCGACGAAGGCTATGCAAAACAGCTTGCAGAGATAATAAAGACCTCTACTTGCGGGAAAGAAAACCCGGGGCTCGCGTACGAGGCTAGCGGGCTTATGGTCAGAGAAGATCACAGGGGGGCGGGGCTTGCATCGTATATGCTTGACAGGGCGGTAGAGTTCGCCGAAAGCAGAAAAATCAATCTTTGCGGGGTCGTTCATTATCTGAATAAGGCGAGTATGGCGACTTTTTTCGGCAGAAAATTTTTACTGAGCGGCATTTTCGAGCCGATAAACGGCTATAAATTTGTATATTTATTAAAAAAATTCAAATTTTACTATTCAAAGCCTGAAAGATATGGTAAAATAGATATAACGGAAGTGGAAGAGCAAAAAGCCGCATTGCAAAAGGGTTTGCAAGGGTTTGCGCTTGACGGAGACACCGTTTTATATTCGGAAATAAGCCTTCGGGCTTAAATAAAACAAGTGGGCAATCTAAGTTTGCCCGAGGAGGAAATTGTATGAATAAAAGTGAATTGGTTGCTGCTGTCGCAGAAAAAGCCGGCGTAACTAAAGAGGTTGCAGGCAAGTGCCTCGACGGTGTTCTCGACGCGGTTGCGGATGCTCTCAAGAACGGCGAAGAAGTCGCTCTCGCGGGCTTCGGCAAATTCGAAGTAAAGGACAGAGCAGAGAGACAGGGCGTCAACCCCGCTACCGGCGAAAAGATCACGATCGCGGCAAGCAAGGCGGTTGCTTTCAAGGCAGGAAAGACCCTGAAGGACAGCCTGTAATATTTGCTGAACAAAAAAATCGGAGAGCGTCAGGCTCTCCTTTTTTTTATTTTCGAAAGAAAAAGTAAACTTTATCGACAGGGCGAGATCAAAGCGGTAACCCCGTATAATCATACGCGTAAAAGTATAATTCAGATTAATAGACAAACGTGATTTATTGCGCCCCGCAAAGTCTCTTGCCTGAGGCGACGCGAAAAGGAATACGGGATAACAAAGGTGCGAATATGGCTGGTAACGTGCGGGTCGAAGACAGACAAACGTTATCCGTACGGAGTTACCGATAACGCGAAAAGATTTTGAAAAGAGGAAAACGCGAGACAGCGTTCATAATAAAATCTTTTAATAAAACGCGCAAACGTGCAAAAAATAAATATGATAAAAAGCGGTTATAGCGTAAAAACGGTATTTGATGCACCTGCTTGCGGTATAAAACACAATATATTGTTTTTACAAAAATTAGCATATACAAAATGTTGCATTTTGCCGAATGCTATGATACAATGACATTGCAATAGAAAGGTAGCTGTGCGACTGACGGATAATACATAGTTTACTATGGTGGAGCACAGCGGTTTAAGTCGACCGTCTGGGCAAAATCAACAAAAAGTCCCGGCGGTATTTTTATTTCAGCGGGACAAAGGAGAGAATTTATGAACAACGAATGGCAGGGTTTCAAGAAAGGCAACTGGTGCAAAAAGATCGACGTGAGAGATTTTATCGTCAGGAATTACACGCCTTATCTCGGCGACAAGTCCTTTTTGTCGGGACCTACCGCAAGGACTTCTGAGATAAAAGCCAAGGTCGACGACCTTCTCGTAAAGGAGGCTGAAAAGGGAGTGCTCGACGTAGACACGGAGAACGTCGCGTCGATCCTTTCATTCGCTCCCGGATATATCGACAAGGAAAAGGACATAATCGTGGGTCTTCAGACCGACGCGCCGCTCAAACGCGCGATCAACCCGTTCGCGGGCAAGAGAATGAGCGAAAAGGCGTGCGACGCATACGGTTATAAGATGTCCGACAAGATCAAGACCGAATTCAAATACCGCACTACGCACAACGACGGCGTTTTCCGCGTTTATACCGACGAGATGAGGGCTGCGAGACACGTCGGAGTCATTACAGGTCTTCCCGATGCGTATGCGAGAGGCAGGATCATAGGCGACTACCGCAGGATCGCGCTGTACGGCATGGATTACCTGATCGAGTGCAAAAAGGCGGATAAAAAAGAGCTGGGCAAGAACGACATGAGCGCGGAGAATATCCAGCTTATGGAAGACGTGCAGAAACAACTCGAATTCATGGAACAGCTCAAGCAGATGGCGGCGCAATACGGCTGCGACATTTCCAGACCCGCCGCGAACGCGAAAGAGGCGGTGCAGTGGCTTTACTTCGGCTATCTCGGCGCGGTAAAAGAACAGAACGGCGCGGCAAACTCGATAGGCAGGATCTCTACCTTCCTCGACATTTATTTCGAAAGAGACCTCAAAAACGGCACTCTGACCGAAGAAGGAGCGCAGGAGATAATAGATGACCTCGTGCTCAAACTCAGGCTCGTCAGACACCTGCGTACACCCGAGTATAACGATCTGTTCGCGGGTGATCCTACATGGGTCACGACTTCCGAGGGCGGAATGTGCGAGGACGGCAGACCCATGGTCACCAAAAACTGTTTCCGCATATTGCAGACGCTTTATAATCTCGGCAGCAGCGCAGAGCCCAACATCACCGTGCTGTGGGCGCAGAAACTGCCTCAGGGCTTCAAGGATTTCTGTGCGCAGGTATCCATCGATACCGACTCCATTCAGTACGAGAACGACGACGTAATGCGTCCCGCGTTCGGCGACGACTACGCTATAGCCTGCTGCGTATCCGCGATGAAAGAGGGCAAACAGATGCAGTTCTTCGGCGCGAGATGCAATCTTGCGAAAGTGCTCCTGATGGCACTCAACGGAGGTAAGGACGAGATCTACGGTATACAGGTCGCGCCTGCAGGCAAAGTTTTCGACGAGGGCGTGCTCAACTACGACGAAGTGCTCAAGGCGTATAAGAAGTATATGAAGTGGATGGCAAAGCTCTATGTCAACACCCTTAACATAATCCACTATATGCACGACAAATACGCGTACGAGAGGCTTATGATGAGCTTGCACGATACGCACGTCGAAAGGCTGATGGCTTTCGGCATATGCGGTCTCAGCGTGCTTGCGGACAGCCTCAGCGCGATCAAATACGCGAAGGTCAAGGCGGTCAAGGACGAGCGCGGCATCATCACCGACTTCGTGACCGAAGGCGATTTTCCCAAGTACGGCAACGACGACGACAGGGTAGACGCTATCGCGAAGTGGATAGTGGAGAGTTTCTACAAAGAGCTTGTCAAGACCCCGACTTACAGAGGCGCGAAACACACGCTGTCGATACTGACGATAACTTCCAACGTAGTCTACGGCAAAAAGACGGGATCCACTCCCGACGGCAGAAAGCGCGGAGAGCCGTTCGCACCAGGTGCTAATCCGATGCACGGCAGAGACTGCGAAGGCGCGCTCGCCAGCCTGAACTCGGTTGCGAAACTCGATTACGGCTGTTGCAGAGACGGCATATCCAACACTTTCTCGATCACGCCCGACACGCTCGGAGAGAACGAGCAGGACAGAATAAGCAAGCTGACGGCTATGCTTGACGGATACTTTATTCAGGATGCTCATCATCTCAACGTCAACGTGCTGCACAGGCAGAAGCTCATCGACGCGATGAACAATCCCGCGCTTTATCCCAACCTGACCATAAGAGTCAGCGGATACGCGGTAAACTTCAACAAGCTGAACAAGAATCAGCAACAGGAAGTCATCAACCGTACCTTCCACGAAAAATTCTGAAGATATGACAGATAAGCAGCCGACGGCGAATATCCATTCTTTCGAAAGCTTGGCGACGCTCGACGGCAAGGGCATCCGCTACGGGATATTTTTCGTCGGTTGTCCGTTTCGTTGCGTTTACTGTCACAATCCCGATACGTGGAGCGGTGAAGGAAAGAGATATACCGTCGACGAGCTGGTAAAGAAGATCGTCAGATACAAGCCTTATTTCGGCAAGGACGGCGGCGTAACGCTGAGCGGTGGGGAAGTCCTCGTCCAGAGTGCTTTTGCGGCGAAACTCGAAAAGAAACTTGCGAAAGAGGGTATCGGTGTCGCGCTCGACACGTCGGGAGGAGTACCTCTTACAGACGACGTTAAAGACGCTTTATCGCATGCGGAGATGGTAATTCTCGATCTCAAATTCTGGGACGACGAGCATTACGTCAGATATTGCAACGGCAGCATTTCCACGGTACTCGATACGCTTGAGTTCTGCGAGCAAAAAAACGTGCCCGTGTGGATAAGAACGGTAATGGTTCCCGGAATAAACGACAAAAAAGAGTGCATTGACAAGTACGCCGAAACAGTCAGAGGATATAAATGCGTCAAGAGGTATCAGCTGCTCGCATTCCATACCATGGGCTTTTCAAAATACGAGAAACTGGGTATAAAAAATCCGCTGGAAGGAACGCCCGCTCTCGATAGAAAAAGGCTGGACGAATTGCAGGCGTATCTGGATGCGAAGGAGATAACGAATGAATAGAGAGCAGAGGATGCAGCTCGCTTACGAGAATTTCAAAAAGGGATACAACTGCTGTCAGTCGGTCGTGCTGGCGTTTGCTGACGTGTTGCCGCTCGACGAAGAGATTCTGGAAAAAGTGACCCTGGGTTTCGGCGCGGGTTACGGCAGGACGAGAAATCTCTGCGGAGCGGTCAGTTCTTACGGTTTCGTACTCGGGCTGCTGCACGACAAGCGCGCTACTCTTGCGGACGACAAGACAGACGTTTACAAACATATCACGGATCTCGACAATAAGTTCAAGGAGCTGAACGGATCGGATAACTGCGGAGAACTTCTCAGAAACGTCAGAAATCTCACCTCGGGATACGTTCCGCAGGTCAGAGACGAGGAATATTACAAGGTGCGCCCCTGCGCTAAATTCGTGATAGACAGCGCGGGTCTTCTGCACGACAAACTCGTTGAGACGGGTGCGATAAAAGAGTGATTCCGCAATAAAATTTATGATCCCGCAGATGCGGGATCTTTTTTATTGTTTCAAAGCGGAGAGAGAAGAGTGCGTCGACTACATTCCCTTTATTATATAAAGAGCGCGAATGCACATACTCGCATTATGCGGTGGGTACTCAAAAAGATATACAGAATAGCAGGCAACGCGTACTGGAAGATATTCGGAGGCTTTGCTCTTTCGTTGATATGGTTCGTCCTGGGTGCGCTGTTTATATTGTCCGTGATAGGCATAAACTTCGGAGTCAGATGCGTAAGGACGGGCATATTCGTGTTCAGACCTTTCGGAAAACAGACGGTCACGGTATTCGATAAGCCTGTCGCCGACACACTGTGGGCATTGACCGCTGGCGCAGTACTCGGAGTAGTGTCGGTACTCGGTGCGCTTACATCATTGGTCGGTATCGTCACGGCACCGCTCAGTTTGCAATGGATAAAAGTGGCAAGAGTTTCGCTGTTTCCGTTTTCGACATATATCAGATAATTTCCGCGCCCGTGTTTGTTTTTGATATAAATCATAATGATGTCGCTTTGATTTTTTTCGGGCAAAAAAGAGTTTGACGCAGAGTTTCGGCGTTTTTATTGCGTTGTTTAGTAGTTTCGGGACGGAGCGGAAGCGTGCTTATGCAGACGCTTTCGGGAAGGAATTTTAATAGAAATTTTTGCCGACAGCTATTGCAGTAATTTTATTATAATGTTATAATAATTATTGCGACAGGTTCGCAAGAATTTTCGGGGAGAGTATTATGTTATACACATTCAGACACGATAAGTACAGCGATTTCAACGTATTCGAAGACAACAGACTGAGACCCAGAAGTTATTTTATCCCTTTCGAAACCAAAGAACAATGCGACGCTACGGATTATTTGACAGAACGGTACTCTTCGCCGTTGGTTACGGTGCTCAGCGGAGAGTGGGACTTCGTTTACTTCAAGCGAGTTTCGGAAATGCCCGAAAAAATAGACAGCTATACTCTGAAGGCAGACAAGATCAATGTTCCTTCCTGCTGGCAGTTTACGGGATACGAAAAACCGTATTACGTCAATATACGTTACCAGTTCGACTGCCGTCCTCCGCATATTCCGGTAGACGAAGGTATGATAGGTACGAATATGCCGATCAACGCTAAAGGTGGTCCGTTCAAGGTTTACAACTCGGTAGGATTGTATCGGAAAACTTTTGAGCTCAAGCGCAAAGACAAGCACATACTCACGTTTTTGGGTGCGGCGTCCAACGTGCAGGTGTATTTCAACGGACAGTACGTCGGATACGGGGAGGGCAGTCACAACACTTCTGAATTCGACGTCACTCCGTATGTTCTCGACGGCGCAAACGAGATCGTGGTGCTCGTTTACAAGTGGTGTAATGGCACATATCTCGAATGTCAGGATATGTTCCGAAATAACGGTATTTTCAGAGACGTGTACGTTACGTCGATGAACGGACCGTATCTCAGGAATCTCGTCGTCAACACGGTAAAGACCGGTGCGACGGGATGGAAACTTATCGTTAAGGCTCTCGTCGAAGGCGATTGCGAGACACGTTTTACTCTGGAAAGAGAGGGAAAGGCGGTAGCCGAAAGTACGTCGGACGTAGGTGAATGGACGTACGAGATCGACAAGCCTGATCTCTGGTCTGCCGAAGTCCCCGACCTTTATGTTCTTTACGTCACACTGAGAAAGGGAGGAGAGGATATTCAGGTGGTAAGGCAGGAAGTTGGTTTCAGAGAGGTTATTGTCGACGGTAACGTGTTCCGTTTTAACGGCGAGGCAATAAAGATCAAAGGCGTTAATCATCACGACACTCACGAGAGCAAGGGTTATGCGGTCAGCACTGCCGACTATCTGAAAGACGCAGTGCTTATGAAAGAGTTTAACGTAAACGCGGTGCGCACGTCGCATTATCCTCCCGATCCCGTTTTCCTCAAGATAGCAAATTATCTCGGCTTATATGTTATAGACGAAGCGGACATAGAGACGCACGGTACGAGCGCAACGTACATATCGCGCCCTAACAGGTTGAGCAACAACGTAAAATGGCGCAAGCATTATTTTGACCGCGTGATACGCATGTACGAGCGCGATAAGAACAATCCGTGCGTAATTATGTGGTCTCTCGGCAACGAGGCGGGCGGCTGGAGAAACCAGGATTATTGCTATCTCGAGCTCAAAAAGATGACGAGAGTGCCTATTCATTACGAGGGCGCGTGCAGGACAAAGAGGTGGGCTTACGACGTGCTTTCTCAGATGTACACTTCGACCGAGACGTACGACAGGTATCTCGAGGGCAAGCTGCCGGAGAAATATTATAAAAAGCCGTTTTTCCTCTGCGAATATGCGCATGCGATGGGTGTCGGTCCTGGGTCGCTGGCGGATTACTGGACGAGGTTCTACAAGTCGGAGAGCCTTATGGGCGGCTGTATATGGGAGTGGGCTGATCATGCCGTAAAGCACCCCGACGGAACTTATACATACGGCGGCGATCACGGCGAATACGCTCATGATTCCAATTTCTGCGTCGACGGTTTGTTCTTCCCCAACAGAATACCGCATACGGGCGCGAAGTGCATGCAGGCTGTTTACCGTCCGCTACGAGCATCGTACGTCTCGACAAACAGATACGTTATCGAAAATACCGATTATTTCAGAGATTCTTCCTGGCTCGACATCGGCTGGGAATACGTCGTGGGCGGAGTCGTAGGCGAAACGGGCAGCGTTCGCGGGGTGATACCTCCGAAGGAAAAGATCGAGATCGTGCTGAAGCATAAGAGCATAGACACTACCAAAGACTGTTTCATCAATTTCGTATATAAGAATAAGGCGACCGGAAAGATCGTCGCGAAAGAGCAGATACTTATGTGTCAGAGCGTCGGAAGAAGCACGTTCGGCGGTGCGGGTGACGTCGCGTATATAGAAAACGCGACAACGGTCGCAATCGCTACGAATAACGGAAGTCTTACTATCGACAAGAAGACCGGCAGGCTGACGGGATACGAAGTCGACGGCGTGGAATATTTCAATCAGAACGCGAAAAAGAGAGGCTTTACCATATCTCTTTACGACAGCCCCATAGATAACTACATGTACGTCGATAAGAAATGGAAGGCTGAAGGTCTCGACTGCGCGGATTGCGTTTTCAACGGCTTCGACAGCGAAAAACAGAGCGGAAAAGTCGTGGTCGCCTGCCATTACGATATAAATCTCAAAGGCAAAAAGAGATTCGCTTTCACGATGCAGTACACCGTGTATTCGGATAACACTCTTGACGTCAAACTCCTGCTCGACACTAAAAGGTATGTCGACCTCCCTAAATTCGGGGTAAGTCTCGAGATGCCGTCATGCTACGACGGCGTGCGCTATTACGGCAGGGGAGAAGGCGAGAATTTCAGCGATTTCAAAGCGCATTCGATACTCGGCATATACACGACGACGGTCGGGAAGATGGCTGATCCGTATATAAGACCGCAGGCGTCGGGGAACAGAGGAGAGACCCGTTGGGCTGAAGTTTTCGATGAGAACGGGGCAGGACTCAGATTTACGGCGCAGGGCACTTCTTTCAATTTCAATGCCGTACCTTTCAATTTCGAGGGGTTGAACGGCGCGAGACACAGACAAGAGATAGAGTACGGCGGTACGACCTGCGTGCATATAGACCATTTTGTCAGAGGAGTAGGCTCCAACAGCTGCGGACCCGACGCGAGGGAAGAGTACAGACTCGGCAAAAAACAGACGCGTCTCCAGTACGAATTCAGCGTAAGTCCGATAAAAGCAAACGAGAAAAAGTCCTGACGGGCGCGCGAGCGCGCTTGCGATGCGGATATTCCCGCGCAGGCGTTTCTACCTCAAATATGGTTATTTATTAATGTACGCGCGCGCGTTGTAAGAAAGTATTTATTTATAATATTAATGTTTTTAATAAAATTTATAAATATTTTCTTTATTACTATTGAAAACCGGACAAGTATATGCTATAATACAGATATAATATTGTGGCGGCAAACGGAGGAAAGTTTTTATGGCAAAAGAATTCGATTACGAAGTAGTCAAGACTTACGGCAGTCTTTCGGAATCCAGCAAGGGTTGGAAGAAAGAGATCAAACTCATCAGCTGGAATCAGAAAGAGCCCAAATACGACATCAGAGAATGGTCTCCGGACGGCGAGAAGATGGGCAAGGGTGTGACTCTTTCCAAAGAAGAACTCGTCAATCTCAAAGCTCTTCTGGACGATATTCTCGACTGACGAAAGTCGGATCTTTACTACATACTGACTGATTTATGCGGTATATCACTATACGGTAGTTTTTGCTACCGTATTTTTTTATTTTTCATGACACGTTATTTGAAATTCTCGACGCAAGACTTTGCGATACACGTCGTCAGCGGTTTGAAGTCTCAAATATCGAAAGCAGTCGTTTTAAGGTAAAATTTACATTTTCTGTTGTTGACAAAGCAGAGTCGCGGTAATATAATGAATAAAGTCGGATAAGGGAGAATAAACGGGAGGTGCGTTTATGGGTTACGTTTTCAGCTATAACATCTTTTTACACCTTGCATTGATCCTGTTGCTTACGAAAGTGCTCGGCATATTGATGAGAAAGATCGGTCTGCCGCAGGTCGTAGGCGCACTTATCGCAGGTATAATCATAGGCGTCAGCGGTATCATCAAGGACACGAGCGAGCTCAAACCGTTTGCGGAGATTGGAGTGGTCATGATAATGTTCACTGCCGGTATGGAGACGAATTTCAAAGAGCTAAAGAAAAACGGAGTAGCGTCAGTGCTCATCACTAGCCTGGGCGTCATAGTTCCGCTTGCCGTAGGTTTCGGCGTTTCGTGGATAATCCCCGGTCTCGAACTCAAAGAAAGATTTTTCTTCGGCGTCATATTGGCAGCTACATCGGTCGGCATTACGGTCGCAGTTCTCAAGGAGATCGGCAAGATACACGGCAAGGTCGGCGCGAGCATAGTTACGGCGGCGGTTCTCGACGACATCATTGGCATAGTAATTCTTGCGTTCGCTACAGGCGAAGTGGATTCGGGCACATGGGGATACAAGATCGTCGATCTGTTCGGAGATCCCGCAAACGTATCGTCGGGAGTGCAGGTACTTATCAACGTTGTGCTGTTCTTTGTCATTGCGATAGCGTTCGGCATTGCGATACATTTTATTTTCAAATTCCTCAGCAAGAAATTCCCTCATACGAGAAGGCTGTCGATATTCGGTCTCGCGACCGCGTTTCTGTTCGCATGGTTTTCTGAAGAGCTCTTCGGCGTTGCGGCTATCACGGGTGCGTTCGTTGCGGGTATGATGATGTCCAACATGAAACAGACCGAGTACGTCGAGCGTCGTATAGATATGAGCGCGTATATGCTGTTCAGCCCGATTTTCTTCGCCAACATCGGCATATGCCTGGACTACAAGTCGCTTGTCGACAATTTCGGATGGACGTTGATCCTGTTCAGCCTCACGTTTGTGATATGCGGTATGGCCGCTAAACTCGTCGGTTGCGGTGCGGGCGGACTCATATGCAAATACAAGCCCCACGAGAGTCTCGAGGTAGGTCTCGGCATGATGGTCAGAGGAGAGGTTTGTCTTATCGTCGCGCAGAAAGGTATCGAGGAGGGTATCATGGATCCCGCATATCTTCCCGCAGTCATTCTTCTCGTCATAATGTCGTCGCTGCTGACTCCGATATTCCTGAAACTGACTTTCAAGAAATTCCCCGACGAAGTGGTGGACGACAAATACGTTACGCCTGCGTCGCCAGTCGCAGCCAACATAATAAAAGAAAAGCTCGAGAAGGATATGCCCGTTCTCGACGAGACCATAAGTTCCGAGGCGAACGATGTCGCAATCGATCAGATGAGCGAAGTAGAGCAGCACAAGGAAGAGGCTCGTTCTGAAGAAGAAAAGAAGTAAATCTCATATACGAACAACCGCGCGTCGCTGAAAAGCGGCGCGTTTTTTTGCCTTTTTTATCCTGTAACTCAAAACATATCTGAAAGTTGATTAATCCGCGCGCGTATGCTATAATGTAGTCGATGAAAAAACGCAGTTACGCAATAGCCGCGGTCGTACTTCTGATCGCCATAGTCGCGCCCTTCGTTTTAGGTGCATGTTCGGTACTTTCGCTCACGCTGAAAAGACCGACGCTCAGCTATGCCGACGGAGTGGTCGAATGGGGGGCAGTAGGGTACGCGAATTCGTATTCGGTGTCGTTGTACGCAGATGACGACGGCGCAGTGGGAGACAAGATCTCGGGACCCGAAACCGTGACGAACACGAATTACGTCATAAGAGATTACGGTATCGTCTGGATAGGGGTCAAGGCGGTAAGCTCTAGACAATTTTTCGAAGATTCGGCAGAGGCGTTCCTGCGGGTAGAGAAGAAAGACACGTCGAGCGACGTGACCGTACCCGACGATCCCGTGAAGCCCGACGATCCGACGGAGCCCGACGATCCGTCCGTACCCGATAAGCCGACAGATCCTTCAGAAGGAAGCGACGCGTTGCCTTCGAGCGCACCCGATCTCGGGCTCCCCGCGGGAGCGGTCAGAAAATTCAATTACGTCGTTTACGGCGGTGACGGCATATCCGTCGCGATGACCGATAATACCGATAAGGTGACAAGACTTTTCGTCAACGGCGGAGAACTCGTCGGAGGATGGAGATACGACTCGGCAAACAATGCGGTAGAGCTCGAAAAAGACCTGTTCTCCGATATTTCCGCAGGCATAGATACAGAATTTACCGCTATGACCGAAAGCGGAGAGATTTTCGATTTTTACGTTACCGTGACAAACAAATCTAAAATGCCCGCAGGTATCGATCTGCCGAGTTACGGCGCGTATCTGTTCTGCAAAAACGCGTCAGACGCATCCGAAGGCGTAAAGGTTGCATTCGATTCGTCAGCAAGCGTTCAGGCAGTCAGCATGGACGGAACGAAAGTGCAGTACACGACCGCGAATTATTCGCTGACGTCGACAAGCGTCACTTTCAAAGAAAAATATCTTGCGTCTCTCGGCTACGGTTTGCATGAGGCGGAGCTGTTCACGACCAACGGAATAATAGACTTTTATCTGTTCGTATATTCTACGAGCATTATGTGTTATGATCTTTATTACGAATTCGACGATTGCTATCCGTCTCTCGTTCTCGGCTGGAGCGTCGATTATCCGATAGACAAGTTCGAAGTGGTAGTCAACGGCACCGTGTATTCGGACGAGAATTATCCCGAGCGCTTCGACGGCAATACTTTCGATCTGACGGGACTTTGCGTCGGGTCGATAAGCGCGAGCGTAAGAAGTTACGTCGACGGCGTCGCTACTCCCGCTGTCAGCGCGTCGCTTGCGTATGCAGACAACACGTCGAAGATAGCGGCGTATCTGGATAAAGAGCAGGGTTTCGAATATCTCGGGGAAAAGCATAACAGATACATCGACAGCGACGAGGAAATGGATCTCCTCGCGTACTATATGATTCTTTACAACGACGATCTCCCGACCAGGGTCTTCAATACCGTGAGCGGGGAGAAGGAAATGACTTACGTCGAAGTGTTCGTAGATCCGTCGCTCGGAGTTTCGGACGCAAGCGACGTGATGAGGATTTTTGCAGAATCGTGCGCGAAATACAAAGAGTCTACAAAACATTCTTACGCCGCGCTCGGGGCTGACGGTGCGTACTGTCTGGGGATGCTGATGGTTTCGCAAAACGAGGCTTTGTATGACAGCACCACGCAGTATTCCGAGGCTGAGGGAAACGAGTTCCATCTGACACGTTCGACGCGCGCATCCGATTTCGATGACTTTGCGATAAACGACAGAAAAGAGGTTTCGGTAGAAAGCAGCGATCAGCTGTTCTTCGCGGCAGAGGCGGGGTATCAGCCCGTACCCGTGGCGGGAAGCGTAGCCGAAAATCTGTATAAGCTTGCTAAAGACGTCTGCCGCACATGGATAGACGACTCCATGACCGATTACGAGAAAGTCCACGCTATCTACGACTGGCTGGGCAAAAACGTGATCTACGACCACAACATCGTCAAAGAAATGGGCAATATCCAACCCAGCAGCAGCCTGTACAACAAATTTTATTCGTACGACAGCTTTTATCTCGAAGGCGTGTTCGAGAACGGCGTTGCCGTATGTAACGGCATAGCAAAGTCGTTCGTATTGCTTTGCTCGATAGAAGGTATATCGGCTGTCAAAGTCAACGGTACCGTCAGCAGCGGAGCGCATGCCTGGAACAAAGTTTACATCAACGGAAAGTGGTATCTTATCGACAGTACCTGGAGCAATCAGAATGACGAGAAGACGAGGACAGAGGGATTTACGCACGATTATCTGTTTATGACGTCGGCAGAGGCGGCGAGCAGAAACGAGCAGACTGCCGATACGCTCGGCTACTACTGCGGCGATGTATTGATAGGAGACAATTTTCGCTGATGTGGGATCATGAAAGAATAGAATCTTTGCTGAGAAGAAAAGAAGATCTCGGATACAGAGATTTTCACGGCGGACTAACAAAGACGTCGTATGACAGAATGGGCGTCCGCGTGCCCGATCTCAGGGCAATGGCGAAAGAAATAATAAGATCGGGCGAATGGAGAGGGTTTCTCGCCGTGCGTTCGATAATTTATTACGAGCACGCAATGCTTGCAGGCATAGTAACGGCAAGCGTAAGGGAGCCGTACGAAGACAAGATAGTGCGGCTCAGAGAATTTTCTTCCTGTATAGATGACTGGGCGGTATGCGATATAACCTGTTCTTCGCTGAGTAGCAGAGATCCGCGGCTTTTCGGCGATATGCAGGAGTTTTCGTCTTCTGCCGAAGTCTGGCTCGCCCGTATGGGGCTCGTGACGATACTAGGCAATTTCGCTGACAGAGAGCATCTCGACAGGATACGCGAAACGATAGACGGCATTAGGGCAAAGGGATATTATATCGATATGGCAGTCGGCTGGTTGATATGTACCGTAGAGAGTCACGACGAGGGCGCGGGCATAGAGTTGATCGAAACGTCGGATATATCCGACGAGGTAAAGAAAATAGCCGCCGCAAAGATGCGCGACAGCTACCGCGTAACGGAGAAGAGCAAGAAAAAAGCAAAGGAACTTGCAAGAGGATAAGACGCTTTAACCTACACGGACACAAAAAAAAGACTTGATCCCAAGTCTTTTTTCATGAGTGTCTTTACGGTGTCAGTCGTTGAGGTAGATCTTTACGGCAGGAGCCAAAATACCTTCGTCTACTTCGAGGTAATAATTGCCTGACTTATATGTGCGGGGTATTTCGTAAACGAGCACTATGTCCTTTCCGAGTCCCGGTCCCAACGTTTCAGCCGCCCAGAATCCGTTTTCAACGGCTATGCCGGCAGTATGGACTTCGTATGTTACGCTTCCGTTTTTAAGATAGAAATTAGATGAAGTGTAATATTGTTCGCGTGTTCCGATATTTTCAATCCTTACGTTAAGAAGCAAAAAGACGTATTCGGTCGAGTAAAGACCGCCGATCTCGTTTGTTTCGCTTACTTGTTTCACGCAAGCCCTTAGATTTCCCGAGGTCACGGTGTCTCCGACATGCCATACTTGTTCGGTTGGCTTTTTATCGGATGTATCGTCGGTTTTATCTGTGGTGTCCGAATTGCTCCCGCCTGCGATCGCACCGATCACGGCAAGTATTATTATGATTGCTATCAACCAGAACCACCATTTCTGATAGATCTTTTTTTTAGGGGCGTTTTCTTCCATAATATACCTCCTCGATATTCCCTATGCTAATTATAATTAGCAATTCTGTTATTGTCAACCGATTTGATTATAATAAAATTATGGTTGAATTTGACAGGAAAGTTTTTGCGGAAAGATTGAAAGAACTTCGTGCCGAAAGGGGCGTAGGACAAAGAACTCTTGCCGAAATACTTGATCTAAGCAATTCGTCTATAAGTTATTGGGAGACATGCAAGCAAGAACCGACGGCAGGAGCGTTGTATAAGCTGGCTTGCTACTTTAATGTGTCTACCGATTATCTGCTCGGACTCGAAGAATAAAGCAGACGGGAAATCCCGTCTTTTTTTATGTGATCTTTATCGTATTATTTTGTCGAACAGACAATTTGTCGCATCTGATAATACTCGTATTGCTTGACATTTCAGATTATGATAGTATATTATGTAATAAATTACCTAATTTGAGGGCAAGCATGTCTCTTCCTATGCCGTTCGGCTTAAAAATAGCAATAATCAACAGGGCATTCAGAAAGTGCCTCGACGAAAAAGCTTCAGGCTTGGGGCTGACGTCGGTACAGCTCAGAGTTCTTGGATCGGTCAGCAGGCTCGAAGAGAATGGTGTGGAAGAAATACACCAGAACGATCTTGAAAAACTTGAGCACGTTACCCATCCTGCAATGACCGAGATACTCAGAAAACTGCAGAGCAAGGGATTTGTAAATTGCGTTTCGTCTGCCTCAGACAGAAGATACAAAAAAATAACCTGCACGGAAATGTCGAAGGGAATGCACAGATTGATCTCGACTCATGACGGTGAGGTTTTCGATGAACTTACCCGTGGTTTCGATTGCGAGAAAAAAAGCAATTGACAGAAGGCATAGATATGCTGTTAAAAAATATCGATCAAAACGACCTGTTCGAAAATTAGCGATTAGCGCCGATTGCGGCGTAATCTTATATACGAACAGGTAATATATTACCCAAATAAGTAACATATTACATAATATAAAGGAGTTGTAAATGAACGAAAGTATTTCCTGAAAAAGTGAATTTGCTGCGTAATCGGTTGGAAAATTGATTTTCAGCTTTGCCGTACCGTGTGTTATTTCGCTAGTGGTAAATGCACTGTACAACATTGTGGATCAGATATTTATCGGCTGGGGAGTGGGCTATCTCGGCAATGGTGCTACGAACGTAGTATTTCCGATCACGATAATCGCGTTGGCATTGGCGGTGCTTTACGGCAACGGTTACCTTCACAAGCTCGTTTTTCCAAGTGGTCAGGTAGGCGTAACAGCGCACATGACCGTCAGGATAGGGATAGTATTTGCCGTCAAGTTTTTGTATCCGTTTCAGGATGTTTTTCGGGATAGGTCTGATATCTTTTTCCGTCATAGTTTTCATGTGCTACGACAGCGAGTTGACAGAAAAGATAGCTGCCGAAAGCGGATTCAGCGAAGAATACGTCAGGGAGATCGAAGAAAATTCTAAGGGCAGGTTTCTGTCTGTGTTCTCAAGTCGCGCGTATTCACTCAACAACGAAGACATAGTCTGGAAAGTGCAGTGCAAGGTCATATCCGAGCTTGCACAAAAAGGACCTTGCGTGATAGTCGGCAGATGTGCCGACTACGTTCTTCGCGACGAAGCGGATTGTCTGAAAGTTTTTATTCATGCGGATATGCGTTACAGGGCGGAGAGGATAGTAAAGGTTTACGGCGAAACTCGAATACCTGCCGAACAGAGACTCAAAGAAAAAGACAAGCGCAGAGCCGCGTATCACAGGTTCTATACCGACCGTAAATGGGGCGAAACGAAAAACTACGACATAACACTCTCGACAGCGGCAGGTTGGGAACAGAGAAATGCGTTGAGATTTTGAAACTAATTTATTGAAAGGAGATTCGCTTATTTGAAAGGATAAGCGTTAATACAAACACCTGCACGAAAAAAGCGAGGAATATCCTCGCTTTTTTCGTTTCCTGTGTGTCAGACTGTTTTCAGCCTTTCTATAAGGTAAGGCAGCTCCTTTTCGAATTTGACGCCGTACCAGTGATCTTTGTCGTCCATAGTCGCTTCGATCGTCTTGACGGTATAATCGGCTGCGAGTGCCGCGCTGTCGTATACGCTCATGCCGTTCATGTACGCCCCGACGAAAGCGGCGGCATAGACGTCTCCCGTGCCGTGAGACATACGGGGAAGCTTGTGGTTGAAATAGTATTCGACTTTTCCGCTCGCACAGTCGTAGACGGCTACGCCGAGTTTTTGCGGTTCGAAAGACACTCCCGTCAATACGACTTTTTTGCAACCCAGTTTCGCGAGTTTCGAGAGCAAGGTCACGATATAATTTTCGTCGTATTCCGTTCTGAATTCGCTGTCCGTCATAAGGCATGCCTCGGTGATGTTGGGAAGTATCACGTCTGCCGCCGCGCACAGCCTTGCCATATCTTTGGGGAAGTCCTCGGGGAAGCCTTTGTAAAGCACGCCGCCGTCCGCCATAGCGGGATCTACGATCGCGACGCCGTTCTTTTCGAGATGTCTGTCGATCAGCTTGAGTATCAGGTCAACCTGTTCGCGGCTGCCCAGATAACCCGTGTAAATCGCTTTGAACGTGATGTTTTCCTTTTGCCAATGTTGAGAGATCGGCTCTATATCGCTCGTCAGATCGCGGAATGTCCACCCCGGTTTGAATGCGGTATGCGTGCTCAGCACCGCGGTAGGAAGCACGCAGGTCTCTATGCCGCACGCCGAGATCACGGGAAGAGCAACTGTGAGAGAGCACTGTCCCACACACGAAATATCCTGTACTGTCAAAATCTTTTCTTTGGACACAATATATCCTCCTTTGAAAAAGGTAACATATTAATTATAAAATTTCAAAGGGCGACAGTCAAACGATTATCGGGTTTTGCTTTTCAATGGTAAGCTTGTCTTGAGCATTGCATCTTCGACCCGCATATTAGATAAGATCGTGACAGCATAAGGTTATCAACAGTTTTCAAAATACATAATTTTAGGCTACAATTAGCAAACAATTGACAAATATATAATTATAAGTTAATATTATATATGAAAACGATATTTTATCGTCGACGCGGGGAGCGTACGTTTTTGATCGTTCAGGGGTGGTTCGGGATATGAAAAGAGCATCATTTTTCGTATTGTCGTTTTTGATTGCCGCGTTTTTCACGGTTTGTCTGAGCGGATGCGACAAAGAGGTTGCTGAGGTATGCGAACATTCTTATGTTCTCACGGATTGGCAGTCTCCGACGTGTACCGTTTCGGGGTACCGTACTTATGTGTGCAAATATTGCAACGACGAGAAAACAGAGGTACTTAACGCGACGGGACACAAACCGGGACTGGCGGCAACGACCGAGGCCCCTTGTGTATGCACGGTATGCGGAGAAGTACTTGTTCCGAGACTTCCCGTGACAGAATACGATGCCGACGACACGATGCTCAATTATTATTTCGGCAACGCCGAGCCGTCATATTCCCGCACGATCGACACGCAGTACCGCGGGAAGAAAAACGTTTCCCGCACCTATTACAATTCCGCGGGCAAGCAGCAGACGTTGCAGTTCGGGATGTCGTTGCTCGGATTTTACTCGCATACCGTTGAAAGTTTCGAGCCGCTCGAAACCGAGGACGGCAAGACGTTTTCCGTCGTTTCGGGGTTCAGACCCGTTTTTGAATTCGATCTGCCGATGATAAGCGCAGACAATACCGTAGCCGTTACCGAAGGCGATTATCTGAATAATTTCTCAGAAGACGCGCTTTTAAGAGCGGTTGCCGAAACGGACGCGGGCAACGATTTCGGAAAGGTTTACGAAGTCGTGGATTTTTCTTCTTCTGTTCTCGAAATAGCAAAAAAGACGACGACGGGATATGAAACCCTGTATGCCGTAGACAGCGCGGAAGAATGGCAAGAAATTCTCGATGCGGGCACTTTCGCGCTGACAGACGAAGGGAGATGCTTTTTCGACAACGGAGAATATCTCGTATCGTTGCGCTTTGCGGTCTCGTGGGTGGCAGACAATTACTATCCGCTTTATTACAACGCCGAAGACGCTGCAGCCGATGTCGCGAGAGCATATCCGTACGGATTTTTCGAAGACGTCTACGATTTCTTCTATGTCAAAGTTGAAAATGCGAACTCGGGCGTATTGTTGCCAGACGAGGCTGAAGACGGAAGAGATTATTTTTATCAGCTCAGGACAGGAGACGGATCGTCGGCTTTCGTGTCGGAAGGAGAGACCGTAAAGCTGGGCAGCGAAGGGATCGTTTACCTCGATACGCTGCTCGAGTGTCTGAACGGAAAGTACTATTATAAAGACAGCGAAATAGAATCATTCGAGCTGGTGTTTTCATATAAGGAAGCGGACGCCGTCAATTATACGTTCGTCGGAAAGAATGATCTGCTTGAGTTGCTCGGCAGCAATCAGATAGCGAATTTGATTATTGAAAAACAACAAAAATACGTCGGCAAGCAATGCGAATTCAAGGTGGTTTACAGCCTTAAGTCGCAGAACGGTATCGTTGAGCTGACCGATGTGTATCATATTACGATAAACTGGTGATGTTATGAAAAAGGCGTTTGTGATTATTCTGGTCATGTTCGCGGCGATCCTGTGCGCGTGGCGGGGAACTTTATCTGCAAATGCAGACGAAGTGACCTGCATCGGATTTTCAGAAGAAGCCGTGATGGCTGACGGCGAGGAAAGTGTCAGCTATTCGTCGGGAGTTCAGATAGACCTATATCTGGATTCCGACGAGAACGTATACCTCAGCGACAGAGGAGTGAGAACCGATTACGTCGAGTGCAGAATCGCCGACGAATCCGTTGCGAGAATAAAAGACAGCGCGATAGTCGCGATCTCCGAAGGCGTGACTTATTTGTCGTGCGTTTACGAAGACGGCGTCGTGAATCACAACGTGATAGTTCACGGCGGGGACGGCAAGACCGAAGGAAAACTTTACGTCGGAGGAAAAGAACTGAACAATGTTGAATTGTATGCGGGAAAAACATACGCGCTTTCTTTCGATCCCGACGAGCAGATGTTCTCGCACGTCTCGTTCTCTGTCGAAGTATTGACTAAAAACGGAGATAACGGTCTCGTTGTTTCGGATACCGACCCGTTCGAAATAGTCGTTCTGGATAAAAACGGAAACATGACGGTCGCGGGAGTCGGAGCGTTCCGCCTGACGGTATCCAGGAGAGAAGAAACACAGACCGACGTCGAGATATACGAACTTACCACTTCGTTCGAGGACGAAAACATGCTCCGCTCGGCTGAAAGATATTTCGAAGAAAGCGGGAACGCGACTTTGCTCGGTGACGGCAGTTATCTGAGGAGCGATCTCGAAAAAGTCACGACCTATATAAATAACGATCTGAGAGCTACGGATCTCGATGCAGTTGCCGAAATTTTCCCATCTTTCGATACCGTGTTGTTCGATTTGTCGGATGCAGAAGAAACGTTCGACGGGAAGACGATCGTTTTGAAAAAAGGCGTAAAATACGGGATATGCGGCAAGGGCGACGAGGTCGTATTCGGATTTTCCGTAATTGCGGAAAAATGCGAAACATTCGACCTGTTTTTGAAAGATCTGTATCTTTGCGACAACGAGACCATTCTCGATATGTCTGCGGCGACGAACGTGGTTCTCAGGCTTTACGGCGAATGTGAATTGTGCGTGCTCGGAGCAGTCGTCGAGTCGGGTAAACCTGCGGTATCTGCCGATAAAATAGAAATTCACGTCGCCTCTGGCGCGGTTGCATCGTTTTGCGGCGGCGACGGAAACGTAGGCGAAGAGGGCGGATCGGGATTATATGCCGAAGAAGTTTCGGTTTTCGGAGAGAACGGAGACGCGGAATGCAGACTCACTCTGCGAGGCGGTACGGGCGGAGCTGGCACGCTTTCGGTAAACGACGGCATCGGGATAAAGGGAGCAGCCGCAGTAGAGGTAAAGGTCCTTAATGCCGACGAGTACGTCGATCTCGTGTTGTGCGGCGGTAACGGCGGAAACGGTGCGCAAGGCGCGCAGGGTATACAGGGTACGTCGGGAAATTCCGGCGGTAACGGCGGTGTCGGTGGCAACGGCGGCAGCGGAGGAGACGGAGCCGAAGGATTGACGACTCTCGATGTTAAAAGGCTTACGGTATACGGCGGCAACGGGGGCATCGGCGGTAACGGCGGCGATGGAGGTAAAGGTGCCAACGGAATTGCCGAAAGCAGAAATTCTACTGCCGGAGGCAGCGGCGGTAGCGGCGGTAACGGCGGCAACGGCGGCAGCGCGGGTTTCGATACAGCATGGCTTGACGGAACGGATGCCGTGGTATACGGCGGCAACGGCGGCGCGGGAGGTCGCGGCGGTAACGGTGGCGACGGAGGTGCCGGAGCGACTCTTTCGGTAAATCAATGGGTGATCAGCTGGGTAAACGATTACGGCTATCGCGGCGGCAACGGCGGAAATGCGGGCAACGGCGGCAACGGCGGCAGCCCGGGAGCAAGTTATAACGTATCGGGGCACAACGTGGCTGCGGCGGGAGGCGAACGCGGAGCAGTCGGCTCGGGCGGCACCGGCGGTTGGCGCAGAGCAATCGCATTCACGGGTGGCTGGGCATCTCCCGATTATTTTCCCGCAGGGTCCACTCCGACCAACACCGCAAAAGCGGGCGAGTCGGGCAGTCTCGATTCCGTCGAGAGTTCCTTTTCAATGTCGTAAGGAGATAATTCGGTTTAGGACTAACATTGAATCTGAAAAGGATTAAATGCATGATCCAACAACTAATTCAAAGATAAAATTTGCAAACGTAGTTTTATACTGCGGGTTTCGTATGAATAACTTCGCCTATTGGCAAAGTGTGCAGAGCACCACGAAGATTCACATCGTTAACGTTCTCGTGTCTGAGGTAACGATAAGGTGAATTATACTTTCAAGTGCAACACTTTTTGCAATTCATGTTCAAACAAATCTGCTGGTGCTTTGTAACCGAGTACTTTTTTAGGTCTGGGTTAATCAACGCCAGATTCTTTTTCAGGGTTTTCTCTCCCACATGGGAGAGATTGCGCCCTTTCGGATAAAACTCTCTCAGTAAGCCGTTGCTGTTTTCATTTGTTCCTTTTTGCCACGCACAATACGGATCTGCAAAGTAAACCTCGCATTTCAGCTTGTCCTCTATGTAATCCAGAATCTCTCTGTTCCAGAACATACCTCTATGGCAAAACTTACGCCTGAGCGAATATTTCCGTTGTGCCGTTTGTGGATAATATGCAGGTTTACAGTTCATAAATGATTTGTTTCGCCATATCTCTCTGGATATTGTGCTTACGTTTCTGCCAATTAATATTGCAATTTCTCTGAAACTTTTTCCTTCGTTGTAATATTTTCGTATACAACAGCGTTCTTCTATGGTAAGATGATTATAGTTCATATGATTTCTCCTGTTGTGTTTTTTTGTTGCAATTTAATTATACAACAGATTCATATGAACTCTTTTTTTGTTTGGGTGTTGCACTTGAAAGTATAATTCACC